>NZ_VFOP01000001.1:2400000-3000000 GCF_006716185.1 Ornithinicoccus hortensis | reverse complement strand
GCGCTGCCGGGCCATCTCGGCCGCACCCAGCTCGCCGGCCAGCCAGGGGGCCTTGAGCGCGCCGACACCGTGCTCGCCGGTGAGCGTTCCGCCGAGGTCCCAGGCGGCCTCGACGATGTCGCCGAAGGCGGCGTCGGCCGCGGCCACGCTCTGCGGGTCCGCGGCGTCGAAGAAGACGCACGGGTGCAGGTTGCCGTCGCCGGCGTGCCCGGAGCACAGCGCCTCCAGCCCGTGGCCACCGGCGATGGTGTGCACCCGGGAGACCAGCTCGCCCAGGTGCCGCAGCGGCACGCAGATGTCCTCGATCAACCGGTGACCGCGGGCCTCCATCGCCGCGTGCAACGCCCGGCGTCCCTGGAGCAGCAGGTCGGCCTCGGTCGCGTCGTCGGCCACGGCCAGGTCCGTGGCGCCCGCCGACCGGAGCAGCTCGGCATACCGCTGCACGTCCTCGTGGGTGTGGTCCGGCCGGTCGGACTGGACCAGCAGCACGCCGCCGCCGTCGGTGGGGAAGCCGAAGTCGCCCACCTCCTGGATCGCGGCGAGGCTGGGGCCGTCGAGCAGCTCGAGCAGGCTGGGCGTGTGCCGGTCGCCGTGCAGCGCGGCGACCCCGGCCATCATCGCGTCGAGGTCGTCGAAGACGGCCAGCACGGTCAGCGCGGGGTCGGGGGCCGGGATGAGGCGCAGGACCGCCTCGGTGACCACGCCCAGGGTGCCCTCGGAGCCGACGAACAGGCCGGTCAAGTCGTAGCCGGCGACCCCCTTGGCGGTGCGCCGTCCGGTCCGCATGACCTCGCCGCCGGGCAGCACCACCTCCAGGCCCCGCACGTAGTCGGCGGTGACGCCGTACTTGACGCAGCACAGGCCCCCGGCGTTGGTGGCGATGTTGCCGCCGATGGTGCAGGTGGGCGAGCTCGCCGGGTCCGGGGGATAGGCCAGCCCGTAGTCGGTCAGGTGCGCCTTGAGGTTGCCGTTGACCACGCCGGGGCCGACGACCGCGATCCGCTCCTCCTCGTCGACCTCGATGGAGTCCAGCGCCTCGACGTTGAGCACGATGCCACCCTCGAGCGCGACCGAGGAGCCGGTGGTCGAGGTGCGCGCGCCCTGCGGCACGACCGGGACCCGGTGCGCCTCGGCATACCGGAGGACCTCGACGACGTCCTCCCTGGACCGGGCGCGGACCACCTCGAAGTGTTCGGGCGCGCCGGCGCCGGGACTGGAGTCCACGGCGTAGGTGCGGGCCACGTCGGCGTCGGTGACCAGGTGGGCTCGGACACTCTCGGGCAACAGGGGCATGGCGCCTACTACACACCATCGGGCGCGGCCCGGTCCGCGCGGGTGGGAATCGGGTCCGCGCGGGGTCCGCAGCGCGCTACGATGGGCCCAGGCGTCTGAGCCGTCATCAGCGGCGAGCTTCCGGAAGAACGGGCCCACGGCATACCTGCCGTGCGCCTCACTAGAACCGGACGGGTGGGCCCGTCACAGCCTGGACCAGAGGGGTCGTCGGCCGGCAGCGGCGGGCGGCAAACGAGGTGGTACCGCGGCGCAACGTCGTCCTCGTGCACGGATGTGGACGAGTTGACGACGAGCAGGAGCACCGACGATGACCTACCCCCAGGTCGACACCGCAGGTCAGGGGCTGACCCCGGCCCCCGACTTCCCGACGCTGGAGCAGGCCGTGCTCGCGTACTGGGCCGAGCACGACACCTTCACCAAGAGCGTCGAGCAGCGCCCCGCGGGTGAGGACGGCGACAACGAGTACGTCTTCTACGACGGTCCGCCCTTCGCCAACGGCCTGCCGCACTACGGTCACCTGCTCACCGGCTACGTCAAGGACGTCGTCCCGCGGTTCCGCACCATGCAGGGGCGGCGGGTCGAGCGCCGGTTCGGCTGGGACACCCACGGGCTGCCGGCGGAGCTGGAGGCGATGTCCCAGCTCGGCATCAAGACCAAGGACGAGATCCTCGAGCTGGGCATCGAGGAGTTCAACGCCAAGTGCCGGGCCTCGGTGCTGAAGTACACCGACGAGTGGCGCGACTACGTCACCCGGCAGGCGCGGTGGGTCGACTTCGACAACGACTACAAGACGCTCAACCCCGACTACATGGAGTCGGTGATCTGGGCCTTCAAGCAGCTTTACGACAAGGGGCTGGTCTACGAGGGCTTCCGGGTGCTGCCGTACTGCTGGAACGACCAGACGCCGCTGTCCAACCACGAACTGCGGATGGACGAGGACGTCTACCAGATGCGACAGGACCCGTCGGTCACGGTGGGCCTGCGGGTGACCGGCGAGGCCCCCGCGGCGCTGGAGGGCGCGCTGCTGCTGGTGTGGACGACCACGCCGTGGACGCTGCCGGCCAACCTGGCGGTGATGGTGCACCCGGAGATCGACTACGTCGTCGTCGAGTCCGACTACACCGGCACCACCGAGCGGTATGTCGTGGCGCGGGCCCGCCTCGCGGCGCACGCCCGGGAGCTCGGGGAGGACCCGCCCGTGGTGGCCGAGCTGACGGGCGCGGAGCTGCTCGGGCTGTCCTACGTCCCGCCGTTCTCCTACTACGACGGGCACCCGAGGGCGCACCGCGTGGTCGAGGCCGACTTCGTCACCACCACTGACGGCACCGGGTTGGTGCACAGCGCCGGCGCCTTCGGTGAGGAGGACAAGATGGTGACCGACCGGGAGGGCATCGCCCCGGTCGTGCCGGTCGGCCTGGACGGCAAGTTCACCGCCCCGGTGCTGGACTACTCCGGCATGCACGTCTTCGAGGCCAACGGGCTCATCGCCGAGCACCTGCGCAACCGCACCCGGGGCACCGGCGACCACGGGTCCACCACCCCTGGGACCGTGCTGCTGCGCCGCGAGACCTACGACCACTCCTACCCGCACTGCTGGCGGTGCCGTGAGCCGCTGATCTACATGGCGGTGTCTTCTTGGTTCGTCGAGGTGACGAAGTTCAAGGACACGATGCTGAGCACCAACGAGGACATCACCTGGGTGCCCGAGCACGTCAAGCACGGTCAGTTCGGCAAGTGGCTGGAGAACGCCCGCGACTGGTCGATCTCGCGCAACCGCTTCTGGGGCAGCCCGATCCCGGTGTGGCGTTCGGACGACCCGGCCTATCCCCGGATCGACGTCTACGGCTCGCTCGAGGAGCTGGAGCGCGACTTCGGCACCCTGCCGCGCGACGACGACGGCAACGTCGACCTGCACCGGCCGTTCGTGGACCGGCTGACCCGGCCCAACCCGGACGACCCCACCGGCAACTCCACGATGCGCCGGGTCGAGGACGTGCTGGACGTGTGGTTCGACTCCGGGTCGATGACCTTCGCCCAGGTGCACTACCCGTTCGAGAACGCCGAGTGGTTCGAGCACCACTTCCCGGCCGACTTCATCGTGGAGTACATCGGGCAGACCCGCGGCTGGTTCTACACGATGCACATCCTGGCGGCCGCGCTGTTCGACCGCCCGGCCTTCTCCGCGTGCGTCAGCCACGGCATCGTGCTCGGCAGCGACGGGCAGAAGATGTCCAAGTCGCTGCGCAACTATCCGGACGTCCGGGAGGTCTTCGACCGGGACGGCGCCGACGCGATGCGCTGGTTCCTGATGTCCAGCCCGATCCTGCGCGGGGGCAACCTGATCGTCACCGAGCAGGGCATCCGCGACGGGGTGCGCCAGGTGCTCATCCCGCTGTGGAACGCCTGGTACTTCTTCGGGCTCTACGCCAACGCCGTCGGCGACGGCTACCAGGCGCAGTGGTCGACCTCCTCGACCAACCCGCTGGACCGCTACCTGCTGGCCAAGCTGCGCGGGCTGGTGGAGGACGCCGGGGCGCAGCTGGAACACCACGACATCGCCGGTGCTGCCGACTCCGCGCGGGCGTTCATCGACGTGCTCACCAACTGGTACATCCGCCGGTCCCGGGAGCGCTTCTGGGCCACCGACGGCGAGGCCACCGAGGACGTGCGGGCCGCCTTCGACACCCTCTACACCACCCTGGAGGTGACCTGCCGGGTGCTCGCCCCGCTGCTGCCGCTGGTCACCGAGGACGTATGGCGCGGGCTGACCGGCGGGGAGTCGGTGCACCTGGCCGACTGGCCGGTGGCCGCCGACCTGCCCCAGGACGAGGCCCTGGTCGCGGGCATGGACACCGCCCGCGCCGTCTGCTCGGCCACCCTCGCGCTGCGTAAGTCCGCCGGGCTGCGGGTGCGGCTGCCGCTGGCCTCGGTCACCGTGGTGACAGACGACCCGGACGGCCTGGCACCGTTCGTCGACATCGTCAAGGACGAGGTCAACGTGCGGGAGGTCCGGCTGGTGGCCACCTCCGACGCGGGGGCCGCCAACTTCGGTATCGAGCAGAAGTTGACCGTGAACGCCCGGGCCGCGGGGCCGCGGCTGGGCCGGGACGTGCAGCAGGCGATCAAGGGCAGCAAGTCCGGGGACTGGTCGGTGGCCGAGGACGGCACCGTCACCTCCGGTGGCCTCGAGCTGGTCGACGGTGAGTTCACCCTGGAGACCGTGGTGTCCGGGGACGCGGCGGCCAGCTCCAGCGCGACCGGCATGCTGGCCACCGGCGGGTTCGTGGTGCTCGACACCGGGGTCACCGAGGACCTGGCCCGGGAGGGCCTGGCCCGCGACCTGATCCGCGCGGTGCAGCAGGCCCGGCGTGAGGCCGGCCTGGAGGTGACCGACCGGATCAGCCTCACCGTGGTCGGGGACGACGACGCCTGGCAGGCGGCCGTCGAGCACCAGAGCCTGGTGATGGCCGAGACCCTCGCTGTCCAGTTCGGCGCCGCCGGCGCCGGGACGCCGCTGCCCGGGCCCCGGGGAGAGGGGACGGACACGGCATACCGCGGGGTGGGCGAGCTGGACGGCGGACGCAAGGTCGAGCTGCTCATCACCCGGGTCGACCGGTGAGCGGGGCGGGGCCGGATCCGGCGGTCGCCGCGCGGATGGTCGAGGTGACCGAGGAGATCCTGGCCCGGGCGCCGGAGACCGCGATCGAGCCCACCCTGGACCGCGTCGCCCGGGTGATGGACCTGATGGGTGAGCCGCAGCGCAGCTTCGGGGTCATCCACGTGACCGGCACCAACGGCAAGACCTCGACCTCGCGGATGATCGAGCGGCTGCTGCGCGAGCTCGGCCTGAACACCGGGCGGTTCACCAGCCCGCACCTGCACGACCTGCGGGAGCGGATCGCGATCGCGGGTGAGCCGGTCAGCCCGGAGCGGTTCCTCGCCGCATACGACGATGTGCTGCCCTTCGTGCAGCTGGCCGACGAGGAGTCGGTCGCCGCCGGCGGCCCGCGGATGACCTTCTTCGAGGTGCTCACCTGCGTGGCCTTCGCGGCGTTCGCCGATGCCCCGGTCGACATTGCCGTGCTGGAGGTGGGCCTGGGCGGCAGCTGGGACGCGACCAACGTGGCCGACGGGGCCGTGGCGGTGGTGACGCCGATCGCGATCGACCACACCCGCTACCTGGGTGACTCCCTGGAGTCGATCGCGACCGAGAAAGCCGGGATCATCAAGCCGGGCGCGATCGCCGTGCTCGGCAGCCAGGAGTCCGAGGCGATGCAGATCTTGCTCGACCGGGCCGACGAGGTGGACGCGAGCGTGCACCCCGAGGGGCTCGGCTTCGGCGTGCTGGAGCGGACCCTGGCCGTGGGCGGTCAGCAGCTGTCGCTGCGCGGCCTGGCGGGTGACTATCCCGACCTGTTCCTGCCGCTGTTCGGCGAGCACCAGGCGCACAACGCCGCGCTCGCGGTCGCGGCCGTCGAGGCCTTCGTCGGGGGTGGGGAGCAGCCGCTGGACATCGACCTGGTCCGCGCCGCCTTCGAGGCGATGACCTCGCCCGGGCGGCTGGAGGTGGTGCGCCGGAGCCCGACGGTCGTGGTCGACGCAGCCCACAACCCCGCCGGCGTGACGGCGCTGGTGGAGGCGGTCCGCGACTCCTTCACCTTCCACCGCCTGGTCGGCCTGGTGGCCGTGCTCGAGGACAAGGACGCCGAGGCGATGCTCCAGCTGCTGGAGCCCGTGCTGGACCACATCGTCGTCAGCCGCAACACCTCGCCCCGCTCCATCCGGCCGGCCCGTCTCGGTGAGCTGGCCGCCGAGATCTTCGGCGAGGACCGCGTCACGGTCGTCCCCGACCTCCCGGACGCCCTGGACACCGCCGCCGGCCTCGCCGACGAGGGCGGCATGAGCGGTGCCGTCCTGGCCACCGGCTCCGTCGTCACCGCCGCGGAGGTCCGGATGCTCCTCGGCGTCACCTCCACCTCCTAACCCGCCCCCACCCCCGACCGGACGCGTGAGCGGGCGGTGTTTCACCCCCACCGGACGCGTGAGCGGACGGCTCCTGCCTGGGACCGGACGCGTGAGCGGGCGGGGCGACCCGGCGCCCGCCGCCAGGTCAGGCGTCCTGTGGAGGTAGAGGGCCGCCCGACGGGACGTCCGGTGGGGGTAGAGGGCCGCCCGACGGGACGTCCGGTCGGGGGTGAGGGCTGGGGATGACAGAATGTCCTCCCGTGCGTGCACTTCCCCTGACCGGCGTGCCGGGGACGTTCACCCGGCGCTTCGCCGGCATGACCCTCATCGGACAGGCCCTGGCCATCGGCTTCGGGGCCCTGGTGGCCCGCGGGCTGGCGTTGACGGACGGCGATGCCGACGCCGGCCGGACCTACCTCATCGGCGGCACCATCCTGGCGCTGCTGTGCGTGGTCGCGGCCGGGGTGTTGCGGCGCCCGTTCGGGATCACCCTGGGCTGGCTTGTCCAGCTGCTGACCCTGGCCAGCGCGCTCGTGCTCCCGGCGATGCTCGGCGTCGTCGCGATCTTCGGCGCGTTGTGGGTGGTCTCGCTGGTCCAGGGGCGCAAGATGGAGGAGCTGTCGCAACGGTGGGCGGAAGAGCACGGCACGACGCACGACCAAACCACGAGTGAGGACTGAATGGACTACCTGCAGGCGATCGTCCTGGGACTGGTCCAGGGCCTCACCGAGTTCCTGCCGATCAGTTCGAGCGCGCACCTGTCGATCGTGGGCCAGCTCATCGGCAACGAGGACCCGGGGGCGGCGTTCACCGCGATCACCCAGCTGGGCACCGAAGCCGCGGTCCTGGTCTTCTTCTGGCGCGACATCGTCCGGATCATCTCCCACTGGGCGCTGTCCCTGGTCGGGAAGCTCCCGCGGGACGACCCGGATGCCCGTATGGGGTGGCTCGTGATCATCGGGTCCGTCCCGATCGGGGTCCTCGGCTTCACCCTGCAGGACTACATCGAGACCGACCTGCGCAGCCTGTGGCTCACCGCCACGATGCTCCTGGTCTTCGCCCTGGTGATCTACGCCGCGGACCGGTTCGCCGCCCGGGTGAAGCAGCCGAAGGAGCTGCGCCAGCTCACCTGGCGCGACGGCATCCTCTACGGCCTGGCGCAGTCGCTGGCGCTCATCCCAGGCGTCTCCCGCAGCGGCGGCACCATCGCGGCTGGTCTGTTCATGGGGTACTCCCGGGCGACGGCGGCGCGCTACAGCTTCCTGCTGGCGATCCCGGCGGTGCTCGGGTCCGGGCTCTACCAGGTCCTCAAGATCTCCGACGAGGCGGTGGCGCCGGAGTGGGGCCCGATCGCGCTGGCCACCGGGATCGCCTTCGTGGTGGCCCTGGCGATCATCGCCTGGTTCATGCGCTACATCAGCACGCACACCTTCACGCCGTTCGTGATCTACCGGATCGTCCTGGCCCTGGTCTTGTTCGGGCTGCTCGGCAGCGGCGTGCTGCAGGCCAGCTGAACCGACGGGTAGCCCGGCAGATTAGGCTGACCCGCGTGAGCGAGCAGATCGAACGATCCCTGGTCCTGGTCAAGCCCGACGGCTACCGCCGTGGTCTGAGCGGGGAGGTGCTGCGCCGGATCGAGGCCAAGGGGTACACCCTGGTCGCCCTGGCGGTGACCACCCCGACCCGCGAGCAGCTGGCCGAGCACTATGCCGAGCACGAGGGCAAGCCGTTCTACGAGCCGCTCCTGGAGTTCATGCTCTCCGGGCCGGTGACGGCCGCCGTGATCGAGGGCCAGCGCTGCATCGAGGGGTTCCGTGCCCTCGCCGGCGCCACCGACCCGACGGCCGCGCTGCCCGGCACGATCCGTGGGGACCTCGGCCGCGACTGGGGCCTGAAGGTGCAGCAGAACATCGTGCACGGCTCGGACTCCCCGGAGTCCGCGGCCCGCGAGATCGCCATCTGGTTCCCCGCCGGGGTCTGAGGCCCCGTGCCGGAGCAGAGCGCGTTCGACCGGGCCATCGCCACCCACGAGTCCGGGCCGCACACCCGCACCGGTGAGTTCACCGATGACTGGCTGATCGGTCACGCCGTCAACGGCGGGGTCGCCCTGGCCATGGCCGGTTCGGCGCTCGCCGCCGAATTGGGCGGCACTGGCCACCCGGACCCGTTCGTGATCAGCGCCTACTACCTGGCCGCGAGCAGCCCCGGGCCGGTCACGGTGCACACCGAGACGGTGCGCACGGGCCGCCAGGTCGCCACCGGCGAGGTCTCGCTGTGGCAGGACGGACCGGAAGGGGAACCCGTCCAGAAGGTCCGGGCGCTGGCCACCTACGGCTCGCTGGACTCCCTCCCGGACGACGTCCGGACCGCGGCCGAACCCCCACCGATGCCGGGGCCGGAGGACTGCACCAAGGCCCTGGACGCCCCAGCGGAGGCGATCCGCGGCGTCAACATCCTGCACCAGCTGGACCTGCGGATCGATCCCGCGACCGCCGGGTGGGCGGTGGGGCGCCCCTCCGGCAGGGGACAGTTGCGCGGCTGGCTCCGTATGCCGGACGGGCGCGAGCCGGACCCGTACCTCCTGCTGATGGCCGTGGACGCGATGCCCCCGGTCGCCTTCGACCTAGGCGTCACCGGCTGGGCACCGACGGTCGAGCTCACCGCCCACGTCCGGGCCCGCCCGGCGCCCGGCTGGCTGCAGATCGTCACCTCCAGCCGCAACCTGGCCGGTGGCTTCCTGGAGGAGGACGCGGACGTCTGGGACAGCACCGGACGCCTCGTCGCCCAGGCGCGTCAGCTCGCCCGGGTGCCGGGCTAGCGCCCCCGATCCGCCACGCCCACGGGGACGGCCGCTCCCTCCGTATGCCGTCCCACCCCGCCCACTAGGCTGACCGTGCAGCCGCGGTCGAGGCAGTCCGCGGACCGGACCGGAAGGCGGAGTGGCCCATGCGCATCGGCATCCTCACCGGGGGCGGCGACGTCCCCGGGCTGAACCCGTGCATCAAGGCGGTCGTGAACCGGGTGCACGAGGAGGGGCACCAGGTCGTCGGCATCCGCCGCGGCTGGGGCGGCTTGCTCAGGACCGACCCGGAGGACCCGGACTCGATGGCCGAGAACCTGGTGACCCTGGACCCCCGGGTGGTGCGCACGGTGGACCGCAGCGGCGGCACCTTCCTGCACAGCTCCCGGACCAACCCCGGCAAGGTCAAGACCGACGAGGTCCCCGACTTCCTGGCCGGCGGTGTCTCCGGCGATGGCCCCCACGACCTGACGGCGCACGCGCTGAAGGTCGTGGAGGCGGCCGGGATCGACGTGCTCATCCCGATCGGCGGCGACGACACGTTGTCCTACGGGCTGCGGATGCACCAGGAGGGCGTCCCCACGATCGCCATCCCCAAGACGATGGACAACGACGTGCACGGCACCGACTACTGCATCGGCTTCTCCACCGCGATCACCCGTGGCGTGCAGTTCATCCACAACCTGCGGACCTCCACCGGGTCGCACGAGCGGATCGCCGTGGTGGAGCTGTTCGGCCGCTACAGCGGGGAGACCTCGCTGATCACCGCCTACCTGGCAGGGGTGGACCGGGCGCTGATCCCGGAGGTGCCCTTCGACATCGACCGGGTGTGCGAGATGTTGGTCGCGGACAAGAAGGCCAACCCCTCGTCATACGCGATGGTCACCATCTCCGAGGGCGCCACCATCGAGGGCGGCGACATGATGCTGAGCGGGGAGGCCGACGCCTACGGCCACCGCAAGCTCGGCGGGATCGGCCAGGTGACCGGTGAGCTGATCAAGGAACGGACCGGCGAGGGCATCGTCTACCAGCAGGTCGGCTACCTGATGCGGTCGGGCAGCCCGGACTCCCTGGACCTGATGGTGGCCACCAACTACGCGGTGATGGCCGCCGACCTGGCGCTGGACGGCTCGACCGGCCGGATGGTGGCGCTGCGCAACGGGAGCTACACCAGCGTGCCGATCGCCGTCACCGGCGAGGGGGTCAAGCGGGTCGACGTCGACGAGCTGTACGACGTGGCCTCCTACCGCCCGAAGGTGCGGCACGTCCGGGGCAAGCCGATGTTCCTGTACTGACGGCCGGCCCGGAGCGTGGCAGGATGCGGGGTCGTGTCCTCCCTCTTCACCGCCGACCGACTCGTCGTCACGACCGGACGACGGTCCGCCGACCAGGCGGCGCACTGCCGGGTCCTCGACCCGTCGGGCGCACTGCTGGGCACGGCACGGGATCGCGCCGGGGTCGGCCGGCGGGCCGCCATCGCCCTGCTGCTCCCGCGCAAGCGTGCCGCCCGGTCGTGGGACCTGCTGGACGACGAGGACGGCCGGGTGCTCGCGCTCGAGCAGCCCCGGCCGTGGCGCGGCGGCCCGTCGGTGGAGGTCTCGCTGGCCGACGCGGGGGGCTGGGTCGGGCGGTGCCACGGTCGGGCTCCCGGGCCCGTGCCGACATCGCCTTCCACGGACAGGACGACCGGCCGCTCGGGGGACTGACCATCGTCTCGGCCAGCGCCGGGCCCGGCCGATCCCGCAGTACGCGGTCGTCAGCGCGGAGGGGTCGGAGGTGGGGCAGGTCGCGCTGGACCGCACGGACACGGTCGCCTACCACCTCGACTTCGACGCCGGCGCCGACACCGTCCTGCGGTCGCTCACCCTCGGCTACGCGGTCTGCCTCCTCGAGCAGCTAACCGGTTAGCCCCGCCGGCCACGCTCCCTCTTGCGGCCGGGCCCCGGCACCGATAGGAACGGGAGATGAGCCCCGAAACCAACCCCGGCCAGAAGGTCCCCGAGGACCTGCCGCACCACGAGCGGGGGCGGCACGCCGGGCACCACCACGACGGTGATCCGTTCCGTGATTCCGAGCTGGGCCGGACGCCCGACCGGTTGCACGACGCCTTCGAGCACGTGCACTCGCCGGGCACGGCCCCTGCCAACGGGGAGGATACGTCAGCCGATGTTGACAAGCCCGGCTCGTCAACTCAAGGTGACGGGGACGATGACGGCGGAAGGGCGGACGCGGGCGACTGAGCCCGGTGCCCGGCCGAGGCGGACGCCCGCCCCCGGCCCGGGGCTGCGTACCATCTGCGGGTGAGCACTGGACGGGGTCGTGGGCTGCTGGGGCGGGACGTGGCCGTCGACCTCGGCAGTTCCAGCACGCTCCTGCACGCCCAGGGCCGCGGGATCGTGCTCGACGAGCCGTCGCTCGTCGCCCTCGAGGTCGGCTCGGGCCGGCTCGTCGCCGCCGGCACCGAGGCCCTGGAGATGCACGGGCGGACCCCGGCCTCCATCCTGACGCTGCGCCCGGTGGTCGGCGGGGTGGTCACCGACGGGGAGGTCGCCGAGCAGTTGCTGCGCCACTTCGTGGAGCGGACCCGGCCGTCCCGGCTGGTGCGGCCCCGGATGGTCGTCTGCGTGCCGAGCGGGGTGACGGCGGTCGAGCGCCGGGCGCTCGAGGACGCGGCCCTGCACGCCGGCGCCCGGCGGGTCTACGTCCTGGAGGAGTCCATGGCGGCGGCGATCGGCGCGGGACTGCCGGTCCACGAGGCGCGGGCCTCCCTGGTCGTCGACATCGGGGGCGGCACGACGGAGGTCGCCGTGATCAGCCTCGGCGGGGTGGTCAACGCCCGCGGGCTCCGGGTCGGCGGGACCGAGCTGGACGAGACGATCGCCGCCGCGGTGCGGAGCCGTCACGGGCTGGTGCTGGGGGAGCGGACGGCCGAGGACATCAAGCTCACGGTCGGCTCGGCATACCCCCTGGCTGAGGAACTCGACATGCGGGTGCGGGGGCGGGACCTGACGAGCGGGCTGCCGCGCACCGTGACCCTGACCTCCACCGAGGTGCGCGCCATGATCGAGCCGGTCGTGCTCCAGGTGGTGGACGTCGTCCGGGCGGTCCTGGACGTCTGTCCCCCCGAGCTGTCCGGTGACGTGCTCGACAGCGGCCTGACGCTGACGGGTGGGGGCGCCCAGCTGCGCGGCCTGCCGGAGCGGTTGCGCGCGGAGCTCGGCGTCCCTGTCCAGGTGGCCGAGGAGCCGCGGCAGGCGGTGGCCCGGGGCGCCGGCGCCTGCGTCGACGACTTCGCCGCCCTCGAACAACTCCTGGTGACCAGCACCGGGCAGCGGCGGTGAACCGGTGACCCCGGCCGGGCCCTCCTCCCCGCGGCGCACCTGGTGGTTGGTCGGACTGCTGGTGGCGCTCACCCTGGTGGCCGTCGTGGTGGACCTGGCCCGCCCCTCGCTCACCGCGCCGGTCCGGCGTGCCGTCGCCACCGTGGCCGCGCCCGCGCAGTCGGCGCTGGCCGGCTGGACCGACGGGGACCTGGTCGAGCTCACCCGGGAGCGCAACGCCCTCGCCGCCCGGGTCGACGAGCTCGAGGCCCTGCAGGAGCAGTCCACCGAGCTCGGTGAGCTGCACGCCTCGGCCTCCTGGGGGGTGCACGACCTGCTGCCCGCCCGGGTGGTGGGCTTCTCCTCGGCCAGCTCGCCGGTCGCGGGCCGGACCGTCACCCTCGACGTCGGGTCCACCGACGGGGTGCAGGTCGACCAGTCGGTCGTGAATGTGGACGGCCTCGTCGGACGGGTCGTCCGGGTCGCGCCGACCAGCAGCGACGTCGTCATCCTCGGGGACCCCGGGGTGGTCGTGGGCGTCCGGTTCGGGCACGGCGGCAACCTCGGCACGGTCCGCGCCGAGGCCGCCCCCGGGCTGCCGTCGCGCGCGCCCGGGGAGTTGACCCTCACCGCGCTCGGCGCCGGCGAGATCCGGGAGGGGGACCGGGTCGTCACCCTCGGCAGCGCCGACAACATCCCGTATGCGGCCCGCATCCCGCTCGGGACCGTCACCTCGGTGGACCCCGACAGCGGTCAGCTGGGGGCGACGGCCGCGGTCCGTCCGTTCGTGGACGTAGACACCCTCGACCTGGTCGGCGTCGTCTTCGTGAGGTCCTCGTGAGGCACCTGCCCGGTCCGGTGTGGCGGGCGGTGGCGCTGGTGGGGGCGGTGCTGCTGCCGTCGGCCTTTCCCGGCGGCTGGCCCGCCCGGCCGGACCTGGTGCTCCTCGTCGTGGTCGCCGTCGGCCTGGTGCGGGGACCGGCGGCCGCGGCCCTGACCGGCCTGGCCGGCGGGTGGTTGCTGGACCTCGTGCCACCCGGGTCCGAGCCGTTGGGCGCCAGCGCCCTGTCCTACCTGGGCGTCGGGCTCCTCGCCGGGTGGTTGCGCCGGTTCGCCACCTGGTCGGGGCTGCTGCCGCTGGTGGCGGTGCTCGCGGCCGCCGTGCTGGTGCAGGGCATCCGTGGGGTCGCGGCCGCCGCCGGGATCGGGGTGGCCCACCCCGTGGACCTGGCCTGGTCGGTCGCGATGACCCTGATCGGCGCGGTCGTGCTGCTCCCGGTGCTGCTCGCCGTCGAGCGGGCCCTGCTGGCCAGGGGCTGGACATGACCGGCGACCGGGTGCCCCGCAGCCGGGCCGGGGGACGCACCCCGATCCGGGTGCCGCGGCCCCTGGCCGGCCCCGTCCTGCCGCGCCGCCGGCCCGGCGTCGGGGCCCTCTGGGGGTTGGTGGTCGTGGTGCTCTGCCTGATCGGCATCCTGGTCGGTCGCCTGGTCCAGCTGCAGCTCGTGGAGCACGAGGTGCTGGCCGAGGAGGCCGCCGCCGTCAACACCCGGGTGGTCACCGAGCCGGCCCTGCGGGGTCGCATCCTGGCCGCGGACGGCACCCCGCTGGTCACCAACGCGGCGTCCACCGTGGTGACCGTCGACCCCGAGGTCCTGCTGGAGTCCGAGGACGCCGGGCGGGCGCTGGTCGAATCGGTGGCCGACGAGCTGGACCTGCCGGTGGAGAGCCTGTGGGGTCGCACCCTGCTGTGCGGCACCCCGGACGCCCCACCCGTCCCCGCCTGCTTCTCCGGGTCGCCCTACCAGCCAGTGCCGATCGCCTACGACGTCGACCCCGTCTCCGCGCTGGGGGTGCTGGAACGCCCCGAGGCATTCCCCGGGATCGAGGTCACCGCCGTCGCGGTGCGGGACTACCCGCTGGCGGAGGTCAACGCCGCCCACCTGCTCGGCTACCTCGGCCGACCGACCGCCGAGGAGGTCGACGACGAGGCCTCGGTCGCTGCGCAGGACCGCGTGGGGCGCACCGGCCTGGAGCAGGCCTACGACGCCCAGCTGCGGGGCACCTCGGGCCGGACCACGGTCGCGGTCGACCCGCGGGGCGTGGTCACCGGGGAGGTCGGGCACACCGACCCCGTGTCGGGGCTGGACCTGGTCACCTACCTGGACCCGGAGGTGCAGGCGACCGTCGAGCGGGTGCTCGCCGAGGGGGTCGCCACCGCCCGCGAGGACGGCTGGCCGGCCGACTCGGCGGCGGGCGTGGTGCTCGACGTCGAGACCGGCGGGGTCGTCGCCGCGGCCAGCTGGCCAGCATACGACCCCGGCATCTGGACCAGCGGCGTCACCCAGGCGCAGTACGACGAGCTCACCGACGACTCCGGCGGGCAGCCGCTGGTCAACCGGGTGATCGCGGGGACCTACCCGCCCGCGTCCACGTTCAAGGCGGTCACCCTCCCGGCGGCGCTGCGGCAGGGGATCGACCCGGAGGCCAGCTACGACTGCCCCGGCAGCGTGGAGATCGGCGGGCGCACCTTCACCAACTTCGAGTCCGCCGCGCACGGTGCGCTCGACCTGCCCGGGATCATCGAGGTGTCCTGCGACACGGCGTTCTACACCTGGGCCTACGACACCTGGCAGGACCTCGGCGGGCTGGCCCAGCAGTCGGACCTGCGGGACCCCTACGTGCTCACCGCGGAGGACTTCCGGATCGGCCAGCCGACGGGGGTCGACCTCGCGGGGGAGAGCGCCGGGACGCTGCCGTCGCGGGAGTGGAAGCGGGCCTACTGGGAGGCCACCCGCGAGGCGACCTGCGAGCGGGCCGAGACCGGCTACCCGGAGGAGAAGGACAAGGACCGTCGGGAGTTCCTCGAGCAGCTCGCCGAGGAGAACTGCGTCGATGGCTGGCAGTACCGGCCGGGCGACGCCGTGAACTTCTCGATCGGGCAGGGCGACATCGCGACCACCCCGCTGCAGATCGCTGTGATGTATGCCGCGGTCGCCAACGGCGGGACCCTGGTGCAGCCCCGCGCGGCCGCCGAGTTCCGCACCCGGGACGGCGAGGTCGTCGAGCACGTGCCCACCGAGGAGGCGGGCACGCTGGACGTCGACCCGGAGGCGCTGGACATCCTGCGGGAGGGCCTGGAGGGGGTCAACGTCCGGGGGACCGGTGCGGAGGGTTTCGCCGGCTTCGACCTGGCGGCCTACCCGGTGGCCGGCAAGACCGGGTCGGCCGAGTCGTTCGGCCGCAAGTCGACCGGGTGGTATGCCTCCTACGGCCCGACCGACGACCCGCGGTATGCCGTGGTGGTGGTCTTCGAGCAGGGCGGCATCGCCGGTGACGTGGCCGTCCCGGCAGCCCGCGAGATCTGGGACGTGCTCGCCGCGAAGGGGGAGTAGCGGGCCGCGGGCGTCAGACCCAGCCGTGGTCCTCGGCCCGGGCCAGCGCCTCGGCCCGGTTGCGGGCCCCGGTCTTGCCGATCGCGGCGGACAGGTAGTTGCGCACCGTCTGCTCCGACAGGTAGAGCCGGCCGGCGATGTCGGCCACGACCGCCCCGTCCCGGGACGCGCGGAGCACCTCCTGCTCACGATCGGTGAGCGGGTTGGCGGGCGCGCTGAGGGCCGCCACCGCGAGGTCGGGCTGGACGACGACCTGTCCGGCCAGGACCCGACGGATCGAGGCGGCCAGCTGCTCGACCGGGTCGTCCTTGACCAGGAACCCGCGGGCGCCGGCCGACATCGCCCGGCGGAGGTAGCCGGCCCGGGCGAAGGTGGTGACGATGATCGCCGTGCAGTCCGGGGCCTGCCGGGCCAGGTCCGGGAGCGCATCGAGCCCGCTGCCGCCGGGAAGGTCGATGTCGACCAGGGCGACGTCCGGCCGGTGCTCCACGGCGGCCGGGACGATCTCGTCGCCGCGGCCCACCTGGGCCACGACCTCCATGTCCGGCTCGACGTCGAGCAGCGAGGCCAGGGCGGACCGGAGCATCCCCTGGTCCTCGGCGAGCAGGATCCGGGTGGTCACCACGAGCCGCGCCCGTCGCTCACGCTCTCGTGGGTATCCCCGGTCGTCAGCGGGACCTCGGCCACCAGGGTGAACCCGTCCGGCCCGTGCTCGACGGTCACTGTGCCGCCGCGGCCGGCCAGACGCTCCCGGAGACCGACCAGGCCGGTGCCGTTGGCCAGGCCGCCGGGTGTGCCGTGTCCGTCGTCGGCGACGGTCACCCGGGCCCCACCGGCGGGTCGGTCCACCAGGACCCGGCAGGTGCTCGCGCCCGAGTGACGGAGCACGTTGGTGGTCGCCTCGCGGACCACCCAGGCCAGCTGGCGCTCGGCGCCGGGGTCCAGGCCCGGCGGCACGTGCCCGATCACGGGCCGGATGCCGCCGGCCCGGAGGGCGGCCGCGGCGCGGGACACCTCGTCCTCGAGGCCACCCTCCCGGTAGCCGGCCACCGCCTGACGGACCTCGGTGAGGGCCGACCGGCCCAGGGCCTCGATCTCGGCTCCGTGGGCCGCCGCGGCAGCGGGGTCGGCCTCGGCCAGGCGGCGCACCGCCTCGGCCTTGACCACGATCACCGACAGGGTGTGGCCGAGCAGGTCGTGCAGGTCACGGGAGAAGCGCACCCGTTCGGCACTGACCGCCGCCTCGGCCAGCTGACGGCGGGTCCGGTCCAGCTCGCGGATCGTGGCGGCCAACTGGTGGACCAGGAAGGTACCCATGCCGCTGAGCACGGTCGTCACCGTCAGCCAGCTGACCAGCCCCCAGCCCCATCCGGCGAGCAGCCCTGCGACGGCACCGCACACGGCCACCGCGACGATGACGGCCGGCACGATCCGCGGTGGCAGGACGACCGCGGCCGTGATGACCAGGAGCGCCACGCTGACGAAGGCCAGCTCCGAGCTCGCGACGGTCCGGGTCGTCGACAGGATCATGACGACCACGGCTGCCAGGACGAGCAGCGGGAGCCAGGCCGGGACGGTGAACCGCCGGATGCTGCGCGGCCGGTAGAAGTTGACGATGGACAGCACGAAGGCCGCGCAGGCCGCGAGCAGCAGGGTCAGGTCGCGCCACTGGTGGTCGGAGGCGGCCGCGAGGACGTAGGCGCCCAGCAGCAGCGGCGCCCAGACCAGGATGAGCCACTGGCCGTACCGGGCCAGCGGGCTGCGGGTGAGGTGTGTCGAGGCGCCCGCGCACGCGCTGGCGTCTGACGGCCCTTCGTCCATCGGATCCACTCCCGTCCACGGTACGCCGAGCCGCTGACCTGCGGGATCCATTTTCTGCGGCCCGGTCCGGGAGCTCATCGGGCGGTGCTGCGGCCGCGGGGCAGCGCCACGAGGAGCACCCCGGCCACGACCAGGTGCAGCAGGGCGAGCACGACGGCGCCGCCGGTGCTCTGGGCCAACGAGAGGGGGCCACCGAGGGACAGCAGCGTGATCGCGCCGGCGACCGATCGCCATACGATGACGCCCCGGGTGCCCCAGCGCTCCAGCAAGGCCAACAGCGCCCAGCCGAGCAGCCCGGCGAGCACCGAGGAGATCACCACGGCGCTCGCGGTGACCGGCACGAGCGTGCTCGAGTCCGGCGTCTGCTGCACGTCGAGGTCGATGCCGAGGACGGGTCCGGCGAGCAGCCACACGGCCAGCGCGGCCACCGCCGCGCCCACCACGGTGAGTGCCCGCCGGGTCGGCGAGCCGCGTCGTGCCGTGCCGGCGGTGGACAGGTCGGTCCCCGGCACCGGGGTGAGGGGGGTGGTCGGGGTCTGCGTCTGGTGCTGGTTTCTCATGCGTTTCACGCTAGGAAGCGCGCGCGGCGACGGGTAGACGGCGATGTCCGCCGTCCGGCGGTACATCTGTCCCGACCGATCGCTCCGGCTGGGGCCGGGCCCGGAGTGAGGGCGGACAGCGTCATAGAGGACGGTTCTTGACGCGACGACAAGTTCGGCATCCACGCGGTGACCCTGTGACGGGTGGGACACGTGCCGGCCACCTGGTCTCGGTAGGCTCCCGCAGGTGAGTCACGACCCGATCAGCCCCGAACTGCGCGCCGACGTGCGCCGCGTGTCCACGCTCCTCGGCCAGTCGCTGGTGCGCCACCACGGCCAGGAGATGCTGGACCTGGTCGAGCAGGTCCGGCTGCTGACCAAGGACAGCAAGACCGAGACGGTCGACGTCGACGGCACGACCGTGCGCAGCCTGCTCGCCGGGCTGCCGCTGGCCCAGGCCACCGACCTGGTGCGGGCGTTCGCCGGCTACTTCCACCTGGCCAACGCCGCCGAGCAGGTGCACCGGGTGCGCACCCTGCAGGACCGGGTGGAGGACCAGGGGTGGCTGGTCAGCGCCGTGGCGGACATCGTCGCGCGGAGCGGTCCGGAGGCGCTGGCGGAGGCCGTGGACGAGCTGGACGTCCGGCCGGTCTTCACCGCGCACCCGACGGAGGCGAGCCGCCGGTCGGTGCTCACCAAGATCCGCAGGCTCTCCGACGAGCTGGCCGTGCCCACCGAGCCGGACACCATCGCCCGGCGCCGCCAGGACCGCCGGCTGGCCGAGCTGGTCGACCTGATCTGGCAGACCGACGAGCTGCGCCAGGTCGCGCCGACCCCGATGGACGAGGCGCGCAACGCCATGTACTACCTCGACGAGGTGCTCACCGAGACGGTGCCCGACCTGCTCGGCGACCTCGGCGACCTGCTCCGGGTGCACGGGGTCGAGGCGGACCCGACGCGGCCGCCGGTGCGCTTCGGCTCCTGGATCGGGGGTGACCGCGACGGCAACCCGTTCGTCACGCCCGCGGTGACCGCCGAGGTCCTGCAGCTGCACCACCAGCACGCGGTGAAGGTCGCGCTGAGCCTGATCGACGTGCTCATCTCCCAGGTCTCCAGCTCCACGGTCATCGTGGACGTCGAGCCCGCCCTGGAGGAGTCGCTGCGCCAGGACCTGGCCCACCTGCCCGGCCTGGACCCCCGGGTCAAGGAGCTGAACGCCGCCGAGCCCTACCGGCTCAAGCTGACCTGCGTGCGCGCCAAACTGCTCAACACCTCCCGCCGCGTAGAGCAGGGCGCGCCGCACGAGCCGGGACGGGACTACGCCGACGCCCACGAGATCGTGGCCGACCTGCAGGTGGTCGCCGACTCGCTGCGCCGGCACGGGGGCGAGCTCATCGCCGACGGTCGCGTGGCCGTGGCGATCCAGACCCTGGCCGGGACCGGCCTGCACCTGGCCACCCTCGACGTCCGGGAACACGCCGAGCACCACCACGCCGCGGTCGGTCAGATGCTCGACGCCGTCGGAGGGTCGGATGCCCCGTATGCCGAGCTGGAGCGGGCCGACCGGCTCGCCGTCCTCGGTGCCGAGCTGGCGTCCCCGCGCCCGCTGCTGAACTGGGCCGCCGCCCGCCCCCGCACGCTGGAGGTGTTCGACGAGGTCCGGCGGGCCCAGGAGACCTACGGGCAGGAGGTCATCGAGACCTACATCGTCTCGATGACCCAGGGCGCCGACGACATCCTGGCCGCGGCGGTCCTCGCCCGCGAGGCCGGCCTGGTCGACCTGCGGGGCGTCGGGGAGGGGGACGCCTTCGCGCAGATCGGCTTCGCCCCGCTCCTGGAGACCATCGAGGAGCTCCGCGGCGCGGCGACCCTGGTGGACACCCTGCTCTCCGAGCCGAGCTACCGGGAACTGGTCCGGCTGCGCGGCGACGTGCAGGAAGTGATGCTCGGCTACTCCGACTCCAACAAGCAGGCCGGCGTGCTCACCAGCCAGTGGGGGATCCACCAGGCCCAACGAGCCCTGCGCGACGTCGCCGCCCGGCACGGCGTCCGGCTCCGGCTCTTCCACGGCCGCGGCGGCTCGGTCGGCCGGGGCGGCGGCCCGACGTACGAGGCGATCCTGGCCCAGCCCCCGGGCGTCCTGGAGGGCGTCATCAAGTTCACCGAGCAGGGCGAGGTCATCTCCGACAAGTACTCCCTGCCCGCCCTGGCCCGGGAGAACCTGGAACTGTCCCTCGCCGCGGTGCTCCGCGGCTCGACGCTGCACCGGGACCCGCGGTCCTCCGCCGAACAGATCCGTCGCTGGGGTGAGGTGATGGACCTGGCCAGCGATGCGGCATACGAGCGCTATCGGACGCTGATCGACCACCCGGACCTGCCGGACTACTTCGTGGCGGCGACCCCGGTCGACCAGCTCGGCGCCCTGAACATCGGCTCGCGCCCGAGCAAGCGCCCCGACACCGGCAAGGGGTTGGACGGCCTGCGCGCGATCCCCTGGGTGTTCGGGTGGACGCAGACCCGGCAGATCGTGCCCGGCTGGTACGGCGTGGGGTCGGGCCTGCGCGCCGCCCGCGAGGCCGGGCACGGGGAGAGCCTGACCGAGATGCTGGAGCAGTGGTGGTTCTTCGCCGCGGTCATCTCCAACGTCGAGATGACCGTCGCCAAGACCGACCTGGACATCGCGGGGCACTACGTCCAGACGCTGGTTCCGGAGGAGCTGCGTCCCCTGTTCGAGGACATCAAGGTCGAGTTCGAGCTGACCGTGGCCGAACTGCGGCGACTCACCGGCGAGGACGACCTCCTGGACGACCAGCCGGTGCTGCAGCGCTCGCTGGCGGTCCGTGACCAGTACCTGGACCCGATCTCCTACCTGCAGGTGGAGCTGCTGCGCCGGCTCCGGGAGGCCGACGGGTCCGGCGACGCCGACCCCGCCGAGCAGGCGGAGTTGCAGCGTGCCCTGCTGATCACGGTGAACGGCGTGGCTGCCGGCTTGCGCAACACCGGCTGAGCAGCGTCGACGGCGCGCCCGTCGCTCCGGCGCGCGCGGTTGCTGTCGTGTGGAAACTTTTGGGGCCTATAGCCCCTAAAAGTTTCCACGGCAGGTGTGCTCCCCGTTGTCCTGGCGGCCTCGATGTGCGCGGACGGGTCGTATGCCGGCCCTGTCGCCTCTGTCGCTCGCGTGCCCGTGGTGCGCGTCGGTGAGGGCCGAGGTCGCTGCTTTCGGTGTCGCCGTGCCCGGGTGGGGAAACTTTTGGGGCCTATAGCCCCCAAGAGTTTCCCCACCTGCCCGGGCTACCGGTCACAGGCTGCCTGAACTGGGCGCGCACCGCCCGACCCGGGGCGTGCGGCTTGCGTCGCTACCCGTCGTCGCCCGGGGGCGGTGCGTTCGGGTCGGGGACCGGGTTGCCGACCTGGGCGTCGCCGAAGCAGATGTTGACGTCGGGGTCGAGGTCCTCGATGACGACCTCGGTCCCGCCGCCCACCATGGAGACCGTGACGCCACCGAGGCCCTCGGGGAAGGTCACCTCCTGCCGCGCGTCGCCCAGCACGATGGTGCCGGTCGTCTCGCCGCCGGACAGGAAGCCCACGCGCACCGCCCAGTGCCACGCATAGGCCTCCTCGGTCAGCGGCACGGCCGCGCGGCCGTCCTCGGGCTGCCACCCGCACAGCCCCTCCAGGGGCTCCCGGGACGGGAAGCCCTGCACCGCCATCGGCACGAAGGTCCCCTCGGGCGTCAGCAGGTAGGGGTTGGTGTAGGACTCGCGGGTGTACATCTCCTCCCGCTGCTCGGGCGTGCTGATCGGCGCGAGGAAGCGGCTGACGTAGTCGTAGTCGCCGAACAGCGGGTGCAACACGTTCACCGGGACGTGCATGTCGAAGATCTGGGCGTCCTCGGGCAGTTCGGCCAGGGAGGTCCTGGTCGTCTCGACGAACTGCTGGTGGGGTTTCACCGCGCTGTAGACCGCGTACCCGTTCGCGCTGTGCAGCGCCAGGACCACCCAGACGGTCCCCGCGACGACCCCGGCACGGGCGAGCACCGTCGGGGTGACCGCGTCGACCAGGAGCCGGGCCTGCGGGAGCCACGGGTCAGCCTCGAACCGGAGCGGCATCAGGCACATGCCGACCGTGATCACCAGCGGGACTACCGCATCGGCGAGGTAGCGCGTCTCCAGGGCCGCGGCCGGTCCGAGCAGCGCCAGGCGGCCGACGGTGAGCGTGGCCAGCGAGCCGGCGACGTAGACCAGCAGCGCCAGCCAGGTCCGCCCGATCCGGCGGCGCAGCGACAGGGAGACGGCGACGACGGCCAGCGCCACGATCCAGCAGGCCCAGTCGAAGGCGCGCGGCGAGTTCACGATCGCGCCCGCCGCCCCCTCGGAGTACCAGGACCAGGGACCGCCCAGCGCGCCGGGGATCATCGTCCGGAACAGGCTCAGGTAGACGAAGTCGCCCAGTTGTTGCTGCGTCGGCGCGATCATGTCGGCCGAGGAGTCCGCCCGCGCCGCCCCGTCCAGGTAGACGACCAGGTAGGCGAGGCTGGCCACCAGGTAGCCCGCCCACACCAGCCAGGTGCGCCGGAACAGCGCCCACAGGTCACGCAGCGTCGCCCGGGAGGTGGGGGAGAGCGCGAAGGTGAGGACCGCGATGAACGGCAGGTAGATCGCGATCTTCTCGAAGCTGGCGAGCCCGACGACGTACCACCCGACGGCCCATGCCGCGTCGGCCCGCCGTCCGGTGCGCAGGTAGCGGGCGTGCGAGCGGACGCCCCCGGCCAGCGCGGCGGTCAGCGGGAGCCAGATGATCGCGGCCGACAGCCAGCTGAACGCCGGCATCGTCAGCGGGGTGAGGCAGTAGAACGCGAACGGCACCAGGATCAGCGCCCGCCGGCGGAACAGCTCGACCAGCATCCGCCAGACGAGGACCGCCACCAAGGCCTGCGCCGCGAGCATGGACACCATCGCCACGGTCCAGTTCCACGGCGCCAGGTGCCCGAGCAGCCACATGAAGCCGAACCCGATCGGCTCGAAGTGCCCGGTGTGCACCCGCGTCAGGTACTCCCAGCCGAGCGGGCTCTCCATCGCCCGGCTCTGCAGCATGAAGTCGTCGGTGAGGAAGTAACTGTCGCGCAGGACGTTGTAGCGCACCGCCAGCGAGATCCCGAGGATGAGTAGGAAGCCGGTGCGGATCGGGTTGCGCAGCAGCCAGTGCGTGTCGCCGGGGTCGGCGGCCACCGGCCGGTCGCTGCCGGTGACCTGCGTGGTCGACATCTGCTCGCTGACCTCTTCCGAAGGTGCGGTGTTCGGCAGGACTCTACGCGGGTCGGGGGCGCCCGCGGGGACGGACACGGGTCTGTGACGATGAGGCCATGCCAGAGGGACACACGCTGCACCGGATCGCCGGGGAGCTCCAGGATGCGTATGCCGGACGGTCGCCGTCGGTGACCAGCCCGCAGGGCCGCTTCGCGGACGGGGCCGCCCTCCTGGACGGGCGCGAGGTCGAGCGGGGCGCGGCCTGGGGCAAGCTGCTGTTCCTGCACTTCGCGGGGGAACGGACGCTGTATGTCCACCTCGGCCTGATCGGGACGTTCGTGCTGAGCAGGGTGACCGGGGAGGCGGACCCGCCGGTCGTGGGACAGGTGCGGCTGCGGCTGCTGGACGGCGACACCCTGGCCGACCTGCGGGGCCCGATGGCCTGCGAGGTGCTCACCCCACCGGAGGTCGAGGCACTGGTGGCCCGGCAGGGGCCCGACCCGCTGCGCCCGGAGTCCGACCCCGACCGGGCCTGGGCCAGTATCCACGCTGCGCGACGCACCATCGGCGAGCTGCTGATGGACCAGACGGTGCTGGCCGGGGTCGGCAACATCTACCGCTGCGAGGTCCTCTTCCGGCACCGGGTGAACCCGGCCTTCCCGGGGTCCCGGATCAAGCGTGCGACCTGGCAGGCGATGTGGGAGGACCTGGTCCACCTCATGCCCTGGGGCGTACGCACCGGCCGGATCATCACCCTCGACGAGGTGCTGGACGACGTCGTGGCGGCGGTGGACGGAGGCCAGGAAGCCCGGGGTCTCGACGTGCCGCGGGAGTTCGCGGTCTACCAGCGCACCGGCGAGCCGTGCCTGCGCTGTGGCGCGAGGATCCGGACGAAGGTCGTGGCGGGCCGCAACCTGTTCTGGTGCGGCAACTGCCAGCGCCGCAGCTGACCCCCGGCCGCCGTGTCCGGCCCGGTCACTCGCCGGGGCGCACCACGGCCTTCACGGTGCCCGGGTCACCGGCCGACCGCAGCGCCGCCTCGGCCTCGGCCAGCGGGAACCGGTCGGTGACTAGGGAGTCCAGCTCGACCCGCCCCGTCGCCACCAGGTCGATGGCCGTCGGGTAGGTGTTGGCATACCGGAAGGTGCCGGTGACGGTCAGCTCCCGCCCCTGGACCAGGGCGACCGGCAGGCTGATCTCGTCGGCGCCCATCCCCACTAGCACGACCCGCCCGCCACCCCGCACGGTCTGCAGGCCCTGCGAGATCGCCGCGGGGGCGCCGGAACAGTCGATGAAGGAGTCGATCCGGCCCTCGAGGTGCGCCAGGTCCGTCTCCCGGGTGTCGACCACCTCGGTCGCCCCGAAGCGCTCTGCCGCCGCCAGCCGCTCGGGGGACAGGTCGGTGACCACGATCCGGCCGGCACCGGCGGCAGCGGCGACTTGGACGGTGACCAGTCCCACCGGCCCGGCGCCGGTGACCAGCACGCTGTCGCCGATGCCGACCGCCGCCTTGTGGCAGGCCCACACCCCGACCGAGAGCGGCTCCACCAGGGCCGCCGCGTCCTCCGACACGTGGTCCGGGACCGGGTGCGCGAAGTCCGCGGCGATCGTCACGAACTCGGCGAACGCGCCGTCGATCGGCGGGGTGGCGAAGAAGCGGACGTCCGGGCACAGGTTGTACCGGCCCGCACGGCACTGGCTGCAGTGCCCGCACGGCACGCCGGGCTCGAGCGCCACCCGCTGACCAACCCGCTCCGCCGGCACGTCCGGGCCGACCGCCACGACGGTCCCGCTGGCCTCGTGACCCAGGACTAGGGGGTCGCGCACGATATACGGACCGATCCGGCCGTGCCGGTAGTAGTGGACGTCCGAGCCGCAGATGCCGACCGACGCGACGCGGACCAGCACCTCCCCAGGCCCGGCCTCGGGGACGGGGCGCTCGGCGACCTCGACCTGCCCGGGCGCCCGGAGCAGGGAGACACGCATGGTGGACGGGACGGGGTGGGCCTCGGCGTGGTCGGTCATGACCCCATTCTGTCGCTCACCGCACGGTACTGTCAGGAACTCCGCGTATGCGGAATAGTCCCGCAACAGTGTCGCCGCGCCTACTGCTAGATTCGGCCAGACCGGACGGAACTGCGGAGTCAGGGGGATGCCCAGCTCGCCGCTGGCCACCGACCCGGTGAGCAGCCCCACGATCGGGACGCTGTCCGCCCAGCAGGAGGGGCGTTACCTGATCGCCCCGCAGGCTCCATACACCTGGGTCGACCAGCCGCCGTCGGTCAACCAGCTGCTCGGCGCCCTGTGGGTCGCCGAGTCCCTCTACCCGGACGCCTACGACATCGACCTGCCCGCCGAGGTGGTCTCCTTCTACCAGACCTTCTACGGTGTGGACCTGGGCACCGAGGACGCCACACTGCTCCTGAAGGAGGCCAACACCCCGGGCCTGTAGCGGCGCCGGCCGCGCCGATTAGGGCGGACTGCCCGGCCGCTGCTAGATTTGGAACTCGCCGTACGACCGGCCGCGGAGTCATAGTGCCCTGGTGGACCTGCCCAGGCGCGCCGCGCAACGAACACGAAGGAGTCGCCCATGGGGCTGGACACTGCTGTGAAGAAGCAGATCATGGAGGAGTACGCCACCGTCGAGGGTGACACCGGTTCGCCGGAGGTCCAGGTCGCGATGCTGACCCAGCGCATCAAGGACCTGACCGAGCACTCGCGGCAGCACAAGCACGACCACCACAGCCGGCGCGGCCTGCTGCTGCTGGTCGGCCGGCGCAAGCGTCTGCTCCGCTACCTGGAGGAGACCGACGTCGAGCGGTACCGCGCACTGATCAAGCGACTTGGTCTGCGCCGCTGAAGTTTCGTAGGGGAGCGGTTCCCGGATGATCCGGGGACCGCTCCTCTACGTATGCCGGGGGGCGCCTGCCGCCCCATCCGGCACGTTGGAAACAGCCGGGCACAACGACGATGCCCCGAGCTGAGCGAAGAGAGAAAAGGAGGGCCCCGATGGAGGGTCCAGAGATCACTTCCGCCGAGGCCGTTATCGACAACGGCCAGTACGGCACCCGCACCGTCCGGTTCGAGACCGGGCGCCTGGCCAAGCAGGCCGGCGGCTCCGTCACCGCCTACCTCGATGACGAAACCATGCTCCTGTCGACCACCACGGCCGGCAAGCACCCGAAGGACCACTTCGACTTCTTCCCGTTGACCGTCGACGTGGAGGAGCGGATGTATGCCGCGGGCAAGATCCCGGGCAGCTTCTTCCGCCGCGAGGGTCGCCCCTCGACCGACGCCATCCTGACCTGCCGGTTGATCGACCGGCCGCTGCGCCCGAGCTTCGTCTCCGGCCTGCGCAACGAGGTCCAGGTCGTCATCACCGTGCTGTCCCTGAACCCGGACCACCAGTACGACGTGCTGGCGATCAACGCCGCGTCGCTGTCCACCCAGATCTCCGGCCTGCCGTTCAGCGGCCCGATCGGTGGCGTCCGCGTCTCCCTGGTCGACGGCCAGTGGGTCGCCTTCCCGAACTTCAGCGACGCCGCCCGCTCCACCTTCGACATGGTGGTTGCCGGCCGGATCGTCGGGCAGACCGAGGACGGCCAGGACGACGTGGCCATCATGATGGTCGAGGCCGAGTCGACCGAGGCCACCTGGGACCTGGTGAACCTGGAGAGCAAGCAGGCACCGACCGAGGAGATCGTCGCCCAGGGCCTGGAGGCCGCCAAGGGCTTCATCGCCACCCTGTGCAAGGCGCAGTCCGAGCTGGCCGCCGCCGCGGCCAAGGAGGTGCAGGAGTTCCCGCGCTTCCTGGACTACCAGGACGACGCCCTCGCCGCCGTCGAGGCCGAGGTCACCAGCGACCTGGAGTCGGCGCTGCAGATCGCCGGCAAGGCCGAGCGCGAGGACCGCATCTCCGAGATCAAGACGGCCATGAAGGGCAAGCTCCTGGGGCTGCACTGGGACGCCGCCGGGGACTCCGACGTGAGCCCGGACGCACCGTTCGCCGGTCGCGACAAGGAGCTGGACGCCGCCTACCGGGCCGTCCAGAAGCGGCTCATCCGGCAGCGCATCCTCAAGGACAAGGTGCGCATCGACGGCCGCGGGCTGGCCGACATCCGGGCCCTGTCCGCCGAGGTCGAGGTCATCCCGCGGGCGCACGGCTCGGCGATCTTCGAGCGCGGCGAGACCCAGATCATGGGCGTCACCACGCTCAACATGCTGCGCATGGAGCAGCAGCTGGACACCCTGTCGCCGGTGACCCGCAAGCGCTACATGCACAACTACAACTTCCCGCCCTACAGCACCGGTGAGACCGGACGCGTCGGGTCGCCCAAGCGCCGGGAGATCGGCCACGGTGCGCTCGCCGAGCGTGCCCTGATGCCGGTCCTGCCGACCCGCGAGGAGTTCCCCTACGCGATCCGCCAGGTCTCCGAGGCGCTCGGCTCCAACGGGTCGACCTCGATGGGCTCGGTGTGCGCCTCCACCATGTCGCTGCTCAACGCGGGCGTGCCGCTGCGCGCCCCCGTCGCCGGCATCGCCATGGGTCTGGTCTCCGACACCGTCGAGAACGCGGACGGCACGACCGAGACCGCGTATGCGGCGCTGACCGACATCCTGGGCGCGGAGGACGCGTTCGGTGACATGGACTTCAAGGTCGCCGGCACCCGCGAGTTCGTCACCGCGATCCAGCTGGACACCAAGCTCGACGGCATCCCCGCCTCGGTGCTCGGTGGTGCGCTGACCCAGGCCCGCGAGGCCCGTCTGCACATCCTGGACGTGATGAACGAGGCTATCGACGCCCCTGACGAGATGAGCCCCTACGCTCCCCGCGTCATCAGCGTCAAGGTCCCGGTCGACAAGATCGGTGAGGTCATCGGCCCGAAGGGCAAGATGATCAACCAGATCCAGGAGGACACCGGCGCCGACATCTCGATCGAGGACGACGGCACCGTCTACATCGGCGCGACCGACGGCCCCTCCGCCGAGGCCGCCCGGGCCGCCGTGAACGCGATCGCCAACCCGCAGATGCCGGAGATCGGCGAGCGCTTCCTCGGGACCGTGGTGAAGACGACGACCTTCGGGGCGTTCATCTCGCTGCTGCCGGGCAAGGACGGCCTGCTGCACATCTCCGAGATCCGCAAGCTCGTCGGCGGCAAGCGCATCGACGCCGTCGAGGACGTGCTTGGCGTGGGCCAGAAGGTCCAGGTCGAGCTGAAGGAGATCGACCCGCGGGGCAAGCTCTCGCTGGCGGCCGTGGTCGCCGGTGACGGCGCCGAGCAGGCCGCTGCACCGCAGGGCGAGGCCCCGGCGCAGCCCCAGGCCGAGGCTCCGGTGGCTCCGGTCGAGGCCCCCGAGGCGGCCGGTGACACCGGCGCGGACGGCGCCGAGGAGACCGGCGACAACGGTGCCGACGGCGACAACGGTGCCGACGGCGACAACGGTGGCGAGGGTGGCAGCAGCCGTCCCCGCCGCAACCGGCGCCGGCGTGGTGGCCGCGGCCGTGGCAACGGCGGTGGCGAGTCCACCGGCGGCGAGTCCGCGGACGAGGGTGGCGCCCCCTCCGGCGAGGGCGACAACGCCTGAGCCGGAACGCTGAGACCAGCGTGCCGCCACGCGCGGCACCGCTGACCGGATGAGATGTGGCCGGGCCCCCGATCGGGGGCCCGGCCACTGCTCGTATGCCGGAGGAGCCGGCGGTCGGATCAGGCGGCTGCGCCGGCCTTGGCGACGAGGTGCCGCGACCCGACGTGCCAGCGCATCTCCATGCGGATGCGCCCGTCGGGTCCGGTCACCGGGACCCAGGACAGGGTCGGTCGCGTCGGAGCGAGGACGCTCGGGGAGATCGCGGGAATGCGGTCCATGGTGTACACCTCCTGTTCACCTGGTGTTCACCTAGCATACCCCGTGGTGTTACCCGTGGTGCGGAGGACTCACCGGTGTCCGACGGAGGTCGACAGCTGGCCGACGACCTGCTCCAACGGTCCGCGCCGTCGCAGGGCGGCGAACGTGGCGCCGATCAGGACGGCTCCGACCAGGTGGACGAGGAGGTTGTGCGCGCCCGGCCAGGAGTCCGGCGCCGAGACCACCATGACGTGGACGGCATACAGGGTGAGCGTCATCGTCCCCGCCCCGGACAGGATCCGCCAGGTGCCCGCCGCCCGCGGGCCGGTCTCGTGGGCGAGCACCAGGGCGAGCCCGAGGACCAGCATGCTGGTGCCGACCGTGTGGGCCAGGTCCACGATCGACCCGCTGTGCGGGGACCAGACGCCCAGCCACCACCAGGAGCCGGTCGGGGTGGTGCCGTAGAGCCCGTTGCGCAGCACCTCCTGCAGGTCGGCCCAGTCGGTCACCCGCTCCCAGCGGTCGTAGCTGTCGACCAGGGCGGTGCGCACGCCGTCGGGGCGGGTGACCAGGCGGGCCACCGCCAGGGCGAGGACGGAGCCCCAGGCACCCCAGACCAGGAGCCGCCGCCCCCACGCGGCGGACCGCAGGTCGAGGCGGCCGATCGCCATCCCGGCGAACAGGTAGGTCGCCCAGGTCAGCACGGGGTAGTAGCCGGTCACCGTGAGCTCGGTGACCAGCTGCCAGGGGGAGAAGACGGACAGCGGGTCCGGCACGTCGTAGCTGTTGGGCGGCAGGTGCGGCCGCAGCAGCATGCTCGCCACCGGCGAGGCCAGGCCCCAGCCGATGGCCAGGAGGGCCAACCGACGGGCGCCCCACCGGAGCACCGGCAGCGCCCCCAGGAAGAGCACCCCGTAGTAGGTCAGGATCACGGCCAGGCCGGAGTCGAACATCCCCAGCGCCAGGCCCAGGCAGGCGATGACCAGGGCCCGGACCGCGACCTGCGCGCGCAGGCCCCATACCCGCTGGGGGTCCACGGCGCGCCGGGTCACCAGGGCGATCGACAGGCCGGCCAGCACCGCGAACAGCGCCGCGGACCGACCCGAGACGATCTGGTGCCAGACGGTGACGCTGCCGTCGGGGCGGTAGGTGTCCACCAGGTGGGCGGTGATCATCCCCAGCAGCGCCAGCATGCGCGCCAGGTCGACACCGATGATCCGGGCCGGTCCGGGCGCCATCAGCTCAGCCCCCGAGGGCACGGACCAGGGCCGCGGTGGCGGCGGCCAGCACCACCACGACGAGGAAGTTGGCCCGGAGGACCAGCGCCACGACCGCCACGCCCACTCCGGCTGCCCGCGCGTCCAGCACCAGGGTGCCCCCGGAGTCGAGGAAGGCCTGGGTCACCACGAGCGAGGACAGCAGCGCGACCGGCAGCAGCGGGGTGACCCGGGCGACCGCCGGGGTCTCGAGCAGGTGGTGCGGCACCAGGTAGCCGGCCAGCTTGAGCAGGTAGGCGATCAGGCAGGCGGACAGCACCGCGATCCAGAGCGTCACGCCGGGACCTCCTCACGGCCACGGCGACCCGCCAGCCCCACGACGAGGGCCGCGACGGTCGCGATCAGGATCGGCACGCCGGGCGGGGTGAACGGGGCGACCACGACGGTGAGGACGACCGCCAGGGCCGCGACCGCCAGCGGGTCCCGGCCGCGCAGCCGGGGCCAGAGCAGCCCGACGAAGGCCGCGGCGGCAGCGGCGTCCAGGCCCCAGGCCTTCGGGTCACCCATCACCGACCCCAGCAGGGCCCCGGCGAGCGTGGTGAGGTTCCACAGCACGAAGATCGCCAGCCCCGTCACCCAGAACCCGAGGCGCTGGTCCCGCGGGTCGGTTTCGGTGATCGCCACGGCGGACGACTCGTCGATGGTCAGGTGCGCCACGACCGGGCGGCGCCAGCCCCGCACGTCCAGCAGCTTGACCAGCTCCAGTCCGTAGAGCCCGTTGCGGATGCCGAGCATGCTCGAGGTCGCGACCGCCGCGACCGGGCTGCCGCCGGCCCCGATCACGCCGAAGAAGGCGAACTGGGATCCGCCGCTGAACAGCAGGAGCGAGGTGAGCATGGTCTGCCAGACGGTGAGCCCGGCCGCCACGCCGAGGGCGCCGCAGGAGATCCCGTAGAGGCCGGAGGCCACCCCCACTGCCAGGCCCTTGCGCACCACCGGCCGGGAGCGCAGGGACCGTTGCGTCCCGGTCACAGGCCCGCCTGCACCCGGATCTCCCGGAGGGTCTGCCCCTCGGGGCCGACCACCCGCTCGCGCCACGCGCCGTCGGGGTGCAGGCCGGCGGTGTCCAGGAACGCCCGGGTCGCCTCGTCGGTCGCCGGGAGCCAGCTCACCAGGGTGGTCCGGTCGTTTGCTCGCAGCGTGTCCCCGACCGCGTTGAGCAGGCGGGACCCGTGGCCGTGCCGGCGCGCGTCCGGGTGGACCGCGATCACGGTCAGCTCCCCGGCGCCGGCGGGCACCCCGGGCTCCGCCTCGTCGGCGGGCGCGATGGCGGCGAAGCCCACCACCTGGTCGCCGGCGCAGGCCACGAGCAGCCGGTGGACCGGCGTCGGGGGCGCCTCCAGCGAGTGGCGCCACACGGAGGCGAAGGCGGGACCCTCGAACTGGTCGACCGCCTCCCGGGGCAACAGGTCGGCATACGCCTCCGTCCAGACGGTCGCCTGGACCAACCCCACGGCGGGTGCGTCCGTGGTCCGGCCGGTGCGCACGCTCGCGTCCGCGGACGGCCCGGGGGAATGCGTATGGGGATGGCTCACCCGTCCAGTCTCGCACCCGTGCGGCTTGTGACACTCCCGACGTCGGTCGACGTCGATGATGTAACAAAGTGGCGCCGGATGGGGCATACTGGGGGACATGTACGGCAACGACTTCGGTGACCCTGGTGACGGTCCCCTCAACGCGGCGGAGACCGAGGACTACGCGTCCGCGGTCGAAGAACACATGGCGTACTTCGACGGGCTGGTCTCGGCCGACAAGCGGATCGAGCCCCGGGACGCGATGCCCGAGGGCTACCGCAAGACGCTGATCCGGCAGATCGCCCAGCACGCCCACTCCGAGATCATCGGCATGCAGCCGGAGGGCAACTGGATCTCCCGCGCGCCGAGCCTGCGCCGCAAGGCGATCCTGATGGCCAAGGTGCAGGACGAGGCCGGGCACGGGCTCTACCTCTACTCCGCGGCCGAGACGCTCGGGATGGACCGCGAGGAGATGCTCGACCTGCTGCACGCCGGCAAGCAGAAGTACTCCTCGATCTTCAACTACCCGACGCTGACCTGGGCCGACGCGGGCGCGATCGGCTGGCTGGTCGACGGCGCCGCGATCATGAACCAGGTGCCGCTGTGCCGCTGCTCCTACGGCCCCTACGCGCGCGCGATGATCCGGGTCTGCAAGGAGGAGAGCTTCCACCAGCGCCAGGGCTTCGAGATCCTCTGGGTGCTGGCCCGTGGCACCGAGGAGCAGAAGGCGATGGCCCAGGACGCGGCCAACCGCTGGTGGTGGCCGGCGCTGATGATGTTCGGCCCGCCGGACTCTGGGGAGCAGGCCAAGGGTGGCCACACCGCGCAGAACATGGCCTGGGGCATCAAGCGGTTCACCAACGACGACCTGCGCCAGAAGTTCGTCGACATGACCGTGCCGCAGGCGCAGAAGCTCGGCCTGACCCTGCCCGACCCCGACCTGACCTACAACGAGGAGACCGGTCACTGGGACTTCGGCCCGATCGACTGGGACGAGTTCTGGCGGGTCCTCGGCGGCGACGGACCGTGCAACGCCGAGCGGATCAGCCACCGCAAGGCGGCGCACGACGAGGGCGCCTGGGTGCGGGAGGCCGCGGTGGCGTATGCCGACAAGCAGGCCGCCCGTGCCGGTGCCGCGGCGGGGGCGGTCGCGTGAGCGAGCAGACGCCCGCGGGATCGGGCAACTGGCCCCTGTACGAGGTGTTCGTCCGCGCCAAGCGGGGCCTGTCGCACGTGCACGCCGGGTCGCTGCACGCCCCGGACGCCGAGATGGCGCTGCGCAACGCGCGCGACCTCTACACCCGCCGGCAGGAGGGGGTCTCGCTGTGGGTCGTGGCCTCCGAGGACATCACCGCCTCCAGCCCCGACGAGCGGGACAGCTTCTTCGACCCCGCGGCCGACAAGGTCTACCGGCACCCGACGTTCTACGACGTCCCCGAGGACGTGGAGTACCTGTGAGCGAGACCGCTGCCGCCGCCGGCTCGGTCGCCTCGGCGACCGGGACCCCGGTGCCCGCCCGCGTCGCCTACCTCCTGGGTCTGGGCGACGACGCGCTGGTCTACGCCCAGCGGCTGGGGGAGTGGCTGACCAACGCCCCCCAGATCGAGGAGGACATGGCCCTGGGCAACGTGGGGCTGGACCTGCTGGGGCAGGCCCGGACGCTGCTCACCCACGCCGGGGAGGTGGAGGGCGCCGGCCGCGACGAGGACGACCTGGCCTACCTGCGCGACGAGCGGGAGTTCCGCAACGTCCACCTGGTGGAGCAGCCGCGCGGTGACTTCGGCCAGGAGATGGCCCGGATGCTGTGGTTCGCCAGCTACCAGTGCGAGCTCTACACCGCGCTGCTGGAGCTGCCCACCTCGGACGAGACGTTGCGGGGGGTCGCCGAGAAGGCGCTCAAGGAGGTCGCCTACCACCGCGACCACGCCGGCCAGTGGGTGCTGCGCCTGGGCGACGGCACGGAGGAGAGCCACGCCCGGATGCAGGCCGGGCTGGAGGCCGTGCTGCCCTACCTGGCCGAGCTGTTCGACGACGACGAGGCCAGCCGCTGGGCCGCGGAGGCCGGCATCGGGGTGCTGCCCTCGACGCTGCACGACGGCGCCGTGGCCCACGTGCGCGCGGTCGTGCAGGAGGCCACCCTGGACCTGCCCGAGGAGTCGCGCTGGCGGTCCCGTGGCGGCCGCGAGGGCATCCACTCCCGGCCCATGGGCTACCTGCTGGCCGAGATGCAGCACATCCACCGCAGCCACCCCGGGGCGAGCTGGTGACCGTGATGACCGTGAACGCCCCGGCCCGGGCTGCCGAGGTCGAGCGGGCCGTGCGCGCCGTGCTGGACCCCGAGATCCCGGTGATCACCATCGACGACCTGGGCATCGTGCGCGGGGTCGAGGTCCGGGAGGACCCGGAAGGCGCAGCCGAGGCCCTGGTCCGGGTCACCATCACCCCGACCTACAGCGGGTGCCCGGCGATGCAGGCGATCACCGACGCGATCGACCGGGTGGCCCGGCGGCACGGGATGCGCGCCGAGATCGAGACCGTGCTCTCACCGGCGTGGACCACCGACTGGATGAGCGAGTCCGGGCGGGAGGGGTTGCGCCGCTTCGGCATCGCCCCGCCGACTGGTGAGCGCGCTGTCGGTCCGGTCACGGTCGGGCTGTCGGTCAGACGGGTGGACTGCCCGACCTGTGGCTCCTCCGACACCGAGGAGCTCTCCCGCTTCGGTTCCACGGCCTGCAAGGCGCTGCGGCGCTGCCGGTCCTGCCGCGAGCCGTTCGAAGAGTTCAAGTCCCTCTGAGCGTCCAGAAAGGCCTCCCGTGAGCGTGACCCTGTCCCGCCCGGCCCGGCGTCGGGCGACCTTCCACGACCTGACCGTCCGCCGTGTCGAGCGGCTCACCGACCAGGCCGTCGCGGTGACCTTCGCCGTGCCCGAGGACCTGGCCGAGGAGTTTGAGTTCCAACCCGGCCAGCACCTGACCCTGCGGGCGACGATCGACGGCGAGGACGTCCGCCGGTCCTACTCGATCTGCCTGTCCCGGGCCCAGGCGGGCGCGGGCGAGCTGCGGGTGGCCAGTGCCCGGGTCGCCGGGGGCGTCATGTCCAACTGGCTCAACGACGAGGTGGCGCCGGGGGACACCATCTCGGTGATGAGCCCGCTGGGTGGGTTCACCTGCCCGACCCGGCCGGACACGGCCCGGCACCACGTGGCGGTCGCCGCCGGCTCTGGCATCACCCCGGTGATCTCGTTGCTGCGCACCGCACTGGAGGAGGAGCCCGGGTCGAGGGCCACCCTGATCTTCGGCAACCGCCGGACCGACTCCATCATGTTCCTGGAGGAGCTGATGGACCTGAAGAACCGGTTCCCCGGCCGGTTCGTCCTGATCAACGTGCTGTCCCGCGAGGTGCAGGACGTCGAGCTGTTCACCGGCCGGATCGACCGGGAGAAGCTGGAACGGTTCGTCGCCACCTTCGTGCCGGTCGACGACGTCGACGAGTGGTACCTCTGCGGCCCGTTCGGCATGGTCGAGTCGGCCCGCGAGCTGCTGGACGAGCTGGGCGTGGACGACCACCACGTGCACCACGAGATCTTTCACGTGGACGAGGCCGGGGCGGGGGCCCCGCCGCAGGCGGTCGAGGTCGACCTCGAGGCGGACCCCGAGGCGGTCGTCACGATCACCCTGGACGGCCGCACCACCAAGGTGCCGATGCCCTCCAAGGCCGAGACCATCCTCAACGCCACGCTGCGGGAGCGGCCCGACGCCCCGTTCAGTTGCACCGGCGGCGTGTGTGGCACCTGCCGCGCCCGGGTCGTCGACGGCGAGGTCACGATGGACCGCAACTACGCCCTGGAGCCCGAAGAGGTGGATGCCGGCATCGTTCTCGCCTGCCAGTCGCACCCGGTCACCGACGAGGTGACCCTCGACTACGACGCGTGAGGCGAATGCCTCGGGATAGTTCGCGCTGAGGGGCTCACCCCCGGTCGACGCGCCGGTACTCCACCCAGTCGAAGCCGTCGCGACGCTCCCTGCTCGTCTCCCGCCATGACGTGGGGTCGATCTCGGGGAAGGTCACCGAGCCCTCCGGCTCCTGGGCGACCTCGGTGATCACCAGGCGGTCGGCATACCGGATCGTCTGCTCGTAGACCTGCCCACCACCGGCGACGAAGATCTCCCCGTCACCGGCCATCAGCAGGGCCTCCGCCAGGGAGGCTGCCGTCTCGGCACCCTCGGCCGACCACCCGTGGTCGCGGGTGAGCACGATGGTGCGGCGCCCGGGCAGCGCCCGCCCGATCGAGTCCCAGGTACCGCGGCCCATCAGGAGGGTGCCGCCGTGGGTGGTCCGCTTGAAGAACGCCAGGTCCTCCGGCAGGTGCCACGGCATGCCGGCGCCGTCGCCGATCACCCGGTTGCGGCCGACCGCGGCCACCAGGGTCAGGGACTGCCGGAAGCCGCGGGTGAGGACGGCCGGGGCGGCGCCCTCGCGCAGCGCGTCCAACGCCTGCTGCTCGTGCGGCACGACCCGTGCGGGCAGCTCGGACAGCGGCCACCAGCGCAGCTCGGCGGACTTGTCCGGCTCCGCAATCTGCGGGTCACCGGACCAGCGGGTGGCTTCCAGGAAGACGTCGATCCGGTCCTCGACCGGGTCCTCGAGGGCGACCGTGCGGTGCAGCACGGCGAACAACCGCAGGTCCTGCGGCGCGAGCCCGATGCCGAGCTCCTCCGCCGCCTCCCGGACCGCGCCCTCGGCGAGGGACTCGCCCCGCTCGACGTGGCCGGCGGCGCCGCAGGCCCACCACCCGTCCATGTAGCCCGTGCCGCGCCGCAGCTGCAGCAGCACCTCGGGGCCGGAGTCGCCGGGCCGGGTGAGCGCCAGGTAGGCGGCCGGCACCACCCGGAAACGGTCCGGGCTCACGACCGGGTCCTCATACCGCGATCGGGGCCTTGATGCTGGGGGCGGCGACGTAGTCACGGACCTCGATGTCCTCCAGCTCGAAGGCGTCGATCGCGCGGACGTCCGGGTTCAGCCAGAGCGTGGGGAGGGCGCCGGGGACCCGGGTCAGCTGCTCGGCGGCCTGGTCCAGGTGGTTCAGGTAGAGGTGGGCGTCACCCATCGTGTGCACGAAGTCGCCCACGGCCAGGTCGGTGACCTGGGCGACCATGTGCGTCAGGAGCGCGTAGGAGGCGATGTTGAACGGCACGCCCAGGAAGATGTCGGCGCTGCGCTGGTAGAGCTGGCAGGACAGCCGGGCCGGTCCGTCGTCGGTGGCCGGGGCCACGTAGAACTGGAAGAGGGTGTGGCACGGCGGCAGGGCCATGTCGTCGACCTCGGCGACGTTCCACGCCGAGACGATGTGGCGCCGCGAGTCCGGGTTGGTGCGCAGGCCCTCGACCACCCTGGCGATCTGGTCGATGGTCCGCCCGTCCGGCGTCGGCCAGGACCGCCACTGGTGCCCGTAGACCGGGCCGAGGTCGCCGTCCGCGTCGGCCCACTCGTCCCAGATGCTGATGCCGCGCTCCTGCAGCCAGCGCACGTTGGTGTCCCCGCGCAGGAACCACAGCAGCTCGCCGATGATCGAGCGCAGGTGCAGCTTCTTGGTGGTCAGGGCCGGGAAGCCGGCGGCCAGGTCGAACCGCATCTGGTGGCCGAAGACCGACAGCGTGCCGGTGCCGGTGCGGTCCTCCTTGCGGACACCCTCGGAGCGGACCCGGTCGAGCAGGTCGAGATACGGCTGCATCCCCCCACTCTAGGCGCTGCGCACCACCATCACCGGGCAGCTCGCCGCGTGGACCACGCGGTGGCTGATGGAGCCCAGCAGCATCCCGCGGAAGCCGCCGCGTCCCCGCGAACCCACGACCAGCAGGCTCGCGCCACGGCCCTCGTTGGCCAGCGCGACCCCGGGGTCGCCCTCGATCACCCGGGACTCGATGGTCAGGCCCGGGTGCTCCTGCGCGACCCGCTCGGAGAGCTCGCCGACCATCCGGTCGGCCATCCGGTGCTGCTCCCGGAACAGGTCCTGGGCCAGCTGGCCGTAGGAGGTCCAGACGGCGGCCGCTGGCTGCGCGGCCACGGTCACCAGGCGCAGCGCGACGCCCTGGTCGGCCGCGATCGCGGCGGCCTGGTCGACGGCCCGGTCCGAGGACTCCGACCGGTCCACCCCGACGACGACCGGGCGCCCGGGGGCGGGGGCGAGGGTCTCGCCCCGCACGATCACGACCGGGCAGCGGGCGTGGGCGGCCACGGCATACGCGACCGACCCGAGCAGGCCCGCCGCCAGGGTGCCCCGGCCCCGGCTGCCGGTGACGACCAGCTCGGCCTCCTCGGACAGCTCGATCAGGTAGGAGGCGGGGCTGGTCACGACGGCCTCGCTGGTGATCCGGTCCTCCGGGAGCACCTTGGCGGCCCGCCGCGTCGCCTGGGCGAGCAGCTCGTGGGCGGCCTCCAGGACGGTCTTGCCGACCTCGAGCGGGTAGACGGGCAGGGTCTGCGCCGCATACGGGTCGGCGTGGCCGATGTGCAGGTCGACCCCGCGCCGGTTGGCCTCGTGGGCGGCCCACTCCAGTGCGGCGACCGACTCCGGGGTCCCGTCGTAGCCGACGACGACCTTGCGCGCGCTCATCATGCCCTCCTCCAGGACGGGGGGCGGCCCGTCGCCGCTCCCTCCACCACCATCTTCGGCACTTCCCGGCGACGTGGCCAGGGTCGAAGGTCCCGACCTGACTACGCTGTGGCCCATGAGTCACCCGCACCCCGAACTGACCCGTCCCAAACCCCTGGCCAAGGGCGCCGTCCGCGTCGTCGCCCTCGGGGGGCTCGGCGAGGTCGGGCGCAACATGACCGTCATCGAGTACGGCCGCAAGCTCCTCATCGTGGACTGCGGGGTGCTCTTCCCGGAGGAGCACCACCCGGGCGTCGACCTGATCCTGCCGGACTTCGAGTACATCCAGGACCGGATGGACGATGTCGTGGCCATCGTGCTCACGCACGGCCACGAGGACCACATCGGCGCCGTCCCCTACCTGTTGCGGATGAAGCCGGACATCCCCCTGGTCGGCTCCCAGCTCACCCTGGCCCTCATCGAGGCCAAGCTCAAGGAGCACAAGATCACCCCGTTCACGCTCGGGGTCAAGGAGGGGGACCGGGAGTCCTTCGGCGCCTTCGACTGCGAGTTCGTGGCGGTCAACCACTCCATCCCGGACGCGCTCGCGGTGTTCATCCGCACGCCCGGCGGGACCCTGCTGCACACCGGCGACTTCAAGATGGACCAGCTGCCGCTCGACGGGCGGATCACCGACCTGCGGTCCTTCGCCCGGCTGGGGGAGGAGGGCGTGGACCTGTTCCTCACCGACTCCACGAACGCCGAGGTCCCCGGCTTCACCACGCCGGAGAAGAACATCGCCCCGGCCATCGAGCAGGTCTTCCACCAGGCCAGCCGGCGGATCATCGTGGCGTGCTTCTCCTCGCACGTCCACCGGGTGCAGCAGGTGCTGGACACCGCCGCGGCCAACGGGCGCAAGGTCGCCATGGTCGGGCGTTCCATGCTGCGCAACATGAGCATCGCCGCCGACCTCGGCTACCTGAAGGTGCCCGACGGGGTCCTGGTCGACCTGGGGCGGCTGGCTCAGCTCCCGGAGTCCCAGCAGGTGCTGATCTGCACCGGCTCCCAGGGCGAGCCGATGGCCGCCCTGTCCCGGATGGCGAACCGGGACCACAAGATCGAGGTCGGCGTCGACGACACCGTGCTGCTGGCCAGTTCGCTGATCCCCGGCAACGAGAACGCCGTCTTCCGGGTGATCAACGGGTTGACCCGGTTGGGCGCCAAGGTGGTCCACAAGGGCAACGCCCTGGTCCACGTCTCCGGCCACGCCTCCGCCGGCGAGCTGCTCTACTGCTACAACATCGTGCGCCCCCGCAACGTCATGCCGGTGCACGGCGAGTGGCGCCACCTGGTCGCCAACGGCGACCTGGCCGTGGCCACGGGGGTGCCGCGCGAGCGGGTCATCCTGGCCGAGGACGGGGTCGTGGTCGACCTCAAGGACGGCAAGGCCCGCATCGCCGGGGCGATCGACTGCGGCTACATCTACGTCGACGGCTCGTCGGTGGGTGGCACGACCGAGACGCTGCTCAAGGACCGCCGGATCCTGCGCGACGAGGGCTTCGTGACGATCATCGTGGTGCGCGACGCCAGCACCGGCAAGGTCGCCGCCGGTCCGGAGATCCAGACCCGCGGCTTCGCCGAGGACGAGGCGGTCTTCGAGCGGTTGCGGCCCCGCCTCGACGAGGCCCTGGAGCAGGCCCGGCAGAACGGCGTGACCGACACCCACCAGCTGCAGCAGGTGATCCGCCGGACGGTCGGCTCCTACATGGGCGGCAAGCTGCGCCGCCGGCCGATGATCATCCCGATTGTCATCGACGCCTGACCGACCGGACCCGGCGACGGGCGGCGCAGCGTGCGCGGGGACAGCCGGATCTGGCCCGTGCCGCGTGTGACACGTGATGCAGACGTGAATCTGGCGTACCGTGCCAACGTGGCCAAGACTGCGACGACTGCTGCACGCTCCACCTCCGGTGGCCAGCGCAAGGGTTCGACGCGCCCGGCGACGGGACGATCCTCCGGGTCCGCCCGCAGCGGGTCCGGTGGTCGGGCCAGCGGCCGCAGCAGTGGCAGCAGAGGCAAGAGCACGCCGCGTGGCAGGAGCACGAGCCCGGTCAAGAAGGACCGGGCGCCGTTGCCCTGGCGCGCGGCCCGAGGGACGTGGATGGGTATGGCGACAGTGACCGGAGGCGCGGTGCGCAAGGTGGGGAACACGGCCCGTGACCTGGAGCCGGAGCACCGGCGCGACGGGATCGGCTTCCTGCTGATCGCGCTGGCGCTGGTCGTGGCCGTCCGCGAGTGGTGGGGTCTGCAGGGCATGGTGGGGGACGCCATCCACGCGGTGACGGCGGGCACCTTCGGCCGGGTCGCGCTCGCGCTGCCGGTCGTGCTGCTGCTCTTCGGCATCCGGCTGCTGCGCGCGCCGCAGGACCAGGCCGCCACCAATCGGTTGGTCATCGGCACCACGGCGCTGACGCTCGCCGCGTGCGGCCTGACCCACGTCACCCTCGGGTCACCGGACTACGGCGAGGGTGCGGACGTGATCCGCGGCGCCGGCGGCATCGTCGGGTTCATCGTGGCCAGCCCGATCAGCACCGCGGTCTCGGTCTACGTGACCGTCCCCGTGCTGCTCCTGCTCGCCGTGTTCGGCCTGCTGGTGGTGACCGCGACCCCGGTCCACCGGATCCCGGAGCGGCTGCGCGAGCTGGAGCAGAACCTCTTCGACTCCGCCCGGTTCGACCAGCAGCCGGGGGAGGACGAGGACGGACTCGTCCACGACGCGACCCGCAAGCCCGCCCGCTCCCGCAAGGAGCGCCAGCGGCTCGGGGACCGCGAGGGGGACCAGGCCTTCGACCAGGCGGCCGAGGTAGAGGCCAAGAAGGCCCGTTCGCTGCGGGCCAAGGCCGCCCAGGACCGCCGCACTGCCGGTGCCGCCGAGGGGCAGCCGGCGCCGGGCGGGACGTCGAATGGAGCGGCCGCACGCGGTGGGGACGACACCCAGCCGATCCCGCGGCCGGGCGCCAAGCCGGCCGGCATCCCGGGCGTGAAGAACCCGCCCGCCGGGGCCAAGGAGGAGCTGGAGGCCCCGCCCACCACCCCGCTGCCGCAGCGGGTCGAGCAGCTGGTGCTGGCCGGCGACGTCACCTACACGCTCCCGGACAACGAGCTGCTCAAGCCGGGCAGCCCGCACAAGGCACGGTCGGCCGCCAACGACAAGGTGGTCGACGCGCTGACCGGCGTGCTCGACGACTTCGGCGTCGACGCCCAGGTCACCGGCTTCATGCGCGGCCCCACGGTCACCCGCTACGAGGTCGAGCTCGGGCCGGGCGTGAAGGTGGAGCGGATCACCGCGCTGTCCAAGAACATCGCGTATGCCGTGGCCTCCGCCGAGGTCCGCATCCTGTCCCCGATCCCGGGCAAGTCCGCGGTCGGTGTCGAGATCCCCAACACCGACCGGGAGAACGTCAGCCTCGGTGACGTCCTGCGCAGCCAGGCGGCGCACAACAACGTCCACCCGATGGTGATGGGCGTCGGCAAGGACGTCGAGGGCGGCTACGTCATCGCCAACCTGGCCAAGATGCCGCACCTGCTGGTGGCCGGCGCCACCGGTTCGGGTAAGTCCAGCTTCATCAACTCGATGATCACCTCGATCCTGGTGCGGGCCACCCCCGACGAGGTCCGGCTGATCCTCGTCGACCCCAAGCGGGTCGAGCTCACGGCATACGAGGGCATCCCGCACCTGATCACCCCGATCATCACCAACCCGAAGAAGGCGGCCGAGGCGCTGGCCTGGGTGGTCAAGGAGATGGATCACCGCTACGACGACCTGTCGGCCTTCGGGTTCAAGCACGTCGACGACTTCAACAAGGCGGTGCGGGCGGGCAAGCTCACCCCGCCCGCCGGGTCCGAGCGGGTGCTGCAGCCCTACCCCTACCTGCTGGTCGTGGTCGACGAGCTTGCCGACCTGATGATGGTGGCCCCGCGCGACGTGGAGGAGTCGATCGTGCGGATCACCCAGCTGGCCCGGGCCGCCGGCATCCACCTGGTGCTGGCCACCCAGCGGCCGTCGGTGGACGTGGTCACCGGGTTGATCAAGGCCAACGTGCCCTCCCGGATGGCGTTCGCGACCTCGTCGCTGGCGGACAGCCGGGTGGTGCTGGACCAGCCGGGTGCCGAGAAGCTGATCGGGCAGGGCGACGCGCTGTTCCTGCCGATGGGCGCCTCCAAGACGATGCGCGTCCAGGGGGCCTGGGTCACCGAGACCGAGATCGAGGACGTGGTCAAGCACGTCACCTCCCAGCTCAAGCCGGTCTACCGCGAGGACGTCACCGCACCGGCCACCAAGAAGGTCATCGAGGACGACATTGGCGACGACCTCGACCTGTTGCTGCAGGCCGCCGAACAGGTGATCACCACCCAGTTCGGGTCGACCTCGATGCTGCAGCGCAAGCTGCGGGTCGGTTTCGCCAAGGCCGGTCGCCTGATGGACCTGATGGAGTCGCGCAACATCGTCGGGCCGTCCGAGGGCAGCAAGGCCCGCGACGTGCTGGTCAAGCCGGAGGACCTCGAGACGACGCTGGCCGTGCTGCAGGGTGCCGAGCCCCCGGCGCCGGCTGATACCGGGGCGGACGCCGCGGGCGATGCCGCCGACGACGGGTACGACGACTACCCGGCCGATGCCCCGCCCGCGCACGGCGACGGGCCGGTCTACGCGGAGGACGAGGGGGACGAGGAAGAGTCCGAGGACGCCTGGGAACTCACCGGGCGGGGTTGATGTTCGAGTATGCCGGGGCCGCCGGACGCAACCGGCCCCAGCGCATCTGGGACGCGTTGCACGACAACCCGTCCGCGGTGCTCCTGGCGGTGCAGCTCTCCGCCGTCCTGCTCTACCCGTTCACCACCTCGGGCGGCCTCGGCCGCACCTTCGTCTCGATCCTGGGGCTGGCCGTGCTGGTGCTGGCCGTGGCCGCGGTCCGGCGCACCCCGGCCACCACCTGGATCGCCTGGGTGCTGGGGGTGCCGGTCTTCGTGCTCACCATCGCCGAGGCCGTCGCCCCGGGCAATGGCACGATCGAACTGACCTCGGCGATCGCGCACTCCTGCTTCTACTTCTTCACCGGCATCTCGCTGCTGCGCTACATGTTCGCCGACATCTGGGTCAGCCGCGACGAGCTGTTCGCCACCGCGGCCTGCTTCACGGTGCTCGCGTGGGCGTGGGCCTACACCCACGACGTCGTGCAACTGCTCTGGCCCGGGTCCTACGTCTCGGCCTGGCACGACGGGGCGCTGTCCTGGAACGAGCTGCTGTTCCTGTCCTTCACCACCCTCACCAACACCGGCCTGTCGGACATCTCGGTCGGCGCGGAGGCCAACCAGGCACGGGCGGTGCTGATGCTCCAGATGATGATGGGCATCTTCTATGTCGGCCTCGTGGTCGCCCGCCTGCTGGGGTTGACCATGATCAAGTTCCGGCGCTGACCCGGCCGCGGCCGCGGCCGCGGCGTACCCGTCCACCCGGAAGGACCCAACGCCATGGCTCACCACCCGTCCGGACCGCCCCGCACCCTGGTGCTGGCCGAACAGCTGACGCTGCGCACCTCCCGCGGGATGGTGTTCGGCCCCGTCGACGCCGAACTCACCGCCGGGAGCGTGGTCCTGCTGGTCGGCCCCTCCGGCTCGGGTAGGTCCGCGCTGCTGCTGGCACTCACCGGCCGGATGGCCGGACTCGAGGGGACCCTTGTCGTCGACCACCAGCACCTGGACCGGTCCCGCACCGTGCGGAGCATCGCCTCGGTCGCCCGGATCACCGGCCTGGTGGAGATCGAGGAGCAGCTGACCGTCCCGGAGTGCATCACCGAGCGGTGCCTGATGGACGGGGTTCCTACCGCGCAGGGGGCGGACCGGATGGCCCTGCTCGCCGGCCGGCTCGGGCTGCACCTGACCGACGACCTGGTCGTCGACCTGCCGGCCCTGGACCGGACCCTGCTCGCGGTGGGGCTGGCCTGCATCCGTCCGCCCGAGCTGGTCGTGCTGGACGACCTCGATCTGGGGCTGCGGCGCGAGGAACAGCTGCACGTGCTGCGCCGCCTGGAACGGCTCGCCGAGGACGGGGTGACCGTCGTCGCGTCCTGCCTCGAGGACCCGAGCGCCGGGCGGTACCCGATCATCGAGCTGCCGGACCCGGCGGCCCACACGGCAGGAGCCCGCTGATGCCCTTCCCTGCAGCCCGTCTCGCCCGGTTCGAGCTGCGCCGTTTTCGGGGCAGCCTGCCCCGCCTGGCGCTGGGCTTCGTGCTCATCGTCCCGCTGCTCTACGGCGCCATCTACCTCACCGCGAACTGGGACCCCTACGGCAAGCTGGACCGGCTCCCGGTGGCGGTCGTCAACCAGGACCAGCCGGCGACGGTGGGGGACCGGACCGTCACCGCGGGGGACGACTTCGTCGCGTCGTTGCAGGAGGACCCGGCCTTCGCCTGGCAGTTCACCGACGAGGTGGACGCCGCGCAGGGCCTGCGCGACGGGCGCTACTACATGACCGTCACCGTGCCGCCGGACTTCTCGGCCAACCTGGTCAGCGGGGCGGGCGACGACCCGCAGCGGGCCCGCGTCGACCTGCGCACCGACGACGCCAACGGCTTCGTCATCGGGTCGATCACCGCCCGTGCCCAGGACAGCATCGAACGGTCCATCGACGCCTCGGCGATCGAGTCCTACTTCGACGCGGTGTTCGCCAACCTGGACCAGATCCGGGCCGGCATGCAGGAGGCCAGCGACGGCGGCACGCAGCTGGCCGACGGGCTGGACGAGGCCGCCCTGGGCGCCGCCGAGCTGGCAGCCGGCGCCGCGGAGGCCGACGACGCCGCCAGCACGGCCGCCGACGGCGGGCACCAGGTCGCGGACGGGGTGGCCGCCGCGCGGGACGGCGCGGCCGAGCTGGACACCGGACTGGCCCAGCTGGAGGAGGGCTCGGCCGCGCTCAAGGACGGCGCCGGCCAGGTCGCCGCCGGCACCAGCGAGCTGAACGCCACGGTGCTGCCCCCGCTGGAACAGCTCCAGGAGGACCTGCCCGCCCTGCAGGAGGAGGCCGAGCAGATCTCGGGGGACGCGGTGGCGGTGAGCGAGGCCGTCGCGGAGCTGACCGGCCAGCTCGACGGGGACGTCGAGGCGATCCGGGCCGAGATGGCCGACCTGGAGGAGCGCTATCCCGAGCTCGCCGACGACCCGGCGTGGCAGCAGATCACGGAGGTGGTGGACCGGGTGGACGGTCGCACCGGCGACATCGACGAGCGGGCCCAGGCCATCGCGGACACCGCGGCCCGGATCGACGCCCGGATCCGGGACAACGACTTCGCGGCGAAGCTGGACGCCGCCCACGACAGCCTCGTCGCGCTCGATGACGGCGCCCAGCAGGTGGCGGCGGGGGCGGCCGACCTGCACTCCGGCGTCGGGCAGGCGCATGCCGGGAGCACCCAGCTGCTCATCGGTCTGCAGGAGCTGGCCCCCGGCAGCGCCGAACTGGCCGATGGGCTGGACCAGTTGTCCGAGGGGCTCGGGCAGCTGCGCGACGGCAGCGCCGACCTGTCGGAGGGCCTGGGCCAGTTGCAGGACGGGGCGCACCAGCTAGCCGAAGGGCTGGCGGACGGCGTCGACCGCCTCCCGGTCTACACCCAGCAGGAGCAGGACACCGCGGCCTCGGTGCTGGCCTCCCCGACGGACGTGGAGATGACGGTGGACAACCCGGCGACGTACTACGGCCGCGGCGTGGCGCCGATGTTCTTCGCGATCGCGTTGTGGGTGTTCGGCATCTCGGTGTTCATGGTGGTCCGCCCGATCTCGCCCCGGGTGCTCAGCGGTCGGGCCAACGCGGTCCGCCTGGCGCTGACCGCCTGGATCCCGATCGGGACGATCGCGGTGCTCGGCGCGCTCCTGATGGTCCTCACCGTGTGGTTCACCCTCGGCCTGGACCCGGTGCGGCCGGCGGCCCTGCTCGGTCTGACCACGCTCGGTGCGTTGTGCTTCTCGGCCGTGGCGCACCTGCTGCGCACGGCCCTGGGCAGCGTGGCGTCCGCGCTGACGCTGGTGCTGCTGATCCTGCAGCTGCCGTCCTCCGGCGGCACCTACCCGTCCGCGCTGCTCCCGGAGTTCTTCTCGGCCATCGCACCGGTGCTGCCGATGACCTACCTCATCGACGGCTTCCGGATCGTGATCTCCGGCGGCCCAGCCGACCGGCTGGTGCGGGACGTCCTGGTACTCGCCGTGATCACCCTGGTCACCATGGTGCTGTGCACCCTCGCGGTGCGCCGGCTGCAGCGGTTCCGGATGAAGGACCTGCACCCGGTGCTGACCCCGCCCTGACCCGGCCGCAGCACGTGCCTCGTGCCGCAGCACGTCTCCAGGGGAGGCTGGTCTAGCGGCCCTCCCGGTGCAGTTGCTGCGCCCGCTGCTCGAGGTGGACCCGCTCCACCTCGTTGCGGCACAGCGCGATGGCCTCGTCGTATGCCGCGGCCGCCGCCTCCACACGCCCGCACCGGGCTAGCAGCTCGGCCCGCACGGCGGGAAGGCGGTGCGGGTCGCCGCCGGGAGGCAACCCGTCCAGCAGGGCCAGCCCGGCGGCGGGGCCCTGCGCCTCCGCGACGGCGACGGCCCGGTTCAGCCGCACGACGGGTGAGCCGGTGAGCCGCTCCAACTGGTCGTAATAGTCGGCGATCCGGTCCCAGCGGGTCTGGTGGGCGGTGAGCGCCAGGGCGTGCTCGGCCGCGATCAGTGCCTCCAACAGGCGGACCCCGCCGGCTCCCGGGGCGGGCGGGGCCTCCAGGTAGGGCGCGAGCAGGTCCAGCGCCTCGGTGATCTCGGCCCGGTGCCACCGGGACCGGTCCTGGTCGGGCAGCAGCACGAGGTCGCCGGTCCGCGGGTCGACGCGCGCGTCCCGCCGCGAGTGCTGCAGCAGCGTCAGGGCCAGCACGAGGTCCACCGTCGGCGTCGGTTCGGTCACCTCGCGGACCACGCGGAGCAGCCGCAGCGCCTCACCCGCCAGGTCCGCCCGGAAGAGGTCGGCCCCCGGCCCCGGCACGTACCCGGCCGTGAAGGACAGGTAGGCGACGTCCGCGACGCGGTTGACCCGGGCGGCGAGGTCCTGCCGCGCGGGGAGGGCGAACGGCATACCGGTGGCCACGATGCGGCGCTTGGCGCGGGTGATCCGCGCGGCGACGGCGGAGTCCCGGGCGAGGAACAGCCGGGCGATGTCCGGCACCGTCAGGCCGATGACCAGGCGCAGCGTCAGCATGCTGGAGGACTCGGGGGAGAGGGCGGGGTGGGCGCACAGCAGGACGAGTCGGAGTCGCTCGTCCGGGATCTCCTCACCCGTGCCGGCCCGTGGTTGCTGGGCCCGGTGACTGAGGTCGGCGTCGACGACCAGGAGCGGCTCCTTGCGCGCGGCGACCGCCTCGGCCCGCAGCCGGTCGGTGACCCGCCGACGGGCGGCGGTCAGCAGCCAGGCGGGCGGATTCGCGGGCACCCCCTCGGTCGGCCAGTGCTGGGCCGCCGCGGCGAAGGCGTCGCCGAGGCCGTCCTCGGCCAGGTCCAGCCGGCGGTACCGGGCGACCAGGAGGGCCAGCAGCCGCGACCAGTGCTCCCGCCAGGCGGCCTCGAGCGCGTGACCGGACTCCGTGTCCCCCGTCGTCGGCACCGGTCAGGGGCCCTCGGGGTCGAACTCGACGATCGGCCGGATCTCCAGCCGGTAGTAGTCCGGGAGTTCGTGACACAACTCGATCATCAGGTCCAGGTCGGCCGCCTCGACCACGTAGTAGCCACCCAGTTGCTCCACCGTCTCGGCGAACGGGCCCTCGGTGACCTCGCGCCGGCCCCCACCGTCCTGCGGCGCGAGCATCGTCGACGTGGCGCTGCCGGCCAGGGCCTCACCGCCGAGCATCCGGGCCCGCTGCCGGACCGCCGCGTCGAACCGGTCGTGGGCCGCCAACCAGGCCTGCTGCTCCTCGGGGGTGCCCTCCTCCCAGACGCTCTCGTCGCCATACATCAGCAGCAGGTATTTCATCGCTGCCCCGCGGCCGGGTCGCTGTCCGGCACCACCCGGCGCACCTCCACGGCGTCCGGTCCGGCGAGGAGGCCGCACACCTGCAGCAGGTCGTCCAGGTCGTCGGAGCGCCCCAGGTAGTAGCCGCTGAGCTGCTCGACCGTCTCCGCGTACGGCCCCTGGGTGACCTGGATGTCGTCGAGCGTGCCCCGCACGACGCGGGCCTCCCGGGAGTGCTCCAGCTCGGCACCCCCGAGGACGGTGTGGCCGCGTTCGGCCAGCAGCCGGGCGAACTCCACGTGCCGCTGGTAGGTCTCCTGCCGCACCTCCGGTGGCGCGTCGGCCCAGCGGTCCTCGTCATCGGGCAGCAGGACCAGGTAGTCGTCCGACATCGGTGCTCCTTCGTCTCGGGGGAGCCGGGGCGCTCCCACCAGCATGACGTGCCAGCACCGGAAGAATCGACAGGCACGGCCATCGAGCATCACGTATGCCGTGCCGGTCCCGGCATACTGGGGCGGGCCATGCGAGACCTCTACGTCGTCACCCACCCAGAGGCCAGCCACCACACCGACGGGGTGGTCGGTGGCTGGTTCGACTCCGCCCTCACGCCCCGTGGGCGGCAACAGGCCGCGGCCGCGGCAGCGGCCATCCGGGACCTGGTGCCCGCGGGCGGCTCCACCGAACTGTTCAGCTCGGACCTGCGGCGCACCGTCGAGACCGCCGAACCCATCGGTGCGGCCCTCGGGGTGCAGCCCGTCCTGCTGCCGGACCTGCGGGAGAAGTCCTACGGCGAGGCCGGCGGGCGACCGCAGGCCTGGCTCGACGAGCGCTTCGTGCCACCGCCGGCCACGGGGGAGCGGATGGACCACGACGAGGGGATCGCCGGCGCCGAGACCAAGCTCGACCTCGCCACCCGGATCTACCGGGCGATGGACACGATCACCGCACGGGACTGCCCGCACCAGGTGGTCGTGACCCACGGAGGAGCGCTCACCTTCGTGGTGGCGGCCTGGATCGGGATGCCGATCGAGGCCGCCGGCTACGTCGCCTTCCGCGCCACGAGCGGCGGGATCACCCACCTGCGGGAGGACGACTTCTTCCACAACCGCCAGGTGGTGGCGCTGAACAGGGTGGACCACCTGGGTTGATGCGAGCCCACGCGGTCAGCCCGCCGCGCGGTGGCGCTCCACGACGGCCGAGCGGATCGTGGGGAGGTCCAGGCCGCAGTCCGCCAACGCATCGGCGACCGTGCGGTCGCCGCCGCGGGCCAGGCCCAACAGCAGGTGCTCGCCGCCGATCGACCGATCGCCCAGGTTGATCGCTTCCCGCAGCGCCAGCTCAAGCGCTTTCTTGGCGCCCCGTGAGTACGGCGGGTTGCTGCCGCGACGTGGGGGAGCGAGATCCGGGCCGAGCTTCGCGGTGATCTCGGCCAGGTCGATCCCGATCGACTGCAGGGCGGACGCGTCGTCGGCGTCGAGGCCGTCGGGGAAGCGCCTGGCGCGCCGGTCCAGCGCCTCCTGCACGGATGCAGCATTGGTGCCCAGGTGGTCCAACAGGGCGCTGACCAGGGCGTCCTCGGCCAGCACGCCACGCATCAGGTGCTCGGGTCGGACCTCGGCCGCTCGGTCCTGTGCCGCGACGCCCTGCGCGGCCTTCACCGCCGCCTTGGCGGCCCGGCTGAATCGTTCGAACATGTCTTCCTCCTCCTGACCCAGGTCCCGGTGGGAACAGGTCCGGCTCAGCTGTTCCGGTGCTTGCGGTGGACCGCCTGCTTGCTCACCTGGAGGACCTCGGCAATCTCCTGCCAGGACCAGCCCTGCGCCCGGGCGCGTCGGACCTGCGCCGCCTCGAGCTGCTCGAGGAGCTGGCGCAGCGCCTTGACCGCGCGTAGTCCGGTCCGGGGGTCATCGCCCGCAGCCGTCCCAACCAGGGTGGAACTATCCATGCCGTCAACATAGGTTGACTCGTTGATGGTGTCAACCTATGTTGACGCTGTCTCTTGGTCGACTGGCCGCGCTGCACCTGTGGTGCGTGCGCTCCTTCCGGTGAGTGCGCCGCCTCCGGCTAGTCCCCCGCCACGTCCTCGGCGCCCCGCAGCGTGCGCAGCACGTTGCCTCCGGCCAGCTTGACCAGGTCGGCCTCGGACCAGCCGCGGTCGGCCAGGGCGGCGAACAGCCGCGGGTAGCCGGTGACGTCCTCCAGCCCGTCCGGCAGCACGTCCGTGCCGTCGTAGTCCCCGCCGATCCCGATGTGGTCGACCCCGGCCACGTCGCGCAGGTGCTCGATGTGCCGCACCACGTCCCCGATGGTGGCCACCGGCCGTGGGTGCTGCTCCTGGTAGGAGGCCATGAACGGCGTGAACGCCTCGATGTCGGTGGGGGCGATCCCGGCCGCCCTGGCCGCCTCTCCCGCCTCGGCTCGCCAGTCCCAACAGTCCTGGGAGACGAACGCCGGGACGAAGACCGCCATACAGGTGCCGCCGTTGCCGGCGAGCCGCTCGAGCACGTCGTCCGGGACGTTCCTGGGGGAGGAGCAGACCGCCCGGGCGCCGGAGTGGGAGAAGACAACCGGCGCGGTCGTGGTGTCCAGGGCGTCGCGCATCGTGTCGGCGGAGACGTGGGAGAGGTCGACCAACATGCCGAGCCGGTTCATCTCGCGGACCACGTCCCGCCCGAAGTCGGTCAGCCCGCCGTGCTCGGGCTCGTCCGTGGCGCTGTCGGCCCAGGGTGTGTTGTCGTTGTGCGTCAGGGTCAGGTAGCGCACACCCAGTGCGTACAGCATCCGCAGCGTGCCGAGCGAGCTGTGGATCGAGTGGCCGCCCTCGGCGCCCATCAGCGAGGCGACGCGGCCGCTGGCGAAGACCTGCTCCACCTCGTCCGCGGTCCTCGCCAGTCCCAGCCGGTCTGCATACCGGTCGGCCATGGTGTACACGCAGTCGATCTGTTCCAGCGTCGCGCTCACCGCGTCGTCCCCGCTGAGGCCGGACGGGACGAAGACCGACCAGAACTGGGCGCCGACGCCCCCAGCCGCCAGCCGGGGCAGGTCTGTGTGTGTCCGGTCGGAGGTGTCGCCCGCGATGTCGAGCGCGTCGAAGTCGTAGCCGACCAGTTTGCGTGCCGCCCAGGGCAGGTCGTTGTGCCCGTCGACCAACGGGTGATCGCGCAACAGGGCGGTCACGCGGGCGAGGGAGGGGGAGGTGTCAGGTGTCGGCATACGGCCATTCAACGCCACGGCACAGCGCCGCCTGGCAGGGCCACGCCCCAACTGCCCATAAGGTGGCGGTATGAGTTCGGCGACCGAGACCTCCCGGCCGCAGCGCACCGTGGCCCTGGTGACGCTGGGCTGCTCCCGCAACGAGGTCGACTCCGAGGAGTTGGCCGGTCGGCTCGCCTCGGAGGGCTGGCAGCTGGTCGACGACGCGGGGGAGGCCGACGTCGCGGTCGTCAACACCTGCGGCTTCGTCGAGCAGGCCAAGAAGGACTCGATCGACGCGCTGCTGGAGGCCGGCGACCTCAAGGGCAGCGCCCGCACCAAGGCCGTCGTGGCCGTGGGGTGCCTGGCCGAGCGCTACGGCAACCAGCTGGCCGACCAGCTGCCCGAGGCCGATGCGGTGCTCGGCTTCGACTCCTACCAGGACATGTCGGCCAACCTGCAGGCCGTGCTCGACGGGCACGCACCGGCCGCGCACACCCCGCGGGACCGGCGCACCCTGCTGCCGATCGCGCCGGTGGCCCGCCAGGAGCGGATCGAGGGCATCGCACTCCCCGGGCACCAGCAACCCGCCGGTCCGGCGTCCGGCCCGCCCGTGGTCCGGGCGCGGCTCGACGGGCGACCGTGGGCACCCCTGAAGATCGCGTCCGGGTGCGACCGGCGGTGCGCCTTCTGCGCGATCCCGATGTTCCGGGGCTCCTTCGTCTCCCGGCGACCGCACGAGATTCTCGAGGAGGCCCGCTGGCTCGCCGAGCGCGGCGTCAAGGAGGTCTTCCTGGTCAGCGAGAACACCACCTCATACGGCAAGGACCTCGGCGACCTCCGGCTGCTGGAGAAGATGCTGCCCGAGCTCGCCGCGGTCGACGGCATCGAGCGGGTGCGGGTCTCCTACCTGCAGCCCGCGGAGATCCGCCCCGACCTGCTGGACGTGATGGCCGGCACCCCCGGCGTCGTGCCCTACTTCGACATCTCCTTCCAGCACGCCTCCGGCCCGCTGCTGCGCCGGATGCGCCGGTTCGGTGACCGCGAGTCCTTCCTCAGCCTGCTCGAGCAGGTCCGCACCCGCCTCCCGCGGGCCGGGATCCGTTCCAACGTCATCGTCGGATTCCCCGGAGAGACCGAGGACGACGTCGCCGAGCTGACCGACTTCCTGGACGCGGCCCGGCTCGATGTCGTCGGTGTCTTCGGCTACTCCGACGAGGACGGCACCGAGGCAGAGGGCTATGGCCAGAAGCTGGACCAGGCCACTATCGCCGAGCGGGTCACCGAGGTCACCGACCTGGTCGAGCAGCTCACCGCCCAGCGCGCCGAGGAACGGATCGGCGAGACCGTGTCCGTCCTGGTCGAGGAGGTCGACGCCGACGGGGACGGCGAGGTCGTCGGCCGGGCGGAGCAGCAGGGCCCGGACGTCGACGGGGTCACCATCCTGACCGGTATGCCGGGTGTGGCCGTCGGTGAGATCGTCACCGCCACGGTTGTGGGCACCGAGGGAGTGGACCTGGTGGCCTCATGAAGGGCGAGCTCCGGTGAGCCCCGGGTCGGCAGCCGGCGGCGCGGACCACCTGGCGGACCGCAGCGAGCGGGTCAGCCCCTGGAACCTGCCCAACGCGCTGACCGTGCTGCGGGTGATCCTGGTCCCGGTCTTCGGCTGGTTGCTGCTCAGCCAGGGCGGCGAGTCGACCGCGTTGCGGATCTGGGCCGCCGTGGTCTTCTCGATCGCGACCGCCACCGACTGGCTGGACGGGGACCTGGCCAGGCGCCGGGGACTGGTCACCGACTTCGGTAAGGTGGCCGACCCGATCGCCGACAAGGCGCTGATGGGGATGGCCCTGGTCGGGTTGTCGATCCTGGGCGACCTGCCCTGGTGGATCACCGTCGTCATCCTGGCCCGCGAGCTCGGGATCACCCTGCTGCGCTTCTGGGTGATCCGGATCGGGGTCATCCCGGCCAGCCGCGGCGGCAAGTTGAAGACCGCCCTCCAGGGGCTGGGCCTGTTGCTGCTCATCCTCCCGCTGACCGGCTTCCTGCACTCCCTGGGCCTGTGGGTGATGTATGCCGCCCTGGTCGTCACCGTGGTCACCGGCCTCGACTACGTGCTCCAGGCGCTGCGGCTGCGCCGGGGTGCCGGCACGTCGTGACCTCCCCGGGCGACGCGTCACCGGGCGACGCCCCTCCTGGCGACGGGCTGGGCGGTCTCGCCACCACCGAACTCGCCGCTGCCGTCGTCCGCGCGCTCCTAGCCGTGGACCGGTCCGTGGCCACGGCGGAGTCGCTCACCGGGGGCCTGGTCAGCGCGGCCCTCACCACGGTGCCCGGGGCCAGCGCCGTGGTCCGGGGTGGGGTGGTCAGCTATGCCACCGAGGTCAAGCAAACCGTGCTGGGGGTCCCGGGCGACCTGCTCGAGACGCTCGGCGCGGTGTCGGCCGAGACGGCCGTGGCCATGGCGGACGGGACCCGCCGGGTGCTGGAGGCCGACTGGGGCGTGGCGACGACGGGCGTCGCCGGTCCCGACCCCGCGGAGGGCAAGCCGGTCGGCAGGGTGCACCTAGCGGTCACCGGTCCTCCCTCCGACGGGGCGAGGGAAGAAGTTCGGCTGTCCCGGACGTTGAACCTCACAGGCACCAGGGATCAGATCCGGGACGAGACCGTGCGACAGGCGCTTGACCTGCTGCTGGCCGCACTGGAGGGGGATAACCCCCGCGATTCCGGGACCGGCAAGGTACGGTTGACCCCATGGACGCCAGGGTTCAGGAGTGAAGGAGGGATAGGCGATGGTTCTGCTACGACGTGAGTTGGGCGACGTGCTGCGTGAGCAGCGCCAGCACCAGGGCCGAACCCTGCGCGAGGTCTCGGCCTCGGCGTCGGTCTCCCTGGGCTACCTGAGCGAGGTCGAGCGCGGGGAGAAGGAAGCCTCCTCCGAGTTGCTCGCCTCCATCTGCAAGGCACTGGACCTGCCGCTGTCGCAGATGCTGTCCAACGTGGCCGACCGGGTCAGCATCTCCGAGGCCGCCGACCAGCAGGTCGCCACGATGCTCAACGAGGGCCTGGCCAAGCCGATCCGGCACGACGAGATCCGCCGCCGCGTCGTCTCAGCTGCCTGACATCCGCCCGCCGCGCTGGCAGACAGGGCAGTAGCTCAGCACCCGCTGGCGCGGCGGCTCCCCGACCGTGCCCTGGTCGATGACGGTCCCGCAGCGGCGACAGGGCTGGCCCTTGCGTCCGAACACCCACGCCTCGGGCCTCCGGTCGGACCGGCCGGTCGTGACGGTGAAGCCGACCCGGGCCGAGTGCACCATCCGGGCCCGGGCGGTGCCGACCACCGTGGCCAGCACCTCGTCGGGCAGCTCGCCGACGAGGGCCCAGGGGTCGACGCCGTGCTCGAACAGCGGCTCGCTGGCAAAGATCGTGCCGATCCCGCACAGGTTGCGCTGGTCCAGCAGCGCCTCGGCCACCGGCCGGTCCGGCTCGCGCCGCAGGTTGGCCAGCGCCAGGTCGCCGTCGAACCCCGGGTCCAGCAGGTCCGGTCCCAGGTGGCCGACGAGGGTCGCCTCGTCGTCGGTGCGCACCAGGTCGAGCATCCCCAGCTGGTCACCGACCGCCACGTGCCGGTCGGTCCACAGCAGGGCGCGGACGGTATGCCGTCGGCCGGCGGCCGGGCGCGCGCTCGCGGGGGCGATCCGCCAGCTGCCGTCCATCCGGAGGTGGCTGTGCAGGGTGATGCCGCCCTCCACCCGGTGCAGCAGGTGCTTGCCCCGCGGGACGACCTCAATGGTGCGTCGCCCGGAGAGGTCCCGCGTGGCCAGGGCGGGGACGCGCAGGTCGGAGCCCCGCAGGACAGCCCCGGCCAGCGCCTCGTGGAGACGCCGGGCGGTGCGCCACACGGCATCACCCTCGGGCACGGCTCACCGCCCGGTAGCGTCTATCCCTCATGCCCGAGACTGTGCCAGACGGCGAGGTCGCCGCGCTCAGCGAGCGGACGGCATCAGGGCCGACGCCACGGCCAGCAGGTCGAGGTCCTGTCCCCGGTGCCCGGCCAGTTGCAGTCCGACCGGGAGTCCGTGCTCGCCCCGCAGCAACGGGAGGCTGACCGTCGGTCCGCCCAGCGCGGTCCAGGCCCGGCTGAACCAGGGGTCACCGGTGGTGGCGCGGGGCGGTGCCTCGCCGTGCGCGGCGGGGGTGAGCACGCCGGCGAACCCCGAGGCGGCCGCGTGGAAGGACTCGCGGGCCCGGTCGATGGTCGCCCTGGCGCGTTCGGCGTCCTCGGCGCTGCGGGTGGTGGCGCGGTCCAGGTAGTCGACCAGCTGCGGCGAGCAGAGGTCGCGGTGCCCGCGGTACTCGGCGTCCAGCGCCGCCAGCGCCTCGACCTCCATCAGGATCGACTGGGCGTGGGTCAGCTCCTCGTGCGTCTCCTCGCTCCACGGCAGGTCGGCCACCTCCCAACCGTCCCGGTCCGCGATCTCGTCCACGGCCGCGTCGAAGGCCGCCCGGACCGCCGCCTCGACCTGGTCCCACTGGCCGGTCCGGAAGACCGCCAACCGACGCGGCGCGCCCCCATCATCCGCCGTCCCATCGTCCGGCGTCCCGTCCACAGGGGGACCATCGGCGATGGCGCCGTAGACCAGGGCGACATCGTCGACGGTGCGGGCCAGGACGCCGACCGTGTCGAAGCTGGGGCTGAGGTCCTTGACCCCGGCCGTGGGGACTGTGCCGTGGGTCGGCTTGAAGCCGACGACCCCGTTGAACGAGGCCGGCCGGATCACCGACCCGGCGGTCTGGGTCCCCAGGGCGACCGGCACCGCACCGGCCGCCACGGCGGCCGCCGAACCGCTGGAGGAACCGCCGGGGGTGCGCTCCGGGTCCCACGGGTTGCGCGTCGCGGTCGGGGCGAACAGGGCGAACTCGGTGGTGGTCGTCTTGCCGAACGGCACCGCGCCGGCTGCCCGCAACCGGCGCACCACCTCCGCGTCCTCGGTGGGGCGGTGGCCGGCGTGTATGGGCGAGCCGTATGCCGTGGGCAGGCCCGCGGTGTCGATGATGTCCTTCACCGCCACGGGTAGCCCGGCCAACGGGCGCCGGGCCCGGTCGGACCCGGCGAGCCCGTCGACGACCGCGGCATCCCGCAGCACCAGGTCGGGGTCCAGGACGGTGAAGGCCGCGATCCGCGGCTCGGCCTCGTCGGCTGCCCGCAGCGTCGCCCTGGCGACCTCGACGGCGCTGGCCCGGCCGGCGGCGACGTCCCGGACCAACCGGTGTGCCGCCGGGTCCGCGGCCGGCCCGGGCCAGGCGCCGGTCATCCGGAGACGATGAGCATGGTGGCGCCCATCGCGATGCCGGAGGCGATCAGCGTCACGGTGGTGTAGCCGAGGATGTCGCGCATCTTCAGGCCCGCGATGGCCAGCACCGGCAGGGCCCAGAACGGCTGGATCATGTTGGTCCACTGGTCGCCGTAGGACAGCGCCATGATGGCGATCGACGGGTCGACACCGATCTTCTCGGCGGCGTCGAGCAGCAGCGGCCCCTGGACGGCCATCTGCCCACCACCGGAGGGGACGAAGAAGTTCACCAGGCCGGCGGACAGGAATGCCAGGAGGCCGAAGGTGGCGGGGGAGGCGACCGACACGAAGGCGTCGGAGAGCACCGCGATCAGGCCGGTGCCGCCCATGATGCCCATGATGCCGGCATACAGCGGGAACTGGAGCAGGATCTCCCCGACGTTGGACGCGGCATTGCGGACCAGGGCGATGAGTTCGAACGGGTTGCGCACCAGCAGCAGGATCAGGGCCAGGAACGTCCAGTTCACGATGTCCAGGGTCAGGCCGCCGCCGTCGCCGAAGTGGAGAACCAGGTAGAAGGTCAGCATCAGGCCGACGAGGAGCGTGGGCAGCCGGCTCGCGTCGACCCGGTCCGCGGGCGTGACGACCTCGTCGTCGATCTCCACGTCGCCCTCGCGAAGGTCCTGCTCGAGCTCGATGATCGTGTCTTCACCGCGCGGCGCCACCAGGAAGAGGGCGAAGGCGACGCAGGCGACCACGGCGACGATGGCGATCAGGTTCCAGGTGGCGAAGGTCGTCTCGGAGACCGGCACGGGGGAGCCGAGGTACTCGGAGACGAAGGAGTCCGGCGTCGCGGCCGTCAGCGGGGCCGACCCGGAGTAGCCCATGTGCCAGACCACGTAGCCGGAGTAGCCCGCGGCGATCAGCATCGGGAAGTGCAGCTTGATGCCGCGTTCCTTGCCCTGCGCGGCGACCTCCTTGGCCAGCATCGCACCCACGATCAGGCCGAGCCCCCAGGTGATCAGGGACGCCACCGCGGCGACCAGCAGGACGTACATGTAGGCCTGCATCGATGTCTTGGGCAGGCTCGCCAGGTAGCGCAGGATCTTGCGGACGGGACGGGTGTGCGCCAGCACGTGCCCGAGCATCAGGATCAGCGCCATCTGGGTCATGAAGGCGAGCAGGCCGGACAGGCCGTCGCCCCAGGTCCGCACGACCTGGGTCGGTCCCGAGTCGGTCAGGATCAGCGCCAGCAGGGCGACCACGAAGGACAGCACGATGGCGAAGACCAGGGCCGAGGGGATGAAGTTCTCGACCACCCGGTTCACCGGCCGCATGGCGCGCGAGAGTGTGGTGCCTTGTTTGGTGGGTGCCTGGGTCATCCGTCTGCTTTCGTCGTGCCGGGAGGCAAGGAGTGGGCGGGATTGGCCTAGCCAATGCGCACATGGTGCGCAGAGACGGGGAGGGTGTCAAGTACCGGGAACCGCGCGGCGGGACACCGGGCCCCACCGGTCCTGCGGGAAGTCCGACATGGACTGCTCCGGCGGCGAACCCATGGTGGACCGGACCGGCCGGGGGTCCGACGCCGAGTGGGCCGTCTAACGGCGCAGCCGCAGACCCTGTGGGGCCGTGTGGAACCCGTGCTCCTGGAGGGCCCCGGCCAGGGGGTGCTCCGAGGACAGGGCGGGGTCGCCATCGACCTTGGTGATGGTCAGCGACGCCAGGCGGCCGCGCCGGACCTGCTCGGCGAGCACTCGGGCCACCTCGGAGGAGATCTCCGGGTCCGCGGTGAAGGTCAGGGCAGTGCGGCCGCCCCGCTCGAGGTAGAGCGCGAGGCGGCCGTCCACGAGCACCACGATCGCCCCGGCCTTGCGACCCGGCCGGTGCGTGGCGTCGCCGCCGTCGCCCGCGCGGTCCGGCCACGGCACGGAGGCCCCGTAGGGGTTGGCCGGGTCGGTCGCGGCGAGGACCAGGACCGTGGACGACTCCGAACTATCGCGGCTCCCCACCTCGTGGCTCCCCGCCTCGTGCTGCGCGGTCAGCCGGAGCCGGTCGATCGCCCCGGTGGCGCCGAACTGGGCGGCGCCCAGGTGCTCGACGAAGTAGCCGCGGCGCACCCGGCCGGCCTCCTCGGCGGTTGCGAGCACCCGGTAGACCCCGGCATACCCGCCGGGGGTGCCCTCGTTGACCACGCTGCCGCGGGTGAGCACGCCGTAGCGGTCGAGCAGTTGCTCGGCGGTCGCGAGCGCGCGGGCGGTGCTGTCCGGCTCGAGGAGGGGGAGGGCGGACCACCGGCCGGCGCCGGTCGGCGGACCCGACCGGGTCGGGACCGCGGGCCGTCCCGGTCGGGAGGCGAGGGCCACCGACGAGCGGGTCCACCGGGTCGAGCGGGCACCGGACCGGCGGGACCGGTGGGCGCTCCTGCCCCCGCCCAGCAGGGCACGGACCGGGGCCAGGGTGTCGCCGGTGACCCGTCCGGCCCAGACCAGTTCCCACAGGCTGTGCAGCACGGTGGCGTCGTCGAGGCCGCCGTCGAGGGGGTCGCCCGCCGACTCCCGGGCGCTGCGCACGGACGCGGCCAGCGCGTCGGAGAGTCCCCGGAAGAAGTACGCCCCACCGGGGGCGAGCAGGTCGACCAGGTGCTGGCCCGTGTCGTCGCCCACGGGGGCCGGGTCGGCCAGGGTCAGTGGTGCCGTGTCGGCCAGGTGCAGGGAGATCCACCCGTCGTCGCCGGGGATCGGCCCGTGTCCCTGCCACACGACCTCGCCGGCGGTCATCAGCTCGTCGAGCATCCCGGGCGCGTAGTCCACGACCCGTGCGGGCAGCACCAGGGACTCCAGCGCGCTCGCGGGCAGCCGTGCGCCGGCGAGCTGCTCCACGGCGCGGTGCACCCCGTCCACGCCGCGCAGCGCGCCCACCGACTGCCAGGTGGGCAGGAACCGGGCGTAGGCCTGCTGGGTGACCGGCTCGACCTCCTGCCGCAGCGCCGCCAGCGACCGCCGGCGCAGCATCCGCAGCACCTCGGCGTCGCACAGGTCCGGTGCGGAGGAACCCCCGGAGGGATGACCGCCCTCGGCGTCGTGGTCAGGCCGCAGGCGCCCCTCGACCAGGCGACCGGCTGACACCAGGCGGCGGACCGCGTCGCCGGCGACGGCGCTGCCCAGCCCGAGCCGGCCGGCCAGCTCCTCGAGGGTGAACGGCGTGTGCGTGCGGGCGTACCGCACGACCAGGTCACCCAGCGGATCCTCGACCGGCTCCAGGAAGGTCGCCGCCACCCCTGGCGGCAGCGCCACCCCGAGGGCGTCCCGCAACCGGGCGGCGTCCTGCGCGTCGGCCCAGCGGGCCTCACCGGCGATCCGGACCTCGATGACCTGTCGCCGCTCCTGCAGGTCGGTCAGCCAGGCGTCGACGGCCGACCGGTGCTCCTCCTGGGTCCGCTGCGCGATCTCGGGCGGGGTCAGGGGCCCCAGCGTGCGCACCAGGTCCAGCACGTCCTGGGCGTCGCGGGCGGCCCGTTCGGGGACCAGCCGCTGCAGCTCGGCCCCGGTGCGGGCGACCACCTCCGGGTCGAGCAGGTCGGCCAGCGACGCGCCCTCTCCGCGACCGAGCAGCTCGGCCAGCAGGATGGGGTCCAGGGACAGCGCGGCTGCCCGGCGCTCGGCCAGCGGCGAGTCGCCCTCGTAGAGGTACTGCGCGACGTAGCCCAGCAGGAGCGACCGGGCGAACGGCGAGGCGGTGCTCGTCTCCACCGAGACCATCCGCACGGAGCGGTCCGCCAGCTGCCGCATCAGGGCGGTGAGCGCCTCGACGTCGTAGACGTCCTGCACGCACTCGCGGACCGCCTCGAGCACGATCGGGAACGAGGGATACCGGGCGGCCACCTCCAGCAGTTGGGCGGACCGCTGCCGCTGCTGCCAGAGCGGTTGCCGCCGGTCGGGCCGTCGCCGGGGCAGGAGCAGCGCCCGCGCGGCGCACTCCCGGAACCGGGCGGCGAACAGGGCGGACCCGCCGATCTCCGTGGTGACCAGGTCGTGTACCTCGGCGGGATCGAGGGTGAGTAACTTGGCCAGGTCACGGTCCAGGGCGCTCGCGTCCTCCAGCTCGGGCAGCCGCAGGACGATCCCGTCGTCGGCCGCCATGGCCTGCACGTCGGTGCCGTAGCGTTCCCGCATCCGGGCGCCCAGGCACAGCGCCCACGGGGCGTGCACGGGGGTGCCGTAGGGGGAGTGGATCACGACCCGCCAGTCGCCGACCTCGTCCCTGAAGCGCTCGACCACGATGGTCCGGTCGTCCGGCACCTGGCCGGTCGCCTCCTGCTGCTCGGCGACGTAGTGCACCAGGTTGTCGACGGCCCAGTCGTCGAGCCCGGCCGTATGCAGTCGCTCGCGGACCCGTGGCTCGCTCCCCCCGGCCACCTCCCGGACGAAGGCGCCCACCGCGGCGCCCAGCTCGGCGGGACGCCCCAGGCTGTCGCCCTTCCAGAACGGCAACCGCCCGACCTGGCCGGGGGCCGGCGTCACCCGGACCTGGTCGTGGGTGATCTCCTCGATCCGCCAGGACGACGTCCCGAGGGTGAATACGTCGCCGACCCGCGACTCGTAGACCATCTCCTCGTCCAGCTCGCCCACCCGGCGGCCGGGGCCGTCGCCCGTGGCGAGCATCACGGCATACAGCCCCCGGTCGGGGATCGTGCCGCCGCTGGTGACCGCGAGGAGCTGGGCCCCGCGACGGGCGGACAGCGTGTCGGTGATCCGGTCCCACACCAACCGTGGACGCAGGTCGGCGAAGTCCTCACCCGGGTAGCGACCGGCCAGCATGTCGAGGGTGGCCTCCAGCAGCGGCCGGGGCAGCGAGGCGAACGGCGCCGACCGGCGGACCAGGGCATACAGCTCCTCGACCGTCCAGTCGTCCATCGCGACCATCGCGACCACCTGCTGGGCGAGCACGTCCAACGGGTTGGTCGGCACCGCGAGCCGCTCGATCAGGCCGGCCCGCATCCGGTCGACGACGACGGCCGTCTGCACGAGGTCACCCCGGTGCTTGGGGAAGAGCACGCCCCGGGACACCGCACCCACCTGGTGCCCGGCCCGTCCCACCCGCTGCAGACCACTGGCCACGCTCGGTGGCGACTCGACCTGGACGACGAGGTCGATGGCGCCCATGTCGATCCCCAGCTCGAGGGAACTGGTCGCCACGACGGCCGGCAGCCGCCCCCCTTTGAGGGCGTCCTCGATCTCGGCCCGGTGCTCCTTGCTGACCGAGCCGTGGTGGGCCCGCGCCAGTACCGAGGGGGCACCCCGGGACGCGCCCGCCTGGCCCATCACCTGCGCAGGAGGCCTGCCTCCCTCGGTGACCGCGGTCGCGCCCGCGGTCGCATCCGCGGCCTCCTCGGCGGTCTCCTCGGCGATTTCGTTGAGCCGGGAGGTGAGGCGTTCGGCCAGGCGCCGGGAGTTGGCGAAGACCAGGGTGGAGGAGTGGTCGGCCACCAGGTCGGCGATCCGGTGCTCGACGTGCGGCCACACCGAGGCCCGTTCCTGCGGGTCCTGCGCCGGGGCCCATGCCGCGAAGTCGTCGCCGTCCAGGTCCGGCAGCACCGGTCCGACACCTTCCTGCCACGGCTCGTCCTCCTCCACGGGCGGCTCGACGGGCTGGTCACTTTCCGCCTCGGCTGGCGGCTGGCCGGGGGCTCCCGTGGCCATGGCTCCCGGGTCCGTCAGGTCGGGCACCGGGACGACGACCTGGAGGTCCCACTGCTTCGCCGAGGGTGGCTGGACGATGCTGACCGGTCGGCCGCCGGTCAGGAACCGGCCGACCTCCTCGACCGGGCGCACGGTGGCGGACAACCCGATCCGCTGGGCGGGCTCGAGCAGCAGGGCGTCGAGCCGGTCCAGGGTCACGGCCAGGTGCGCCCCGCGCTTGGTGCCGGCGACGGCGTGCACCTCGTCGACGATCACCGTCTCGACCGCTGCCAATGCCTCGCGGGCGCGGGAGGTGAGCAGGAGGAAGAGCGACTCCGGAGTGGTGATGAGCACGTCCGCGCCGTCCTTGGCGAACGCGCGCCGCTCGTTCGCCGGGGTGTCCCCGGAGCGCATCGCGACCCGGACGTCGGGGACCTGCTGGCCCAGCCGTCTCGCGGCGTGCCGGATGCCGACCAGCGGCGAGCGCAGGTTGCGCTCCACGTCGACGGCCAGCGCCTTCAGCGGGGAGACGTAGACGACCCGGCACCGGGCCAGGTCGGGCTCGCGGGGGGTGGTGCAGATCCGGTCCAGCGCCCACAGGAAGGCCGAGAGCGTCTTGCCGGACCCGGTCGGGGCCACCACCAGGGTGTGCTGCCCCGCCGAGATCGCATCCCAGGCACCGGCCTGGGCGGTGGTCGGCCCCGCGAAGGAGGCGTCGAACCAGGCACGTGTCGCGGGTGAGAAGCGGCGCAGCGCGTCGTGTGCCGCCTCCGGACCCCCGCCACTCTCACTCACCCGGTCAGCCTGTCACGGCCGACCGACAGAGCCGGATGTTCAGCCGCGGTTGTCCTCCCGCTGCGGCACCAGCCGCGGCTTGCTCGGCTGGACGACCTCGTTGCCGTAGGCGCCGGTGACCGGCGGCGGCACGGGGCGCTCCATGTCCCGCAGTTCGTGGTGCTTGGTGCGGTGCGGGGGCTGCCACACCTTGGCGTGCACCAGCAGCTTCTGCCACCAGACCAGGTCGTCATAACCGCGCGTGTCCTTGGCTCCCACTGGTTCCTCCGTCGAGTCTCGTTGTCCGGGCCCGGTGACATCATCTCACTCCCGGACCGCGATACTGCCCCCGTGGGTGCCGTGGTGCAGGGCTTCGGGCTGATCGGCGTGGTCGTCGCCGTCGGGTGGCTCGTCGCGCACCTCGGCCTGTTCGGCGAGACCGAGCAGCGGATCCTGGCCCAGCTCACCTTCCGGATCGGCTCACCCGCGCTGCTCTTCATCGTGGTCTCGCGCGCCGAGACGGCCGTGTTGTTCTCCGGCTACCTGGCGGCCACCATCAGTGGGGTGGTGCTGACCAGCGCCACCTACATCCTCGTGGCGCGGTTGGTCTGGAAGCGTGACCCGACGCACCTGTTCATGGGCGGGATGGTCGTCTCCTACGTGAACGCCAACAACCTGGGCCTGCCGATCGCCGCCTACGTCCTGGGGGACGCCTCGCTCGCCGCGCCGATCCTGCTCTTCCAGCTGCTGGTGCTGCAGCCGTTCTGGCTGGCGGGGCTCGACGTGTCCGGGGGAGGGCGGGCCTCCGTCCTCCGTATGCTGGGGCGCCCCTTCACCAACCCGCTCACCGTCGCCTCGCTCCTCGGTCTGGGGGTGGGGCTGGCCGACATCCGGCTGCCCGGCTTCGTGATCGACCCGATCGAGCTCATCTCCGGGATCGCGATCCCGTCCATGCTGTTGGCCTTCGGTATCTCGTTGCGGCTCTCCCCGCGTCCGGGGGCCGGCGGCACCGCGCCAGAGTTGGCGTTCGTGGTGCTCTCCAAACTAGGCCTCATGCCGCTGTTCACCGCCCTCGTCGGGCACTTCGTGCTGGGCCTGGGGCACGCCGAGCTGACGGCAGCCACCGTGATCGCCGCACTGCCCACCGCGCAGAACGTCTTCATCCTCGCCGTCGCCTACGGACGTGCCGTCCGGATCGCCCGCGACGGCGTCTTCCTGACCACCGTGCTCGCGATGCCGGCGATGCTGGTCACCGTCTGGTTGCTCGGGTGACGGTGCGCCACCAGACGCCGTACCGTTGCACCGTGGAGAACGGGTGGTGGGCATGCGGTTGAGTGAGTTCTGGCAGCTGATGGACCAGGAGTTCGGCCCCGCGTATGCCCGGACCCTGGCCGCCGGCCACGCCCTGCACGCCCTCGGCGACCGGACCGTGCTGCAGGCGGTCGAGGACGGCGTCCCGGTCCGCACCGTCTGGACGACGCTGTGCGACGACCTGCAGGTGCCGGAGGAACGGCGGTTCCTGGCCGACCGCAAGCGCAGGGGAGCCTGAGGGGAGAGGTCCAGGCGGGAGCGGCAGGCGCTGTCGGGCCCACCCGGCATACTGGGCCCGAAGTACTCGACGAGGAGGAACCAGCATGGGTGAGGTCAAGCGGGTCGGCACGGGGGAGCATGCGGTGCTCTGCCTGCACGGGTGGTTCGGGGCGGCCGACGGGTGGGGCTACCTGCCCGAAGTGGTCGACGGCGACACCTACACCTACTACTTCCCGGAGATGCGCGGTTACGGCGCCCGCCAGGGCGAGACCGGGGAGTTCACCATGCAGGAGTACGCCGCCGACGCGTTGGCCGCGGCCGACGAGCTGGGTCTGGACCGGTTCTCCGTGGTGGGCCACTCGATGGGCGGCAAGGCCGCGGCGTCCCTGTTGCAGCAGGCGGGCGACCGGGTGCGTGCCCTAATCGGGATCAGCCCCGTGTCCGCCGCGCCGCTGCCCCTGGACGAGGACGGCCAGGGCCTGTTCTTCGGCGCCCCCGACGACCCGGCGAAGCGGCGCGCGATCATCGACTTCACGACCGGCAACCGCAACTCCGGCGCCTGGCTGGACTCGATGCGGGACTTCTCCACCAGCACCGCCGACGTGGCGGCCTTCGCCGGCGCCGTCCAGTCCTGGGTCAACGACGACTACACGGCCGGCATCGGCAGCCCCACCACGCCCATCGCGGTCATCGTGGGGGAGCACGACCCCGCGCTGTCGGCCGAGGCGATGCGGCAGACCTGGCAGCAGCAGTATGACGGTGTCGAGCTGGTCGAGCTGCCCGCGTGCGGTCACTACGCGATGCACGAGGTCCCGGTCGCGCTCGCCACCGCGATCGAGGCGTTCCTGGCCGACAAGTGAGCGCCGGGCAGTGAGTGCGTCGGCCGGCGTCCGCGTGGCCGCCGAGGGCACCTCGGTGGTGCACGACCCGGGGACGTATGTCGAGGGGGCGCCCCTGGAGGTGCTCGCCCGGCTCCGTGAGACGGACCCGGGTGTGGTGTGGGTCGAGGAACCACCCGGCCCGGGCTTCCCCGGTGGGCCGGGCTACTGGCTGGTGCTGCGGCATGCGGACGTGCAGTCGGTCCTGAAGGACCCGGCGACCTTCTCCTCGCACACCGGCGCGACCCAGGTGCGTGACCCGGCCAAGCCCGAGGACCTCGCCTACGTGCAGCGGATGATGCTCAACCAGGACCCGCCGGAGCACACCCGGCTGCGGCGGCCGCTGCAGCGTTCGTTCAGCGCGCGGGCGGTGACCCGGTTGGAGGAGCAGATCGCCGGGCACGTGAGCGCGATCGTGGACCGGGCGCTGACCGGGCCGGGGCAGGAGCTGGACTTCGCCAAGGACGTGGCCGCCGACCTGCCGCTGCTCACCCTGGCCGACGTGCTCGGGGTGCCTCCCCAGGACCGGATGCTGCTCTTCGACTGGTCCAACCGGGTGATCGGCTTCCAGGACCCCGACTACGCCACGAGCGCGGCCTTCGACCCGGCGGCCGGCACCGACCTGGCCCGGGAGGCGCTCGCCGTCCGGCCCGAGCCCGACGCCGAGGGCCGGATGCCGGACCCGCGGTCGCGGGAGGGGATGCCGGACCTCTACCGCTATGCCCACCTGCTCGGGGAACGCAAGCAGCAGGACCCCGGCGACGACGTCATGTCGATCATGCTCGGCCAGGCCGACGCGATCAGCGTCGAGGAGTTCGAGAACATGTTCTGGCTGTTCGCGGTGGCCGGCAACGAGACGCTGCGCAACGGTCTGCCCGGCGGGATGCACGCCCTGCTCACCCACCCGGACACGCAACGGCTGCTGCGGGCCGAACCAGACCGCATACCGGCCGCCGTGGAGGAGATGCTGCGCTGGTGGACCCCGGTCATGGTGTTCCGGCGCACCGCGACCCGGGACACCGTCGTCGGCGACCAGCCCGTCGCGGCCGGGGACAAGGTGGTGGTGAGCTTCCTGTCCGCCAACCGCGACCCGCGGGTGTTCGAGCGCCCGGAGGACTTCGACGTGACCCGGGAGGCGCGGGACCACCTGGTGTTCGGCCACGGGCCACACTTCTGCCTCGGGGCGCACCTGGCCCGGGTGCAGATGCGCACCATGTTCACGGGGCTGCTGGCCCGGACCTCCTGGCTCGAACCAGCCGGCGCGCCGGCGCTGCTCCGGTCCTCCTTCCAGCGCGGGATCAAGCGGTTGCCGATCCGCTGGACCTGAGCCCCCTGGGCTCGGGGAAAACCGGTAGGCCGCAGCGGTGGTGGCCACTTAGTCTTGGCGGGCTATGCATGACTTCCCACCCACCATCTCGGCATACACCGAGGGGGCCTCGCAACGCCCTGACACCCGATCACCGAACCGCTTCCTGTGGTGGCTGATCCGGCAGCAGGGCGATCTCGTGCTGGTCGCCACCGTGACGATGCTGTTCTGGGTGCTGCCCACCGCGCTGACCCCGTGGATCTTCGGCCGGGTCATCGACGACGGCATCCTGGCCGGCGACCCCTCCGTGGTGGCCGGTTTCGCCGGGCTGCTCCTGGTCGTCACCCTGCTCGGCGCGCTCTCGGGCGTGGTCTCGCACACCGTGATCGTGCGGTCCTGGCTGATCGCCGGCTACGGCACCACCCGGCTGGTCGGCAACAAGGCGGTGCAGCTCGGGCACGTGCTGACCCGCCGCAGCCCGACCGGTGAGGTGCTCAGCATCTCCGGCAGCGACGGGGACCAGTTCGGTGGCTTCCTGGAGATCTTTGCCCGCTCGCTCGGGAACCTGGTCGCCTACCTGCTGGTGGCCACCATCGTGCTGCAGATCAACCTCCAGTTGGGCCTCGTCGTGCTGCTGGTCGCCCCGCTGCTCGTGCTGGTCAGCGCGCCGCTGCTGCGTCCCTTGAGCAACGCCCAGATGCGGGAACGGTCCCGGGACTCGACGCTGACCTCCAAGGCGACCGACATCGTCGGTGGGCTGCGCATCCTGCGCGGGATCGGCGGCGAGCGGATCTTCGGCGACGGGTATGCCGCGTCCTCCCAGCGGGTCCGCGCCGCGGGTGTGCAGGCGGGCGCCTGGACTGCCCTGGTCGAGGCGGTGGGGGTGCTGCTCTCGGGGCTCTTCGTGGTGGCCCTGATGTGGTTGGGGGTGCGCCAGGTGCAGTCCGGCGCGCTCCGGGTCGGGGAGCTGGTGACCTTCCTCGGCTATGCCCTCTTCCTGGTCCAGCCGATCCGCACCTTCTTCGAGTTCGCCCAGAAGTACACCCGCACCCGGGTCTCGGCCCGCAAGGCGGTCGGCGTGCTCGGTCAGCCGGCCCCGTGGCCCGTGGCGTCCGACACTGCCCCGGTCCCGGCCGAGCCGTCGCGCGCCGGGGCCGACCGGGAGTGGGTCGGCGAGCTGTATGACGAGGCGTCGGGCCTGCGGGTCCGCCCGGGCCGGTTGACCATGGTGGTCAGCGGCCGGCCCGACGACAGCGCCGCCCTGGCCGACCGGCTGGGCCGCTACCTGCCCGGCGACACCGAGCCGGTGCCGCTGGACGGCGGGGAGGAGATCGGCGCCGGCCGGGCCTCCCGCAGGGCGATGGCCGAGGCCGAGAAACAGCGTCGTGCCCTGCACGCACGGGACCTGGAACGGGCCCGGGGCAGCTGGGGCGTGACCCTCGACGGCGTCGACCTCGCCGACCTGCCGATCACCGAGGTGCGTCGTGCCGTCCTGGTCAGCGACACCGGGGCGCACGTGTTCGCCGGGACGCTGCAGGAGGCCATCGACCCGCACGGCCGGCTCGACCGGGAGGACGCCGAGCAGGCGCTGCACGCGGCCGCCGCCGAGGACGTCTACGACGTGCTCCCCGGCGGGTGGCAGGGCGTGCTGGAGGAGCGTGGCCGTGGACTCTCCGGAGGCCAGCGCCAGCGACTCGTGCTGGCACGTGCCCTGGCGACCGACGTCGGCGTCCTGGTGCTCGTCGAGCCGACCTCGGCGGTGGACGCCCACACCGAGGCCGTGATCGCGCAGCGGTTGCCGCGGGCCAGGTCCGGACGCACCACCGTGGTGATGACCGCCTCGCCGCTGATGCTGCACCAGGCCGACGAGGTGGCCCTGCTCGAGGACGGCGTAGTGACCGAGACCGGCACCCACGCGGAGCTGGCCCGGCGCAGTGCGGCCTACCGCCGCGTGGTGCTGCGGGGCGAGGAGTCCGCGGAGGACGCGGAGGACACCGCACCGCTGCCCGGCGCGGCCGAGGTGGCCGGACCGGAGGATCCGGCCGGCGCCACCGTGGCCGGGCCGGAAGGTGCGGCCGACGCTCCCGAGGGCCGCGACGGGGACACACGCCCCGGCATGGAACTGGCAGACATGGTGGAGAGGAGGCACCGATGAGCACGAGCACCGACCTGAACCGGTCAGTCCTGGCCGATTCGCCGAACACCTGGCGGGAGCGCTCGGATCGCCCGCCGGCGATACCCGACACCCTCAGGCCCCCGGTCGGCGCCAGCCTCACCGAGCGCCAGCGCGCGCTCTGGCAACGACACGGCATACGGCGGGAACGGGCGCAGGCCCACATGGCCCAGGCGTTCGACCCCGAACGGGGCCTCCCGGTGGCCCGCAGCCGCACCGTCCTGGCTTTCCTCGGCGGACTGCTGCGTCGTCGCGGCCTGTTGGTCGTGCTGGTCGTCCTCGCCAACGCGCTGACGGCCGTCGCCGGCCTCGCCGTGCCGATGCTGTTGGGCCGGTTGGTCGACGAGGCGGCCGCGGACGGCATCGACCTGGCCGAGGCGACCACCGGTCTGGTCCTCCTGGTGACCGTTGTGTTGGTCACCCAGGCCGTGATGATGTTCCTGGCCCGGTGGAGCGGCGCGCTGCTGGGGCAGGGCGTGCTGGCCGAGGCCCGCGAATACGTGATCAGGGCGGTGCTCCGCCTGCCGCTGGGGCGGGTGGAGAACGCCAGCACCGGCGACCTGGTGACCCGGGTGACCCGCGACGTCGGGGCGATGAGCCGCAGCGTCCGGTTCGCCATCCCGGAGTTCATCATCGGCACCATCACGGTCCTGCTCACGCTGGTCGCGATGGCCGTCAACAGCTGGTTCCTGACCCTGCCGGTCCTGGTGCTGCTCTCGCTCGCGGTCATCCAGGTCCGGCGCTACCTGCGGGAGGCGCCCGCGGGGTACCTCACCGAGGGCGCGACCTACTCGCAGATCAACACCACCCTCACCGAGACCGTCGAGGGCGTCCGCACCGTCGAAGCACTCGGCCTGCAGCCGGTCCGCCGGGCGGCCGCCGGCGATGACATCGAGGTGTCCGCGCAGGCGGAGCGCTACGGGCTGACCCTGCGCAACCTGCTGTTCGGGGTGATGGACACCGCGTTCAGCCTGCCCCGCGTGGTGACCCTGGTCCTCGGGGCGTGGGGGTACGGGCAGGGCTGGTTGACCCTCGGCCAGATCACCGCCGCGATGCTGTATGTCGAGCAGTTCTACGCCCCGTTCGACCGCCTGGTCGGCACCATCGACGAGCTGCAGGTCGGCGTCGCCTCGACGACCCGGTTGCTCGGCATCGCCGAGGTCCCGGCCGGCCGCACCCCCGGGACGGCGCTGCCCTCCGGCCGTGACCTGCGCGGTCAGGACCTGCGCTATGCCTACCGCGAGGACCACGACGTCCTGCACGGGATCGACCTGGAGCTGCAGCCCGGCGAGCGGTTGGCCATCGTCGGGCCCTCTGGGTCCGGCAAGTCCACCCTGGGCCGCCTCCTCGGGGGCATCCATGCCCCGCGGACTGGTTCGGTCCAGGTCGGCGGCGTCGAGCTCACCGAGCTGCCGCTGCAGGCGCTCCGGGCCGAGGTGGCGCTGGTGACCCAGGAGCACCACGTGTTCCGCGGGAGCGTGCGGGACAACGTGGTGCTGGCGCGGGACGGTGCTCCGGACGAGGAGGTCGTGCGGGCCCTGCGGACGGTGGATGCCTGGGACTGGGTGTCGGCCCTGCCGGAGGGTCTGGACACCGAGCTGGGCTCGGGCAACCTGGTGCTGACCCCGGCGCAGGCGCAGCAGGTCGCGCTGGCCCGGTTGATCCTGGCGGACCCGCACACCCTCGTCCTGGACGAGGCGACCTCGCTGATCGACCCGCGGACCGCGCGGCACCTCGAGGGGTCGATGAGCGCGCTGCTCACCGGCCGCACCGTCGTCGCCATCGCCCACCGGTTGCACACCGCCCACGACGCCGACCGGATCGCGGTCGTGATCGATGGTCGGATCGCGGAGCTGGGCAGCCACGACGAACTGCTCGCCGCGGATGGTGAGTACGCCTCGTTGTGGCGGGCGTGGACCTCCTAGCCAGGTGCTGAGCGTCTGAGACCGGGCCCGGGTCGGGCCCGGTCTCAGGCGGCGGCCCGGGGCTGGAATCGGTGCGGCGAGGTCGGGTGATGCCGCCTGGTGTTCGCTGGTGTTCGGTGGTGTTTGTGCAGGTCAGCGGCTCTGTCGGTGGCGCGCTCTAGGGTGAAGGCATCGAGTTGGTCCGATGGTCCCAGCAGGTTGTGGGGGAGGGCCGGAGTGCGTTCCAAAGGGGGTGCGTGTGATGAGTGGTCGGGGAGAGGGTTCGGCCGGGGCGGGCTACGCAGCCGCGGTATGGGGCCCCTGCACCGCCGCCCAGGTATCCATGCTCGGCACCGGCTTCCACGCAGACTTGGGGGCACTCGCGGAGTCCCTCGCCGGGCGCGGTCCGCAGTCAGGTCCGGACGCTCGGCGAAACCTCCGAGCCAGTGAGCGGGCTGCTCTCGCCTGGCTCGACCGGCTCGAGGCAGGCGAGCCAGAAGTTGTGGCCACAGTTGCCCAACGGCTCGAGACGGCTGGGCCCCGGGTCACGGACACATCCTCCCCACCAGCAGGCGTGGGGACGGGGCCGGTGGCTCCTGGCCCGGCCCATGGCGACACCGGGGGTGGTCCCCGCGGCCGGCTGGCGGCGGCCCTCGACGAATGTGGGTTCCCCGAGCACGTGAGGGAGCACCTGACGGCTGTCGTGCCTGCGCTGCGGGGCGGCGGGGCAGGTCAACCCGTGCGAGGCGCCCGACCGGGCGATGCCGAGCTGATGGGAGCGGTCGAGGGGCTCATCGTGCTGCAGCGCTGGGCGGACGCCAAGCTGGCGGAGGTCCTGGTCGACGTGACGGAGGCGACCGGCGAGGAGTTGCTCGCCCGTGAGGGCCTCAGCGGCCCCGACGAGATGTCCAAGACCGCGCGCAGCAGGTGGCGTGCGCAGACCAAGTCCATCGTCGCGCACGAGCTGCAGATCGCGACCGGGTGGGGCATCCAGGACTGCCACGACCGGGTGGGCTTTGCCATCGGCCCGAAGCTGGCGACCGCGGTGCCGTGGCGGGCGTGGGAGAGCGGTGAGGTGCAGTGGAACCAGGTGCGTGCCTGGTGGTCCACCTGCCGGGAGATGCCGGTCGAGGTGGCTGCGCAGGTAGCCACCAGGACGTTCGGACCGGACAGCGACCGGGTCGAGTCAGCCCGGAACGGCAACATCGATCCGGACGACATGGCCAGGGCCGGGTTCGGCGAGACCAAGGACGCCCTCGCGCGCCTCGTGGCGGCACTCCTCGGGGAGGACCCGAAGGAGGCCCGCAAGAAGCGCGAGGGCGCAGTCGCCCGCCGGGGTGCGTCTGCCGAAGTGGTGGGTGACGGGACGGGGAGTCTGACGGTTACCGGCCGCACCACGTCGGTGGTCGCGGCGATGGACCGGATCGACCGCGTCGCACGGGCGCTGCGCGCCGCCGGTGATGCGCGCACCCTCGCCCAGCTGAGGTCCGACATCGCGCTGTCCCTGTTGCTGCACGGCACGACCTCGCCGGCACCGGCTACGGACGCTGGCGGGAAGGGCTCTGTCACAGGGGAAGAGACGTCTTCGGCGAGCACGGGTGAGGAAGCCGCCCCCGCGGCCGACCACGACGGTCGCCCTCCGCCGGGGCCACGCGCGGACGGTGACGTTCTCGAAGGGCTCGACGAGGGGATGGCACGGATCCTGTCCGGCACCCCACGGGTGAACCTCGAGGTGATCGTCCCCCTCGACGCCCTCGTCAACGCCGACTCGGCCGGGGTCGGGATGATCCCCGGGCACGGCTACCTCTCCGCCGAGGAGCTCCGAGAGGTCGCATCATCCGCCGGCGGGGTGCTGCACCGGCTGGTGACCGATCCGGTCGACGGCCGATTGGTCGAGCGGACGTCGACGACCTACCGACCGGATGCCGCGCTGAGGAAAACGATCAACGCCGCAGACGTGTTCTGCAGGGCACCCGGGTGCCTGGTGCCGGCGGCGAACTGCGACTTCGACCACGAGGTGCCCTATGCCCAGGGCGGACCGACGAGCGAGCGCAACGGTGACCTCAAACACGATCCTCACCACCAGTTGAAGACCTGGGACGTGTGGCGGACCGTCCTCGATGCGACGCGACGAGTGACCTGGACGACCCTGTTCGGTCGCTGCTACACCACGAGAGCATTCGACTACCGGCTGCTCACGGAGCCGTGGACGACGTCCGCCAGGGCCGGAACCGACGCCGACTCGACCTCGGACACCGGCTCGGCCACGGGCAACGGCTCGGCCACGGGCGGTGGCGGCCCCGACCCGCTGGCGGAGGCCAGGGAGCGGTGGGCCCAGGCGGTGGGTGGCGATGCGGACCTCCAGGACCGCCTCATCTACGCGGCCCTGGCGCATCGCGGGCCGGGGGACCGTCTGGCAGGTTCCGACGACTACCCGGACCCGGAGGCCCGAGAGATCGGTATCGGCTGGCTGCACCACCAGGCCCCGATCCAGCTCCGGCACCAGACCCGTCGGGGGCAGCGGCGCAAGGGACCGGCCTCGGACCAGCCGACCCCCGAGGACATCCTGGGGATCACGCAGGAGCAGGCCGGACCCGGGGTACCCGGGGACGAACCCCCGCCATTCTGAGTCGTTCTGCTCGCGCCCGACCCATCTGAGTCGCTCGGCTCACGCTCCCGCCCTTCTGAGTCCGTTCCGTCCGCGCTCCCGCCCGGCTGATGCCCGGGCGCTGGGGAATCCGAGGACTTAGCGCCCCTGCCAGTCGGGCTTGCGGCCCTCGTTGAAGGCGGCGTGGAACTCGGCGTGGTCGGCCGAGGTCATCAGGAGCGCCTGGGTCATCGCATCCAGCTCCATGGCCGAGCCGATCGGCATGTCGAGTTCGCGGGTGATCAACGACTTGGTCTGGGCGTAGGCCAGCGTCGGACCGGAGGCGAGACGACCGGCCAGCGCGGCGACCTCCTCGTCGAGCGTCTCGTTGGTCACCAGCTTGCTGACCAGCCCGTAGCGATCGGCCGTCTCGGCATCGATCGTGTCGCCCAGCATCAGGAGCTGCGTCGCCCGGCCGTAGCCGACGGCGCGGGGGAGCAGGTACGCCGCGCCCATGTCCCCGCCGGAGAGCCCGACCTTGGTGAACAGGAACGCGAACCGTCCCGTCTCGGTGACGATCCGGAAGTCCGAGGCCAGCGCCAGGACGGACCCGGCTCCTGCCGCGATGCCCTGGATGGCGGCGATGATCGGCACGGGGCACTCCCGCATCGCCCGGATCACCTCGCCGGTCATCCGGGTGAACCCGATCAGGTCCTTGGCGTCCATCTGGATCAGTTCGCCGATGATCTCGTTGACGTCGCCGCCGGCGCAGAAGGCCTTGCCCTCACCACGCAGCACGAGCACTTTGATGTCCTCCCGGTGGGGGATCTCGTGGAGCAGATCGCGCAGGTCGGCATAGCTCTCGAAGGTGAGGGGGTTCAGCTTCTCGGGTCGGTTGAGGGTGACCGTGGCCACCCCGTCCTCGACGGAGAAGTCGAAGTTGTCCCACTGCTCGGTCAGGGCGGCTGAGGACCGGTACCTGTTGGTCACGAACTACTCCTTGGTCGGGTGGCCAGGCCGGGCCTGGTGTTGCTTGATCAGGTGGCGGGCGATGATCGTGCGCTGGACCTCGGAGGCACCCTCGTAGATCCGGGGGGCGCGCACGTCGCGGTAGAGGTGCTCGAGGGCGTGTCCGCGCTGCAGCGCCCGCGCACCGTGCAGCTGGACCGCCTGGTCGACGACCCACTGGGCGTTCTCGGTGGCGAACAGCTTGGCCATCGCGGCCATCGCCGAGACCTCCCGGGGCGGCAGCCCGTCGTCGTATGCCCGGGCCGCCCGGTGCACCAGGAGCCGTGCCGCGTCGGTGCGGGTCGCCATCTCGGCCAGCGTGTGCTGCACCGCCTGCTGGTCACTGAGCAGCCCGCCGTAGATCTGCCGGGTCGTCGCCCAGTCCAGGGCGTGCTCCAGGGCGGCCTGCGACATACCGACGGCGAAGGCCCCGACGCTGGGCCGGAACAGGTCTAAGGTGCGCATCGCCACGGCGAAGCCCCCGCCCACCTCACCGAGCAGCTGCTCCGGGCCGACCCGGACCCCGTCGAAGTCCAATCGGCCGATCGCGTGCGGGGAGAGCATGTCGAGGGGCTCGCCGGACAGCCCGGGGGAGGTGCCGTCGACGACGTATGCGGTGACCCCCTTCGCGCCGGCGTCGGGGTCGGTGCGGGCGAAGACGGTGTAGACGTCGGCGTCCGGCGCGTTGGAGATCCAGGTCTTCGTGCCGTGCAGGGTCCATCCGTCCCCGTCCGGCCGGGCCTCCAGCGCCAGGGCGGCCGCGTCGGAGCCGGCATCCGGCTCGGAGAGGGCGAAGGCCGCGACGACCTCGCCGGAGACGACGCCGGGGATCCACCGTTCGACCTGCTCGGGAAGGGCCGACTGCAGGATGGGGTAGCTGCCCAACCCCTGCAGCGCCAGGGCGGTCTCGGCGGCGGTGTCGACCCGAGCCAGCGACTCGCGCAGGAGGCACAGTTGCAGGGCCGCGGCGTCGGACGGGACCGCGGTATCGGAGGGAGCCGCGGTATCGGAGGGGGCCGCAGCATCGGAGGGAGCCCCGTCCGCCTCCCCGCCGAACAGTTTGCGCAGCAGCCCGGCCCGGCCGAGGGCGGCCACGAGGCCGCGGTCGACCCGACCATCGGCGTGGTCGGCGTCAGACCGCTCCGCGGCCAGGGACGCCGCGACGTCGTCGACCTCGGCGACGAAGGCCTGCTCGGCCTCGGACAGGGCGGCGGTCTCCCGGACGGGGCGGGTCACCGGACGGCCCCCTCGAGGTTGGTCGACGCAGACTCCGGACCTGACTCCGGACCTGACTCCGGACGCCACCGAGCGTGGCGGGTGGTGGGCTCGCCCTCCCGCACCAGGTCCAGGCGTGGCTTCGGCCCGTCGGTGCGTCCGGTCTGGGGCCGACGGCGCCCGGCCTGCCAGGGGAGCGGCCAACTGACACCGGGTCCGGTGTAGTCCTGCTCCGCGGCGGCGTGCAGCGTCCAGTTGGGGTCGTACAGGTGGACCCGCCCCAGGGCGCACAGGTCGGCCCGGCCGGCCAGGATCAGCGAGTTCACGTCGTCCCAGGAGGAGATGACGCCGACCGCGATGGTCGGGACCCCCGTCCGGTTGCGGATCGCGTCGGCGAAGGGGGTCTGGTAGGAGCGACCGAAGGCGGGCTGCTCGTCCGGGGTGACCTGCCCGGTGGACACGTCGACGGCCGCAGCGCCGGCGTCACTGAAGGCCTGGGCGATGAGCACGGCGTCGTCGGTGTCGATGCCACCCTCCACCCAGTCGCTCGCCGAGATGCGCACCGTCATCGGCTTGTCGGCCGGCCAGACCTCGCGGACCGCGGCGAAGACCTCGAGCGGGTAGCGCAACCGGGCGGCCAGGTCGCCGCCGTACTCGTCGGTGCGGTGGTTGGTGACCGGGGAGATGAAGCTGGAGAGCAGGTACCCGTGGGCGCAGTGCAGCTCCAGCAGGTCGAAGCCGGCCTCGTCGGCGTGCCGGGCGGCGGTCACGAACTCCTCGCGGATCGTGTCCATCTGCTCGGTGGTCAGCTCCTGCGGGACCTGGTTCACCCCCTCCTGGTAGGGCAGCGGGGAGGGCGCGACCACGGGCCAGTTGCCCTCGGGCAGCGGTTGGTCGATGCCCTCCCACATCAACTTGGTCGAGCCCTTGCGGCCCGAGTGGCCCAGCTGTGCCCCGATCTTGGCCGGCGACTGGGCGTGCACGAAGTCGGTGATCCGGCGCCAGGCGGCGACCTGCTCCTCGTTCCACAGGCCGGTGCAGCCGGGGGTGATCCGGCCAGTGGGGGAGACGCAGACCATCTCGGTCATCACCAGCCCGGCGCCGCCCATCGCCTTCCCGCCCAGGTGTGCCAGGTGGAAGTCCTCGGGCACCCCGTCGGTCGCCCGGTACATGTCCATCGCGGAGACCACGACCCGGTTCACCAGGTCCAGCCCGCCGAGTCGGTAGGGCGTGAACATCGGGGGCGTGCCCTGGGCGACGGGGACCCCCAGGTCGCTGGACACCCGCTCGGTGAACCAGTCCTCGATGCCGGCGACGAACTCGGGGTCGCGCACCCGCAGGTTGTCGTGGGTCACCCGGCGGCTGCGCGTCATGATGTTGAATGCGAACTGCTCGGGGTCCTGGTGGGTGTACTGCCCCAGGTTCTCGAACCACTCCAGGCTGGCCTGCGCCGCCCGCTGGGTCGACTCCACGACCGGCTTGCGCTCCTCCTCGTAGGCGGCCAGCGCCGTGTCCAGGTCGGGGTGCTCGTGCAGGCAGGCCGCCAGGGCCAGGGAGTCCTCCATGGCGAGCTTGGTGCCCGAGCCGATCGAGAAGTGTGCGGTGTGGGCGGCGTCGCCCAGGATCACGATGTTGCCGTGCCGCCAGGTCTGGTTGCGGATCGTGGTGAAGCCGATCCACCGGGAGTTGTTGGCCATCACCCCGTGCCCGTCGAGCACGTCGGCAAAGAGCTCCTTGACCGCTTCGATCGACTCCTCGTCCGACTCACCGGGGACCCACAGCCGGTCCGCGTTCGCGTCGAAGCCGGCGGCACGCCATACGTCCTCGTGCATCTCCACGATGAAGGTGCTGCCGTGCGCGTCAAAGGGGTAGCCGTGGATCTGCATCACGCCGTGCGGGGTCTCGCGCACGTAGAACTTGAAGGCGTCGAAGACCTTGTCCGTGCCCAGCCACATGTACTTGCAGGCGCGCGCGTCCATCGTGGGACGGAACGTGTCGGCGAACCGGCGACGCACGGCGGAGTTCAGTCCGTCCGCGGCGAGCACCAGGTCGTGGGTCGCGGCGAGCTCCTCGACGTCGGGTGCCTCGGTGCGGAAGTGGAGCTCGACGCCGAGCTCGCGGCACCGGGCCTGCAGGATCTGCAGCAGCCGCTTGCGGCTCATCGCGGCGAAGCCGTTGCCGCCGGAGGTGAACACCCGGTCGCGATAGTGCACGTCGATGTCGTCCCACCGGGCGAACTCGCGCTCCATCTGCCGGTAGATCTCGGGGTCGGCCAGCTCGATCCCGCCGAGCGTCTCGTCGGAGAAGACCACGCCGAAGCCGAACGTGTCGTCCTCGGCGTTGCGCTCCCACACGGTGATCTCGTGGGTCGGGTCCAGCTGCTTGGCGAGCGCGGCGAAGTAGAGGCCGCCGGGCCCACCACCGATGACTGCCATCCGCACGGGGTTCCTCCAGGGCTCGGGTTCGGTCTCGATCAGGGTATGTTGTCCATTGAACGACCGGCAACAGATCGACATGTATGCCGTCAGTCGGGTCCGCCGGTCAGCCGCCGGGTGCGCCCCCGAGACGTCGGGCGAGGTCGGCCGGCCAGGGCGCGCTCGCGCCGGTCCCGGGATCCACCAGCACGCAGGTCATCGCGCCCCGTGCGGCCGGCCCGTGACCGGCCCGGGTGACCTCGAAGCCGTAGCGCAGCGAGCTCGTGCCCACCTTGTCGACCCACAGGTCGACCAGCGCGGTGTCCCGGAAGTAGAGCCGGTCCAGGTAGTCCACCTCGTACCGGACCCGGGGGACCGTCGGCGTCAGGTCCGGGGCCCCGACCCGGCGGAGCAGCTCGGCCTCGGCCGCCTCGGCCCAGCGGATCACGCTGGAGTGGTGGTAGTGGCCGGCGGCGTCGGTGTCGATCCAGTCCACCTGCCGCTCGATCCGGACGGCGGGCCCGCGGGTCATCGGCGCGGGCCGTCGGGTTCGCGCAACCGGTAGCGCTGCACCTTGCCGGTGGAGGTGCGGGGCAGCGCCTCCACGAACTCGACCCGGCGCGGGTACTTGTAGGGGGCGATCTGGGCCTTGGCGTGGTCCTGCAGCTCCTTGCGGACGGCGTCGGCGTCCTGGGCCGCGGCCGCGGCGGCCTCCTCGGTCAGCACCACGTGGGCGGAGACGACCGCGCCCCGGTCGGGGTCCGGCATACCGACCACGGCGACCTCGAGCACCGAGGGGTGGGCCATCAGGGCCTCCTCGACCTCGGGGGCGGCGATGTTGTAGCCCGAGGAGACGATCATGTCGTCGCTGCGGGCCTGGTACCAGAAGTAGCCGTCCTCGTCCCTGACGAAGGTGTCGCCGGTGACATTCCAGCCGTCCTGGACGTAGACAGCCTGCCGTTCGTCGGCCAGGTAGCGGCAGCCGGTCGGGCCCTTGACGGCGAGTCGACCGGGGGTGCCGTCGGGGGCGGGCTGGCCCATCGCGTCCAGGATCATCGCCTGGTAGCCGGGGACCGGACGGCCGGTCGCGCCGGGCCGGATGTCCCCGTCGGCGGCGGAGATGAAGATGTGCAGCATCTCGGTCGAGCCGATGCCGTCGATGATCGCCAGGCCGGTCTGCTCCCGGAACGCCTCCCAGGTGCTGGCCGGCAGGTGCTCCCCGGCGGACACGGCACGGCGCAGGCCCCGCAGCTGGGGCGCCTTGCCCGCCGCGAGCATCGCGCGGTATGCCGTGGGGGCGGTGAAGCACACGGTCACCCCGTGCTCCTGGATCAGGTCGGCGAGGTCGGCCGGGGTGGTCTTCTCGATCAGCAGGCTGGAGGCCCCGACCCGCATCGGGAAGACCACCAGGCCGCCCAGGCCGAAGGTGAAGGCCAGCGGCGGTGTGCCGGTGAAGACGTCGTCGGCGACCGGCTTGAGCACCTCGGCGGAGAAGGTGTCCGCGTTGGCCAGGATGTCGCGGTGGAAGTGCATCGTGGCCTTGGGCTTGCCGGTGGTGCCCGAGGTGAAGGCCAGGGTGCAGACGTCGTCGGCGGCGGTGTCGACCGGCTCGAAGGTCGCGGACTTGTCGGCCACCCGGGCGGCCAGGTCGGCAGCGCCCTCCCCGGCATACTCCACGATCCGCAGTTCGGGGATGCCCGCCGCCTCCAGGTCCGCGACGAACCGGTGGTCGCACAGGGCCAGGTCGAACCGGCCGATCTCGCCCATCACCTGCAGCTCGCGCGGGCGCAGCAGCGGCATCGTGGGGATCACCACGGCGCCGGCGCGCAGCACGGCGAACCAGCAGGCGACCAGCCAGGGGTTGTTGGGCCCCCGGAGCATGACCCGGTTGCCCGGCACGATGCCGAGGTCGTCGACCAGGTGGTTGGCGATCCGGTTGGCCGAGTCGAGCAGCTCCTGGTAGGTCCAGCGTTCGCCCGCCGGGGTCAGCAGGCAGGTCCGGTCCCCGCCGTGCTCCTCGATCACCTTGTCGAGCAGCTCGACCGCGCAGTTGAGGCGCTCGGGATACTGCACGCCGGGGATGTCGAAGCGGAACTCGGGCCACTGGTCCTGGGGTGGGAGGTTGTCCCGACAGAAGGTGTCGACGTGGGCGGAGCGGGACAGCTGCATGCGCATGGCCTCTTCGAGTCGGCGTCGGGGACTCCTCCTAGTATGCTTCGCAAGTTACGACAGTCAAGAGTTCGCGATAGGAGCGGCTGGTGTCGGACCTCGACGATGAAGGCGGCCCCGGGACCGCGGTGCGCCCCCGCGCGCACATCGTGACGATCTACGGACTCTTCGCCCGCGAGGTCGGCGGTTGGCTGTCGGTGAGTTCGCTGATCCGGCTGATGGGACGCCTCGGCGTCGACGAACCGGCCGTGCGCTCCTCGATCTCCCGGCTGAAGCGGCGCGGCCTGTTGGAGGCGGAGCGCCGCGACAACCTGGCCGGCTACGCCCTGTCGACGTATGCCCGGGACGTGTTGACCGAGGGCGACCAGCGGATCTTCGGGCGGACCCGCGCGACCCTGGACGACGGGTGGGTGCTGGCGGTGTTCAGCGTGCCCGAGTCCGAGCGTCAGAAGCGGCACACCCTGCGCTCCCGGTTGACCTGGCTCGGCTACGGCACCGTGGGACCCGGCGTGTGGATCGCCCCCGGCCACCTGGCCGAGGAGACCCGGTCCGTCCTGGAGCGGCTGGAGCTCGCCGAGTATGTCGACCTGTTCCACGCCGACTACCTGGGCTTCCGTGACATGGCGGGGGAGGCGGCCACCTGGTGGGACCTGGACGGACTGGACGTGCTCTACCGCGACTTCAACGACACCTTCGCGCCGGTGCTGGCCCGGTGGGAGGCGGCGACGGGCGACCCCGACGAGGGGCAGGCCTTCGCCGACCACGTGGCGGTGGTGACCACCTGGCGGCGGCTGCCGTTCCTGGACCCCGGTCTGGCGCCCGAACTGCTACCCACCGACTGGACGGGTGTCACAGCCGCGGAGACCTTCCACCGGCTCCACGCCCGCCTGCACGAGCCGGCCCAGCGCTTCGTCTCCTCGCTCACCTGAGGCCTGCGCGGGTCAGTCCGCCGGCGCCTAACCGACGCCGAGCAGGGCCCGGGCGCGGGCGGCGTCGGAGCGGAAGTCGGTCACGGTGGTGTCGAGCACGATGCGCCCCTTGTCCATCACCGCGACCCGGTCGGCGACCGAGAAGGCCAGGCGCAGGTCCTGCTCGACCAGCAGGATCGACAGCCCCTCGGTGAGCAGGTCCTGGACCACCTCGCCGACCTGCCGGACCACGGACGGGGCGAGGCCGTCGGAGGGCTCGTCGAGCAGCAGCAGCCGCGGGTTGGTGAGCAGCGCCCGGGCGATGGCGAGCATCTGCTGCTCGCCCCCGGAGAGCTGGTCACCCCGGTTGCGCTGCCGTTCGCCGAGCCGGGGGAGCAGATCCAGGACCCGCGCGAGGGTCCACGGACGCTCGGCCCCGGCCGAGCCGGCGGCCCGCCGCCCGGTGATCCGCCGGCCCTGGTCCTCGGCCAGCCTGAGGTGCTCGGCCACCGTGAGCGGGGCGAACATCCGCCGCCCCTGCGGCACGAGACCGACGCCGGCGCGGGCGATGGCATCGACCCGGTGGCCCGCGACGTCGGTCCCCTCCAGGAGGACGGACCCGGCATACGGCTTGACCAGGCCCATGATCGTGCTGATCAGGGTGGACTTGCCGACCCCGTTGCGGCCGAGCAGCGCGACGACCGACCCCTCGGGGACGGTGAGGTCCACGCCGTGCAGCACGGTCGAGCCTTCGTAGCCGGAGCGCAGGCCGGACACCTGCAGGAAGGGTGCCTCGCTCACGGGGTGCCTCCCGTCTCGGTGGTCGGCGCCGGGAGGTCGCTCTCCAGCCCCTCCGGGAACAGCTCGCTGGTGTCGGTGGCGCCGAGGTAGGCCTCCTGGACGGCGTCGCTGGCCCGGACCTCGGCGGGGTTGCCGGTCATCAGGTGCCGGCCCAGGTGCAGCACGCTGACCCGGTCGGCGAGCCCGAAGACGAGGTCGAGGTCGTGCTCGACCAGGAGCACGGTCACCGTCCCGGGGAGGTCGTGGATGAGCTCGGTGAGCCGGTGCGTCTCGGCCGGGGACATCCCGGCGGCGGGCTCGTCGAGCATCACGACGCTCGGTCGGCAGGCGAGGGCGACGGCGACCTCGAGCTGGCGCCGCTCGCCGTGCGAGAGGGAGCCCGCGGGAGCGCCGTGCCGGTCCTGCAGCCCGACCTGGCGCAGCAGCTCGTGCGCCTCCCCGAGCAGCGCCCGGCGGCGGGACACCGGCCGGAACATGCCCCAGGACTGCCCCGAGACCTGCTGGGCGGCGAGCACGATGTTCTCCAGCACCGTGCCGCGCAGGAACAGCGAGGAGTGTTGGAAGGTCCGGACCAGCCCGCGCTGCACGCGTTCGTGCTCGCGCAGCGCGGTGACGTCCTGCCCGGCGAGGACCACCCGCCCGGCGGTGGCGCGACGGGTCCCCGCGATGAGCGCGAAGAGGGTCGACTTGCCGGCGCCGTTCGGGCCGATGATCGCGTGCCGGCTGCCCGGCGCGACCTGCAGGGTCACCTCGTCGACCGCCTTGAGGTGGCCGAAGTGCTGGGAGACGCCGTCCAGTTCCAGCGCGTGGGCGGGCGCCGCCGCGGACCCGGTATGCCGTGTGTCCGGACCGCTCATGACTCACCACCCGCCGACGCCCCGATGCCGGCGGGTTCGGCACCCTCGACACCCTCGGTCGGTCCGCCCCCGCGCGGGAGCCGGAAGCCGGCGACGCCGCGGGGCAGCAGGTAGACGGCGAGGACGAACAGCACGCCCAGGAGGAGTTCGCCGTGGCCGGCGACCATGTTGCCCAGGTAGTCGCGCACCCAGATGCACAGGCCCGCGCCGAGGACCGCGCCCCACATCGAGCCGGCGCCGCCGATGATGACGGCCAGCAGCGCCAGGGCCGCGACGCCGAAGCCCATGTCGCCCGGGGACACGAAGCGCTGCACGGTCGTCCACAGCGACCCGGCCGCCCCGGCGAGGGTCCCGGCCAGCACGTAGCCGGCCAGGGCATACCGGGTCGTGGGGTAGCCGACCGCCCGCAGCCGCGCCTCGTTGTCGCGCAGCCCCCGCAGCGCCAGGCCAAACGGGGAGCGCAGGAGCATCGCGACCAGGCCGTAGAGCAGCAGGAAGCAGGCCAGCACGTAGTAGTAGACGAGGCCGTCGTTGGTCAGCGGCTCCATGCCGGGCAGCGGCACGACCGGTGGGATGCCGCGGAACCCGTCGGTGCCGCCGGTGACCCCGTCCATCCGGCCCGCGGCGCTGTAGCCGATCTCGCCGATGGCCAGGGTGATCATCAGGAACGGGACGCCGCGCGCCCGGACCGCGACCGGACCGGTCACGGCCGCGGCGACCGCCCCCGCCAGGGCGCACAGCACGAGCTGCAGCGGACCGACCTCGGTAAGCCGGGTGGCCACGATCGCGCCGGTGTAGGCGCCCACGCCGAAGTAGGCGGCCTGCCCCAGGGTGGGGAGCCCGGTGATGCCGGTGAGCAGGTTCACGCTCATCGCCAGCAGGCCGAAGACCAAGATCCGGGAGACGGTGGAGATCGTGTAGGCGCTCAGGTACCACGGCAGGGCGAGCAGCACCACGAGGAGGACCAGCCCCACGGCATACGGGATCATCCGGGTGCGGTCCCCGGTGAGGACGGGGCTCACGTGGCCACCGCCTTGCGGCCGAGTCCCTGCGGTCGCCAGACCAGCACCACGAGCATCGCGCCGAACAGCAGGAAGGCCGAGTAGGTCGGCATCACGGCCACCCCGAGCGTCTGGACCTGGCCGATGATCAGCGCGCCGATGAGCGCGCCCCGGACCGAGCCCAGCCCGCCGATCACCACGACCACGAGGGAGAGCACGAGGACGCTCTCGTCCACCCCGGGGCCGGGCGCGATGATCGGTGCGCCGAGCACCCCGCCGACCGCGGCCAGCGCCGCGCCGAAGCCGAACACCCCGAAGAGCACCTTGCGGGTGTCCACGCCCATCGCCCGCACCATGTCCCGGTCGGCGACGGTGGCCCGCACGAGCGCGCCGAGCGAACTGCGCTCGAAGACCACGTAGCAGAGCACCGCCAGCAGCGCCGCGATCCCGATGAAGACGAGTCGGTAGAGCGGGTAGCTGTGCCCGAGGACCGAGAGCGTCCCGGACAGCGCCGACGGGGGAGCGGTCGGCAGCCGCTGCGAGCCGAACCCGGCGAACAGCAGCTCGGCCACGATGAAGGAGACCCCGAGGGTGAGCACCGCCTGGTCCAGGTGGCCGCGCGCGGCGAGGGGTTGGGTCATCGCCGCCAGCACGAACCCGCCGAGCACCCCGACCGCGATGCCGGCCAGCACGGCCAGCAGGATCCCGAGCAGGGAACCGTCGGACAGCAGATATGCCGTGTAGGCGCCCAGCAGGTACAGGGTGCCGTGGGCCAGGTTCAGCACGTCCATCATGCCGAACACCAGGGACAATCCCACGGCGAGGGTGAACAGCAGCAGGCCGTAGGCCACGCCGTCCACCATGCTGATGACGTTGGCGTCGAACCAGCTCAGCACGGGGGTAGCTTCCTCATCGTCGTCGGGTGGGTCGAACTCATCAGGGGTGACGTCCCATCAAGGGGTGGCGCGCCGGGGACCGGGCGACCCGGGTCAGTCGCCGAGCGTGCCGAGCTCCTCGACCACGACGTTGCGCAGCTCGCCGTCGACCTCCTGGACCTCGCGCAGGTACCACATCTGGATCGGCGTGCCGTTGTCGTTGAACTCCCAGGTCCCGCGGGGGCTGTCGATCTCGCCCACCTCGCCGATGGCGGCGTTCAGGCTCTCCGAGGACAGGTCGTCGCCGCTGGCCTCGATCGCCTTGTCGAGCACCGCCGCCGCGTCGTAGGAGGCCGCCGCGTAGGTGGTCGGCAGCATCCCGGTCTTCTCCTGGTAGTCCGCCACGAACGCCTCGTTGACCTCGTTGTCCAGGTCCGCCGAGTAGTTCATCGCGGTGAGCGTGCCGAGCGCGGAGTCGCCCTGCCCGTCCAGCACGCTGCCCTCGGTGAGGAAGCCCGCGGAGTAGTGGGTGATCTCACCGGCCAGGCCGAACTGGTCGTACTGCTTGACGAACTCCACGGCGGCACCCCCGGCGTAGAAGGTGAAGACGGCCCCGGCGCCCGAGCTCTGCAGGTTGCTCAGGAACGGCTGGAAGTTGCTGGTGTCCGGGAATGGGGTGTAGACCTCGTCGGCGATCTCGCCGCCGGCCGGCTCGAAGGTCTCCTTGAAGCCGGTCGTCTCGTCCAGGCCCGCCTGGTAGTCGGCGGCGAGCAGGTAGACGGGGCCGTCCTCCTGCTCGGCGGCGTAGGCACCCAGGGCCTTGCCCGGCTCGTCGTTGACGTAGGAGGTGCGCCAGATGTACTCGGCGTCGGTGAGCGTGGTGGGGGAGGCGTTGGACCCCACGAGCGGCACGCCCTCGGACTCGAACAGGTCGACCACGCCGTTGAGCACGGCCGAGCTGACCACGCCCGTCACGGCGAGCACGCCGTCCTGCTTGACCAGCTTGTCGGCGGCGGACTTGCCGCTGTCCGCGGTCTCGCCCTCGTCGGCCAGGACGACCTCGACCTCGCGGCCGCCGAGCATGTTGTCGTGCTGCTCCAGGTAGACCTCGAAGCCGGCCTTCATGTCGTCGCCCAGGGACTTGTAGACCCCGGACTGCGGGACGAGCAGGCCGATCTTCACCGGCCCGGCGGCGACCTCGTCGTCCCCGCCGAGGCTGCCGCCCCCGCCACCACAGGCGGCGAGGAGGAGCGTGGCGCTGCATACGGCGGCTGCTGCGGACAGGCGGCGGCTGGTCGAGCGTCGGGCAGTCATGGTGGGGTCCCTCCGGTTCAGTGGCAACGGCATCGGTGCCAGGTGACGCAGCGACCCTATGTCGTTTTTGTGTCCAGCGTCCAGAGATCGACATGATTGTGGCCGTTTCGTGTCGTAGGGTCGGCCTGTGCCCACCTCCGTCGAAACCCCAGAGACCCTGACCGCGCTGGTGACCGGCGCCGGCCGGGGCATCGGACGAGCCATCGCGGCGCGACTGAGTCGGGAGGGGGTGCGGGTCGCGCTGACCGCCCGCAACGCGGACCAGTTGGCGCAGACCGCGGCCGAGTGCCCCGGTCCGACGCTGGTGCTGCCGGCGGACATCACCGACCCAGCCGCCTTGGAGGACGTCTTCTCCGCGGTGGAGCAGGAGTGGGGACCGGTGCACGTGCTGGTCGCCAACGCCGGGGCAGGGACCTCGGCGCCGCTGCCGAAGACGACCGACGAGCAGTGGCAGCAGATGCTGGACCTCAACCTCACCGCGCCGTTCCGGTGCCTGCGCCGGGCGATCCCGCCGATGGTGGACGCCGGCTACGGGCGGATCGTGGTCGTCGCGTCGGTGGCGGCCAAGGTGGGCGAGCCGTACATCAGCGCCTACACGGCCTCCAAGCACGGCGTGCTCGGGCTGGTCCGGTCGGCCGCGGTCGAGCTGGCCCGCACCGGGGTCACCGTCAACGCGGTCTGCCCCGGCTACGTGGACACCCCGATGACCGACCAGACCGTGGAGGGCATCAGCGCCTCCACCGGGCGCGAGGCGCAGGAGGCCCGGACGATCCTGGAACGCAAGCAACCGATCGGCCGGCTGATCCGGCCCGAGGAGGTCGCCGACGCCGCCTGGCTGTGCATCTCGACGGGCGGCATCACCGGCCAGGGGATCAACATCGACGGAGGAGCACACCAGTCATGAGCGAGCTCGAGTTCATCAACCCGCCGGAGCTGGGCAAGCCCAGCGGTTTCTCGCACGCGGTCAGCGGCACGGGCCGCACGGTCTTCCTCGCCGGGCAGACGGCGCTGGACCCCAGCGGGGTGATCGTGGGGGAGACCGTCGTCGAGCAGTTCCGCCAGGCGCTGGGCAACCTGCTCACCGCGCTGCGGGCGGCCGGCGGCACCCCGGAGCAGCTGGTGTCGCTGACCATCTACATCGTCGACATGGAGGACTACAAGGCGCACGGCCGGGAGATCGGCGCGGTGTGGAAGGACCTGATCGGGCGGCACTACCCCGCCACGGCCGGGATCGGAGTGGCCCGCCTCTGGGACGTCGAGGCACTGGTGGAGGTGCAGGGCACCGCGCTCGTCTGAGCCGGCTTCAGAGGATCCAGATGATCGAGGCCAGCCAGACGCCGACCATGACCAGGGCGGAGGCCAGCTCGATCAGGATGTTGAGACCGACCGCCTTCAACGCGTGCTTGGTCGCCGTCCACGCCTGGGCATGGCCGCCCCGACGGGCCCGTTCGACCAGGTAGATCCCCAGCGGGAAGCCGAGCAGCGCCCCGACCCCGGGGATCACGAAGAAGCCGACGATCGCGACGCCCAGCCCGGCCAGGAGCGTCGAGGTGCGGACCCCCGCCTTGCGCATCCGCTTGCCGGGGATCGTGTACTCCAGCAGCAGGCACGCCGCCGCGATGGCCGTGGCGATCCCGAAGACCCACCAGGCGCCGCCCTGGGTCTCGAGGGTCCACAGCAAGATCCCGGCCCATACCAGGAGGAGTCCTGGCAGGACCGGGATCACGATGCCGATGAGGCCGACCAGCATGACCAGGCCGGCGATCACGGTGATGACCGTCATGGGGTCAGACCGACTCGCTCTCGCTGTCGGCGTGCAGCTTGTGCGACTCGTCGGTGATCTCGATGTCGTCCAGGTCGCGCAACTTCTCCAGGTGCTCTCGCCCGTGGTGGGCGCAGAACAGCAACTCGAAGCCGCCGGCGAGCCGTGCGCGCACAAATGCCTGCGCGCCGCAACGGTCGCAGCGGTCGGCGACCGTCAGTTCTGGTGCCAGTGTGCCGTTCACGTCAGTCTCCCTCTGCTCGTCGGACCGGTCGGTGGGACGGCTAAGGCCGTCACCTGAGCAACAGTCAAGCACGACTTCCTGTTCCTGAGACGCGTCTGGAGGGCCCCTGGTTGCGCGTGTTTCGCTGTGGGCCGAATCCCGGGGTTCCGGAAAGCCCTGGCGCTGCGCGCCTGACCGGCACCGTCGCCGCCCCGCGTTACCCTGCTGAGGTCCCCCAGGCATACAGCAGAAGGAGTCATCCGTGGCGCAGGACTACTCGGCCCGGCACCTGCAGGTCCTCGAGGGCCTGGAGGCAGTCCGCAAGCGGCCGGGGATGTATGTCGGGTCGACCGACTCGCGCGGCCTCATGCACTGCCTGTGGGAGATCATCGACAACGCGGTGGACGAGGCGCTGGGCGGTCACGCCGACCGGATCGAGGTGACCCTGCTCCCGGACGGGTCGGTCGAGGTCGACGACAACGGGCGGGGGATCCCGGTGGACCGGGAGCCGCGCACCGGCCTCTCCGGGGTCGAGGTCGTCTTTACCAAGCTGCACGCCGGGGGCAAGTTCGGGGGCGGCTCCTACGCCGCGTCCGGTGGCCTGCACGGCGTCGGCGCCTCGGTCGTCAACGCCCTCTCGGGCCGGCTCGACGTGTCGGTGACCCGCAGTGGCAAGGTCCACTCGATGAGCTTCCGGCGCGGGGAGCCCGGGGCCTTCGAGGACGGCAAGGGGCGGTCGCCGGAGTCCCCCTTCACGGCATACGAGAAGAGCTCGGAGCTGCGGGTGACCGGCAAGGCCAAGCGGGGGGCCACGGGCACCACCGTCCGCTACTGGGCCGACCCGCAGATCTTCCTCAAGTCCGCGGCCTTCTCCTACGAGGAGCTGGTCGCCCGGGCGCGCCAGACCGCCTTCCTGGTGCCCGGGCTGACCATCCTGATCAAGGACCAGCGCTCGGAGGAGCACTCCGAGGAGTCGTTCAACTACGACGGCGGGATCACCGAGTTCGTGGAGTTCCTCGCCCCCGACACCGCGGTCACCGACACCTGGCGCTTGCAGGGCTCGGGGACCTTCACCGAGACCGTCCCGGTGCTCGACCCGACCGGCCAGATGGTCTCCAAGGAGATGGAGCGCACCTGCGACGTGGACATCGCCGTGCGCTGGGGTCAGGGCTACGAGACGACCACGACCTCCTTCGTCAACGTGATCGCCACGCCCAAGGGCGGCACGCACGTGGCCGGTTTCGAGGCCTCGCTGCTCAAGGTCTTCAAGAAGCAGCTGGAGGTCAACTCCCGCCGGCTCAAGGTCGGCAACGACAAGGTCGACAAGGACGACATCCTGGCCGGGCTCACCGCGGTGGTGACGGTGCGGCTGGCCGAGCCGCAGTTCGAGGGGCAGACCAAGGAGGTGCTGGGCACCTCGGCCGTGCGCTCCATCGTGAGCAAGGTGGTGGAGTCCGAGCTGACCACCCGACTGACCTCGACCAAGCGCGGTGACAAGGCGCAGGCCTCGCTCCTGCTGGAGAAGGTCGTCTCCGAGATGAAGTCGCGGATCTCGGCCCGGCTGCACAAGGAGACCCAGCGGCGCAAGAACGCCCTGGAGTCCTCCTCGCTGCCGGCCAAGCTCGCCGACTGCCGCTCCAACGACACCGAGAAGACCGAGCTGTTCCTCGTCGAGGGCGACAGTGCGCTGGGCACCGCCAAGCTGGCCCGGACCTCGGACTACCAGGCGCTGCTGCCGCTGCGCGGCAAGATCCTGAACGTGCAGAAGGCCTCGGTCTCGGACATGCTGCACAACGCCGAGTGCGCCGCGATCATCCAGGTCGTCGGCGCCGGCTCGGGGCGGTCCTTCGACGTCGACATGGCCCGCTACGGCAAGGTCATCATCATGACGGACGCCGACGTCGACGGTGCGCACATCCGGACGCTGCTGCTCACCCTGTTCTTCCGCTACATGCGCCCCCTGGTCGAGGCCGGCCGGGTGTATGCCGCGATGCCGCCGCTGCACCGGATCGAGGTCAGCGCGTCCGGCCGGTCGCCCAAGGAGTTCATCTACACCTACACCGAGGCCGAGATGCGCAAGACGGTCGCGCAGCTGAACAAGCGCGGTCGGCACATCAAGCAGCCGATCCAGCGGTACAAGGGCCTGGGGGAGATGGACGCCGACCAGCTGGCCGAGACCACGATGGACCCGCGCCACCGCACCCTGCGCCGGGTCACCCTGGCCGACGCTGCCCGCGCCGAGGAGGTGTTCGACCTGCTGATGGGCTCGGACGTGGCGCCCCGTAAGGACTTCATCGTCGACTCGGCCCACGCGCTGGACCGGGAGCGGATCGACGCCTGAGCGGACCATCGGCTCCACGGCATACCGTGGATTGTCGTTCCTCCGGATGCTCAGGGACGGGTCACGAGCACCTCACCGGTGACCACGCGTTGGTTCGGACCTGCGCGTGTCTCTTGCGCGCGACTGTGAGCTGCGCCACTGTTACCCCGATCGGGGGATCCCGGTCCCGCCAGTCGGGTGTAGCACAGGAGGTGGTGTCGTGAGCGACGCAGAGCTGAAGAGTGCAGCGGGCGAGCAGGAGACCGAGCTGAAACGGGTGATGGGCCCGAAACTGCTCCTGCTGTTCATCGTCGGGGACATCCTCGGCACGGGCATCTACGCGTTGACCGGCAAGGTCGCCAACGAGGTTGGTGGTGCGGTCTGGGTGCCCTTCCTGGTGGCCTTTACGATCGCCATCATCACGGCGTTCTCCTACCTGGAGATGGTCACCAAGTATCCCCAGGCCGGTGGCGCGGCATCCTTCGTGCACCGGGCGTTCGCGATCCACTTCCTGACCTTCCTGGTGACCTTCCTGGTGATGTCCAGCGGCATCACCTCGGCCTCCACCGCCTCCCGCGCATTCGCCGAGAACCTGGGTAAGGGCTTCGGTTGGTGGGACGAGACCAACTCCGGTGCCCTACTGATCGGCGGCATCGTCTTCATCCTGTTGGTGATGGCCATCAACTTCCGCGGGGTGGCCGAATCCGTCAAGGCCAACGTGGTGCTGACCCTGATCGAACTGTCCGGCCTGCTGCTGGTGATCTTCGTCGGGCTGTATGCCGTGGCCGGCTTCTCGGGTGCAGAGGTGGACTTCTCCCGGATCGTGATCTTCGAGAGCCCGTCGGGCAAGAACGCGTTCATGGCGGTGACTGCGGCGACCGCCCTGGCGTTCTTCGCGATGGTCGGTTTCGAGGACTCGGTCAATATGGCCGAGGAGACCAAGGAGCCGTCGCGCATCTTCCCCAAGATCATGCTTTCCGGCCTGATGCTGACCGGACTCATCTACGTGCTGGTCTCGATCACCGCGGTGGCCCTGGTCCCCGTGGGAGAGCTGGCCAAGGACGGCACGCCCCTGCTCACGGTCGTGCAGACGGGGGCACCGGACCTGCCGATCGGTGATATCTACCCGTTCATCGCCATGTTCGCCGTAGCCAATTCTGCGTTGATCAACATGATGATGGCCTCGCGACTGCTCTACGGCATGTCCCGCCAGGGGGTGCTGCCCAAGCCGCTCGGTCTGGTCCACAAGGGACGGCAGACACCGTGGGCCGCCATCGTGTTCACCACCGCCCTCGCGGTGGGGCTGATCTGGCTGGTCCCCTCCGTGCAGAACCTTGGTGACGTCACCGCGCTGCTCCTGCTGGCGGTGTTCGCCGTGGTCAACGTGGCGTGCCTGGTGTTGCGGAAGGATCCGGTGCAGCACGAGCACTTCACCGCGCCGACCTGGATCCCGGTCGTCGGGGCGTTCGCCTGCGCCTACATGGTGGGCCCCTGGACGGGGCGTTCCACCGAGGTGTACGTCGTGGCCGGCTGGCTGCTGGTCATCGGCGTCGGGCTATGGGCCCTCACCTGGTTCCTGAACCGTGCGCTCTATGCCAAGCCGACCCGGATCAAGGATCCCTCCGACATGGGTTGAGGACCGCGGCGTCGACGTCCCGGGTGCATCGGACCTGTCCATCGGGGAGGTCGACCCAGAGGCCCTGGCACCGGGTGCCCAGCACACCCGTACGCTCCCACCCATGACGTGGCAGCAAACCGACCGGGCCGTGCTGGCCCTCGATGCCGAGGCTCTCTGGGCGGTCCTGACCGACGTGACGCGCTGGGCAGAGTGGTGCCCCGGCATCTTTGCGGCACACCTCGACGGGCCGCTGGAGGTCGGGCAGACCGGCGAATTGGCGCTGGCCCTGCCCGTCGTGGGGGCGGTGCACCGCAGGACCGCGCCACCGTTCCGGGTGGTCGAGCTGATTCCCGGGCGCAGCCTGGTCCTGGAGCAGCCGCAACCCCGCGGCAGCCTGCGCATCAGTTGGGACCTCAGTCCCGACGATGCTGGGCTGACCCGGTTCGCGCAGACCCTGCGGATCCGTGGACCGCTCACCGCCGGGTTCGCGCCGTTCGTGCGTCGCGCCCTGGCAGGGGAGCCCGCGCTCGACGCGGCCAGGCTGTACGGCCTCGGGGGCGGCGGTGTCGGGCCTGCTGCGCCCAAGGTCGTCATCGCTGGAGGGACCGGCACGCTGGGCCGGCGGCTGGCCGCGGATCTCCTTTGCCGAGGGGTCGAGGTCGTTCTGCTGACCCGGTCGGTCCAGGACGGACTGCCGTTCCGCCAGGTTACCTGGGACGGGAAGACCGTCGGGGACTGGACCGAAGAACTCTCCGAGCCCGGCCGGACCTCGCTGGTCAATCTTGCGGGTCGCCTCGTCGACGTTAGGCCCACCCCGGCCAACATCGCCTCGCTCCGGGATAGTCGAGTGGATTCGACTCATGCCCTCGTCCAAGCCAGTCGGGACCTACCGGCGCCGCTGCGGCACTGGCTCCAGGCGAGCACCACCGCCATCTATAGCGACGCAGGCGACGAGCCGTGCGACGAATCCACGTCCGTCCCCGAGGACGGCCTGGCGCAGATGACCGGCGTAGCTGCCCCGTGGGAGGCGGCCTTTTCCGGGGCCAACACCGAGCACGGCGTCGTGCTCCGCACCTCGTTGGTGCTAGACCGCGGGGCCCCGGTGCTCGACCGGCTGCTCGGTGTCACCCGGGTCGGTCTCGGCGGACCGATCGGCGATGGGCAGCAGTGGGTCAGCTGGATCCACGTCCAGGACTGGCTCGCCATCGCCCGGGCCGCACTCGGTCTCGCGCCGGGCCTCACCCTGCCGTCGGGGGTAGTCATCGCGGCCGCGCCCGAACCCGTCCGCAACGCCGAGTTGATGGCCCGGTTGCGGGCCCACCTTCGCCGCCCCTGGGCGCCGCCGACCCCCGCGCCGCTGCTGCGGATCGGGAGCGTCGTGCTCCGCACCGATCCCGCCCTGGCGATCACCGGCCGGCACGCGACATCGACCGTGCTCGCGGAGGCGGGCTACGACTTCGCCTATCCCACGCTGGACACTGCACTCGACGACCTGCTCGGTCCGATGCGCGACGGCCGGGCCGCCGGGTGAAGTGCGTCACCATCGGCCCTCGATGGTGCGGTGCGGTGTCCCCGATCCGGTAGCATGGTGATTCGGCCCGATACCAGAGTTGATGATCATGGGCCTGCCGGAGGACGACACGTTCCTCGCGGCCCAGCGGGTGCTACGGGCACCTGGAGGTAGGACGGTCCCGCTCATGGAGGCGGTGAGGCGCGCCAACCTCACCGATAACCGAAATGAGTAGATACGCCATGGCCAAGGCCATCGGGCGCGGTTCCGCGCCGTCCAAGAAGAAGAAGCCCCGCCACACCGCTGCCCAGAAGAAGGCCGCGGCCAAGGCCCGCGCCGCCGCCGGGCGTCCCCGCCGCGGCGGCGAGACCCCCTCCAAGACGCGCCGGTTCGAGGAGCGCTCCGAGCGCCTCGACCGTACCCGCCGGGAGAGCCGGGACGGCTACGACCGTCCGCGTGATGAGCGTCGCTACGACCGTCCCCGTCGGGAGGACCGTGGCTACGACCGCGGTTACGACCGTGGCTACGACCGCCGCCGTGACGACCGCGGCTACGACCGTCCCGCCCGCGACTGGCGCGAGGTGCACGCCGCCCACAACGGTGGCGTCGTCGAGGAGGGTCAGGGTCACCGGGCCCGAGCACCCCGCCGCGAGGACAGCCGCCGCGAGGACACCCGCCGCCCGGCCCGCCGCGAGGACTACCGGCGGCCCGCCCACCGGGAGGAGTTCTCCCGGGGACGGACGGCGCCCAGCTACTCCGAGGAGACCCGCACCGCGCCCGTGGCCAGCACGGCACCGGCGGCCAACACTGCACCCGCGGCCCGCCCGGCGCCGGTGAACCTCGGGACCGGCAACTTCGCCGACCTCGGCCTGGACGCCAGGCTCGTCGACGCGCTCGCCGCGCAGGGGATCACCGCACCGTTCCCGATCCAGGCCGTCACCATCCCCGACGCGCTGGCCGAACGCGACGTCCTGGGCCGTGGCCAGACCGGCTCCGGCAAGACGATGGCCTTCGGCCTCCCGACCCTGCACCGCCTGGCCGCATCCGGCCGGGCCACGGCACACCGGCCGCGCGCCATCGTGCTGACCCCGACCCGCGAGCTCGCGATGCAGATCGTGGACGCGCTCCAGCCGCTGCTGCGGTCGGTCGGGCTGAGCTTCCAGCTCGTCGCCGGGGGTATGTCGTACACGCCCCAGCTGCGCTCCCTGGAGCAGGGCGTCGACCTGCTGGTGGCCACCCCGGGCCGGCTGATGGACCTCATCGAGCGGGGTGCCGCGGACCTCTCCGAGGTCGAGGTCACCGTGCTGGACGAGGCCGACCACATGTCGGAGATGGGCTTCCTCGAGGCGATCACCGCGATCCTCGACCTCACCCCGGCGGGCGGGCAGCGGCTGCTCTTCTCGGCCACGCTGGACCACGGTGTCGACCAGGTGGCGCAGACCTACCTGGTGGACCCGGTGACCCACTCGACCGACGACGGCACCGCCAGCGTCACGACGATGGACCACCACGTCTTCCTGGTGCACCCGCACCACAAGAAGGTCCTCACCGCGATGATCGCCAACCGCCCCGGCCGCACCCTGGTCTTCGTCCGCACCAAGCTGGGCGCCGACCGGGTCGCCGAGCAGCTGCGCGACTCCGGGATCTTCGCCGCGGCACTGCACGGCGGCCTCAACCAGTCGGCCCGCACCCGGGTGCTGGAGGCATACAAGGCCGGTGAGCTGCCGGTCCTGGTCGCCACGGACGTCGCCGCCCGGGGGATCCACGTGGACGAGATCTCCCTGGTGCTGCAGGCCGACCCGCCGGCGGACCACAAGGACTACCTGCACCGCTCCGGGCGTACCGCGCGCGCCGGGGAGGCCGGCATGGTCGTCACCCTGGCCCTGCCGCACCAGCGTCGCAAGATGATCCAGCTGTTGGACACCGCGGGCGTGGACAGCACGCCGCAGGCGGTGACCCCCGAGGACGACCTGGTGGTCGTGACGGCCGGGGGCCGTATGCCCGAGGGGCCGCCGGTGCCGCAGTCCCGGCTGAACGACCTGCTCCGCCCCCGTCGACGCCAGTTCGGCCACGGCCAGGGCGGTCGCCGCCAGGGTGGCCGTGGCGGACAGGGCGGTCGCGGAGGATACGGCGGTGGTCGCGGGCAGGGTGGCCGTGGAGGATACGGCGGCCACGGCACGGGCGGCCGGGGAGCCGGTCACCGGGGCCAGGGCGGACACCGCGACCTCGCGGGAGCCGGACGCCGTCAGGACCGCTGGTAATCTCGGCACCGCCTGTCCGACCTCGGGTTCCGGGGTCTCCGACCTGATGACCTGGGGGTCCCCATGAGCACGTCCCGTTCCCGTCGTGTCGCGCCTTCCCGTCGTGTCGCGGCGCTGCTCGCGGCTCCCGCGCTGCTGACGGTGGCACTGTCCGGGTGTGGTTCGGTGCCGGAGAGCGAGTCGCCGGGTGCGCCGGCGGCTGCGCCGACCTCGGAGGCACCGGGGACGGATGCGGACCCCACCACGGAGGCGCCAGCGCCGACGACGGACACGGCCCCGACGACGGACGCAGCGCCGACGACGGACACGGCCCCGACGACGGAGACGCCCGCACCGCCCACCGGCGCCGCGCCGACCGACACCGGCTCTCCCGGGGGCGGGGGCGAGGCGAGCGGTGAGACCGGGAGCCTGGAGTCGCCGATCCCGATGGGCTCCACCGTGGAGGTGGGGGACTGGACCGTTACCCTCGACGCCTTCGAGAAGGACGCGACGCAGGCCCTGTCCGGGCCGGAGTTCGGTAACCCGGACCCGCCGGAGGGGTCGCAGTTCTCGTTGCTGTCCGTGACCGCCACCTACCACGGTGAGGACCGCGGCTCGGCGTTCATGGACCTGTGGTTCGAGCTGCTCGGCCCGGACGGGGTCCCGACCAGCGACACCGAGGGCGAGTTCTGCTCCGCCGGGATGGACACCGACCTCATCGCCGCGCCGGACGCCGAGCCCGGCGACACCATCGAGGGACAGGTCTGCTTCATCGTCGCGACCGAGGACCTCGAGGACAGCGTGCTGCTCGTCGAGGAACTGTTGAGCATGGACCGGTCGGGCTCCTACTTCGTGGCGCTCCAGTAGGGACACGCCCCCGCGGGGCAAGGGCGTGCCCGCACGGGCCGAGGACTCCCGGCACAACACAACCCTTGACAAGGGCACCGCAGGCGGTCACCCTAGATCTGTGAGAGCGCTCTCACAGTGAGAGCGATTTCACGGCCTATCGGACGGCGGCGCCCCGCCACGTAACAAGGGAGTTACCCGTGCAACGCACCCGGCGCACACTGACCTCGGCGGCCGGCATCGCCGCCCTCACCCTCGGCATGGCCGCCTGTGGCGGAGACGACGGGGGTGAGGAGGGCACCGGAGGCGCCGGCGGGAACGGCGAGGTCGGTGCCGAGCCGGTGACCCTCTCGGTCGCCACCTTCAACGAGTTCGGCTACGAGGAACTCTTCACCGAGTACGAGTCGCTGCACGACAACGTGACCATCGAGCACGTCAAGGCCGACACCGCGGACAACGCCCGCGACGCCCTGCGCAACAGCCTGGGCGCCGACTCCGGGGCCTCCGACATCGAGGCTGTGGAGGTCGACTGGTTGGTGGAGTTCATGCAGTACCCCGACAAGTTCGCCGACCTGTCCGACCCCTCCGTCGACGGGCGCTGGCAGGACTGGAAGGTGGCTGCCGCCACCACCGAGGACGGCAAGCTGGTGGGCTACGGCACGGACAACGGCCCCGAGGCGATCTGCTACCGCGCCGACCTGTTCGAGGAGGCCGGGCTCCCCTCGGACCGCGAGGAGGTGGCCACCCTCCTCGAGGGTGACTGGCAGCACTACTTCGACGTCGGCAAGGACTTCGTCGCGTCCTCGGACGCGGCGTGGTTCGACTCGGCGAACGCCACCTGGCAGGGCATGATCAACCAGGTCGAGGTCGCCTACCAGGACGAGGCCGGCGAGATCATCGCCACCACCAACCCCGAGGTCAGGGAGCTCTACGACCAGGTGTTGACCGCGTCGGTGGACGACGAGCTCTCCGCCGGCCTGGGGCAGTGGAGCCCGGACTGGGCCAACGGCTTCCAGGAGTCCTCCTTCGCCACCATGCTCTGCCCGGGCTGGATGCTGGGTGTGGTCGAGGGCAACGCCTCCGGTATCGAGGGGTGGGACGTGGCCAACGTCTTCCCCGGCGGTGGCGGCAACTGGGGCGGGTCCTACCTGACGGTGCCCGCCCAGGGTGACCACGTGGCCGAGGCCACGGCGCTGGCCAACTGGCTGACCGCGCCCGAGCAGCAGGTCAAGGCGTTCGAGGCCAAGGGCACCTTCCCCAGCCAGGTCGAGGCGCTGGAGTCCGAGGAGCTGCTCAGCTCCACCAACGCCTTCTTCAACGATGCCCCCACCGGCGAGATCTTCGCCGAGCGGGCCAAGGCGATCACCTTCCAGCCCTACAAGGGCCCGGACTACTTCTCGATCAACACCGCCCTCCAGGACGCGCTCACCCGGGTGGACGTGGACGGCACCGACGACGCCCAGTCCTCCTGGGACAAGTTCGTCTCCGACGTGGAGGCGTTGGGCTGATCCGTGGCCACCATGACCCGGCTCCGCCCCCCGGTGGAGCACGCTGACCGGCTCCCGCGGCCGCCGCGCCGTATCGGCCTCGGGAGCCGGCTCAGCCGGTGGGACGTCAAGCTCTCGCCCTACCTGTACATCTCCCCGTTCTTCCTGCTGTTCTTCGTGACCGGCCTGTTCCCGCTGGTCTACACCGGCTGGGTCGCCGTGCACGACTGGGACCTGATCATGGGGCAGGGCGAGTTCGTCGGCACCAAGAACTTCGTCGAGGTGCTCACCGGCCGGGACTTCTGGACCGCGCTGACCAACACGTTCAGCATCTTCCTGTTGTCCTCGGTCCCACAGGTCTTCGCGGCCATCGTGATCGCGGCGGCGCTGGACACGAACCTGCGGGCCAAGACCTTCTGGCGGATGGGTGTGCTGCTTCCGTATGTCGTGGCGCCGGTGGCCGTCGCGCTGATCTTCTCCAACCTGTTCGCCGACAAGTTCGGGTTGATCAACAGCGCGCTCGGCGTGCTCGGGATCGACCCGGTCGGCTGGCACTCCCAGCGCCTGCCCAGCCACCTGGCCATCGCCACGATGGTCAACTTCCGCTGGACCGGCTACAACGCCCTGATCTTCCTCGCGGCGATGCAGGCGGTGCCGCGGGACCTGTACGAACAGGCCGCCATCGACGGGGCCGGCCGGGTCCGGCAGTTCTGGTCGGTGACCGTGCCGATGCTGCGGCCCACGATCATCTTCGTGGTGATCACCTCGACCATCGGGGGTCTGCAGATCTTCGACGAGGCACGCATGTACGACCAGTTCGGCCGGGGCGGTGCCGACGGGCAGTGGCAGACGCTGACCGTCTACCTGTACGAACTGGGCTGGACCCGCTCCAACTTCGGCCGGGCCTCGGCCGTGGCGGTCCTGCTCTTCTTGATCATCGTCCTCGTCGGGCTGCTCAACTTCTGGATCACCCGACGCATCGCGTCCTCGGAGGTGAAGCGGTGAGTGCACAGCCACCGGCCGCCCCGACCGGCCTGCAGGTCGGCGCCGTCGAGAGACCGCGTCGCAGGTCCTCGGGAGCGGGACAGGGACGCCCCGGGAAGCTGGTCTACGGACTGCTGGCCGCGGTGCTCCTGGGCTCGATGTTCCCGCTGTGGTGGTCCTTCCTGGTCGCCAGCCACGACTCGACCGTGCTGTCCCGGCAGACCTTCCCGATCCTGCCCGGCGGCAACTTCCTGCAGAACGCCGCCACGGTCATCGACACGGTCGAGTTCTGGCGGGCCACCCGGAACTCGATCGTGGTGTCCACCGTCGTCTCGGCATCCGTCGTCTTCTTCGCCACGCTGGCCGGCTACGCCTTCGCCAAGCTGAGGTTCCGTGGCTCGCGACCGCTGCTGGTCTTCGTCATCGCCACCATGGCGGTGCCGACCCAGCTGGGCGTGGTCCCGCTCTACCAGGTGATGGCCAAGCTCGGCTGGACCGGCGAACTGGTCGCCGTCATCGTCCCCGGCCTGGTCACCGCCTTCGGGGTGTTCTGGATGACCCAGTACCTGAGCCAGGCCGTGCCCGACGAACTCATCGAGGCCGCCCGCGTCGACGGCTGCAGCATGCTGCGCACCTTCTGGCACGTGGGCCTGGTGGCCGCGCGGCCGGCCGCCGCGATGCTCGGTCTGTTCACCTTCGTGGCGACCTGGACCAACTTCTTCTGGCCGTTCATCATCCTGGGCCCGCAGGACCCGACCCTGCCCGTGGCCCTGCAGCAGCTGCAGGCCGCCCACTGGGTGGACTACTCCCTCGTCCTGGCCGGCGCGCTGCTGGCCACCATCCCGCTGTTGATCCTGTTCGTCGTCGCCGGCCGCCAACTGGTGTCCGGCATCATGCAAGGAGCCGTCAAGCAATGAGCACCCCCAAGCAGTTCCCCGACGGTTTCCTGTGGGGCTCGGCCACCGCCTCGTACCAGATCGAGGGCGCGGCCCGCGAGGACGGCAGGGGCTGCTGCATCTGGGGCACCTACTCCCGCACGCCCGGCAAGGTGCACGCCGGGCACACCGGGCAGGTCGCCTGCGACCACTACCACCGGTATGCCGAGGACGTGCGCCTGATGCGGGACCTGAACCTGCAGTCCTACCGGTTCTCCACCTCGTGGGCCCGGGTGATGCCGGACGGCAGGTCGATCAACCGGGCCGGGCTGGACTTCTACTCCCGGCTGACCGACGAGCTCCTCGAGCAGGGGGTCGTGCCGTGGCTGACCCTCTACCACTGGGACCTGCCGCAGGCGCTGGAGGACCAGGGCGGGTGGCCGAGCCGGGACGTGGCCCACCGGTTCGCCGACTACGCCGAGGCGGTGCACGAGGCACTCGGTGACCGGATCCACTACTGGACCACGCTCAACGAGCCCTGGTGCAGCGCCTTCCTCGGGTATGCCGCGGGCCGGCACGCCCCGGGCCGCACCGACGGGCCGGACGCGCTCCGGGCCGCACACCACCTGCTGCTCGGGCACGGCCTCGCGCTGCAGGTGCTGCGCTCCCGGGATCCGGAACTGGAGCTAGGGATCACGCTCAACTTCGCCGACGTCACCCCGGCCGACCCGGGCGACCCGGGCGACCGCGACGCCGCGCGCCGGATCGACGGCATGAGCAACCGGTTCTTCATCGAGCCGCTGCTCCGGGGCGGATACCCCGCCGACGTCCTGGACGACCTGCGCGCCGTCTGGCCCGAGGACCTGGTCCGGGACGGCGACCTGGACCTGATCAGCGGCCGGATGGACATGCTGGGCGTCAACTACTACTCCGGGAACACGGTCACCGGCGTCCCGCCCGAGCTGGCTCACGAGGCCGCCGACGCGGCCCGGGCGCTGGGGAGACCGACCGAGCACGTCGGCTCCGAGCACGTGGGCTTCGTGCCCCAGGACGTGCCGCACACCGCCATGGGCTGGGAGGTCCGGCCGCACGGACTGACCGACCTGCTGGTGCGGCTGGACCGCGACTACACGGGCCCCGCGAGCACCGATCTCTACGTCACCGAGAACGGAGCGGCCTACGACGACGTGCCGGACGACGACGGCTTCGTCGAGGACACCGACCGGCTGGCCTACGTCGCCGACCACCTGGCCGCCGTGCACGCGGCGATCGAGCAGGGCGCGACCGTCCGGGGCTACTTCCTGTGGTCCCTGCTGGACAACTTCGAGTGGGCCTACGGCTACGACAAACGGTTCGGCATCGTGCGGGTGGACTACGACACCCTCGAGCGGACCCCCAAGGCCAGCGCCCAGTGGTACGCCGGGGTGGCAGGATCTAACCGGCTGCCCTGAGGGCGCCACCGCGGGCGCGCGCCAGCGCGCGAGGGCAGGGAACACGAGATCGGAACGGAGGACCCGATGGCAGCCAAGAGTGTGCCGACCCTGGAGGACGTCGCCACCAGGGCGGGCGTCTCCCGGGCCACCGCGTCGCGCGTGATCAACGCCGACCCGCGGGTGCGCGAGGCGGCCCGGGTCGCCGTCCAGGCCGCCGTCGACGCCCTGGGCTACCGGCCCAACCGGGCGGCCCGCTCACTGGTCAAGCGCGGCCCGGACTCGATCGCCGTCGTGGTGCCGGAATCCGACGAGCGGGTGTTCTCCGACCCCTTCTTCTCCGGCACCCTCCGCGGGGTGACCCAGGCCCTGGCCAGCACGCCCCTCCAGGTGGTGCTGGTGATGGGGGAGGCCGGCGACGACGACGGCCGGATGGGGCGCTACCTGCGGGGTGGGCACACCGACGGCGCGATCGTGGTGAGCCACCACCAGGACGACAACCTGTGGCGCGTGCTGGAGCAGACCCAGCTGCCATCGGTCTTCCTCGGCCGCCCCTACTCCGAGCAGGCCACGATGCCCTACGTCGACGTCGACAACGCGGCCGGGGCCCGGCTGGCCACCGAGCACCTGCTCGCCCGCGGGTGCCGGACGATCGGCACCATCACCGGCCCACCCGACATGAGCGCGGGGCGGGACCGGTTGCGCGGCTGGGAGGAGGTGCTGCGGGAGGCCGGTCGCCCCACGGACCTGGTCGAGTCCGGCGACTTCACGGCCGCCGGTGGCGCCGCCGCGATGCACCGCCTGCTGGAGCGGTCCCCGGACCTGGACGGGGTGTTCGTCGCCTCCGACCTGATGGCCGTCTCCGCGATCGGGGAGCTGTCCACCCTCGGGCGCGAGGTGCCCGGCGACGTCGCGGTCGTCGGCTACGACGACTCGCCGGCCGCGACGTTGAGCCGGCCGGGCCTGACCACGGTCGTCAACCCGGTCTCGCAGATGGCCGGCCGGGCCGTCGCGCTGCTGCTGCGGCTGATGGCGGGGGAGGACGCCGAGCCGGAGGTGCTCTCCACCCGCCTGGTGGTCCGGGAGTCCGCCTGACCGGCGGTGTGGCCCGCGGGGGCCACGGCCGGATAGGTTGGGACGACGCGGTCGCCGGGACCGTGGTCCACGGGAGGGGTGTCGTGCAGGACGGGACGAACGGCCAGCCGCCGGAGCCGGGGGAGTACATCGGCAAGCACATCGTGCCCGGTGCCTACGGTCCGCTGGTCACGCCTGCCGACCACGGCCGGGTGTGGAACCCGGGACCGCCCGCCGCCCCGCCGGACCAGGGCAGCCCGACCGGCCAGCCGTATCCGACCGGCCAGCCGTATCAGCCCGCGCCGTGGGACCAGCCGGGTCCCCAGGCGCACCCCTACCCCGATCCCTGGCGGCCGGCATACGGCGGTCCGTCCGCGGGGGTGGCCCCGAAGAACCCGGTCCTGGCCATGCTGCTCTCCTTCTTCATCCCGGGACTGGGCACCATCGTCAACGGGGAGACCGTCAAGGGCGTGGTCATCCTGGTGGCCTACGCGCTCTCCGTCGTGTCGACCTTCGCCCTGATGTTCGTGCTGGTGGGACTCGCGTTCGTGCCGGTGACCCTGGGGATCTGGGTGTTCGGTCTCATCGACGCCTATCGTGGGGCCTCCAAGTTCAACGCCGCACACGGCCTGGTCTCACCCTGGTAGCAATCCGTCGCGTGCCCGAGGAGGCCCACGTGTCCCGTCGTCCGTTCCGCCCGCTCGCCCTCGCCTGCTGTCTGGGGCTGGTGGCCCCGCTGTCCGCGCTCCCGGCGGCCGGTGCCGACCCCGAGGCGCCGGAGACCCTGGCGCCGATCGGTGGCGGGTACGAGCCGGAGGCCATGCAGTCCTTCACCGCCCGGGTCGCCGACCAGGCCACCGGGGAGACGGTCGACATCTTCGTGGTGCCCTCCAGCTACGGCGACGCCCCGGAGGACCGGGAGGAGAACCTGGAGCTCGCCCAGGAGCGCACCGAGGAGGTCGAGGACCACTGCGAGGCGGTCGTCGATCTGGACAGTTTCCCGGGCGGGTGCGAGGCGACCCTGCTGGTCCTGTTGGACCGGGCCGACGCGATGGACCCGGCCAACTCCGTCGCCGTCATCGACTCCGACGCCGACGGGGTCTTCGTGCTCGGCGGTGACCAGGTGCTGGCGATGCAGGTGCTCGCCAACAGCCCGGCTGAGACGCACCTGGAGCAGGCCTTCGAGGGCGGAGTCGTACTGGGCGGGACCAGCGCGGGCAACGCGGTGGAGTCGGTGTCCATGGGCGCCGGCTACAGCGAGGACGGCTGGCCGTGGAACGCGCTGGAGCGGGACAAGACCATCATCTACTGGGGGGACGACCCGGCCTCGGACGAACGGGGGCTGGCCTTCGGGTCGCAGGAGATCATCCTGGACCAGCACTTCTACCAGCGCGGACGGTTCGGTCGGCTGCTGAACTGGACCGCCATGTCCGCCGAGCGGTACGGCGGCGCCGGCAAGCTCGGGGTCGGCGTCGACTGGGCCACCGGGGTGGTCATCGAGGACGACCGCACCGTCACCGACCCGTTCGGGAACAGCTCCAGCGCGGTCCTCGACCTGAGCCACGCCGACGAGCCGGACTGGGTCGGCCTGGCCGACACCCTGTCGGTCCGCGGCGTGCTGACCCACCTGCTCGCACCCGGTGCCGGGATGTCGTATGACGTGCCGGGCCGGACCGCTGCCATGTCCGGTGAGCCCGTGGCGGCCCCCGAGCGGGGGACGCAGCCGGCGCTGCACCGCCGGGTCGGCGGACCGCTCTACCTGGGCGGCGGGATGAACGACGACGGGGACTCGGCGGCCCTGACCGGGTTCGTCGACGCGCTCCGGACCCGCGGGTCCGGACACACTGACGTGGTCCTCGTCGCGGCGGGTTACGAGGACGTGCTGCAGGCCCAGACGGCCGCGGCCGACTACGGCAGCGCCCTGGCCGACGCGGGCTGGGACGGACCCGTTCGGGTGCTGGTGCAGGGCCAGGACCCGCTCCCGGCCAGCGCCTTCGCGCGGGCGGTGGGCGTCGTCTTTATCGGCGGCGACCAGTCGCTGATGGCGCTGGCCGTGGCCGACCGCGGCTACGCCGACGCGGTGCGCAAGTCGGTCCAGCGGCCGACGCCGGTGCTCACCGACGGTGCCGCCACCGCGGTGCTCGGGGCGCACTACGTGGCGAACCCCACCCCCGGCGACGACTACGAGGACGTCGCGATCGCCGAGTTCCGGGCGGACGGCAACGACGTCGTGGAGGGGCTCGGGGTGCTGCCCGGCATCAGCCTGGAGCCCACCCTGACCTACGACTACCGGTGGGGTCGGCTCTACGGGGCGGCCGCCGCGCACCCACAGGAGCGTGCGGTCGGCATCAGCGAGCTCACCGCGCTGCGGCTCGACCGGTCCGGCAGCGAGGTGGTCGGGGAACGCTCGGTCATCGTGCTCGACGGGTCCACCGCCGACTGGGGCGTCGGGAGCAACGGGGCACGCGCCGCCGTCAACGTCTGGCTGGACGCCTACGGTCCGGGAGACTCCGTGGCGTAAGCCGTTGTGCCGGCATGTATCAGGACCGCCCGGAGGTGCTCCTGTCCTCGACAACCGATCCGCACGGCCGCGCCGTGCCACCGAGAGGACACCATGACCGAGCACGAGCACACCGCCTCCCGGGGCGCCTGGGAGCACACCTACGAGTCGTCCCCCGCCCCCGCCTACCCGCTCACCCCGCGGCCGGACGGTCCGCCCGCCCCGCTGGGCGCGGCCGACGGCCCGGTCCGGGTGGAGGCCAAGAACCCGGTGATCTCGCTGGTGGCCTCCTTCTTCGTGCCGGGGCTGGGCAGCTTCCTCAACGGTGACACCGAGCGCGGGATAGTGATCTTCGCCGCATATGTGGCGAGCTGGATCGGCTACGCGCTCCTCGTCTGGGTGCTGGTGGGGTTCCTCTTCTTGCCTGTCGCACTGGGGATCTGGGGATACGGCATGTACCACGCCTATCGTGGGGCGGAGGCCTGGAACGCGCGCCACGGGGTCCTCGTGTAGGGGCCGGGTGTCCCGATGGATGCATAATCATGCCCGGGAGTGGATAGTCTTACCTCTCCGCCACTACGCCCGGGAGGAAACTTCATGCACCAGCTCGACCCCACGCTGGAGCCGATCTACGAACAGGTTCTGCAGCGCAACCCCGGAGAGGACGAGTTCCACCAGGCGGTCCTGGAGGTCCTGGACACGCTCGGGCCCGTCGTGGCCAAGCACACGGCATACAAGGATGCCCGGGTGATCGAGCGCATCTGCGAGCCGGAGCGGCAGATCATCTTCCGGGTCCCGTGGGTCGACGACAACGGTGACGTCCAGATCAACCGCGGGTTCCGGGTCGAGTTCAACTCGGTGCTCGGGCCCTACAAGGGCGGGCTGCGGTTCCACCCCTCGGTGCTGCTGGGCACGGTGAAGTTCCTCGGCTTCGAGCAGATCTTCAAGAACGCCCTGACCGGGCTGCCGATCGGTGGCGGCAAGGGCGGCTCGGACTTCGACCCGAAGGGGCGGTCCGACCAGGAGGTCATGCGGTTCTGCCAGTCGTTCATGACCGAGCTCTACCGGCACCTCGGGGAGTACACCGACGTCCCGGCCGGTGACATCGGGGTCGGCGGCCGCGAGCTAGGCTACCTGTTCGGGCAGTACAAGCGGATCACCAACCGCTACGAGTCCGCGGTGCTCACCGGCAAGGGCCTGGGCTGGGGCGGCTCGATGGTCCGCAAGGAGGCCACCGGCTACGGCACCGTCTACTTCGTCGACGAGATGCTGAAGACCGTCAACGGGTCCTTCGACGGCAAGAAGGTCGTCGTGTCCGGGTCCGGCAACGTGGCGATCTACGCGATCGAGAAGGTGCACCAGCTCGGTGGCACGGTCGTGGCCTGCTCTGACTCCGGTGGCTACGTCGTGGACGAGGCCGGTCTCGACGTCGAGCTGCTCAAGGAGATCAAGGAGGTCCGGCGCGGTCGGGTCAGCGACTACGCGCAGCAGCGACCCGGTGCCCGGCACATCGCCGACGGCTCGATCTGGGACGTGCCCTGCCAGGTGGCGCTGCCGTGCGCCACGCAGAACGAGCTCGACGAGCAGGAGGCCAAGGCCCTGGTCACCAACGGCTGCCTCGTGGTCGGCGAGGGCGCCAACATGCCGACCACGCCGGCGGCGCTGCGGGTCTTCCAGGACGCCGGGGTGCTGTTCGGCCCGGGCAAGGCGGTGAACGCCGGTGGCGTCGCCACGTCCGCGCTGGAGATGCAGCAGAACGCCTCCCGGGACTCCTGGACCTTCGAGCACACCGAGCAGCGGCTGGCCGAGATCATGCGCGGCATCCACGAGCGGTGTGCCGAGGCGGCCGACGAGTACGGCGTGCCGGGCAACTACGTGGTCGGCGCGAACGCCACCGCGTTCGTCCAGGTCGCGGACGCGATGTTGGCGCTCGGCGTCATCTGACGGGCCTGCCGTGGCGGCCCTTCACGCATGACTTGGCCGGATCCCCTGACCGCGAGACGAGTCACGACGACACGCCTCGGGCGCGATCCAGCGCGGTGGCCAGGGCCGGCGCCTCGGGCGTGCTGAGCAGCAGCTCGTCGTAGGTCTGCTGCGACAGACGGATGCGCAGCAGTGGCCGCCCGCGACGCATGGTCACCAGACGTCGCGTGCCGTCCGGGTGTCGGAAGGTGGCCAGCTTGAGATAGCCGGAGACGACCAGCCCCTTGCGAATCCCGAGCACCTGCGAGGTCCAACCGGGCTCGGCGCTGACCGTAGTCACGGCCGCGAACGGCACCTCCAGCGGCCTGCGGCGCAGCATCATCAGACGCTCGAACGCGGAGAAGGTGACGCGGAGCACGGACCGTTCGCGGTCCAGTTCGATCGATGGCATGAGTTAACGATATCAATGTTGAGAATAATCGCAACTGACATAATGGCGTATGGCTGAAATCCGCATTCTCGACGTTGTGGGGCACCCGGTCCGGTTGCGCATCCTGCACGAGGTGGCCGACCGGGAGCGCACCACGGCACAGTTGCGCGAGGCGCTGCCCGATGTCACCCCCGCCACGCTCTACCGGCACGTCGGTGCGCTGCTGGACGCCGGCGTGCTCACGGTCGTGGCCGAGCGGAAGGTCCGGGGAGCGACCGAGCGAACCCTGGCCGCGGGGCCGCGGGACGCGCATGCGGACCTTGCCGATCTCGAGGCGCTGGGGGCCGGGGGGCTTCGTCAGATCTTCCTCACCCTCCTGGCGCACCTGAGCGGGCAGATGGACCGCTTCCTCCAGGGGGCGGACCCGGACCTGCTCCGCCTGTCGGGGGCGTCCCAGACGGTCCTCCATGTCGACCTGGACGATCTCGCCGCCCTCCAGCAGGAGATGTCGGCCCTCTTGACGAGATACCGCGAGCCAGGGCCAGACAAGCACCGGGTGACCCTCACGAGCGTGCTGGTGCCAGACCCCTGAGTCGATCAGCAGGTCGGGGCGGGGTGCCGAATTGGGGCACGCCGCCGCGCAGAAAATCACGACCTGCGGGCTTGGAGAACACCAGAGATCCACGCCAACGGTCGGTCACCAGAATGCGTCGCAGTGTTCACACGGGATTAGCCGGAGGGGACCCACGGACTGCCTAGCGTGACGGTCATCCACGACCTCCCGAAGGAGCCCCTATGTCTGTGCTGCCCCCGAAACGCCGTCAGCTGCCCCTGGTCCAGATCGGTGGGCACGGCACCGGCCGGTCCCGGATGACCTGTAAGTACCGCTGCGGCGACGCCTGCTTCCACGACGTCCCGAACAGGTCCGGCAACGCCTACTTCGGGGACATCGCGCAGGAAGCCTTCAGCCGGCGGTCGCTGCTGAAGGCGGGTGCAGTCGTCGCCCTCGTCGCCGCCGGCACCACCCTCGGTGACCCGCAGCGCGTCGCGGCGACCACCGGGGTCCCGACCGGTGGCCGCGTGCCGCCGAAGGGTCCCGGGCCCAAGGGGCTGCGGTTCGCGCCGATCACCCAGCAGACGGGTGACACGGTCGCGGTGCCCAAGGACTACCTCAGCGAGGTCGTCATCTCCTGGGGCGACCCGCTGTGGTCCGACGCGCCGGCGTTCGACCCCCACAACCAGACGGCGGCAGCTCAGCAACGTCAGTTCGGTTACAACAACGATCACACCGGGATCTTGGAGGGTCGGCACTCCGGCACGAAGTCCACGGTGCTGGTGTGCAACCACGAGTACTCGACCGAGCCGATGATGCTGCCCGGCTACGACCCGGAGAATCCCACCCTCGAGCAGGTCGAGATCGGCTGGGCCGCCCACGGGCTGACCGTCGTGGCGGTCGAGCCGTCCGGCCGTCGCGGAGGCAAGAAGGTCGGCCTCAAGCCGATCCTGGACCACGCGTTGAACCGCCGCTTCCACACCCGGACCGAGTTCGAACTCACCGGGCCGGTCGCCGGGTCGCGCTACGTGCAGACCACCGCGGACCGGCGGGGCAGAACCGTGCTGGGCACCCTGAATAACTGCGCCGGCGGCGTCACGCCGTGGGGCACGTGGCTGACGGCGGAGGAGAACTTCAACCAGTACTTCGCCAACGCCGACGGCGTCTCCGACCCGGTGGTGCGGGAGCGACTGGCCCGCTACGGGCTCCCGGGCGGTGCCTCCGAACGCCGTTGGGAGGACTTCGACGACCGGTTCGATCTGACCAAGGAGCCGAACGAGGTGAACCGGTTCGGCTGGATCGTCGAGGTCGATCCGTTCGACCCCACCTCCACCCCGAAGAAGCGCACCGCCCTCGGCCGGTTCAAGCACGAGGCCGCCACCATCCGGATCAGCGACGAGGGTTATGCCGTGGCCTACATGGGCGACGACGAGCGGTTCGATTACCTCTACAAGTTCGTCTCGAGCCGCAAGTACCGGGAGAACGACCCCCAGCACAACGCCCACCTGCTGGAGGACGGCACGCTCTATGTCGCGCGGTTCACCGGCGACTCGCCGCCCGAGGAGATCGACGGCTCCGGTGCGGTACCGTCCGACGGCGAGTTTGACGGCTCCGGTGAGTGGATCAAGCTGGTCAGTGGGCCCCGCTCCTTCGTCCCCGGCATGTCGGCCGAGGAGGTGCTGCTGTTCACCCGGCAGGCCGGCGACATCGTCGGCGCCACCAAGATGGACCGTCCCGAGGACGTCGAGCCGAGCCCGGTGACCGGCAAGGTGTACATGGCGCTGACCAACAACACCGCCCGCACCAACGAACAGGCGGATGAGGCCAACCCTCGCGGCGACAACAAGCACGGACACGTCATGGAGCTCACCGAGGCCGGGGATGACGCCGCAGCCACGAGCTTCGGCTGGAAGGTCCTGTTGCTCTGCGGCGATCCGGACGATCCGAGCACCTACTTCGCCGGGTTCGACAAGAGCGAGGTCTCGCCGATCTCCTGCCCCGACAACGTGGCATTCGACCGGCACGGCAACCTGTGGATCAGCACCGACGGTCAGCCCGGCACCCTGGGCACGAACGACGCGCTCTACGGCGTTCCAGTGGAGGGGGAGTACCGGGGCTGGGTCCGCCAGTTCCTCGCCGTGCCCGGCGGCGGCGAGACCTGCGGCCCGATCGTCCAGGACCGCATGGTCCTCGTCGCGGTCCAACACCCGGGTGAGTTCAGCGAGGCCTCGTTCGAGAACCCGCTGTCGCACTGGCCGGACGGCGGGACATCGATCCCGCGCCCCTCGATCGTCGTCGCTTACCGCCGGGATGGCGGCAAGATCGGCGACTGACGCGGGCGGGTCACACGTCGCCGGTCTCCTGGCCGAGGTCGAAGGTCCGGGTGATCCCGATCTCGGCCAGGAACCGCTCGTCGTGGCTGGCGACCAGCAGCGCCCCGCGGTACTGGGACAGCGCCGACACGAGCTGTTCCACGCTGAGCAGGTCCAGGTTGTTCGTGGGCTCGTCCAGGACCAACAACTGTGGGGTGGGCTCAGCCAACAGCAGCGCCGCCAGTGTGGCGCGGAAACGCTCGCCACCCGAGAGGGTACTCACGGTCCGTTCTGCGTCGCCGCCGCGGATCCGGAACCGGGCCAGCGCGGCCCGCAGCGCGTTCGTCTCGGCCTGCGGCGCGAACCGTGCCAGGTTCGCCACGAGGCTCAGCTCGTCGTCCAGGACGTCGAGCCGCTGCGGCAGCAGTCGGCTGGGCACGCGTAGGTCCACTGTGCCGGACCGCGGCGGGATGTCGCCGGTGATCGTGTGCAGCAGGGTCGTCTTGCCGGACCCGTTCGGTCCGGTCAGGGCCACCCGCTCGGGACCACGTAGGTGCAGGTCCACGGTCCGTCCGTGACGCAGCACAAGGTCCGTCAACACGAGGACGTCACGGCCGGCAGGCACTCGGGAGCCCGGCAGGTCGACCCGGATCTCGGCGTCCTCCCGGAGCCGTGACTCGGCCCGGTCCAGGCGTTCCCGGGCACGGGCCACGTCCCCGGTGTGCTGATCGGTCAGCCGCGCGGCCGACACCTGCGCGGCGCGCTTGAGGTTGCCGGCCACGATCGGGGGGACCCGACCCTGCTGCTGCATCTTCTTCCCGTACCGCTTGCGCCGATCCAGCTTGGTCTGCGTCTCGACCAGCTCGCGCTGCTGCTTGCGGACGTCTGCCTTCGCGGTCCGCACCGCCTGGGCGGCCGCCTCCTGCTCTACCTCGACCTGTTCCCGGTATGCCGTGAATCCGCCGCCGTACCAGGTCACCGAACCGTCGCGCAGGTCGCCGATCTGGTCGACCCGTTCCAGCAGGTCGCGATCGTGGCTGACCACGAGCAGTGCCCCCCGGAAGGCGGCGACCGTCTCGTAGAGCCGCTGGCGAGCGACCCGGTCGAGGTTGTTCGTCGGCTCGTCGAGCAGCAGGACATCGGGTCCCTGGAGGAACAGTCGGGTCAGGCCGAGCTGCACCGTCTCGCCGCCGGACAGTTCGCCTAGGCGCCGGTGCAGCACCCCCGCAGGCAGGCCGAGCCGTGCCAGTTGGGCCTCGGCACGTTCCTCGATGTCCCAGGCGTCACCGATGGTGTCGAAGTGTTCCGGGGAGGCATCACCCGAGGTCACGGCCGCGATGGCGGCCAGGACCGGCCCGATGCCCAGGAACTCGGTGACTGGTTGCGCGGCACGCAGGGCAAGGTCCTGCGGCAGATAGCCGACCTCCCCGGCGGTGGTGATGCTGCCGGCGCTGGGACGCAGAGCGCCGCCGATCAACTTCAACAGGGTCGACTTGCCAGTGCCGTTGGACCCGACCAGCCCGGACCGTCCGGGCGGCACCACCAGGCTCAGGTTGTCGAAGACGACGTCACCGTCGGGCCAGGCAAAGGTCAGCCCACTCGCGGTTATGGAGGCCGTATGGGCAGAAGTGGGTGGAGTGGTCGAAGACATGCGTGCCTCCTGGGGTCGTCGAGATGGCGCAAGGTGAGGGACGACCTCAGATGAGCACGGCAGCCTCGTCAGTAGGGGGCAACGACCACGACAATCGTAGGCGGGCACCACACCTCTGGCAACGGCTTTCAGATCGTCCACCAGGTGGTCGCGCTCGAGCCGGTCTGGATCTGGACCAGGCGATCGGGGTGCTGCACCGATCGTGGCGCGGCTGGGGGAGAAGATCACAAGATCGTCAAGTACGCCCCATCCGTGACATCTGTCACACCAGTCACGGCTACCCTGGTCTGACCCCGAACCCGCCTGACGCCCCGGAGGCCATCGTGAACTCAGTGCTCCTCGCATTCATCGGTGTGGCGATGATCCTGCTGGGATACGCCCTCTACTCCAAGTACCTGGCCAATCGGATCTACCGACTCGAGCCCAACTTCCAGACGCCTGCAAACGAATTGCGCGATGGCGTGGACTACGTGCCCACCAACAAGTACATCCTGTGGGGTCACCACTTCACCTCGGTGGCCGGCGCCGCGCCGATCGTCGGACCCGCGGTGGCCGTGATCTGGGGGTGGCTGCCGGCCTTCCTCTGGGTGACCATCGGCACCGTGTTCTTCGCCGGGATGCATGACTTGGGGGCCCTGTGGGCCTCGGTCCGCAACAAGGGCAAGTCGATGGGCGCGCTATCCAGTCGCTACATCGGTGCCCGCGGCGCGAACCTGTTCCTGGTGGTCATCTTCCTGCTGCTGCTCATGGTCAACGCGGCCTTCGCCGTGGTCATCTCCGGGCTGCTGGTCTCCACTCCCACCGCAGTCATACCGACGTGGGGTGCCATCGCGGTGGCGCTGCTCGTCGGGCAGGCGATCTACCGGTACAAGTGGAACCTCGCGGTCGTGTCCGTGGTCGGTGTCGTCGCGCTGTACAGCCTGATCCTGTTGGGTGACCGCTTCCCGGTCTCGCTGCCCGACACGGTGCTTGGCCTGCCGGCCGCGTCCGCCTGGATCGTCATCCTGTTCCTCTACGCCGCGGTCGCATCGATCCTGCCGGTATGGATGCTGCTGCAGCCGCGCGACTACATCAACGGGCTGCAGTTGTTCATCGGCCTGGGGCTGCTCTACGGCTCTTTCCTGTTTGCTGGCCGGGACCTGGTCGCCCCGGCGTTCAACGACAACGTCCCGGAGGGCACCCCGAGCATCGTGCCGCTGCTGTTCGTCACCATCGCTTGCGGCGCGATCTCCGGCTTCCACGGGATGGTCTCCTCGGGTACCAGCTCCAAGCAACTGGACAAGGAGACCGACGCCCGCTTCGTCGGCTATTTCGGCGCGGTCGGCGAGGGCCTGCTGGCGCTCGGTGCGATTATCGCCACGACGGCCGGGTTCCGCACGCTGGCCGACTGGGAGAATGTCTACGCCGCGTTCAACGACGGCGGTGTGAAGGCCTTCGTCGACGGGGGTGGTGCCCTGATGAACGCCGGTCTCGGCCTCTCGACCTCCCTGAGCGCCACAGTGCTGGCCACCATGGCGGTCCTCTTCGCAGCGACGACGATGGACACAGGGGTACGGCTACAGCGCTTTGTTGTGCAGGAGGCCGGCGACATCATGGGCTTCAGCCTGGGCAAGGTCTCCTCCACGATCGTGGTGGTGGTCGTGGCGCTCGCGTTGACCTTCGGAGCCGGAGCGGACGGATCCGGTGGGCTGCTGATCTGGCCGCTGTTCGGCACCACGAACCAGCTGCTCGCGGGCCTGACGCTGGGAATCCTTGCGGTGATGCTGTTGCGCAAGAAGCGCAACGCCTGGCCGATCGTGCTGCCGATGGTCTTCGTCCTGGTGATGACGGTGTACGCCCTGTTCGTCCAGCTGGGCACCTTCTACAACGACCAGAACTGGCTGCTGCTGGTGCTCGACGTGGTGATCCTGATCGCCGCGGTCTGGGTGATCGTCGAATCGGTGGGCGCCATGAATCGGGCCCGCAAGGGCGAGGACGCCGACGACGAGGAGCTGGAACCCGCCCGGGGCAGCGGTGCCGAGTGAATGGCCGCGGGCGAAAGATTGCCGTGGGGCTGCGGGAGTTCTACTACGCGCCCTACCGGCAGACTTTCGCCCGCGCGCGCCAGGAAGAGGATGACCTGTTCCTCATGCTCGTGCTGTCGGAGGCGCTCGGCGTACCCAACCCGGCCAGCTACTACACGATCGAGTTGCTCCCGGTGATGTATGACCGCGTGCATGACTGGCACACCCGGATGGGGCTCGACCGCTCGCCGCTGGACCAGATCTCGTGCTGCTAGACCTCATCGCGAACCGGGAGGTGCTCTTCGTCGGCGGCAAGGGTGGCGTGGGCAAAACCACCGTCGCCTCCGCACTGGCCCTCTCCGCCGCCCGTGCGGGCCGGCATACCCTCGTGGTGTCCACCGACCCGGCACACAACCTCGGGCACCTGTGGGGCAGGCCGGTGGGTGATGAGCCGGTGCGGCTGGCGGAGGGTCTCGACGGGCTGGAGATCGATCCGCAGCGCACCACCGACGAGCACCTGGCGGCGGTCGGCTCCACCATGCGTCGCCTGATGCCGGAGCGGCTCAGCGGTGAGGTCCGCAAACACCTGGACCTGGCCCGGGATGCGCCCGGCACCCACGAAGCGGCCGTGCTGGAACGGATCGCCGAGACGGTGGAGCAGGCGCAGGGACGCTACGAACTCGTGGTCTTCGACACCGCACCATCCGGGCACACCGCCCGGTTGATGTCGTTGCCGGAGACGATGGCCGCTTGGACCGATGGGCTGCTGCGGCGCCAGGCCCGGTCGGAGAAGTTCGGTGCGGCCCTGCGCGGGCTGGGCGGCGACCGGGACGACCCGGGCGAGGCGATTCTCGGCGACACCCGCGCCGGGACCGGTGAGCCGCGCGACCGGGTCGACCGGCGCGCACGGCGGGATCAGGAGATCCGGCGCGTTCTGGTCCGCCGGCAGCTGCGCTTCGAGGGACTGCGTGAGTTGATCACCGATCCCGCCCGGACAGTCTTCCTGATCGTGCTGACCGCTGAGCGACTGCCCGTCCTCGAGACCGTGGAGCTGCACGAGCAGCTTGCCCGCTCGGGCGTCGCCGTCGGCGCGCTCGTGGTCAACAAGCGCTCACCCTCGGACGAGGGCGAGTTCCTCGCAGCCCGCCGGGAGCAGGAGTCTGCCCATCTGGCGGAGTTGACGCGGGCGCTGCCCGAAGTGCCCCAGGTCGAGCTGCCGCTGCGCGGTGGCGACGTGGTCGGTCCCGAGGCGATCGGCCGGTTCGCCGACGGGTTCGGTGAGGTCCCGAAGAACTGACCGACTGCCCCTCGACAGGAAGCCGGCCAGGGTGCATCCTTGTACAGTGTCAGAACTGCCTAACCGTGATAGGCAAGCCGAACGCCGTGAGGCGACCCGGCTGGAGATCCTCGATGCGGCCTGGGAGGTCGCCCGCGAGGACGGACTAGCAGCCATCACGCTGCGCGCCGTGGCCCGCCGGGTCGGCATGCGTGCACCGTCGCTCTACACGCACGTTGACTCCAAGATGGCGATCTATGACGCCATGTTTGGGCAAGCCTGGGGGCACTGCCTGGACCGGATGCAACGGGCCCACGAGGTGTTGCAGGCGGCTACCGTCAGGGAGGCCCTCCACCCCCGCGACGTGCTGCTGCGGGCGACCCGCGCCTACTTCGACTTCGCCCTCGAAGACCCGGTCCGCCACCAGCTGATGGACCTGCGGACCATCCCGGGGTTCGTCCCCAGCCCCACGGCATACGAGCCGGCCGTAGCCGTGCTCGACCTGATGCGCCAGGTGCTCGCGGACCTGGCAGTCACCCGCGACGAGGACGTCGACCTCGCCACGGCACTGCTCGGCGGGCTGATCAACGCCCAGCTCGCCAACGACCCCGGAGGCGATCGCTGGTCCCGCCAGTTCGACCGCGCGATGGAGATGTATGCGGACGCGGTGGGTCTGCCGCCGCGCGACTGAACCGAGGACCGACCATGACCACCCAGCTCACCCCACGATCCAGCCGGAAGACTTTCCGTTCCGCCCTGAGCCACGACGTCGCCATGCGCCTTGCCACGACCGAGTACGACAGGGTGGCCTCCACCCTGGAACAGCTCAAACCAGAGCACTGGTCCCAGCCGACCGATTGCGAGGCATGGGACGTCCGTGCAGTCGTCGGGCACATGGTGGGGATGGCCCGGTTCGCGGGATCCACCCGCGAGCTCGTGCGGCAGTTCGTGCTCGCCACGTGGCGGGCAAGACGTCAGGGACTCGAACCCATCGACGGACTCACCGGCCTGCAGGTCGACGAGCACGCGAGCCTGACCACGGCCGATCTGCCCGTGCGGATGAGGCAGTACGGCACCAGGGCTGCGCGCTACCGGGACCGCATGCCGGCCTCCGTCCGCCGGCACGTCACTCTCTCGGAGGAGACCGGCGGGGTGCAGGAACGCTGGACGATGGGCTACCTGGTCGACACCATCCTGACCCGCGACCCGTTCATGCACCGTCTAGATATCGCCCGGGCCACCGGAGTGCTCGTGCCGGCCACGGCCGAGCACGAAGGTGTCATCGTCGACGACGTCGTCCGGGAGTGGGCCTCGCGCCACGGCCAGCCGTTCAGCCTGGAACTGACGGGCGCGGCCGGTGGCCGGTGGGGAGTCGGCACCGGGGGAGAGGCCATCGCGATGGACGCTGCCGACTTCTGCCGGGTCGTCTCCGGCCGTGGCTCGGGGCCCGGCCTGTTGGGGTCCCAGGTGCCGTTCTGAGGGGGAGGTGTCCCGGTCTGGCCTCGGCGAGAAGCACACCGCAGAGACCGTAGGCTGGGTAGCCACTCATCCGGGAGAGGAACCTGGTGGATCAACCCACATTCAGCAAGGACGGCAGCGTCCATGTCACCGACGAGCGGTTCAACACGATCTCGCACATGTTCGGGGCCTGTTTCGCCCTGGCCGGGTCGGCGCTCCTGATCGCGCAGGCCGCCGAGCAGGGTGATCCGTGGAAGATCGTGGGGTTCAGCGTCTATGGGTTGTCCCTGATGACCCTGTTCGTGGCGAGCACCCTTCATCACGGGCTGGACCGCGGCCCCGTGTTCAACGAGGTATTGCGCACCCTGGACTACACCTCGGTGTTTCTGCTCATCGCCGGCACCGTCACGCCACTGGTGCTCGTGCTGTTCCGCAACACCTATGGCTGGACCGTCTTCGGGGCCGTCTGGGCCATCGCGATCTTCGGGATGGTCATGCGGTCCATATGGCGTGAGTTGCCCAAGTGGGTGACCAATACCCTCTACATCACCCTGGGGTGGATGACGGTGCTCCTGATCGGGGCGGACGTCTCCCTGCCGCTGGGGGCGCTGGCCCTCATGGGTGCCGGCGGCATCGTCTACAGCGTCGGGTTCGTGATCTTCGTGATCGAGAAGCCGAATCCGAAACCGGGGGTGTTCGGTTTCCACGAGGTGTGGCACGCGCTCGTGGTCGTGGCCGCCGCGCTGCACTACCTGCTGATGTACTTCTACGTCTTACCGGCGTAGTACGCAGCCCTGTCCCGGACGGCCGTTCTTCGATACGGTCCGGACATGGAGGTCAGGGAGTACACGCCGGCCAGTGATGAGTACGCCTACACCTTTGGTGGTGTGGCACCGGTCTTCAGCGTCCGGCCGGGGTCCGCGCTCCGCCTGTGGTCCGACGACGCCTTCGGCGGGAAGTTGCGCAGCATCGACGACCTGTCGGCCGAGAAGGTGGACCTGCGGTTCGTCAACCCGCAGACCGGCCCGTTCTACGTCGAAGGCGCCGAGCCCGGGGACACCCTGGTGCTGCACCTGGTGGACCTCGAGCCGGCCCGTGACTGGGGCGCCTCGGCGACCATCCCGTTCTTCGGCGGGATGACCAGCACCGACCGGACCGTCTCCTTGCAGGCGTCGCTGCCCGACACTACCTGGATCTACCACCTGGAGCGGGAACGGAACACGGTCGCCTTCGAGGCACGGTTCGGCGAGCAGCGGTTCGAACTCCCGGTCGCACCCATGCTCGGCACGGTCGGGGTGGCGCCCCCCGGGGGAGAGGTCCGATCCTCCCTCGTGCCGGAGCGGTTCGGCGGCAATATGGACACCCCGCAGATGCGAGCCGGGGCCACCGTCTACCTGGGCGTCAACGTGGAGGGTGCGCTGTTCTCGCTCGGCGACGGGCACTACCGGCAGGGCGAAGGGGAGGCCTGCGGGACGGCCGTCGAGGGGGCGATGACCTCCACCGTCCTCGTCGACCTCATCAAGGGCGGCGCGCCGCTGTGGCCGCGGATTGAGGACGACGACCACTGGATGGTGGTGGGTTCCAGTCGGCCGATGGAGGACTCCTGGCGGATCGCCAACGCCCAGGTGGTGGGGTGGCTGTCCGAGCTCTACGGGCTGCACCCGATGGATGCCTACCAGCTCATCACCCAGATCGCCGAGGTGCCCGTCGCCAACGTCGTGGACAACAACTACAGCGTGGTGGTCAAGGTCGCCAAGGCACTCCTGCCGACCGCTCAGGCGTTCGGCGGAATCCACGCCGAGCTCCGGGCGCTCGCCCGCACACTCTGACAAGAACCACGGCGCGGCGAGACTGCCGGCAGCCCCCCCACACCAAGGAGTCTGGCCATGGATCTGCAACTCACGGGCAAGAAGGTGCTGGTGACCGGTGGCACCCGCGGCATCGGACGGGCGATCGTCGAGGGTTTCCTCGCCGAGGGCGCCGTCGTCGGGTTCTGCGCCCGCAACGCCGAGGAGGTGGGTGCAGTGGAACGTGCCCTGGCAGAGCGTGGCGAGGTGACCGGCGCCGTCGTGGATGTGGGGGACGCGGACACCCTGCGCGGCTGGGTGCAGGACTCCGCCGCCGCGATGGGCGGACTGGACATCGTGGTGGCCAACGTCAGCGCGCTCGCCATCCCCGACACCCCGGAGAACTGGGAGCTCAGTCTCACCGTCGACATCATGCACACGGTCCGGCTGGTGGAGGCGGCCATGCCACACTTGGAGGCCAGCGACTCGGCGTGCATCATCGCCATCTCCAGCGTGTCCGGGCGGGAGGCCGACTTCGCGTCCGGCCCCTACGGGACCGCCAAGACCGCGATCATCGGCTACATCCAGGGCCTGGCGCTGCAGGTGGCCGAGAAGGGAATCCGGGCCAACACGGTCTCCCCGGGCAACACCTACTTCGAGGGCGGCGTCTGGGAGGGCATCGAGGAGGGCAACCCGGACCTGTACTCGATGGCGCTCGGGCTCAACCCGACGGGGCAGATGGGCCGCCCCGAGGAGGTGGCTGACCCCGTGGTCTTCGTCGCCAGCCCGCGGGCATCGCGGATCAGTGGCGCGAACATCCTGGTCGACGGCGCACTCACCCGCGGCATCCAGTTCTGAGCCGCACCGCTCCACCGCGGGACGTGACCTAAAGCCCGTGCGTCGCGACGGCGGCCGGAACGACCACGTAGGGTCGTAGCATGCCCGAAATCGACCCGACGTTCACCGCGCTTCCGCTCCGAGAGCTCGCCGACGCGGCCCTGTCCCGTGCCGCCTCTTTGGGTGCCAGTCATGCCGACATCCGCGTCGTGCGGACCCAGCGACTGCACCGCATGCTGCGGGATGCTCGGCTGGAGGCCAGCTCAGACTCCTCCGACCTGGGGCTGAGCGTGCGGGTGATCCACGAGGGGTCGTGGGGATTCGCGGCCGGAGTCACCCTCACCACCGCGGAGGCGCAGCGGCTGGCCGACCAGGCCGTGGCGATGGCCACGGTGGCCCGCCCCCTGGTCAGCACCCCCGTCGAGCTCGCACCCGAACCCGTCCACGCGGACCAGACCTGGGTGTCGTCATACGACATCGACCCGTTCGAGGTGCCCGAGGCAGACCGGTTCGCCAGGCTGCTGGACCTGTCCGAACGGCTTCTCGCCGCGGATGCCGTGCACCACGCGACGGCACGGCTGCTGGCGGTCAAGGAGAACACCTTCTACGCCGACCTCACCGGCACCTCGACCACGCAACAGCGGGTGCGGATCGAGCCGGACTTCCAGGCGGTCAACGTCGGCGACGGTGGGTTCGCCACCATGAACACCGTCGCGCCGCCGGCCGGCCGTGGGTGGGAGTACCTCACCGGGACCGCGTGGGACTTCGAGGAGGAGATCGCCCACCTGCCCGAGCTGCTCGCCGAGCACGCCAAGGCCCCGTCGATCGAGGCGGGCCGCTACGACCTGGTCATCGAGCCGACCAACCTGTGGCTGACCATCCACGAGTCGGTCGCCCACGGCACCGAGCTGGACCGGGCGCTCGGCTACGAGGCCGCCTACGCCGGGACCTCGTTCGCCACCTTCGATCAGCTCGGCACCCTGCAGTACGGCTCTGAGCACATGAACGTCACCGGCGACCGGGTCACCGAACACGGGCTGGCGACCGTCGGCTTCGACGACGAGGGTGTCGCGGCCCAGACGTTCGACATCATCAAGGACGGGGTGCTGGTCGGCTACCAGCTCAACCGGCAGATGGCCCAGGAGAAGGGCTTCGGCAGGTCGAACGGCTGCGCCTATGCCGACTCCGCCGGGCACATCCCGTTGCAACGTATGCCGAACGTGTCGCTGGCCCCGGATCCACAGGGGCCGGACGTGGCCGGGTTGATCGCGGGCATCGACGACGGCATCTATGTCATCGGCAACAAGTCCTGGTCGATCGACATGCAGCGGTACAACTTCCAGTTCACCGGGCAGCGCTTCTTCCGCATCAAGGACGGTCGCCTCGCGGGGCAGGTCAAAGACGTCGCCTATCAGGCCACCACCACCGAGTTCTGGGGCTCGATGGACGCGGTCGGCGGACCGGACACCTACCTGCTCGCGGGATCGCTGAACTGCGGCAAGGGTCAGCCCGGACAGGGCGCGCCGGTGAGCCATGGCTGCCCCGCCGCGCGCTTCCGCAACGTGAACGTGCTCAACACCGCAGAGGGGGACAACTGATGAACGACATCGCCGTCAGCAGCTGGGTCGAGCAGGCCGTGGCCGCTTCGACCGCTCGGGAGTGCACCGTCATCGTCCAGGAGTCGCACGAGGTCAACCTCCGGTGGGCAGCCAACGCGTTGACCACCAACGGCTCGATGAGCCAGCGCACGGCAACGGTGATCAGCACCGCTGAACTGGCCGACGGCGTGTCTGCCGCCTCGGTCACCGGCCCGCTGGCCACCGCCGAGGACCTGCTCGAGCTGGTCCGCCAGGCCGACGCAGCGGCCCCCGGGGCACCGGCCGATGACGAGGCCCAACCCCTCGTCTCCGGCCAGGCCGACGAGGACTTCGACCACCCGGCATACCGGGTCGGGCCGGAGGACTTCTCCGGCTTGGCCCTAGACCTCGGCACCGCCTTCGAGCGCGCCGCGGCGGCCGGTCACCTGTTGTTCGGGTTCGCCGAGTACCGCCGCACGACCACCTGGCTCGCCAACAGTGCCGGGTTGCGTCGGCGCGCGGTCGAACCCATGGGGCGCCTCGAGGTCAATGCCAAGGCGCCGGATCTGATCAACTCAGCGTGGGTCGGGGCGCAGTCGACGGACTTCACCGACGTCGATGTCCCGGCGATGCACGACGAACTGGAGAAGCGGCTCGGCTGGGGGAGCACCCGGGTCGACCTCCCCGCGGGGGAGTACGAGACGATCCTGCCGCCCGGGGCGGTTGTCGACCTGCTCGTCTACGCGTACTGGACGATGAGCGCCCGGGACGCCGAGCAGGGGCAAAACGTCTACGCCGGCGCCGAACGCGGCACCACCCGCATCGGCGAGCAGTTGAGCACGCTGCCGATCACGATCGCATCCGACCCCGAGCACCAGCAGTTCCAGCAGCCACCGTTCGTGATCCTTCCCAGCTCCGCACCGGGACTGGCGTCAGTATTCGACAACGGCGTGCCCGTGGGCAGGGTTGACTGGGTCAAGGACGGGGTCCTGCGCAACCTTGTGCGGACCCGGGCCGGATTCGCACGCTCGGGCGGCACCGGGGACCTGCCGTTCCCGTCGGAGAACCTGCTGGTGGACGCCGGTGGCACCGCCGATCTCGACGAGATGATCGCGGGCACGAAGCGGGGTCTGCTGCTGACCTGTCTCTGGTACATCCGAGAGGTCGACCCGCAGACGCTGCTCCTGACCGGTCTCACCCGGGACGGGGTCTACCTGATCGAGGAGGGCAGGGTCACCGCGGCGGTCAACAACTTCCGGTTCAACGAGTCGCCGATCGGCCTGCTGCGACGAGCCACGGAGGCAGGTCGCTCGGAGCACACCCTGTGCCGGGAGTGGAACGACTGGTTCACCTGTTCCTTGGCGCCGGCGTTGCGCATCCCTGACTTCCGGATGTCGACGGTCAGCCAGGCGTACTGAGGTCGCGCCGGGTTGCCGTGCGCGGGGGCGCACCCCGGTGGTCGCCCGGACGTTACCGAGTCCGGCGTGCGGATCGTCCAGAGGTGGTGGATGACTCCTCGGGGCGGGGCATCTTGGGCACGCCCTCCAGGCGACGGTGGAAGCGCACCTGCTCGGCGCGGGAGTCCAGGACGTGCCAGAGGGCGGCGTGTGCGGCCCATGGCAGCGGCTCCTCGCCGTCCCGCCAGCTGTCGCCGAAGCTGATCCAGACCGGCAACCACCCGGACGCGCAGTCCCACTCGCCCCGGTGCTTCTCCAACAGGCGGTGACGGATCTGGAAGGCGGTGCGCGGCCCGTCTTCGCAGATGGGGGCGGACTCGACAGGCCAGAGCCTCAGGTCGACAGCCATGAGCTCGAGCTCCAGGTCGACGAGGGCAGGCGGCGCCACCAGTACGGTGGCGACGTTCTCGTGAGGCTGGCGTCTCATCGCTGCACGCTAACCTGCAACCGGTCTCGGTGTCAGCCCCTGGCTGATCCGCGGTCAGTCAAGGGTCAGGTCAATGCCGTGAGATCAAGGGTCAGATCACGGCGTCAGTGCGGCCGCCAGGCCCAGCGAGCCGAACACGAGGGCCAACGCAGCCCCGACCGTGATCAGCACGGCACCCAGCGTCCATCGGACGGGGGGTAGACGCCGGATGATGACGAGCCCCGCTGGCACCAGGAGCAGCGCCCCGCTGAACAGCCCTGGCATCGGATCCCGTGACACCAAGCTCATCACGATGTGGCTGACGCCGTTCGCCACCAGCGCGTAGGCGGCGCAGGCCAAGACGCCTGCGCTCCAGCGCGGGCGGGCCAGCACTGCGACGATGGCTGTCCCTGCGAAGAGCGCCGTGACGGTCAAGAGGGCGAGGGTGAACCGGGTCTGGTCGCCGTGCAATGCACCACCCGGGAGCCAGGGGCGGTCTGCCATCCAGCCAGTGAGGTCAAGGAGCCACTCCTCGATGTTGTGCACCGCCAGGGTGCCGACGGCGAGTCCCCATAGCGCCGCGAGACGGGGGAGTACGCGTGCTTGAGGCGGTGTGTCCTCGATCTGGGACACCGGGAGCATGGCTGCCTCTCTTACGACTGTATTAGACACTTACGAGTGTATGGTCGTCGCGTGAAACCCGCAACCGATTCGACTGGCGAAGGCAGGGCGCGCGTTGCCCGTGCCCTGTTACAGATCGTTGCCAGGGACGGCATTGTCGGAGTCAGTGTGCGCAACGTCGCCGCAGAGGCGGGGGTCAGCGGCGGGACCGTCCAGCACTACTTCCGCACCCGCACGCAGATGTTGCACTATGCGATGGCGCTCATCACCGAGCACGTGGCTGCGCGACTCGCGGCAGTGCCGCGGACCGGTCCAGCGTCCGAGTGGACGCGGGCAATCCTGCTCGAGTTGCTGCCGTTGGACGAGCAGCGGCACCGAGAGTTCGGCGTCTGGCTCGCCTTTTCCGCGCACGCGGACACGGACCCCGACCTGGGTGAGCTCAAGCGGGATACGGCCGACCGGCTGCGGGACTTGTACCGGGATCTGCTGCGCGCACGACGAGCGGCAGCGACGGAATCGGGGGCTGCGGTCCCGTCGCGGACAGTGGTTGGCTCGACGGCTACCGGTCGTTCGTCGGGCGGTGAGATCGAGGAGTGGGAGGCTGTGCTCCTGCAGGCCGTGGTCGACGGACTGGCCCTACAGTTGGCCGATCTCGGCCCGCGCGAGGCGGCGAAGGTGGGACCCGAGCTGCTGGATCGCTATCTGGCTGTGGCTCCTACAGGTGCTCCATCTTGCTGAACGGGCTGACCACGCGGACGGTCCGGGAGGAGAAGTCGACGGTGACCGCATGCGCTTCCACCCCCGTGACACGACCGACCCCGTAGGAGTCGTGACAGACCTTGTCGCCCACCGCGAACTGGGTGATGACGACGTCGGGTTTGGGCGGGAAGGGGCTGGTGGCGAGGTGGCGTCGCCTGGCAGGGGCTGGAGTAGTCATTGCCCCCAGTATGCCCCTGTCCCGGCCACGCCGCGCTCAGGCATGATTTCCGCAAGGCGCACAGGTCGTTCATCTCGATCAGTGCACTCGACCTGTGGACATGCCGTCCTCGCGTAACGCTCGCCGCCGGCCGTGGTACTTCCGGCGCCTGCGACCGCCCCAGGGTGCTGGGCGGCCCCAACCCAGGGCGCCGGGGGCGTGTAGGTCCCAGACTGTGGGCGTGGCTGTGTCTGAGGGTGATCGGCCCCGCGTTTTCCGGACAGCATCTAACTGTAATTCAGGCGGCCGCCGTCGAGCTTAGGTACTCGTCGTGGACTTCCTGTGGCGTCCGATACCCGAGTCCCGAGTGGAGACGTGCGGTGTTGTATCGGAGTTCTATATATCGCGCTACATCCTTGCGAGCACTGCGACGCGAAGAGTCGCGAGCTGGTCGGTGAGTGGGCTGAGTGGGCCATCGGTGTGGTGCTGGTGGTGCTCGATGACTGCGCGGAGGGCGGCGTTGCGGTAGAGCGTGGAGCGGGCCAGCCCGGTGGTGGCGGCGACCTGGGTGAACGTGATGGGTTCTCCGTCGCGGGCAAGGTCGGCGCAGGCCCCTTCGACGGTGTTCAGGACTTCGGTGGTGGTCATCCGGTGCTGGCTCCCGTGTCGGCGATCAGGGTGTCGAGGCGGGCGATGAGTTTGTGGTGGCGCTCGGCCTCGGTGATCCATCCTCGCTGCTCGGCGTCGTGGGCGAGGGCTTGGGCATCTATGCGTTGAGCGGCCAGGATCGGCAGGGAGGAGGGATCGGCGCGATAGGAGGGGCAGTGCTCGCAGATGTTGGCGTAGGTGCAGGCGCCCTGGGCAGGTGCGCGCAAGCAGAATCCTCCGGCCATGCGCGATTTCAGAAGTGGTGTGGTGCGCCAGTCCTTGCCGCCGGTGATGTCGGCCAACGGGAGTTGGGTCCTGCCCGAGGGGCTCGGCTCGGTCAGCGGGGCGGGCTGTGAGACTTGCTGTTTGGCCAGTTCCAGGGCGCGCTCGTACTCGGTGCGGACGGTGGAGTCGAACAGGCGCCCGTAGCGCAGGCTCATCTCGGCGCTGACATGACCGAGCAGCGCCATCAGTGCTTGCAAGGAGACGCCGGCGTTGACCAGGGCGGTGGCGTAGGTGTGCCGCAGTTGGTGGGAGGTCACGCGTTCCAGCCCAGCGGTGTGGGCGGCATGGTCGAGCTCAGCACGCAGGCTTTGCTGGCCCAGCCGGCGTCCGTGGTGGGTGAACAGGAACTGTGCCGGGCGCCGGTAGCGAGGGTGGGGCAAGGGCCGGCCGTGGGAACGCAGGGTGGTGATCCGGTCGAGGAGGTCGAGGATCTCGGTATCGAGCGGGACCATCCGTTCGGTGCTCATCTTGCCCAGGGGGACCTTGAGCCAAGCTCCGTTGTCCTCGATCTGGTGCACGCAGTCCAGCTCCAGGTCCAGCAGCTCGCCGATCCGCAGCCCGCAGGCGCGTTGCAGGCGCAGCGCCAGCGCGGCCAGCTCGTTGTGGGGGTGTTCGGTCAGCGCGGTGATCAGGGCACGGTCGGCGTCTACCGGCAGGTAGCGCGGCAGAAGCGTGGGGAGTTTGGGGATGTCGTCGCGGAAGATGACCTTGCGGGGCGGGGCAGCCTCCCAACCCCACTCGGTGATATCGGTCAGGAACGTGGCCACGGCGATCACGCGTCGGTGCCGGTCACCGATGCTGATCGGTTGCCCATCCTTGGCGCTCACGGTGTCGATCAGCGAGGCGAGGAAGGGCTCGATGTGGCGGCGTCGGTCCAGGTCGCCGACCGTGACCAGGCCCGGGTCGATCGTGGCCAGGAAGATACCGAAGTGTTTGAGCCGGGTGGCCATCGTGGAGACCGTCTTGACCTGGCAGGTCGCCTTCTTGCGTTCCAGGTAGGCGATCAGCTCGGCCTGGATCGGTGGGCTGACCTGTGCCATCCGTTCGGTCAACGGGACCGGCCCACCACTGCGCGGCAGGTCATCCAGGACGCCGAGGCGGAACAGGACCCGGTGGGTGTTACTGATCGCTGACAGGTAGTGCCGGTGGCTGGCACCGGTCCGGGCTGCCCGCTCACGGCAGGCGGCGGTGAACTCCTCCAGGTCGGCCAGCCTCAGGTCCTGCATCGCTCGACCTGTCTGAATCAGCAGCCCTGCCGGGACCTGTGAGCCGGTGGAGAGGCGTACGCGCATGGAGAACCCGAGCTCCTCGGCGGCGGCCAGGAACCGATCGACCTCACCCTGCAGCGGGCTGCCGAGGATCTCCCGCCAGATCGAGGAGAACTTACGTTCCAGCAGGTAGTCATATCCCGGTCGCAGCCCGTGGTGCAGCATCAGGAAGGTAATCACCGGACGAGTCTGGTGGTCGGCGGCGAGCCGATCAGCCAGCGGTTGCGCAGCCCAGTCCTGCGGATCAGGCCAGGACTCGAAGAACCTGCGCGCTGCACCCACGTAGGGCGAGCTCCCCCGACCAGTCGCGGCCAGGCGGTCCAGGTAGGCGGCCAGCAGGTCAGCACCGGCGCCAGGCGCGGGGTCAGGGCCCGTATGGGCAGCACCGAGGAAGTACGACGCTGAGTATCGGGAGCGGGCGGTGCGGATGTACCGTGGCCGGCTCGCTGAGGGTGAGGAGTCCAAGTTGGGCGCGCGGCGCCACGTGGGGTCCTTGCTGGGCTTGAACCCGGCGACCTTGCGTAACTGGGTCGAGGAGGCCGAGCGCGCCGGGGGCACCCGGGGATCGGGCGCGGCCTCACGCAGCGGGGACAGCGAGGAGGTCAGGGCGCTGAAGAAGAGGGTCACCGAGTTGGAACGTGCGAACGAGATCCTCAAGACCGCGTCCGCGTTTTTCGCTCAGGCGGAGCTCGACCGCCGACTCAGGTGAGTGGGGCCTTCATCGAGACGTGCTGGCCGAGGTCGACGTCGCGTTCACCCCCGGCCTCGGCGTGGACGGTCGTGGCATCCGGATCGGCAAGGGTGGCGGCTACCACGACCGGGCGCTGCAGCTGCTGCGGCCCGACACGCCCACCGTGACCGTCCTGCACGAGCACGAGTTGCTCCCCCACGTCCCCGACGAGCCGCACGATACCCCGGTCTGGGGCGTACTCACCGCCGACGGCGTCCGCCAGTTCCCCTCCCGCGAGGTGTAGTCGTCGCGGCGCGCCACGAGGTCTCACTGAGTCGGAGCGACCCCAGGGCCTGTGGGCAGGCCCTGGGGTCGCGGCATGGGAGTGTCGGCCTCCGGGAGTTGGCGTCCGGCGTCGCGGTGTTGGCGTTCGGGTGTCCGGGTGCTATGAGTGGTTGAGCAGGGCTGGGGTGGGTGCCACCCCGAGATCTCGGGGTGGTCGGTATCGGGTGTTGCGGGCCCAGGTGGTGCCTCCGGGTGCCCGGAACTCGGGGATCCCGTCCTCGGGGTGGAGTCTGATTTGCCAGTGTTGGTCGTGGATCAGGTGGTGGTGGAACGCGCAGAGCATCACGCCCTGGTCCAGGTTCGTCTCGCCCCCGGTGGACCAGGGGTTGCCGGCGTGGTGGAACTCGCACCAGCCGGGGGGCCGGTCACAGCCCGGCATCGCGCATCCTTGGTCGCGTTGCCCGATCCCGATCCGTTGGTGCTTGCTGAACAACCGGCGCAGGGTCCCGTGGTCCAGGGGCAGGCTCTTACCGCCGAAGACCTGGGGCAGGAGCTGCTGGGTACACGCCAACCGGCGGATCTGCCCGGCGGTCAACCGGACCCCGGTCGAGGTCGTGCCGCACCCGGTCCCGGTGGCTAGTTTCTCCTGGGACAGTGAGACCGCGACCACGGCCGCCGAACCACCGGACTGGACGAACCCGTCGGTCGGAGTGTGCTCGATCAGGGCACAGAACGCCTGCCCCAGCTTCTGCGGGTAGGACCGGTCATCACCCGGACCACCCGGACCACCCGGGCCACCGGGACCGCCCGGCCCGCCGGGGCCGCCGGCGGGGCCGGCGGGGGTTGCGGGGCCGGTGGTGCGTAGGTGGTCGCGGCGGGGTGAGGCGACCGCGTCCAGGATGGTCTTGAGGAGTTCGCCCTGGACCGTGGGGATCGTGAAGCCGCCCTGGTAGGTGCCCTCACCGGTCTCCCGCATCCAGAACGTGGTCAGGGACCGGGCGCGGCGTTCGCGACGGGCCACGATCGCCTCCTCGTCGGCATCGGTCTGCTCCGGGGTGGCCCTAAAGACCTCGCTGATCCGGTCGCCCCTGGCCCGCAGGTCCCGCAGCGTCATCGTGCCGGCCTGGCCCAGCAGGGCGGTCTCGGCCGCCTCCCGCTGGTCGGGAGTCACGTCCTCGGGCAGGTCCTTGAGGATCTTGCCGATCACCCCGGCCTGGGCCCGGGTGATCCGCCCGGCGCCGAACGCGTCCTCGGTCGCGCCCGCCCGCGCCTGCTTCAGGGTGTCCCCGAGCCGGACCAGCTCGTCCCCCTCGCGCCGGTCCCCACCGAAGTCCGACCCGAGCAACGACCCCGTCGACGCCGCGCCGTGCTGGCGGGCCGTGCCGGCCGCTTCCAACACCCGGGCCGCGGCCATCTTGTGCGCCGAGACCTGCTCAGCCACCCGCGACAACCGGGCATACAACGCCCGCGCCGTCGGCGCCTCCAACCCCGCCCACGCCTGTCGCGACACCCCACCCAGCGCGGCCTCCACCCCCGCCACCATCGCCTCCACCGGATGCGGCACCGGGCACCCGGACACCGGGTAGCCGGACACCGGGTGCCCGGTGTCCGGGTGCCCGGTGACCTGAGACGGCCCGGGAAGCACCATCGGCGTCTCTTGCGGCTGTACCGCCATACCCCTCACCACCCTCCGGCATCCCACCTGCCACTCCGACCCAACGTCCTTCCCCGGGACCCTGATCGAATCTTTGTCCTAATCTAACCCACCCACTCCACACTCGTCAATACGTTCGACGAAAATATGTTCGACAAAATCGAACGGCACCCATCAATACCCCACTGACCAGGATCAACGCGCTCACCGAAGACTGGGCGCGCGGCAGGGTCGACACTGCCCGGGGCGCGTCGAGGTGGCGTTGCACGGCGTCGACAGCTCTCGGGCTCGCAACGCAGTGCGCCGGGCCCAAGACGTCGGAGCCACGAGAGCCTGGACGGTGCGCGTGCCCAGGTCCATATCGACGGACCTCCGCCCCGGGCCACAATGGGGCCATGGGTATGCCGAATGGTGCGCGGGTGCACGGCCTGCTGTTGGCGGCGGGTGCCGGTCGTCGGATGGGCATGCCGAAGGCGCTGTTGAGCCGGGAGGACGGACAAAGCTACGTGGAGGCCGCCTGCCGCACCCTTATCGAAGGGGGGTGCAGCGACGTCCTGGTCGTGCTGGGCGCCCGCGCGGACGAGGTGCAGGCCCGGCTGGACGCGGCGGACCTGCCGCAGGTGCGCACCACCCGCTGCGTCGACTGGGCGGAGGGGATGGGCGCCTCGCTGCGCACCGGCCTGCAACACCTGCAACAACTGAGCACGGAACACGGGGACACGGGGCACGAGGCGGCACTGGTCCACCTGGTCGACCTGCCCGACGTGGGCCCCGGGGTGGTCCGACGCGTCCTCGAGGAGGGCGGGGCGCCCGGGGACGGGGCCCTGGGCACCGCCCTGGCGCGCGCGGCATACGACGACCTGCCGGGCCATCCCGTGCTACTCGGGCAGGACCACTGGGCCGGCGTCCTGGCCTCGGCAGACGGGGACCGCGGCGCCCGGGAGTACCTGCGGGTCAACCCGGTGCAGACGATCCCGGTGGCGGACCTCGCGACGGGGGCGGACGTCGACACCCCGGCGGACCTCGGGCATGCTCGGCCCATGCGACCCGACGAGGTGTTCCGTGACGTGGGGGCCGTGCGCGCGGCGCTGGGCGAGACCGGCTACCTGGCCGACGAGGGCCTCGGCACGGTCACCTACCTGGCCCACGCGCTGTCCCGTCCCCTGTTGCTCGAGGGTGAGCCGGGCACCGGCAAGACCGCCCTGGCGGAGGCCATCGCGCAGGTCCTCGCGGTGCCGTTCATCCGGCTCCAGTGCTACGAGGGGATCGATGCCACCCAGGCCCTGTACGACTGGGACTTCCCGCGCCAGATCCTGCACCTGCGGACGGTCGAGGCGGTGGCTTCCGCCGGGGGCCCGACCCGCGAGGGGGAGGAACTGGAGGCCGAGCTGTTCGACCAACGCTTCCTCCTCGCCCGGCCCGTGCTGCGCGCACTGCGGGAGAGCCCGTGCGTGCTGCTCGTGGACGAGATCGACCGGGCCGACGACGAGTTCGAGGCGTTCCTGTTGGAGGTGCTGTCCACCTGGCAGGTCACCATCCCCGAGGTCGGGACGGTGACGGCGCAGACGCCACCCTTCGTGGTGCTCACCTCGAACCGGACCCGGGAGCTGCACGACGCGCTGAAGCGGCGCTGCCTCTACCACTGGATCGACCACCCGGGGCTGGCGCGGGAGCTGGAGATCCTGCGCACCCGGGCGCCGGAGGTGCCAGAGCAGCTGGCCGAGCAGGTCGTCACCCTCGTCCAGCAGCTGCGCCACGAGGGGGAGCTGATCAAGCCGCCGGGGGTCGCCGAGACCCTGGACTGGGCCCGGGCGCTGCAGGCGCTGGGCGCGAGCAGGCTGGACCCCGAGGTGGCGGCCAGCACCCTGGGGACCGCGGTCAAGTACCGCGAGGACGCCGACCGGGTCCGCCGGGCCCTGGACCGGATGCTGACGCGCTGATGACCTGGACCGGTGAGGAGACGCTCCTGGGCTTCGCCCGGGCACTCCGTGCCGCCGGTCTCCCGGTGACCGCCGACCGCGAGCGCACCTTCCTGGCCGCCTGCGCCGCGGTGGGGGTGTCCGACCGGGTCGGGGTCTACTGGGCCGGTCGGGGCACGCTGTGTGCCTCGCCCGCGGACCTCGAGCCCTATGACACCGTCTTCACCGGCTGGTTCGGCGGCACCCCGATGAACGCCGTCACCAATCAGGAGGTGCCGCGGCTGAGCACCGTGCAGGCCGACCTGACGGACGGCGGCACGGGCGGGTCCCAGGACGGGGACGACCCGGTCCGGGCGGTGGCCAGCCCGACGGAGGTGCTGCGCCACCGCGACGTGGCGGGCCTGTCCCCGCAGGACCGGGCCGAGCTGCGCCGGCTGTTCGGCACGCTGCGGCCCCATCCGCCGACCAGGCCGGCCCGACGGCATACGGGTGCGCACCGCGGTCAGGTCGACGGACCGGCCACGCTGCGGGCCCAACTGAAGCGGATGGGGGAGCCGGCGCCGGTGCGTTACCGCCGCCGGGACACCCGTCCCCGGCAGGTGGTGCTACTCATCGACGTCTCCGGATCGATGTCCTCCTATGCCGACTCGCTGCTGCGGCTGGCGCACACGCTGGTGCAGGCCGCACCACGGAGCACCGAGGCGTTCACGATGGGCACCCGCCTGACCCGGGTCACCCCGGCCCTGCGCGAGCGCGATCCCGACCGGGCGCTGCTGCGGGCGGGGGAGGCCGTGCCCGACTGGTCCGGGGGCACCCGGCTGGGGGAGATGCTCGGGGCCTTCCTGGACCGCTGGGGACGACGGGGTATGGCGAGGCGCGCGGTGGTCGTGATCCTCTCCGACGGCTGGGAGCGGGACGGCACCGACGTGCTGGCCGAGCAGATGCGGCGGCTGCACGCCCTGGCGCACCGGGTGGTGTGGGTCAACCCGCACCGGGGCAAGCCCGGGTATGCGCCGGTGCAGCAGGGGATCGTGGCGGCGTTGCCCTATTGCGACGATTTCGTGGCCGGACACTCGATGGCCGCGTTCGAGGAGATGGTGGAGGTGGTCCGCGGTGCGTGAGGTGCTGCAGGAATTGCTCGGTTGGTGGCAGGCCGGTGAACGCGTCGGCATGGGCACCGTCGTCGGGACCTGGCGTTCGGCACCCCGTCCGCCCGGGGCCTCCATGCTCGTCGGCCCCGGCGGCGAGGCCGTCGGGTCGGTCTCCGGCGGCTGCGTTGAGGGCGCCGTCTACGAGCTGTCCCAGGAGGTGCTGGACGGCCGGCCGCCGGTGCTGCAGCGCTACGGGGTCAGCGACGACGACGCCTTCGCGGTGGGCCTGACCTGTGGCGGGATCCTGGACGTCTTCGTCGAGGAGATCTCGCAGCAGACCTTCCCGCAGCTGGGCAGGGTCGCCACCGAGATCGACGAGGGTCGACCCGTGGCGGTCGCCACGGTGGTGGCCCATCCCGACGAGTCCTGGCTGGGGCGCCGGCTCGTGGTCCACCCCGAGCACACCGCGGCGGCCGAGGGCGACACCGGGACCCTGGGCAGCGCCCGGGCCGACGCCGCCGTCCGTGACGACGCCAGGGGACTGTTGGCCGGGGGCCGCACCGCCACGCTGTCCTACGGGCCGGACGGCGAACGCCGGGGAGACCAGATGCGGGTCTTCGTCGCCTCCTACGCGCCCAAGCCCCGGATGCTGGTCTTCGGCGCGATCGACTTCGCCGCGGCGGTCGCCAGGGTCGGCTCGTTCCTGGGCTACCAGGTCACCGTGGTGGACGCCCGGCCCGTCTTCGCCACCCGGTCCCGCTTCCCGGAGGCGGACGAGGTGGTGGTCCAGTGGCCGCACAAGTACCTGCAGGGAGAGGTCGATGCCGAGCGGATCGACGAACGGACCGTCATCTGCGTGCTGACCCACGACCCGAAGTTCGACGTGCCGCTCCTGGAGGTCGCCCTGACCGGGCCGCGGGTGGCGTATGTCGGGGCGATGGGATCGCGTCGCACTCACGAGGACCGGTTGGCCCGGCTGCGGGAGGCCGGCATCGACGAAGAGCACCTGGCCCGGATGTCGAGCCCGATCGGTCTCGACCTGGGCGCCCGGACCCCGGAGGAGACGGCCGTCAGCATCGCCGCCGAGATCATCGCGCTGCGGTGGGGAGGCGCCGGGGACCGGCTCTCGGAACTGCAGGGTCCGATCCACCACCGCGACCCGATCGCCCACCAGATGGGTGAGGAAAGCCTCACCTGACCCGTGGGTGCGGGTCCCTCTCCCGACGCCGTTCCGCATCTGCGGAACCACGTCTGACCTGCGGCGATGTATGGCGCGTGACCCTTGTCACAGGGGGCGACTTTGGACAGGATCGGGGTGAGACCCGTGACCGGCAGATCCCACTGTCCCCACACAATGGAGTGACTTCTATGGCACGTATCACCGTCAAGGTCGACGGCGCGACCTACGTCGACGACGTCGAACCACGCATGCTCCTGGTGCAGTACCTGCGCGAGACCCTCGGCAAGACCGGCACCGTGATCGGGTGCGACACCAGCAACTGCGGGGCGTGCACCGTCCACCTCGACGGGCAGAGCGTCAAGTCCTGCAACGTCCTCGCGGTCCAGGCCGACGGCCGCGAGGTCACCACGATCGAGGGGCTGGCCACCGACGGTGCGCTGCACCCGGTCCAGGAGGCCTTCCACCAGTGCCACGCCCTCCAGTGCGGCTTCTGCACCCCTGGCATGATCATGCAGGCCACCAGCCTGCTGGAGGAGAACCCGACACCCTCGGAGGAAGAGATCCGGGTGGGGATGGAGGGCAACCTCTGCCGGTGCACCGGCTACCACAACATCGTCAAGGCCGTGCAGCAGGCGTCCGGCCAGTCCGAGGCGGTGTCGTCATGACCATCACCGAGGAGACCACCGCCGCCGCACCGGAACTGGAGGTCGGCAAGGCCCGTCGCCGCAAGGAGGACGAGCGGCTGATCACCGGGCGCACCCGGTGGACCGACAACCTGCAGCTGACCGGCATGCTGCACCTGAGCATGGTGCGCAGCCCGTTCGCGCACGCCACCATTACCTCGATCGACGTCTCGGCGGCCCAGGAGTCCCCCAACGTGGTGGCCGTGCTGACTGGCCAGGACGTCAAGGACATCCAGGGCTCGCTGCCGTGCGCCTGGCCCGTCACCGAGGACCAGCTGGCCCCGCCGCACCCGGCCATCGCGGTGGACCGGGTGGCCTTCGCCGGTGAGGTGGTGGCGGTCGTCATCGCCCGCAGCGCCGCCGCGGCACGGGACGCCGCCGAACTCGTGGACGTCGACTACGAGGACCTCCCGGCCGTGCTGGACCTGAAGGCGGCCGCCGCCGACGAGGCCCTGGCCCACCCGGACCTGGGCACCAACGTGAGCGCGACCTGGACCTTCGACTCGGCCGAGGCCGGTACGGGCGCGGACGTCGAGGACGCCATCCGGGACGCCGAGGTGCTGATCGAGCGGGAGTACCGCCAGCAGCGCCTGATCCCCGCGTTCATGGAGCCCCGCTCGACCGTGGTCGACCCCACCGGCGAGCAGTTCGTCATGTGGTCCGCGACGCAGGTGCCGCACATCCTGCGGCTGATGCTGGCGATGACCCTCGGGGTCCCCGAGTCCAAGGTCCGGGTCATCGCGCCGGACGTGGGCGGCGGGTTCGGCGGCAAACTGCAGGTGACGCCCGAGGAGGTCATCACCTTCCTCGCGGCCCGGCATACGGGCAAGCCGTGCAAGTGGACCGAGACGCGCAGCGAGTCGCTGCTGGCCGCCCACCACGGGCGGGACCAGTGGCAGAAACTCACCCTGGCGGCCCGTAAGGACGGGACGGTCACCGGCCTCAAGGTCGAGCTGCTCGCCGACATGGGCGCCTACCTGGGATTGGTCACGCCCGGCGTGCCGATCCTCGGGGCGTTCATGTTCAACGCGATCTACAAGTTCCCCGCCTACCACTTCACCTGCCGGAACATCTTCACCAACAAGACGTGGACCGACGCCTACCGCGGTGCCGGTCGGCCCGAGGCCACCTACGCCATCGAGCGGTTGATGGACGAGCTGGCGGTCGAGATCGGGGTCGACCCGCTGGAGATCCGGGAGAAGAACTGGATCAAGCACGAGGAGTTCCCGTTCACCACCGTGTGCGGCCTGGAGTACGACTCGGGCAACTACGAGGCGGCGACCGCCCGCGCCAAGGAGCTCTTCGGCTACGACGAGTTGCGGCGGGAGCAGCAGCAGCGCCGCGAGTCCGGCGACCCGGTGCAGCTGGGCATCGGCATCTCCACCTTCACCGAGATGTGCGGGCTGGCCCCCTCCCGGGTGCTCGGCTCCCTCAACTACGGCGCCGGTGGCTGGGAGCACGCCTCCGTCCGGATGCTGCCCACGGGCAAGGTCGAGGTGATCACCGGGTCCTCCGCCCACGGCCAGGGACACGAGACGGCGTGGAGCCAGATCGTCGCCGACAAGCTGGGCGTGCCGTTCGAGGACGTCGAGGTGCTGCACGGCGACACGCAGATCTCGCACAAGGGGATGGACACCTACGGGTCCCGGTCCCTGGTGGTCGGCGGGCAGGCGGTGATCAAGGCGGCCGAGAAGGTCATCGAGAAGGCAAAACCGCTGGCGGCCCACCAGCTCGAGGCGAGCGTGGAGGACCTGGAGTTCAGCAACGGCCGGTTCCAGGTGCGGGGCACCGACTCCGGCGTGGGGCTCGCGGACCTGGCGCTGGCTACCTTCGCGGCGCACGACCTGCCCGACGGCATGGAGCCCAGCCTGGATGCCGACGCGACCTTCGACCCGGTGAACTTCTCCTTCCCGCACGGCACCCACCTGTGCGCGATGGAGATCGACACCGAGACCGGGGCCTCGCGGATGCGCTCCTACGTGTGCGTGGACGACATCGGCACCGTGGTGAACCCGCTCATCGTCGAGGGGCAGGTGCACGGCGGCCTGGTGCAGGGCATCGCCCAGGCGTTGTGGGAGGAGGCGGTGTATGACGAGAACGGCACCCTGGTCTCGGGGTCCTTCGTCGACTACACCCTGCCGACCAGCGCCGACACGATCTCCTTCGTCACCGACCGGACGGTGTCGCCGGCCACCAGCAACGACCTGGGCGCCAAGGGCGTCGGGGAGGCCGGCTGCATCGCCTCCACCCCGGCCGTGGTGAACGCGGTCGTCGACGCGATCCGGCACTACGGGGTCAACGACATCCTGATGCCGTGCACCCCCGAGCGCGTCTGGCGCGCGATCCAGGGTGGCACCGCCGGCGGGCAGGCCGCGACCGAGGACGCGGCGGCTCCCCACTTCGGGGAGTCGGCGCCCAACCAGGACCCGCCCGGCCCGGCCGCCGGTCCCGCCGACACCACTGGAGGTGTGCAGTGATCCCCACCCAGTTCGACTACGTGGCCCCGGCGACCCTGGCGGAGGCCCTGGCGGTGCTCGCCGAGCACGGCGACGACGCCAAGGTGATCGCCGGCGGCCAGTCGCTGCTGCCCATCCTGCGGATGCGGCTGAACGCTCCGGAGCTGCTCGTCGACCTCGGCAAGATCCCCGACCTGCAGGGCGTGACCGACGATGGTGACGCCCTGCGGATCGGCGCCATGACGACCTACCACGACCTCCTGGCCGAGCCCCTGGTCGCCGAGCACGCCGGCCTGCTGGTCCAGGCTGTCGGCGAGGTCGCCGACCCGCAGATCCGGCACCGCGGGACCATCGGTGGCGCGTTGGTGCACGCCGATCCCGCGGGTGACGTCGGAGCCCCGGTGCTGACCCTGGACGCCGAGTTCGTGATCGCCGGTGCCGACGGCGCCGAGCGGACCGTGCCGGCCCCGGAGTTCTTCGTGGGGCTGTTCGAGACGGCGGTGCAGGACGACGAGTTGCTCACCGCCATCCGGGTGCCCAAGCACACCGGCTGGGGCAGTGCCTACGAGAAGTTCGTCCGGGTCTCCCACCAGTGGGCGATCGTCGGCGTCGCCGCCTGTGTCCGCGCCGAGGGCGGCACCATCGCCGAGGCGAAGGTCGGGCTGACCAACATGGGGCAGACCCCGCTGCGGGCCCCCGCGGTCGAGCAGGCCCTCGTCGGTCGGTCCGCCTCGGACGCGACCCTGCAGGAGGTGTGTGCCCAGGTGGGCGAGGGCACCGACCCGCCCTCGGACCTGAACGGCGCGGCCGACTACCGCATGCACGTGGCGGGTGTGCTCACCCGGCGGGCCGTGCTGACGGCAGCGGGAGCGTGAGCCGGTGAAGCTGTCCCACGAATTCACCGTCCCCGCCGACCCGGACCGCGCCTGGGCGCTGCTGACCGACCTGCACAAGGTCGGGAGTTGCTTCCCCGGCGCCACGGTGACCGAGGCGACCGAGCAGGACTTCTCCGGCACGGTGAAGGTCAAGCTCGGGCCGATCGCGATGATGTATGCCGGGTCCGGCCGGTTCGTCGAGCGCGACGACGCCGCGCATACCGCCGTGATCGAGGCCCAGGGCAAGGACAAGCGGGGCAACGGCACGGCCGGCGCCACGGTGAGCCTGCGGCTGGTGCCCGACGGGAGCGGCAGCAGGGCGGAGGTGAGCACCGACCTCAACGTCACCGGGAAGCCGGCGCAGTTCGGGCGCGGTGTCATGCAGGACGTCTCCGACAAGCTGTTGGGCCAGTTCATCAGCTGCGTCGAGCAGCAGCTCGGGGACGGCGGCGACGCCGACGACGCGACCGAGCCGGCGGGGGAGACGCCCACCGACGACGCGGCCGGACCGGCCGTCGCCCCCGAGGGCGCGGCGGCAGCCCCCGGAGCCGCCACAGCGGACCCGGCAGAACAACCGCCTCCCGTGCCACGGCCGGATCCGACCCCACGGCCGGCACCGGCCGCGGCGACGCCCGGCGGTTGGCACTCCGAGCAGGACGACGCGATCGACCTCGGCAGCGCGGTGGGTCCGGTACTGGTCAAGCGCTACGGCGGGTACGCACTGGCGGGCCTGCTGGGCCTGCTCCTCGGGTTGGCCCTCCGGCGACGGGGAACCCACGAGGAGGTCACGGGGCCGGGCGAGGAGTAGCGGCCGGCCGGCCGGGCTCAGGCGCGGTGCGCCTCCAGCCACGCGGCGTAGGCGGGGTCCAACGGACTGGGCACGCCGGTGTCGTCGACCTGCACCAGCACGGCGTCGACCGTGGCGCACACCCCGCGTGCGGTCGCCAGCTCGTAGCGGATCCGGAACGAGGAGGTGCCGACGTGGGTGGTCGCGCCCCGCACCTCGATCTCGCGGTCGGCGAGCACGGCCGGCACCAGGTAGTCGACCTCGACCCTCCGCACCACCAGGTTGGGTAGGAAGGGCAGGTCCGGGGCCGTCTTCCGGAGGTCGGCGAGCATCTCCATCCGGTGGTCCTCGCAGTAGCTGAGGTACCGGGTGTGGTTGACGTGGTTGAACGCGTCGATGTCGCTGAACCGGATCGGCACACGCAGGGTCAGGGCGCTCATCCGGCACACGCTAGGTGATCCGCACCGGTTTCCCGCACCCCGCCACGTGTTCGGGCGTCGAGAACCCGGCGGTGCGGATCTGCTGCGCGGACGGCCGGATGCTGCCACGATGGGGTATGCCCGATGCCACGCTCACTCCCGAGGAACTGGCGGCCCGCACCCGGTTGGCCACCGAGGCCGCATTCACCGCCGCGACCGACCTGGGCCTGAAGGTCGAGGACACCCGGGTGCTGCACGACGTCTTCTCCGTCGTGGTCCACCTGGACCCCTCACCGGTGGTGGCCCGGATCCCGGTGGTGCTGCCGCCGGGGACCACCCCGGAGGACGTCACCCTGCGCCAGCAGCGGGAGATCGACATCGCCGACTGGCTGGCCCGGGAGAACGTCCCCGTGGTGCGCCCATCGCCGCTGGTGCCGCCCGAGCCGGTCCGGGAGGACGACTTCTCGATGACATTCTGGGAGTTGGCCGACGTCAGCCCCGACCACAGCCCGTATGCCGGGGCGGACTACGCCGTGTGCGCCGCCCTGCACGCGGCGCTGGGGGCCTACCCGGGGGTGCTGCCGTTCCTGGGCCCGTTCAACGACTCGCTCCCGGCGATGATCGAGGCGCTCGAGGGGTGCCACCTGCTCTCCGACGACGACCTGGACCGTGTCCACGCCGAGTACCGGGCGCTCCGGCCGGTGCTGTCCGGTGTCCGGGCCTTCCAGGACCGGTTCCCGGAGGCTGACGTGCAACCGATCCAGGGCGATGCCCCCTCGCACAACGTCATCCGCACCACCTCCGGGTTGAAGTTCTCCGACTTCGAGGACGCCTGCCTGGGACCGATCGAGTGGGACCTGGCCGGGCACGGACCCGAGGCGGTGGCCGCCTACGACGCGGCGGCCGGCCCGTTGGGGCTGCGGACCGTCGACCCGGACCTGCAACGGATCATGGACGGGGCGCGCAGCCTGCAGATGGTCGGTGCCCTCAGCCTGGTGCCCCAGTTGCCGATGCTCGCCGAGGGGTTGGCGCCGATGCTGGAGGAGTGGCGCCGCGAGCCCTCACCCGTGCTCTGACCGGGCAGGGCGTCGCAGTTTGTCTCAGGCGAAGGCCACCGGGTGGTCGTAGGCCTCGAAGGTGAACATCCGCGGGACGTCGTCCTGGTCGTCGCCCTGGTCGGGGTAGAACCAGTAGTCCAGGACCGCCCAGCGGCGTTCCCCCTCGGGGAGGGTCAGCGTCTGTTCGAGGCTGGCACCGGTGTCCGAGACGGCCTCGATACGGTGCTCCCCGGGGGCGAGCTCGACCGGGAAGAGGATCCAGTTGTGCTGTCCCTCGACGTCGAAGTCGTCGTCGACCAGGCGCACGCCGTCGATGTGGACCGTGATCCGCACCCGGTCGTCCTCGAACGACTGGTTGCTGATGTAGAGGAGGACGTCGGCACTCTCTTCGTCGGTGATCCTCGGTCCGCCGGTGACGGCGGCCTCGTCCGGGGCGACCTCCGGGGTCGCGCCGCGCACCGCCACCGTGGCGCCGGGGTCGGGGGAGCCCGGGGCGTCCGTGCCGCAGGACGCCAGCACACCCAGCCCGACCAGGCAGGGTGCCAGCGCGCGGATCAGCCGACGAGCGGGAGACTCCATGTCACTGGGACGCGCCGGGGCGGCGTCCGGTTCCGGGGTCGCCCCGCAGGTTCTCACGCGGCGGCTGGGACCGCGGAGGCGCGGTGCCACACCCAGAAGGCCAGGCCGAGCAGGGCGAAGCCGGCGCTGGAGACCGCCATCACCAGCAGCGAGGTCGTGACGAACGGGGAGATGACACCGGCCAGCAGGGAGTTGAACACCAGGGAGGCGAAGGTGGCCAGGGACGCTGCGGACCCGCGGTGGTGCGGGAACAGGTCGAGCATCGCCAACTGCAGGACCGGGAAGGCGATGGCGACCGCGAAGGCGATCAAGCCCGGGGCGATCACGACGATCGGCAGCGTGGGGCTGATGGCGACCAGGACGACGTTGGCCAGGGCGGCGAGCAGGGCGAAGCCGATCGCGCCGTCGAGCAGCCGCTCGGTGCGCACCCGCCCGGCCAGCCGGCCGGACACCCAGGCCCCGGTCACCATGCCGCCGATCATCGGCACGAAGACGAGCCAGAAGTCCTGCTCGCCCTTGCCCAGCAGGTCCACCACGAAGATCGGGGCGGACACGACATACAGGAACTGGGCGGCGAAGGTGAAGGTGGTGGCCATCGCGAGCCGGGCAAACGCCGGGTGCCGCGCGACGCCGACCAGACCGCCGAGCATCGGCCGGACCCTCAGCGCATGACGGTCCGCGGCGGGCAGCGTCTCGGGGAGCACCAGCAGGGTGAGCAGCGCGATCAGGATGCCGTACCCGGCGATCGCCCAGAAGATGACCGGCCAAGGTCCGATCGCCAGCAGCCAGCCACCGACGACCGGCGCGATGGCGGGGGCGATGCTGAAGATCATCATCACCCGGCTCATCAGGCGGTGCGCGTCCGCCCCGGAGTACATGTCGCGGATCACGGCGCGGCTGACGATCGTCGCCCCGCCGGCGAAGGTGCCCTGCAGCGCGCGGCACACCAGCAGGACCGGGAGGGACGGCGCCAGGGCGCAGCCGACCGTGGCCAGGGTGTAGCCGACGAGCCCACCGATCATCACCGGTTTGCGTCCGAGCGCGTCCGAGATCGGCCCGTGGAAGACGCTCATCACCGCGAACGCGAGGAGGTAGACGCTGGTCACCTGTTGCATCGCGGTGGTGGACGCCTCGAAGTCGGTGCCCATCGCGGTGAACCCGGGGAAGACCGTGTCGATCGTGAACGGGCCGATCATCGCCAGCCCGGCCAGCACCGCCGTCACCAGCAGGGTCGGTCTCGCCGAGGGCGGGTGCGACGCCGGTCGCTGGGCGGGGTTGGGCACCAGGAGACCGTAGCCCAGCGGGGTGCGGCGCTGAGCGACGGGCAGCAGCGCCGATCGGCGGGAGGGCTATGTCGTGGGTCGCCACCCCACGTCGCGCCCGGTGAGGCCGATGAGCCGGTGCAGCGGGTCGGCATCCGCGGGGGTCGGCACCGGTGGTCCGAAGAGGCCGGGCGTGCCGCCGGGGCTGTCCCGCACCGACTGCTCCACGAACCGCAGCGCCGCCGCCACCAGGTCCGGCTCGGCCCCGAACCGCTGCCCTGTCGCGGTCGCCAGGTCCCAGCCGTGCACGATCACCTCGTTGACCGCGACCAGGGCGGCCACCTCCCCGGGCAGGTCCACCCCACCGGCCTGCGTCATCCCGGACCAGGCAGGTTCCTCCCGCCAGGCCCGTGCCAACGTCGCCAGCCGCCGGGGGATCCGGCGGCGCCAGTCCGCAGCCAGGGTGGCGCCGTCCGGAGCGGGCGGGTCCTGCGATCCGTCGGACACCTCCTTGGCCGCCGCCTCGGCGAACGCGTGCGCCAGGCCGTCCACGTGGTCCAGCAGATCCGCCACGGAGAACCCGGGACAGGGTGTCGGATCCTCGAGCTGGTCGTCGCGGACCCCCGCCACGACCGTGCCGAGTGCCTGGGTCGCGGGGTGGAGGTCGTACATGGGGGCTCCGTTCGTCGGGGACAGTCCACAGGGTCTGACCCGCCTCGGGTGCCGGACTCATCGGTATGTCGTCGGGAACCGGTCCTGTCGGCGTGGAACGGGGAGGGGCGCCGGCGCGTCCTACCACCATGAGCGCCTCCCTGCCCCGCCTCTGCACGCGGTCCGCCCCCGTACTCCTGCTGTCGGTCGCCCTGGTGCTGTCCGGCTGCGGGGACCAGTCACCGTCCGGCCAGCCCCAGGACCCGAGCGCGTCGCCGACCGGCGCCACGGTGGTGGAGGTCTACGAGGACGTTTCCTACTACGGGGCGTGCGGCAACGAGGTGCTGCACCACGAGGACCTCGTCTACTACCCGCTGCTGAGCGAGGAGTTGGAGGACTTCGATCCCACCCCGTATGCGATGGGCCCCGGGCCGCTGCCCGCGGTCGCACCGCCCGGGCCGGGTGATGACACCGGCACCCTGACCGTCTACAGCGACGGTTACGCGAGGTTCGTCTCGGACAGCGGCATGGAGACCTGGTTGACCGAGGAGAGCCGCGAGTACAACTGGGTCTGCTGAGTCGTGTGTGGCGTGGATCGGCCAGGACGCCCGACGCGCCGAGGGTAAACGGTTGAATCGTCAGGAAGATCGACGAGGTCGTACCTGACCTGCACCGCAGCGCGATGAGAGCGCGTTCATGGCGCCGGGGACCACGTAAAATGAACTTCTGTCTTTCGTCAACTCATTGCGGGCCGCTGAAAGCCGTGCTTATGGTCGTGATGCACCACACAGTGGTGCTGCATCACCAGAGAAAGTCCCTAGACTCTTCGAAGGTCGATTGTCGCAATGGCTGGCTGGCGGGTTGGGGGACTCCGATCAGAGATGGAGGAAGTCAATGACGACAACGACTGCATGGAAAGACCCTCAAGCCAGGGGGTCGGATCTGGATATCCATCCGGCCGGCGTCGTGGAGTTGTCCGACGACGACATGGACATGGTGGCTGGTGGCACGGGCTGGGCCTGCGCCATCGTCACCGCGACCATCGCCATCACCGTGACCAAGTGCTCGCCTGACGGGACCCTTTGCGGGTCCTGCCAGATGGGCACGCGTGGTTGCTGCTGAAGGGGGCTGTGCGAGATGGATATCGTTCGCTCCTGGAAGGACCCGCAGTCCCGCAGCGCCGACATGGCGCACCCGTCGGGGTCGGCAGAGATTGCCGAGCTGACCGAACTCGAGATGGATGAGGTCTCCGGCGCAGGCTCCGGCCTCGTGGGGACCTTCGGGTGCTGTTGGTGTGTGCCGTGGTACTCAGGTTGGACCGTTTGCGGTCTAGTCTGCGACCACCCGGGCTGCTAGTCCGGCGGCGCTGAGTCGCTGGCTGGGGGCCCACAGCCAGCGACTCGAGCGACTTGTACTTCATGCCTAATTTATCTGATCGTTATCTGATGTTCCGAAGGCTCGGATCGAGAGAGTAGTTGATGGAGATGTTGACGAAGATCGAGATGTTGGCCGTCGTAGGCTTTATTGTTTTGGGCGTCCTTGCGTTCGTCCTGCTCGGCAACTATTACCTGGCCATCGCCGCGATCGTCGGGCTCCTCGGAACGGGTCTCGTAGCCATTATCCGGAACCGCACGCAGGCGGGGCGAGGCGTGCGACAGTGATTGGCACGCAACAGGAGCGTCGCACCGACCCTGCGCCCGGCACGACCGCCCAGCGGTGCCCGGACCTGCCGTGGTGGCGGGCGGCGACGCTGAGTGAGCGACTCGCAGCGCCCGGCACCCCCACGGTGAACGACCGGGACCGGCAGGACTTCCGGATCTCCCGCTGGCGTTCGCTGCCAGCGTTCTCCGATGCGGAGTCCGAGGACACGGTGTTGCGCCCGCTCGGCGTGAGTGCGAGTGACCTGTGGGGGCTGCTCGGTGAAGACGACGACTCCCTCCGCCGGCGCCTGGAGGAGGTGCCCGACTGGGTCGCGGACTTCGAGCGGTTCTGGACGCTGGGGCAGGATCGTGCGGAGCTCCCGCCGCTGGGTCTGCTGGAGGTGCTCCGTCCCCTACTCGAGGGAGCCCTCCGCGAGTTCGTGACCGGCGCCGAGGGCCTGGCCGAGGGCCAGTCGGAGGAGATCCGTCAGTCGGTCGACTCGCTGGTGCAGGCCGTCGTCGCCGATCCTCCCGTCGAGTACCTGCACATGATGTGTTCCCCCGTGCTGGTCCTCGAGCTCAACGTGGCACGCGTGGAGGAACGACTGGGGGACGGAACCCCGGAGGAGCGCTACGCAGCGTTCGTCAGCCTGCTACAGGGACAGGAGGGCCGAGCAGCGCTGCTGTCCGAGTACGTCGTCCTGACCCGGTTCGTCACGACGCGGCTGCGCTACTGGGTGGAACGCCGGCTGGAGTTGGTCCGCGCCTACCTCGAGGACCTCCCGGAACTCTCCGGCGTGATGTGGCAGGGGCAGGTGCCGCGGTTCACCCGGGTCGAGTTCGGTGCCGGAGACAGCCACCGCAAGGGCCGTTCCGTCGCGATCCTGGCCACCGACAGCACCAAGGTGGTGTACAAGCCGCGTGACGTCGCGCTCGACCGGGCGTTCGACCGTCTCCTGGCGTGGACGAACGACCACCTGACCGAAGCACCCCTCCGGCGGGTGACCACGGTGGGGCGGGCCGATCGGACGTGGGTCGAGTTCATCGACAGCTCCCGCCCGACCGACGAGGCGGGCGCCGACCGGTACGCTCGACGGCTGGGTAGGTTGACCGCGCTGCTCTATGCGCTGCACTCGACCGACTTCCACTTCGAGAACGTCATGGCCTCGGGGGACGACCCCGTGCTGGTGGACCTGGAAGCGCTGCTGCACGTCGAGCCGATCGGTGCAGGATCCCGCCCGGAGGAGAAACTGGTCAACGCGGCCGCCACGGTGCTGGGGGAGTCCATCCGCTCCATCGGCATCCTGCCCGACCGTATCCTGGTCAACCAGGATGACGAGTCGTATGCCGTCGATGTCAGTGCCATCGGCGGCCACGGGGGGCAGCAGGGGCTGGTCGAGGTACCCACGCTCGTCGACGCCGGCCGCGACACCATGCGGATCGATGCGCAGCGCCACACGGTGCCGGCCCAGGCGAACGCGCCCACGGCAGAGTCGGGCGAGGTCTTCGACCTGGTGCAGCGCGAGGGACCCTTCCTGCAGGGCTTCGAGGAGACCCATCGTCTGCTCGAGGAGCATGCGGACGAACTGGTATCCGAGGATGGACCGCTCGCCGGATTCGCCGGGGCGGTGGTCCGGCACATCGCCCGGCCGACCTTCCTCTACGGGCGCCTGCTGCTGAAGTCGATGCACCCCGACTTCCAGCGAGACGCGCTCGACCAACTCATGTACCTGGGCAAGCTGCTCAACGGCCACCGGGGGAGGCCCGACCGGATCGGGGTGATCCGGGCCGAGTTCGAGGATCTCCTCGTCGGTGACGTGCCCATCTTCGGGGTGAGTGCCGACACCGGGGAACTCTTCGCCGGGGACGCGGAGGTGCCGCTGGGGCGGCGCACCGAACCCCCCACCGACATCGTGCGCGCACGGATCAACGCTCTGGACACCCAGGACCGGCGCCGGCAGATGGAGATCGCCACCTACAGCTTCGTGGCCGCCTCCATCGACGGTGAGGTCGACAAGTGGCCGGGCTGGTCGCGGCCCCGACCGGCCGCCGGGGCCTCCCGGGAACAGGTGGTCGAGGCCGCCCACGAGATCGCCCGCACCCTGTGCGACTCGGCCGTGGAACGGGATGGACACCTCGGCTGGATCGGGCTGAACCTGGTCGACGAACGGTGGTGGACCCTCTCCCCGACGTCCATGGACCTGTATGCAGGTGTGCCGGGTATCGCGTTGGCGCTGTCCGCGGTCGCGAGCGTCGGGGGAGACGACCGGGTCGTCGAGTACGCCGACCGGGCGATGGGCCAGGTCGCGTCCCAGGCAGCCGTCATGGCGGAACTGTCGGCAGGCCAGGTCGCCAAGCGGGGGGTCGCCGGGATGGATGCGGGAGCATTCGGCATCGTCGGCGGCACCATGTACGCCCTGGCGACGGCCGCGACGTTGCGTGACCGGGCAGACTGGGGTGACGCAGCAGCAGGGCTCCTGGACACGCTCGGGAAACTTGTCCAGGTCGACGATAATGCCGACATCGTGTCGGGCAGCGCCGGGGCGCTGCTGGCCGCACTCGCCGTCGCGCCGTTCGCCCCGACTCCGGCCTTGGAGGTGGCCCACTGCGCCGCCGACCGGCTGCGCGAGACAGCCCAGGGCCTGGGCGAGGGTGAACTCGGGTGGATCAGCCCGGTCTCCGACGGCCAACCCCTCGTGGGGCTCTCGCACGGCACCCTCGGCATCGCCCTCGCGCTCGCCCGGCTACACGAAGCCGACTCCGGCGCCGACGTGGGGGACCTGATCGCCGGTGCCCTGGCCCACGAGGACCAACACTTCGACAGCCAGAGCGGCGACTCGGCGGACCTCCGGACCATCGCCACGGGTCGCGGCGGGGCGATGCGTGCCTGGTGTCACGGCGCGGGTGGCGGCGCCCTGGGACGTGGTGCCCTGCTGAGGCACCAGGACCTGATCCCGGACCCGGACCGGCTCACGGGGCAACGCGACCTGGCGGTCCGCGCGCTGTGGGACACCGGGCTGGCGGGAGCATCCGAGGTGCGCGGGATCGGCAATCACTGTCTGTGCCACGGCGACGTTGGCAACCTGCTGGCCGCCACCCACTCCGGCGCCGCTCCCCACGCGGACACCGACACGACCCTCCTGGCCCTGGTGGAGTCGGGCAGCCGGGACGGATGGCTCTGCGGGGTACCGCGCGGCGTCCACACCCCGGGACTGATGACCGGGACCGCCGGCATCGCGTGGGGCCTCGCGTTTGCGGCCTCCGGAGGGGCGATGCCGAATGTGCTGACCCTTGAGTCCGCGGAGGCGGTGGGTGAGGTGAACAGGCCATGACAGCCACGCTCGACGAGACACAGGCAGCGATCCGGAGCAGCGACTCGATCACTCCCGAGGTCATCCGGGTCCGCTGGTGGTGGTTCTGGGTGACCGCAGCAGTCTGCGCGGCCATCCTGGTGGCCGGACTCCTCGTCACCTACCGGCCGGTCGCCCACGGGCAGTGGAGCGAGGTCTCCGGCACCCGGGGCAGCCTCCTCGTGTCGGGAGGTGACGTCGCCCAGGAAGGCGAAGATGTCGAGGTGGCCGTGCCCGGCGATGTCATCGACGGCACGGTGATCTCGGTGCAGCCCGCCGAGCAGGGCCAGCCACCGACAGTGGTGGTGGAACTCGACGAAGCGGTCGACGACGTGGTCGCTGGGGACCCGGTCAGCGTGCGGTTCGCGCCCACGCCCGTCCTCCGTGGCCTGATCGGCTGACCATGTGGCGCACACCGGTTCACTACCAGTCGACGCCCACCGAGTGCGGGGTCGCCTGCCTGGCGATGGTCAGCGGCTTCCACGGCCACCACATACAGGTCCGGGAGCTGCGCAACAGCCTCGGTGTCGGACGGGACGGGACCTCGCTCCGGGTGCTGGCGGAGTCGGCGCGCGACCGCGGCTTCGAGGCCAAGGCGCTGCGAGCACCGATCGAGTCGCTCGGCGAGGTGACGGCCCCCTTCATCGCCCACTGGGAGGGCGCCCACTACGTGGTGGTGGAGCGGATCTCCGGGAGCGGGGTCCGGATCATCGATCCGGCCATCGGACGGCGCACGCTGTCGTGGGCGGAGTTCGACGCGGGCTACCAGGGCGTGGTCCTCCAACTCCGACCCCAGCAGGTGACGCCCCGTGCCCGCGAGCGCGGGTCCTTCTTCTCGTTCATCGCCCGCTACGTCCCGCGGAGCCCCTCACACCTGGGCGCCGTCGTCGGCGTGTCCCTCCTGCTCGTCGCGTTGGGGATCCTTCCTCCGCTGCTCACCAAGTTCGTGGTGGACCAGATCATCCCGTCCGGTGATGCGGGCGTTGTGAAGATCTTGCTGCTGGGGCTGCTCTGCTTCGCGGTGGCCAACGTGGGCAGTGCCCTGGCCCGATCCGAGTTCCTGCTGTGGCTGCAGACCGTGATCGACATCCGGATGATGACGCACTTCATGCGACACCTGCTGTCGCTGCCCTACAAGTACTTCCAGCTGCGACGCGGCGGAGACCTGTTGGTACGCGCGTCGAGCACCGCGTTCATCCGCGACCTGCTGAGCGGCCAGATGCTGGCCATCCTCATCGACTCGGGCCTGGTGATGGTCTACCTGGCTGTCATCGCCCTCAACTCCTGGGTCATCGCGCTCGCGCTGGTCGCCGTGGGCATGCTGCAGGTGCTCCTGATCGTGAGCACCCTGGGGCGCGCCAAGCTGCTCGCCGAGCGGGAACTCATCGCCATGGGCGACTCCCAGAGCGCGCTGCTGGAGACGGTGGGCGGCATGGAGTCGATCAAGAGCTCGGGCGCCGACCGTGCGGCCTTCTCCCGGTGGGCCGTGGCCTACCGGCGCCAGTTGGACAGCTCCGTGCAACGTCGCCGCCTCGACAACGTCGTCGAGGCCGTCCTCTCCGGCACCCGGATCGCCGCGCCCATCGCGGTCACCCTGCTCGCGGCGTCGCTGGTGATCATGGGCCAGATGTCGATGGGCACGATGCTCGCGGTGAGCGCGCTGTCGGGGGCGGCGTTGGCGCCCATCGGCCAGCTCGGCAACAGCCTGCAGGCCATGCAGACCGTCCGGGTCCACCTGGACCGGATCAAGGACGTGTTGGATGAGGAACCGGAATCCGTCGGGCAGGGCGATGCCAGGCCGGTGCTGAAGGGCAGCATCGAGCTGGAGGACGTGTCGTTCGCCTACGCGCAGAACGCGCCCTTGGCGCTGGACCGGGTCAACGTGTCCGTGCCGGCAGGGGGACGGGTTGCCGTCGTGGGTTACAGCGGATCGGGCAAGAGCACGCTGGCCAGGGTGCTCACCGGCCTCCTGCCGCCTACGTCTGGCAACGTCTCGATGGACGGTCACCCCCTTCAGTCCCTCGACCTCGAGTGGCTCCGCTCCCAGTGTGGGGTGGTGACCCAGTCTCCCTCCCTGTTGAGCGGGGACATCCGGGCCAACATCACCCTGGCCGACCCCGAGGCGACGGATGAGGACGTGGTCCTCGCGGCATCCCTGGCCTGCCTGCACGATGACATCGTCGCGATGCCGCTGGGCTACTCGACCCCCCTGGGCGATGAGGGCGTCGGGCTCTCCGGCGGACAGCTCCAGCGCCTGGCACTGGCCAGGGCGCTCGTGCACCGACCGCGGATCCTCGTCCTCGACGAGGCGACCAGCCACCTGGACGCCCGGACGGAGCAGCAGGTCTTCGGGCGGCTGCGGGATCTGGCCTGCACGCAGGTCATCGTGGCCCACCGACTCAGCACGGTGCGGGACGCAGACCAGATCGTCGTCCTGCACCACGGAGAGGTGGTCGACACCGGGACGCACGAGGAACTCGTCCGGCGGTGCCCTCACTACGCCGACCTGGTCGCCCACCAGATGGACACCCCCGCGGGTGCCGAGAACTCATGACCACACTCCAGGAGCGACGGCTCACCAGCAGTGACCGCGAGTCGTTCCGGCGAGACGTCCGGGCCGAGCTGGTGAAGTTGCGCACAGACGTGGTGCCGTGCGTCGCGGTGGCCGGCGGCGTGGTCATCATCCTCGTGCTCGCCACGCTGTATGCCCTCTTCGCCGGGGAGGTCCAACGTCCGGAGGGCAGTGGTCTGGCCCTGCCGGAGATGCTCCTCAACGTCTACCTCACCGGGTTCCGGTACGGCTTCATCCTGTCGGTTCTCCTGGGCATCACCATGATGGCGGGCGACCTGAGGCAGGGGACCCTGTTGACCACCCTGGTCGCCTCCCCGCGGCGCTCTCGGGTGCTGGCAGCCAAGGTCGCAGCAGCCGGGGTCGCCGGTGCGGTCGCCGGTGGCCTGCTGCTCCTGGCGGGGCTGACGGTCGGTGTCGTGGCCGCCACGATCGGTGGTCACCCGGTCCTCCTCACCGATCCCGACACGCTGGGCACGATCGGGGCGGCGTGGCTCGCCCACCCGCTCTTCGCCGTGATCGGGGTCGGGGTCGGTTCCCTCTTCCGCAAGGAGTTGTTGGCGGTCATCGTGGCGCTGGTCTGGTTGCTGCTGGTGGACGGGGTGGTAGCCGGCATCCTGAACCAGACCGACGCCCTCGGCACTGCCGCCAGCATGCTGCCCGGCAGTGTGGTGGGTGCACTTTCCGGCGGGGTCGAAGCGGGCGGCGGAGCCGAGCCCCTGGCCGCGGGCGCAGCACTGCTCGTCCTGGCCGGGTACGCCGGCCTTGCCTGGCTGGTGGGGGCCTGGACGGTGGCGCGGCGCGACTACTCCGCGGGGCGGGACCGGTGAAGGTCTCCGTCCTGCTGCCGTTCTCTCCCGCCGACGCGCGGGCGGGCTACCGGGTCGCCGAGTTGGTGGCGGAGGGCACGGCCGACCGCTTCTGGATGGGCCACAGCTTCGGCGTGGACAGTCTGCACGTGATGAGCTATCTCGCCGGTGCGGGCCTCCCCGTCCCGTGCGGACTTAGCGTCGGACTGGTCCCCCTGCGCACGGCGTATGACGCGGCACTCCAGGCTCGGAGCGCGGCCGTCCTCACCCAACAGCCCTTCGTCCTCGGCCTGGGCATCGGGAATCCCGGCTTCGCCCGGGCGGTGACGGGGCGATCCCGGGTGCGTCCGTCCCACGACACGGTGCACCAGGTCCGACAGGTCCGACTCCTCCTGGAGGGTGGGGTGTTGCCGGGAGACGGGGGAGGCACGGACGACGGCTCCCCGGTGGGTCTCCTGCCCGTGGCCGCCCCGGCAGTCGAGGTGGGTGCCGGTGTGCTGCGCCCGCGCCACGCGGCCGCCGTGGGCGAGGTCGCCGACGTCGCGATCACCTTGCTGACTCCCCGGCAGTACCTGACGGACACCCTGGTGCCGGCTCTCCGGGACGGTGCCGACCGGGCCGGTCGATCGTGCGCACGGGTCGTGAGCATCGTGCATGTGGCGACGGCCCGTCCGGGTCGCGACCTCGCCACGGTCATGACGGCGGCAGCCGGGGGACACCTCGACCTGCCCCACTATCGCCGGATGCTTGAGATGTCCGGTGCAGTCAGCGAGGGGGCGACCACGGGGGAGGCGATCACCCAGCTGCTGGACTCTGGGGTCCTCGCCGTGGGCTCGGAGGACGAGGTGGTCGACCACGTCCTCGCTCTACGGGCGGCAGGCGTCGACGAGGTCGTCCTCAACGCGGGAGGCGTCTTCGCACTGGAAGGGATGGCGAGGATGGTGGACGAGCTCCGGTCGGTGGCGCACGCACTCCGGTCGACGGTGGGGCGGGCGGTGGCCGCCCGATGAGGACCATCACGAACGGGATCCGGATAGCCTTCGCGGCGGTGACCAAGAGTCTCGCCGGACGCCAGGTCCTCACTGGCGTCGACGTCGCCTGCGCGCCCGGACGCCTGACCGTGCTGCTCGGACACAACGGCAGCGGCAAGTCGACCGCGCTCGGCATCCTGCTAGGACTGACGTCGGCGGACAGCGGCAGCGCCACCTTCGGGGACCGGGAACTGCGTGACTACGCCCGGGCACGCCGGATCGTCGGCGCGGTGCTCGACCGGCCGACCGCTGCCGCCGGCAGGACGGCTGCAGACCACCTCAGGGTCGTCGGGCACGGTCTCGTGGACCGAGCCACCCAGCAGGAGGCGTTGGAGCGGGCCGGTCTGGCCGAGGTTGCCGGTGACCGGGTGGGAACCTACAGCCTGGGGATGCGGCAGCGCCTCGCCGTCGCGGCCGCCACGCTCCACCGGCCAGCCTCCCTGGTGATGGACGAGCCGCACAACGGGCTGGATCCGGAGGGAGTGGGGTGGCTGCACGACACCCTGCGTGAGCACTGCACCGACGGAGGCACTGCGCTGGTGGCCACGCACCGCATCCGCGAGGCGCTCGACGTCGCCGACGATGTCGTCGTGCTCCAGGACGGTGAGGTGGCGCAGTCGGGGCCGGCGCGGTCGTTCAGGCTGCGCAGCAGGGTCACCGTCGAAGTGCTCTCGGAGGCCGATACGCCGACCATGGTCCGGGGTCTGTCTGAGGGCGGTTGCGGCCCGGTGGAGAGCGAGGGTTCGCGGATCCGGGTCGAGGGGGCGGACACTGCCCGGGTGGCCGCCGTGGCCGGCAACGTGGGGGTCCCCCTCGTGGAGGTCGCCCAGGAGGAGCCGACGCTGACGGATCTGCTCCTGGAGGGCTGACCGTCCACGGTGGACTCGCTAGGCTCGGCGGGGGACCGGCCCCGACCGCTCCTCCGCGACCCGCCCGCCACCACCTGAGGGGTAACCATGTCCGGCGACAGTTTCGATGACCGCGCGGCCACCTGGGACGACGACCCGGAGAAGCGGACCCGAGCCACCGCGGTGGCCGACCTCATCCGCCAGGTCACCGGGCCCGACCCAGACGCACGGGTCCTGGAGTGCGGGGCCGGGACGGGGCTGCTCTCGGAGGCGCTGGTCGGACACGTCGGGCCGATCACCCTCGCGGACCCGTCCCGCGGTATGCGACAGGTCCTGGCCGACAAGGTGTCCGCAGGCATCTTCCCGGGGGCCACCCGGATCTGGGACGTCGACCTGTCGACCGCGCCGCCTCCGGCGGAGGAGTTCGACCTGGTCGTCAGCCTGATGGCCCTGCACCACATCCCGGACGTGCCAGCGGTCCTGCGCGCCTGCGTAGCACTGTTGGCGCCCGGTGGCCGGGTGTGCCTGTCGGACCTGGTCGCTGAGGACGGGTCGTTCCACGACTCCCCGGACGCGGACGTGCACCACGGCTTCGACACCGACGCGCTCGCGGAGCAGCTCGGGCAGGCTGGCCTCGTCTCCGTCGACGTCCGGCACGCGTATGACGTGATGAAGGACGGGCGTACCTACCCGTTGTTCCTCGCGACGGCCGTCCGACCCGGCTGACGTCACCGCGGGCCGGCCTCGCCGACCACCTCCCAGTCCGCCACCGGACCCTCGACGACCGAGAAGACCGGATGCACGGCGACCCGATCGCTGCCCGCGGCGACGTCGCGGGCGTGTTCCTCGGCCAGCTCGGGACTGCGGACCCGGAGCTTGCCCATCAGGTGCGCCCACTCGTGGTCGAGCTGCCCCTGCGTGACCTCGAGGGCACCGGCCCACCGACCGGTCGGGTCCGGGGTGTCCACCCTGGTGACATCGAAGGAGTAGCCGCGGGCGGTCGCCTCATCGTGCACGCCGCACAGGTAGGCGCCCACCGCCCCGAGCGGGTCGTCGGTCTCCCGGAACCGGGTGAGCTGCGGGTGACGGGTGTAGCCGCGGGTCCGCCCGGCCAGGACCGTCTGTGCCAGGAGAGCCTCCCGCCAGGCCGCGGTCAGTCCCGGGCGGTCCAGGTAGCGGGGGTGCAGGCTCCACAGGCGCATCGGTCGGCCGGCCTCAGCGGGTGCCGCGCCGTTGTCGCACCGAGCCGGCGAGGTCGGTGAGCACGGTCCGGGTCGTCTCCCACGACATACAGGCGTCGGTCACCGACTGTCCGTAGGTCAAGCCGGACGGCGCCGGCTCCTGGCGACCCTCGACCAGGAAGCTCTCCAGCATGACTCCGACGACGGTGGTGCTGCCGGCTGCCACCTGGGCCCCGATCTCCCGGGCCACCTCGGCCTGGCGGACGTGGTCCTTGCGGCTGTTGCCGTGGCTGGCGTCGATGACGACCCCCTCGGGGAGTCCGGCCCTGGCCAGCAGGGCGGCGGCCTCCGCCACGGAGGCCGCGTCGTAGTTGGGGGCGGCCCGCCCGCCGCGCAGGATGACGTGGCAGTCGGGGTTGCCGGCCGTCTCGACGAGGGCGGCCCGGCCCGACAGGTCGACGCCGAGGAAGGTCTGCGGGGCACGCGCCGCGACGCACCCGTCCACCGCGACCTGGATGTTGCCGTCCGAGCCGTTCTTCAACCCGACCGGCATGGAGACGCCGGACGCGAGCTGGCGGTGCACCTGGGACTCCACGGTGCGGGCGCCGATCGCGCCGTAGGTGACGGTGTCGGCGAGGTACTGCGGGGTGGTCGCCTCCAGGTACTCGCAGCCGGCCGGGACCCCGGCGTCGAGTACGTCGAGGAGCACCTGACGGGCCAGCCGGAGCCCGCGCGGGATGTCGTAGCTGCCGTCCAGGTGGGGGTCGTTGATCAGGCCCTTCCACCCGGTGGTGGTGCGGGGCTTCTCGAAGTACACCCGCATGACGACCACCAGGTCGTCCTCGAGGGCCCGCGCGGTCTCGGCCAGCCGGTGGGCGTAGTCGACGACGGCGACGGGGTCGTGTGCCGAGCACGGCCCGACCACGACGAGCAGCCGGTCGTCGTCGCCGCGCAGCACGTCCTGCACCGCGGCCCGGGACCGGGCGACCCGCTCGGACAGGTGGTCCGGCAGCGGGAGCTCGGTGCGCACGTCGTGCGGGGTGGGCAGCGGGTCCATCCGTAGGACGCGCAGGTCGTCGGTGCGTTCAGCCGCCATCTGGTTGATGCTAGTCATCGGGGTGTCCTCCTGGTGCGGTGGCGGCACCCCTTCGTCCCGGAGCGTCCGCCTGAGAAATAGCGGAGGGCGCGGACCAGATGGTCCACGCCCGTGTCGGCTCCGGGTGCGCGTCAGTCGTTCGTCGCGCCGGCCGGAGCCGACACAAAGAACCAATACGAACGCGCGATGAGCATGGAGCCAGGGTACACGCTCTCCGGCGTGCCCTCCGCCCGGTCCCCGGGGAGGCGGGTCGGGACGAGGGTCGTCAGTCGTTGCGGCGGTCGAACGCGGCCACCACGTCCGCCGGGATCCGCCCGCGGTCCGAGACCTCCAGACCCTGGGCGCGGGCCCACGCGCGGATCCGGGCCGGCGGCGCCGGGGTCGCGGCGGGGAGGTCGGCGACCCGGGCGTCCCCGCCCTGCTCCTCGGCCGCCTCGCGCAGCGACGCGGCCAGGAACCGGTAGGTCCACTCCTGGGCCAGCGCCCGTGTCTCGCAGAACATGATCGGCACCTGGGGGAAGCGGGCGTGACACTCGGCCAGCCCGTCGGCGACCAGTGCCGGACGCACCCGCTCCAGCTGGAAGACCTGGGAGTAGCGGTCCTCGACCACCACCGCGGCCCGCGGGAGGTCCGCCAGGGCCGCCAGGAGGTAGCGCATCCGCCCGCCGGTCAGGGTGGACACCAGGTCGGTCAGGCTCTTGCGCTCGACCGAGGCGACGACCCGGCCGTGGAGTTCCACCGCGTAGTCGCCGGCGGACAGGCCCCGCACCGTGGTGGTGGCCTGCTGGTGGGTGAACTTCCAGGCATAGCGCTCGTGCGAGTCCACGATGATCGGGAGGTCGGTCACGCCCGCCGCGCGGGCGGTGGGCAGGGTCACGGCCGGGCGGGCCTGCCTGGTGGTGCGGGCGGTCTGCCAGAAGATCGCCTCCCGACCGCCTCGGACCCGGGTCAGCACGAACTGGGACCGGTTCTCCCGCCCCCGCCCCAGCACCAGGTCGATGGCGGCACCGCGGCGCACGCAGGAGCGGACCGGGACCCGCTCCAGGATCTCGGGGTCGCGCGGCCAGCCGACGGCGCGGTGACAGTAGACCTTGGCCGTCCGCGGCCACGTCTCGCGGGCCTTGAGCACGATGCCCTCCGGGCCCAAGGGGATGCGGAGCAGGTAGGGCAGGGACGTGCCCTCCTCCGGGTTGCGGGCGATCAGGAAGTCCTCCGGCACGGGTCCAGCGTATGTCGGGAGTCGCCGCCGGGGTCAGGGCGCCAGCCGGTCCAGGACACCAGTCTGCGCCAGGAGGGCGAACCGGTCCGGCACGCCCCAGTGCTCGACGATCCGGCCGTCGACGACACGGGCGATATCCACGACCGTGAAGTCCACGGGCCGGTTGCTGGGGGGCCCGAAGAAGGGTCCGGACGCGGTGGCCCGGCCACGCACCCGGGCCCAGACTGTCGGCCCGTCCTGTACCCAGTCCTCGATGGTGAACTCTGCGTCGGGGAAGTTCCTGTATGGCAGCACCTGTCAAGAGCACCTACCGCCAGGAGCAGGCGGCCCAGACGCGGGACCGGATCGCGCGGGCCGCGCGCGAGGTCTTTGCGGCCCAGGGATACGGCAGCGCGAGCATCGAGTCGATCGCCGCGGCGGCCGGGGTCGCCGTCCGGACCGTCTATTCCGCCTATGGCACCAAGCGGGAGATCCTGTCCCGCATCTGCGAGATCTGGCTGGAGGAGGCCGGGGCCCGGGAGCGCGCCGAGGCGGTGTTGGCCGACCCGGACGTCTCGGCACGGGTGTGGGGGACGGCCGCCTGGCTCACCAACCTGTATGCCACCGGGCTCGACGTGGCGACGGTCTTCGAGGGGGCCAGCGACGAGAGTCCCGAGACGAGGACGCTGCTGCGGGCCAAGTTGGCCGGCCGCGACCAGGTCCTCGACGCCATGGTCGCCTCGCTGGAGCCGGCGCTGTCTCGCCCGGTGGACCAGGTGCAGGCGGTGTTGCGGGCGTTGGCCGCCCCCGGGGTCTACCGGGCGCTGGTGGTGGATTCCGGGTGGACCACCGAGGCGTTCACCGACTGGGTCGCGGCGGCGCTGACGCGTCGGTGACGGAGGGCCCGCCGGCGGGGAGTAGGCCGGACTCTCGACCCGCTGGGAAGGGGGTCAGCCGAACGCCACGGGCCAGAACTCGACCGCGAGCACGACTGCGGCCAGGACCAACAGCGCGCCGGCGACTACGAGGATCCGGCGGTAGGCCCGGTCGCTCAGCAGGTGGCGGCCTCCGGCGACCAGGACCGCGAGCAGCGCCTTGGACCCGACGATCGCGACGTAGAACCCGACCACGAGAGCGACCCCGCCCACGGGGGCCTCCCGCCACGCCGAGAGGGTCAACGGGCCGAGCACGGTGGCCCAGGTGAGCCAGGGGTGCGGGCTCAGCAGGTTGACCAGCGCGGCCTGCCCCAGAGCCTGGTGGGCCACGGTCCGCCGGGCAGCCGGGGCGGGCGTCAACGAGGCGTCCCGGGCCTCGCGGATGGTGCTGACCCCGGTCCAGGCGACGAAGACCGCACCGGCCAGGGCGAGCCAGCCCATCGCGCGGTCCGGCAGGTGGTTGAGCAGGAGCAGGGTGCCGGAGACCACGAGGAGGTCGGAGAGCAGCGGCGCGCACGCCGCGAGGACCCCCGCCGGCCAGCCGCCGCGCAGCGCGGAGGTGATCACCAGCACCAGGAGCGGGCCCGGGCTGATCCCGGCGGCGGCGCCGAGCGTCAGCCCGAGCAGGACGGCATCCATCGCAGACCTAGGCCCCGCGCGCCGGTTCCTGGGGCCACCGGCCCCGGTCGTATGCCGGGGGCCAGGCGATCTCCTGGCCCAGCTCGTGGGCCGCCCGCAGCGGGAAGTGCGGGTCCCGGATCAGCTCGCGGGCCATCATCACCGCCTGTACCCGCCCGGAGGACACGATGTCCTCGGCCTGCTGCGGGGTGGTGATCATCCCGACCGCGCTCACCGGCGCACCGGTCCGCGCGGCGATCTCCTCGGCATACGGCACCTGGTAGCCGGGACCGGTGTGGAAGGTGGCCGGCACGAGCCCACCGCTGGAGATGTCGAACAGGTCGGCGCCCGCGTCCCGGGCCCACCCGGCGACGGCGGCGACGTCCTCGGGGGTGAGGCCGTCCTCGGCGTGGTCGGTCGCGGAGAACCGGACGAACAGGGGGACGTCCGGCCCGACCTCCGCGCGGATGCCGGCCACGATCTCCAGCAACAGGCGGGCCCGGTTCTCCGGGGAGCCGCCGTAGTCGTCGGTGCGCTCGTTGGACAGCGGGGAGAGGAACTGGTGCAGCAGGTAGCCGTGGGCGTTGTGCACCTCGAGCACGTCGAAGCCAGCCTCCCGCGCCCGCCGGGCGGCCACCACGAAGTCCGCGGCGACGTCCCGGACCTCCTGGGTGCTCAGCTCGCGGGGGACCACGCGGCCGTCGTGCGGGATGGGGCTCGGGGCGACCGGGGTCCACCCGCCCTCGTCGGCGGGCACCGTCTCGCGGCGGCCGTCCCAGGGCCGGTAGGCCGAGGCCTTGCGCCCCGCGTGGGAGAGCTGCATGCCGATGGGGACGCCCTGTCCGTGGACGAAGTCGACGATCCGGCGCCAGGCAGCGACCTGCGCGTCGGTGTAGATGCCGGTGTCCTGGGCCGAGATGCGTCCCTCCGGGCTGACGCCCGTCGCCTCGGTGAGGACCAGTCCGGCCCGGCCGCGGGCGAATCCGCCGAGGTGGGCCAGGTGCCAGTCGTGCGGCTCGCCGCTGCGGTCGTCGCAGGAGTACTGGCACATCGGGGAGACCCAGATCCGGTTGGGGAACTCCACGCCGCGCAGGCGGTAGGGGCGGAACAGGGCGGACTCGGCGGTCGTCGGCATACCGGCATTCTCTGTGCCGCTGCGACGGCGGGAGGCACCACCCCCTCCGGGTGCCGCGTTTGACACACCCCCCGGTCGGTCGACGAGGGTGGAGGAGTCCGAGGCGCGTGCGCATTGCCCCGCGAGGTGGTCGTAAGCGTCCACGCCGGCAGTCCGCTGCCGGCGCCGCACCGAAGACAGGAGTACTTCCATGCTGACCGTGACCGAGAACGCCCAGGCCGTCGTCAAGGGCCTGACCGACAGCGACGAGCTCCCCGACACCGCCGGGCTGCGCCTGGCCGTCGCCGGGGACGAGACCCAGCTGGCGGTGAGCGTCGTGCCCGAGCCGGAGCCGACCGACGTGGTCGTCGACGCGGGGGAGGGCAAGGTCTACCTGGCCGAGGACGCCGCCACCCTGCTGGACGGCCAGACCCTCGACGCGACACCGACCGAGGAGGGCGTGGGCTTCACCCTGTCCCCGACCTCCTGAGCATCTCCGTCGCCGCCCGTCCCGCTTCCTTGGGGCGGGCGGCGCCGTGTGCGGCACGGGGGTTCCCGCCGGTCGTTACCGGCCGGGAACATCCGGCCCCGATCGACCGTTCCACTACACGCCGGGGATCCGTGACTCCCGGCACCCGACGACAGTTCCCGAGGGGAGGGATCACGGTGCGCAGGAAGAAGAACTACATCGAGATCGAAGAGGTGCCGGGCAAGGCACTTCGCTACTACAAGCACGTCCACGGCGGTGGGTTCGTCGCCGACGGGGCCAGCGTGGACCCGTCCGCCTTCGTCCACGAGTCCGCCTACGTCGACCCCGGGGCCGTGGTGCGCCGCGGCGCCCGCATCGGGTCCGGGGCCTGGGTCGACCAGGGTGCCCAGATCGGCGAGGACGCCGTGGTGGGCAGCTGTGTCCGGGTCGGCAGGGACGCCCAGATCGGCCGCGGGGTGCGGCTGGGGATGCGGACCAAGGTCGGCGACCGGGCCCGGATCGCGGACCACGCGCGGGTCGACGCCGAGGAGACCATCGCCGCCGGTGCGGTCGTGACGGGTCGCCGCGTGCCCGGTCGACAGATCAGCACGGCGGCCTGACCGTGTCCGGCGACGGCATCGCGCCCGGGCACCGGGACTTCCTGGCCGCCCACCACAAGGGCGTCCTGGTCACCCTGCGACGCAACGGACGGCCGCAGCTGTCCAACGTGCTCTACGTCTACGACCCGGAGACCGACACCGCCCGGGTCTCGGTGACGCAGGACCGGGCCAAGACCCGCAACGCCCGGCGCGAGCCGTGGGTGGCCCTCCAGGTGAGCTCGGACGACTTCTGGGGGTATGCCGTGGCCGAGGGCCGCGCAGAGCTCACCGAGGTCGCGGGTGACCCCCACGACGAGGTGGTCGACGAGCTGGTCGGGTACTACCGGGCGATCTCCGGGGAGCACCCGGACTGGGAGGAGTACCGCTCGAGCCAGGTGGCGGAGCGGCGGCTGGTGCTGCGGATCGGGGTGGGGCGCACCTACGGCGCCGTGCCCTGACCTTCCCGGCCGTTTGTCGGTGGTGGGGTCCACACTGGGGACTACCACGGCGAACGGAGCAGCGATGAACGACCCGACCAGGTCCCGGACCCACGGCTTCGTGCCGCCCTACCTGCTGGAGCGGTTGGCGGCCGATGCCGACCCGGGCCTGTCCGGCCCCGCGCGGCGCACCCTGGACGGGGACGACACGCTGCGCCGCGCCCGGGAGCGTCCGGACCTGTGGGGCCAGTGGGCGGACCCCTCGGGCGAGGTGGCCTCGGGCGAGGTGGAGTCGGGTGCGGCCGAGTCGGGCGCGGTGGAGTCACCCGAGTCCGGCGGCCAGGGCGAGCCCGGGCCGCAGCGGGTGGTGTCCGATGCCCGAGGTGGCCGGGAGCTGCCCGGCACCCCCGTCCGGCGGGAGGCGGAGGACCCCACCGGTGACCCGGCGGCCGACGAGGCCTACGACGGGTTGGGGGACACCTGGCAGCTGTTCTTCGACGCCTTCGGGCGCGACTCCCTCGACGGCCGGGGGATGCCGTTGCTGGCGACGGTGCACTTCGACCGGGACTACGACAACGCCTTCTGGGACGGCGTGCAGATGGTCTTCGGCGACGGGGACGGCCGCATCTTCAACCGGTTCACGCTCAGCCTGGACGTCATCGGCCACGAGCTCGCCCACGGCGTCATCGAGCACACGGCCGGGCTGATGTACCGCGACCAGCCGGGCGCCCTCAACGAGAGTGTGTCCGACGTCTTCGGTTCGCTGGTGCGCCAGCGTGCCCTCGGCCAGTCCGCGCGGGAGGCGGACTGGCTGATCGGGGCGGACCTGTTCACCGACGCGGTGCAGGGCGTGGCGCTGCGGTCGATGAAGGCGCCGGGCACGGCATACGACGACCCCGTGCTGGGCAAGGACCCGCAGCCGGGCCACCTGGACGACTACGTCCGGACCGCGGAGGACAACGGCGGCGTGCACATCAACTCGGGCATCCCCAACCGGGCGTTCTACGAGACCGCCGTCGCGCTCGGCGGCAACGCCTGGGAGGCGCCGGGTCAGATCTGGTACGACACGCTGACCGGGGACATCCGGGCCGACTGCGACTTCGCCACGTTCGCCCAGCTGACTGTGACCGCGGCCACCGACCGTTACGGCGCGGACTCCGCCGAGGTCGCGGCGGTGCGGCACGGGTGGGAGGCGGTCGGCGTGCTGACCGGGCAGGGGTCGGACGTGGCAGGTGCCGAGGAGCCGGCACCCGGCCCGGCAACGGACCCGGTGCCCGAGGGCGGAGCCGAGCCGGCGCCCGCCGGGGCCGAGCTGCTGCTGCGTCGCAGCGGCGGGTTCGCCGGCCTGGTCCGGGAGCGCGAGGTGCGCCTGGACGAACTGCCCGAGCCCGATACCCGGGACTGGCGCCACCTGCTCGGTGGCCAGCGGCTGCGCGCGCTGCAGGCGCCGGGCGGGGAGGCGTCCCGGGGCGGCCACCCGGACGCGTTCACCTATCGGGTGTGCTGCGACGCCGTCGACCTGGACGTGACCGTCACCGAGTCGCACCTGCCGCACGACGTGCGCGGACTGTTCGAACGCACGCTGGAGCAGCCCGGCTGACCCGGGACACGGCATACGCTGGTCCGGTCAGGGGTGCACCGAGGTGGGGAGTGACGTGATGGTCCGGACGGTCGGGGTCGACCTCGAGTTCTATGCCCCGGAGTCCGTCGCCGGCGGCGACGCTGGGGATGCGGTCTGGGACCACCCGGCGGACGACACGGTGGCGGGACTGCTCCGCGAGGTCGCGCGACGGAGCCCGCGCGTCGGGGACGGTTCGGAGGCCGCCTGGCGGCTCACCCAGGACCGGACCCGCCAGGGCGGGGGACCGGCCGACACCCTCGGGATCCTGTTGCTGGCCGGCGAGGGGACCGCGCGGGTCCACGGGTTCCCGGCGCTGGTCGGTGCCGACGACGTGGCCGCCCTCGCCGGGCGCTCCCGGGGCGTGTCCCTGTTCTGCGAGCTGGTGGGCGCGGAGCCCGATCCGCCACCGCAGGCTCCCGCGGAGGTGCCGACCATCAGCGTCCCGGAAGATCCCCGGGGCTGGTTCGCCCGGCTGCTCGGCCGGGGAGAAGCTCCGAGCGTGACCGAGGAACAGATCGACGCGATCGACCCGGTGGTCACCGTGCACTTCGACCGGACCCCGGTGGGCCGGGACGAGGGCGAGGGTCGGGTCGCCACCGCGTGGCCGATGCGGAACAGCCGGGGCAGCGGCCTGCTGCTCGAGCACCTCATCGAGACCCCGGGCCTGTTGCCCCGGGGCGACGGGGCGGGCGGCTGGTGGATCAGCGTGGTCGACAGGGAAACCGAGGTCCACGACAGCCTGGGTGCGCTCAGGCCGCTGGGCTACCTCCGGTGGTCCGCCGACGGTGCCGCCTCGCTGTGGCCCGCGGTGGACTCCCAGTTCCCGTACCTGGGCGTGCTGGCGATCCGCGACGTGGACCTGTGGGTGTTCGCCGAGTACCTGCCGGGGGAGCCGGTCCGACTCTGAGCGGCTAGCCGGGGGACAGGAGCCGACCGTGCGGGGTGTCCCCGGTCGGTGCGCCCCGCAGCAGGGTGCGACGCACGACGCCGGTCAGTTCCCTGCCGTCGTACGGGGTGACGGCGTGCCGGTGTTGCAGCGCGGCCGCGTCCACCGTGAAGGTCGCGTCGGGGGCGAGCACCACCAGGTCGGCGTCCAGGCCCACGCCGATCGCGCCCTTGCGCGAGGACAGGCCCACCCGTGCGGCGGGTTTGGTGGCCATCCAGGCGATCACCTGCTCCAGCGGGATGCCACGGCGCCGGGCCTCGGTCCAGACCACCGGCAGCTGCACCTGGACCGAGGCGACGCCTCCCCAGGCCTGGCCGAAGTCGCCGTGCGCGACGCCCTTCATCTCCGGGGTCGAGGGCGAGTGGTCCGAGGCGATGTAGTCGATGGTGCCGTCCAGCAACCCCTGCCAGAGGAGCTCGCGGTTGGACTCCTCCCGGATCGGCGGGCAGCACTTGTAGGCGGTGGCGCCGGCCGGGACGTCCTCGGCGGTCAACGTCAGGTAGTGCGGGCAGGTCTCCACGGTCAGGTCGACCCCGTCGGCCTTGGCGCTGGCGACCATCGGCAGCGCGTCGGAGGACGACAGGTGCAGGACGTGCGCCCGCGCACCGGTCCAACGGGCCCGCTCGATGACCACGGCGATGGCCAGGTTCTCCGCGCCGCGCGGCCGGGAGGCCAGGAACCGCTCGTAGCGGTCACCCTCGCAGTGCGGTGCCAGGTCGATCGCCCGCGAGTCCTCGGCGTGCACGATCATCAGGCCACCGAACCCGGCGACCTCCCGCAGGTAGTCCTCCAGGTCCTCCGGCGTCAACGGCGGGAACTCGTCCACGCCCGAGTGCAGCAGGAAGCACTTGAATCCGAACGCCCCCGCCCCGTGCAGCGCGGCGAGCTGGTCCCGGTTGCCGGGGACGGCCCCGCCCCAGAAGCCGACGTCGACGTGCGCCTGGGGGCCGGCGACCAGCCGCTTGAGCTCCAGCGCCTCGGGGGTGACCGTCGAGGGGATCGAGTTCAGCGGCATGTCCAGGATCGTCGTCACACCGCCGGCGGCCGCGGCGCGGGTGGCGGTGGCGAACCCCTCCCACTCGGTGCGGCCGGGTTCGTTGACATGGACGTGCGTGTCGACCAGCCCCGGCACCAGCACCTCGTCGGCGGCCAGCTCGATGACCCGGCCCGCGGCCAGGCCGGTCCCGAGCGGCTCGATGGCCACGACCTGCTCGCCCCGGACGCCCACCTCCCAGGGGCCGAAGGCGCCCTCGACCAGGATCCGCTCGCCGCGGACGACGAGGTCCAGGCCCGTCCCGCCCGTCCGGTCGGTGGTGCCTCCGGCGGGGCTCGGGTCCCCGCCCGGGGTCCCGGTCGCCTCGGCGCGCAACCGCTCCAACTCGGCGCGGAACGACTCCGGACGGTTGACCTCCTCCAACCGAGGCGTGCTGGGGTCCGTGCTCACGGGGTCTCCTCCCGTCCGCTGGTGGGCGGCTGGTGCGGCGGGACGTGGCCCGCCAGCAGGCCGCCGACCCGTTCCAGGAGGGGCACCGGGTCCTCGATGCACCGCTCGACGTCCGGCTCGAGGTCCGTGAGCGCGTACGCGGCGGCGAACCCGACCTCGTCGGTCTCCGCGTCGGTCAGGGCACGGTGGCCGCACACCGCGACGACGGGTATGCCGTGGCGCCGGGCCCGGGCCAGGACGCCCACCGGGGCCTTGCCCGACAGGGTCTGCCGGTCCAGCATCCCCTCGCCGGTGACCACCAGGTCTGCGCCCTCCAGGGCGTCGTCCAGGCCCACGAGGTCCAGGACGTGGTCGACGCCGGAGACCTGCTGGGCGCCGACGGCCATCGCCGCGTAGCCGGTGCCGCCGGCGGCACCGGCGCCACGGGCGGTCGCCCTTCCCGGTCGTCCCGCGGTCGGCTCGGGCAGCGTGGGGAGGGCGGCGTCCAGCAGCTCGGCCCAGCGGGCGAGGGCCGCGTCGATCCGTGCCACCGTGGCCGGGTCGGCGCCCTTCTGCGGGCCGAAGACCGCCGCGGCGCCGTCGTCGCCGGTCAGCGGGTTGTCCACGTCGTTGGCCAGCAGCACCTCTGCGGCCAGGAGCCTGCGGTCCAGGCCGGAGAGGTCGACCCGGTCCAGGGACTCCAGGCCGGCTGCGCCAGGCGGGACGGGGTGACCGGATGCGTCGAGCAGGCGGGCGCCGAGGGCGCTGAGCATGCCCGCGCCCCCGTCGTTCGTGGCGCTGCCGCCGACCCCGAGCACGATGGTGCTGCAGCCCTGGTCCAGGGCCGCGGCGAACAGTGCGCCGGTGCCGGCCGTCGAGGCGGTCAGGGCCCGGGTCGGTCCGTCGTCGGGACGGGACGGGACGTCCTGCGGCGCCAGGGCGATGCCCGAGGACGCGGCCATCTCCAGCACCGCGCCGGGGCCGTCCGGCTCCCGGGCCCAGGTCGCGGCCACCGGGTCGCCCCAGGGGCCGGGCACCTCGGTCGTGACCGCCTGCCACCCCTGGTCGAGCACGGCGGCGACCGTGCCGTCGCCGCCGTCGGCGACGGACACGCTGACCACCTCGACCTCGGGCAGCTCCCGGCGCAGGCCGTCGGCCAGGGCCGAGCAGACCTCCGCCGCGGTCAGGGAACCCTTGAACTTGTCCGGGGCGAGCACTACGCGCATGACGTCAGTCTGTCAGTCCATCACCGAGATGGCGGTCGGGGCGTCGGCACCGAGCTCGGCCAGCGCCTCGAACTCGTGCACCGTGTCCAGCCCGCCCGCACCCATCGAGATGTTGGTGACCTTCTCCAGGATGACCTCGACCACGACCGGCAGGCGCTCGGCCCTGGCCAGCCGCTGGGCCTCGGTCAGCGCCTCGTGCAGCTTCTCGGGGTCGGTGACCCGCACCGCCTTGACGCCCAGGCCCTCGGCCACGGCGACGTGGTCCACGCCGTAGCCGTTGGTGTCGGGGAAGTTGCTGTTCTCGAACGCGAGCGAGACGTTGTAGTCCATGTCGAACGCCCGCTGCGACTGGCGGATCAGGCCCAGGTAGGAGTTGTTCACCAGCACGTGGACGTAGGGGATGCGGAACTGGGCGCCCACCGCCAGCTCCTCGACGAGGAACTGGAAGTCGTAGTCGCCGGAGAGGGCGACGACGTCGGCCTCCGGGCGGGCCGTGGCCACACCCAGCGCGGCCGGCATGGTCCAGCCCAGCGGGCCGGCCTGGCCACAGTTGATCCAGCGGCGGGGACCGAAGACGTGCAGCAACTGGGCACCGGCGATCTGGGACAGCCCGATGGTGGAGACGTAGACGGTCTCCTTGCCGAACGCCCGGTTCATCTCCTGGTAGACCCGCTGCGGCTTGATCGGGATGTCCTCGAAGTGGGTCTTGCGCTGCAGCGTGGCCTTGCGCAGAGCGCAGTCCTTCACCCAGACACCGAAGTCCGGCAGGCTGCGCTGCTCGACCCGCTCCTGCGCCCCGGCCAACAGGGCACGCAGGGCCGCCCCCGCGTCGGAGACGATGCTGAAGTCGGGGGCCAGCACGCGACCGATCTGGGTCGGCTCGATGTCGATGTGCACGAACCTGCGGCCGGCGGTGTAGACGTCCAGGGCACCGGTGTGGCGGTTGGCCCAGCGGTTGCCGATGCCGATCACCAGGTCGGACTCCAGGAAGGTGGCGTTGCCGTAACGGTGCGAGGTCTGCAGCCCCACCATGCCTGCGTGCAGCGGGTGGTCGTCGGGGATGGCGCCCCAGCCCATCAGGGTGGGGATGACCGGGACCTGGAGGGTCTCGGCCAGCTGCACCAGCAGGTCCGCGGCGTCGGCGTTGATGACGCCGCCGCCGGCGATGATCACCGGGCGCTCGGCCGTGGCGAGCATGTCCAGCACCCGGGCGGCCTGCGCCGGGGTCGCCTCGGGGCGGGCCACCGGCAACGGCTCGTAGGTGTCGATGTCGAACTCGATCTCGGCGAGCTGCACGTCGATCGGCAGGTCGATCAGGACCGGTCCCGGACGCCCTTCCCGCATCAGCCAGAAGGCCCGCTGGAAGGTGCCGGGCACCTGCCCGGCCTCCATCACGGTGACCGCCCACTTGGTGACCGGGGCGGCGATCGAGGCGATGTCGACCGCCTGGAAGTCCTCCTTGTCGAGCTTGGCCACCGGTGCCTGTCCGGTGACCGCCAGGATCGGGATGGAGTCCGCGGAGGCCGAGTACAGACCGGTGAGCATGTCGGTCCCCGCAGGCCCGGAGGTGCCCAGGCACACGCCGATGTTGCCGGCGGCGGCGCGGGTGTATCCCTCGGCCATGTGGGAGGCGGCCTCCACGTGCCGGGCGAGCACGTGGTGGATCCCTCCGTGGGCCTTCATCGCGGAGAAGAACGGGTTGATCGCCGCGCCCGGGACCCCGAAGGTCTGGGTGGCGCCCTCCTTCTCCAGGATCAGCATGGCGGCATCGACGGCGCGCATGGTGGTCATCGGTTCGTCCTTACGTCGTGGCGAGCTCCCGGGGCGGGGCTCAGTCCTTGCGGGTGTGGCCGGACAGCTGCTCGACGAGCAGCAGCAGGGCCGAGTGGTCCAGGTCGCCGTGGCCGAGCTGGCGCAGCGAACCCATCAGCTGGGCGGTGAGGGCGCCGAGCGGGATCGCGACCCCGGCCTCGCGGGCGGCGGCGGTGACGATGCCCATGTCCTTGTGGTGCAGGTCCACCCGGAAGCCGGGCTGGAAGGACCGCTGGGCCATGGCCGAGGCCTTGTTGTCCAGGATCCGGTTGCCGGCCAGTCCGCCGGCGAGGACCTTGATGGCCGCCTCGGTGTCCACGCCGTAGGCCTCCAGGAACACCAGCGCCTCGGAGACCAGCTCGATGGTGCCCGCCACGATCAGCTGGTTGGCCGCCTTGACGGTCTGGCCGGACCCGGACGGTCCGACGTGCACGATGGTCTTGCCGACCGCCTCCAGGACGGGGCGTGCCGCCTCGAAGGTCTCGGCCTCGCCACCGGCCATGATCGACAGGGTCGCCTCGATGGCGCCCTTCTCACCGCCGGAGACCGGTGCGTCCAGCGGACGCAGGCCCGCCTCGGTGGCGGCCTCGCCCACCCGGACCGCGACGTCCGGGCGGATGGTGGAGGCATCGACCCAGATCGCGCCGGACTTCGCCGCCCCGACGAGTCCGCCCTCGCCGAGCGCGACGTCCTCCACGTCGGGGGAGTCGGGCACCATCGTGATGATGACGTCGGCGTCGGCGACCGCCTCGGCGATCGAGGCGGCGCCCCGGCCTCCCGCGGCCTCCAGGTCCTTCACCTTCTGCGGGCTACGGTTGTAACCGACGGTGTCGAAGCCGGCCTTGACCAGGTTGGCGGCCATCGGGCCGCCCATGATGCCCAGGCCGATGACGGCGACGGTGGTCTGCTGCGTGCTCATGGGGGAGTCCTCTCGGGTGGTGCTGTGCGGGGTGCGGTGCGGTGGGCGGTGGTGCCGGTCAGGCCGGTGCGCCGCGCTGCTCGCGGGGCAGCCAGACGAACGGGTCGGCGGCGTCGGTCTTGTACTCCAGGCCGACCCAGCCGTCGTAGCCGAGCGCGTAGCTGCGCTCGATCCACTCCTGCAGGGGGAGGTCACCGGTGCCGGGCTCGCCGCGGCCGGGGGCGTCGGCGATCTGGATGTGGCCGAACTGTGCGGCGTGCTGCTCCACGACCGCGGCGACGTCGTCGCCGTTGACGGCCAGGTGGTAGAAGTCGGCCAGCAGGGCGACCGCGGATCCGCCGGCGCCGTTGACCCGGTCCACCACGTCCAGGGCGTCGCGGGCGGTGAGCAGGGGGTAGCCGGCGGCGCCGCTCACCGGCTCCAGCAGCACGGTCCCGCCGATCGCGGCCACGGCGGCACTCGCGGCGAGCAGGTTCTCGGTCGCCGCCTCCTCCGACGCGGCGACGTCGGCGCCGTCCACGCGCAGGCCGTAGAGGGCGTTGAAGCCCCGGCAGCCGAGCTGTTCGCCGATGCCCACGACGACGTCGATGTTGTCCCGGAACTCCTGGCTGCGGGCCGGCTGGCTGACCAGGCCGCGCTCGCCTCCGGGCATGTCGCCGGCGAAGAAGTTGAGGCCGGTGAGCTGCACGCCGGCGTCGCGCACGGCGCGGACGAAGGCGTCCACCTCGGCATCGCCCGGCACGGCGGTGGCCCATGGCCACCAGAACTCCACCGCGCCGAACCCGGCCTCGGCGGCGGCCGCCGGGCGCTCCAGGAGCGGCCGGTCGGTCAGCAGGATCGATGCGTTGACGGTGTACCGGACCATCTCTACCTCCACGATGCGGAAAAAGTATCTTGCACTACGGAACCTTAGGGATGCCTGACTGGGCTGTCAAGGGTTCTTCGTAGACTGCAGCGCATGAGCGAGTCGGCCACGTCCGAGAAGGCCCCCAAGCGGAACGGCAAGATCCAGTCCGTCGAGCGCGCCTTCGCCCTGTTGGAGGCGATCGCCGACGCGGGGGGCGAGATCTCCACCAGTGAGCTCTCGACCCGCTCCGGGCTGCCGGTGCCGACCATCCACCGCCAGCTGCAGACCCTCGTGGCGCTGGGCTACGTGCGGCAGCTGCCGTCGCGGTGGTACGCCCTCGGTGCCCGCCTGGTCCGGTTGGGGGACCACGCCTCCAAGCAGCTCGGCGGCATCGCGCGACCGGAGCTGGTGTCCCTGGTGCAGGATCTGTCGGAGACCGCGAACCTGGCGATGCTGGACGGGGACCACATGGTCTACATCGCCCAGTCGCCCTCGCCGCACGCGATGCGCATGTTCACCGAGGTGGGCCGTCAGGCGCTGCTGCACAACAGCGGCGTCGGCAAGGCCGTCGGGGCCTTCCTGCCCGAGGAGCAGGTCCGCGCGATCCTGGGCAGGACCGGGATGCCGGCCGCCACCCCGCAGACGCTCACCGACATCGACGCCCTGGCCACCCAGTTGGCCACCGTCCGCGCCCGGGGGTATGCGGTCGACGAGCAGGAGCAGGAGGTCGGCGTGCAGTGCTACGCGGTCCCCGTGCCGGGCGCCCCCGCGCCGATGGCCGTCTCGGTGATCGGCCCGGTGAGCCGGGTCGCGGGCGACTTCGTGGACGTGGCCGTGCCCCGGCTGAAGGAGGCCGCGGCGCGGATCGGTGCGCTGATGTCCTGAGGACACGGGGACCCGATCGGCGGGAAACCCTTGATGATTCTGCTCTGCGAACTGTAGGCTCCGCAATACGGAATTCTAGGAGGCATTCATGGCAGGTCATCCCAACCCCGGGCACTCCATCACGCTCCGGGTCAGCGCCCCCGCGGGCATGTCGTCCACCTCGGAGCTGGCCGTGGCCACCACGGAGGCGGGAGCCGCCGTCACGGCCCTGGACATCGTGGAGTCCTCACCGGACTCGATGATCGTCGACGTCAGCTGCAACACGATCGACGACGACCACGCCGCGCGGGTCGCCGAGGCACTCGGCGCCCTGGACGGGGTGAGCGTCCAGCACGTGAGCGACCGCACCTTCCTGATGCACCTGGGCGGCAAGCTGTCCGTCGAGGCCAAGTCGCCGCTGCGCACCCGCGACGACCTCTCCCGGGCATACACCCCCGGTGTCGCGCGGGTCTGCAAGGCGATCGCGGCCAATCCCGAGAGCGCCCGCAACCTGACGATCAAGCGCAACACCGTCGCCGTGGTGACCGACGGCACCTCGGTGCTGGGGCTGGGCGACATCGGCCCGGCCGCGGCCATGCCGGTGATGGAGGGCAAGGCGGTGCTATTCAAGCAGTTCGCCGGGGTGGACGCCTGGCCGGTGTGCCTGGACACCAAGGACACCGAGAAGATCATCGAGATCGTCAAGGCGATCGCGCCCACCTACGGCGGGATCAACCTCGAGGACATCGCGGCCCCCCGCTGCTTCGAGATCGAGCGCCGGCTGCGTGAGGAACTCGACATCCCGGTCTTCCACGACGACCAGCACGGCACCGCGATCGTGGTGCTCGCCGCGCTGATCAACGCGCTGCGCGTGGTCGACAAGAAGATCGAGGACGTGCGGATCGTGGTCTCCGGCGTCGGCGCCGCGGGCCACGCGATCATCCAGCTGCTCATCGCGCACGGTGCCCGGCACATCGTCGGGGTGGCCCGCAAGGGTGCCCTGCACCGTGGTGAGACCTACCAGGACGAGCACCGGGCCTGGATCGCCGAGCACACCAACGAGGAGGACTTCAGCGGCACACTGGCCGAGGCGGTCGCCGGGGCGGACGTCTTCGTCGGGGTCAGCGCACCGGACCTGCTCACCGCCGAGGACATCGCCACGATGAACGAGCGCGCCGTCGTGATGGCGCTGGCCAACCCCGACCCCGAGATCCACCCGGTCGAGGCGGCCAAGCACGCCATGGTGGTGGCGACCGGCCGGTCCGACTTCCCGAACCAGATCAACAACGTGCTGGCCTTCCCGGGCCTGTTCCGGGGGCTGCTCGACGCCGGCGCCAGCGAGGTCACCACCGAGCTGCTGGTGGCGGCCGCCACGGCCATCGCCGACTGCGTGGACGCCGACGAGCTGAACCCGAGCTTCATCGTGCCCAGCGTCTTCAACCCCCGGGTGGCCAAGGACGTGGCCGCAGCCGTCCACCAGGCGGCCCGGGCCACCGGGACCGCCCTGCCGGAGACGCCCGAGGGTGCGGCGCCGCTGCCCGAGGTGACCCCCTGACATGAGCGACGACGACCTCTTTGACCGGGCGACGCTGGACCGGGTCGAGGAGCACCTCGCCCCGACCGACGCCCTGTTGGCCTCGGCATACCCGGGGCCCGGCGACTCCCGCCAACCGGTGCACACCGTCTACGTCCCGGCCGACGCCATCGGCCCGGGGACGGCGGCCGGCTGGGGCGCCACGGCGCGCGAACTGGCAGCCCAGGACGGTGGCGTCGAGGCGCTCTGTCACGAGCTGGGGCTGGACCCCGGTCTCGCCGCCGAGGTGGCTCCCCGGGTGGAGCAGAAGCTGCTCGAGGAGCCGGTCGAGGACCTGCGGGTCGACTTCGAGGACGGCTACGGGGTGCGGCCCGACGAGGTCGAGGACGCCGCCGTGGCCGCCGCGCTGGCCGCCCGCCGCGCCGACGAGCAGGACGGGACCGCGACGCCCTTCTGGGGGATCCGGTTCAAGTGCTTCGAGTCGGACGTGCGGGCCCGCGGGCTGCGCACCCTGGGCCGGTTCCTGTCCGGCCTCGCCGACGGCGACGGCGCGGGGTTGCCCGAGGGGTTGCGCCTGACCTTCCCCAAGGTCAGCACGGCGAGCCAGGTCGAGGCGCTGGTCCTGGTGCTGGAGGAGGCCGAGCGCAAGCTCGGGCTGGACAGCGGGCGGCTCACCTTCGAGATCCAGGTCGAGACCCCGCCCCTGATCCTGGGGGTGGACGGCCGCGCCGAGCTGGCGGCGGCGGTCCGGGCCGGGGGAGCGCGGGTCAGCGGGCTGCACTACGGCACCTACGACTACTCCGCCTCGATGCAGGTGGCCGCCGCCCACCAGGCGATGGACCATCCGGTCGCCGACCAGGCCAAGGCGGTGATGCAGCTGGTCGCCGCCGGCACGCCGGTCGAGCTCAGCGACGGGTCGACCAACGTGGTGCCCTCCGGGGACGCCGCCCAGCGACGCGCGGCCCGGGAGCTGCACCACCGGCTGGTCACCCGGTCGCTGCGCCAGGGCATCTACCAGGGCTGGGACATGCACCCGGGGCACCTGATCACCCGCTACATCGCCAACTACGCGTTCTTCCGCTCCGGGCTGCCCAGCGCGGGCGACCGGATCGGGCGCTACATCGCCCAGGTGCAGGGCGAGGTGATGGACGAGCCCGCGACCGTGCGTGCCCTCGCCCGGTACCTGCACCGCGGGCACAGTTGCGGTGCCATCGGGGAAGATGAGCTGGTGAGCCGGACGGGGCTGGACGGGCCACGCATGCAAGAGCTCGCCCGACCCCGCTCCGACACCGCTGCACTCGCCAAGGAGGCCCACCCATGAGTTACCACGTCCCGACCGGCGGACTGCCCGGCCAGCACGAGCTGACCACGGACCGTTCCGTGGTCACCGACGCCTACGCCGTGCTGCCGCGCCGCACGATGAGCGACATCACCGCCAGCCTGCTCCCGCACTGGGACGACATGCGGATGTGGATCCTGGCGCGCCCGCTGACCGGCATGGCCGAGACCTTCTCCCAGTACCTGGTGGAGGTCCAGCCCGGCGGCGGGAGCGAGCGGCCCGAGGACGACCCCCGCGCCGAGGCGGTCCTCTTCGTGGTCGGCGGCCAGCTGACCGTGACCATCGCCGGGACCGCCCACGTGCTGGACGAGGGCGGCTACGCCTACCTGGCGCCGGGGGAGGCCTACACCGTCCGGTCGACCGGAGAGGTCCCCGCGACCTTCCACTGGGTGCGCAAGAACTACCAGGCGGTCGACGGGTTGGACGCCCCGGAGTCCTTCGTGACCTCCGACGCCGAGGTCGAGCCCTCCGTGATGCCGGACACCGACGGCCGGTGGGCGACCACCCGGTTCGCCGACCCCACCGACGTGCGGCACGACATGCACGTCAACATCGTCACCTTCCAGCCCGGCGGCTCGATCCCGTTCCCGGAGACCCACGTCATGGAGCACGGCCTCTACGTGCTGCAGGGCAAGGGTGTCTACCTGCTCAACCAGGAGTGGGTCGAGGTGCAGGCCGGCGACTTCATGTGGCTGCGCGCCTTCTGCCCCCAGGCCTGCTACGCCGGCGGCCCCGAGCCGTTCCGCTACCTGCTCTACAAGGACGTCAACCGCCACGCCCCCCTCGGCCGCCTCTTCGGCTGACCCGAGGGCCGCTCCGGGGCTGCAGGATTATCGGGTTACCCGGTAATCCTGCGCTTCGTAGGAGAAGCTTCCCGGTGGATAGCGCCAGGTTCCGGGGTGAAGCGACGGTGGTGGCGGCTTGATCCGTCCCAGAGTGCACCGAACGAGCGCGCGAGGAGGCCGGGCCCCGGTGGTGGGGCCCGGCCTCCTCGGTCTGCCGTACGGACGTATGCCGAGCGCCGCGGCTCAGCAGTAGCCGGCGATCCCGACCCAGGCCTCGTCCTTGGTGGCCGCGCCCTCGCGGGCGAAGTTGGCCTCGATCAGGCCGTACGGGCGGTCGGCGGCGTAGAAGACCACGTTCGGGTTGTCCTGGTTGGTGTGGCTCAGGTCCGAGGTGAAGTGGTGCTTGTTCGGGCAGGAGAACCGGATCTCGTCGACCTCCGGGTGGTTCTCCACGACGGCCTCGGCCATCTGGAACAGCGTGTGCTGCAGGGCCTTGGAGTACTCGGCGCCGAAGGCCTCCATGATCGTCTTCTTGATCGCCTCGTAGGAGGCGTTGAAGTCGACGTCGGAGGTGTTGTAGCGCCAGCGGCACGCGATGTCCGTGGCCATGATGCGGTCCTCGGTCTCCGGCAGCGTGGTGTAGGGGTCCTTCGGGTAGCCGACGAACCCGGACGCCGTGGACTTGAGCACGGTCAGGCCGTAGAAGCCGCTGATGTAGGTCTCGTCGTCGCCGTCGCGCACGAGCACGGCGGTGCGGACCTCGGGGGCCGAGCGGTAGAAGGTGTGGTCGTGGTCGGCGATCCGGGACCAGCCGAACTGCTCCGCAGCCCAACGGCCACCGGAGACCCAGTCGAAGGAGGAGGTGAAGTGCTCCGCCAGGCGGTGCAGGAACTCCTCGGGGGAACCGATGCCGTCGCGGGCGAAGGAGAAGATCGTGTTCTTCTGGGTGTCGGTGGCGACCACGTGGCTGTTGTCGCCCTCGTAGTGCGCCGCGTCGAAGTCCCCGCGCAGCTGTGAGGTGACGTTGAGGTCCTCGATCTCGTGCCGGTCGGTGTCCCGGGTGATCCGGACCAGGCGGTTCTCCGCCTTGCCGTACTGGCTGCCGGTGAGGGTGACGTTGCTCATCTTCTGACTCCTTTGTCTGCAGCGCGATGGCTGCGCTCGGTGCGGTTGCGGCGGCCGCCGTCACCGCGCCGGCGAACGCCGTTCGTCGGGCGGGGTGACAGCTCCTGGTTCAGCTGCCTCGGTAGGTGGAGTAGGCGAACGGGCTGAGCAACAACGGCACGTGGTAGTGCGCCTGTTGCTCGTCCACCACGAAGTCCACCCGCACGAACGGGTAGAAGGTGGCGCTCTCCCGGGCGGCGAAGTAGTCGCCGGTCCCGAAGGTGATCCGGTAGTGCCCGGATCCCAGGGTCTCGGGGCCGAGGTCCTTGACCCGGCCGTCGTCGTCGGTGACCGCCTCGGCGATCACCTGGTCCTCCGCATCGGCGAGGACGACGCTGACGCCACGGGCGGGGGTGCCGGCGGTGGCATCGAGGACGTGGGCGGTCACGAAACTCATGACAGTGCTCCCTGCAGTCGGAGGACGGCGATCTGGCGGAGCTGGTCCGCGACCTCGCGGGCCTCCTGCTCCGGCTCGTTGTCCAGCCGGCGGCGGCACTCGGCGAGGATCTCCTCGGCGGTGCGTCCGGCGGCGCGGATCAGGAATACCCGGTCGAACCGCTCTTCGTATGCCCGGTTCGCCTCCGCGAGTCGCTCCTGGACGCTGTCGTCCAGGCCCAGCCCGGCCTGTTCGGACCGGGACAGCGAGGCCTCGCGGCTCTGTCCCTCGGCACGCTCCCCGATGCGGGGGTGGTGCGACAGCGCCTGGTCGACCTCGTCCGTGGTGAACGGGTCGGCAGCGGTCTGCGCCACCGCGACCGCGTCGTCGGCGGAGCGGTAGGGTCGTCCCGACACGACCGCCTCTACCCACCGGGGGATGTCGAGGCAGGCCCTGACGGTGGCTGTCGCCTCGTCGAGCGGTGCGTCGTTGAACTGCTGGAGCGACATGGTGTCTGCTTTCGCGATGCGAGAACTGTATTCCGTATGTCAGAGTTTGGGGGAGTCTCGCGTCGTTGTCAAGAGATCGGGGAGCCGAGCTTGCGCGGCAACCGGGCCCGGCTCCCCGAGGCCCGCTCCTACATGGCGCGGGCGACGCTGCGGCGCAGCGCCCACGTGCCGAGCAGCAGGACCGCCGCCGCGATCCCGACGAGCACCCCGAGCTCGGGCAGGATGTCGACCAGCCCGGCGTCGTGGCGGGTGATCTTGGCCAGCGCGTCGTAGGCCCAGGCGTGCGGGGTGAAGTGCGCGACCTGGCGCATGGTGTCGGAGAAGATCTCCAACGGGACCATCCCGCCGCCGATCCCGGCGAGCACCAGGCCCAACCCGACCCCGACCCCGGAGGCGGCCGCGGCGTTGTCCAGCGAGGCCCCGAGGAGCATCGCGGCGCCGGCGGCGACCGCACTGAAGCAGAGCAGGACCAGGACGGAGAGCGCCGGGTTGCCCCAGCTGACACCGAACAACAGTCCCGTGGCGACCATGATGTAGATGCCCTGGAAGGCGGCGATGACGAACCGGCCCGCGGCCTGGCCGAGCAGCACCTGGGTGCTGCTGACCGGGGCCGCCAGGGAGCGGGCGATGACCCCCTCGCTGCGGGACTGGATGAGGGTGGCTGACCCCGCCAGGGAGGTGAGGAAGACGAACAGCAGCAGCTGGGAGGAGGCTCCCACGTCGAACTTGCCGACGCCCGCGAACTCCTGGGCGACCTCGTCGACGTCCTGGACCTGCACGCCGGGCAGGGTGACCTGGTCGGCGGCCGTGCTCAGCTCGGTGCGGGCCCGGTCGGAGTCGACCCCGAGGTCGGTCAGCGCGGTGACCTGGGCCTCGTGGAGCTGCAGGGCGCCCACGGCCAGGGTCAGTTGCTGCTGGGTGGCCATGCCGTTGGCCCCGGACCCCGGAACCACCTCCAGGGTGACCGGGTCGCCGGCCTGGTAGGCCGCCTCGGCCCCGTCGGGCAGGATCAGGCCGGCATCGGTGCGGCCCCGGGAGACCTGCTCCAACGTGGTGGCGTGGTCGGCGGTCTGCACGCCGACGTCCTGGGACTCCAGCTGGGTGGTGATGGCCTCCCGCAGGTCCCCGGCCTCCCCGGCGATGGTCACGTTGCCGTTGCCGCCGGACCCGCCGAACTGGGACCCCAGGACCAGGACCAGCAGGAGCGGGAAGATGAAGACGAAGAAGATGTTGGACTTGTCGCGCAGGAAGCGGCGCAGCTCGGCGCCCGCGACGGCGAGGACGGGTCTCATAGCGCCGTTCCCTTCTCCGGCACCAGCCGGGACAGCACGGTCACCACGACGGCGAAGGCGAGCATGATGGCCACCGGGATACCGATGTCGGTCAGGCCCCCGCCGCCGGCGGTGATGCCCAGGCCGCGGATGAAGGCCGCGATCGGGTTCAGGTCGAGCAGCGTGCCGACCGGGCCGCTGGCGGCGATCGGGAAGAATGCGCCACCGGCGATCCCCAGCACCATGGCCAGGACGGACTGGGCGATGTTGGCCTGCTCGGAGGTCCTGGCGACCCGGGCGACGACCATCATCAGGGACGTCGAGGCGAGCACGACGGCGAGCACGAGCGCGCCGACGGCGACCGGGGATCCGAAGCTGACCCCGAAGAGCAGGCTCCCCGCGACCAGCAGGATGGTCGTGGCGACGACCCCGAGGACGAAGCTCACCGCGGCCTTGGCGGCGATGATCAGCTCCGGCTTCATCGGCATCGACTTGAGCCGGGCCAGCGTGCCGTGCTCGCGTTCGTACAGCAGGGAGAGCACGCCGAATCCGACGGTGAACATCAGGAACAGGCCGGCCTGACCGGCGACCAGGGTGCCCGAGCCGTCCAGCTGCTCCGTGGAGGCCTGGCCCTCGGTCAGCGTGATCGAGGGTTCGGCCGCGGCGACGGACTCGCCGATGGCGGCCAGGTCAGCCGGTGGCACGTCGGCCGCGACCCCGGCCCGGGTGGCGACCGCCGCCGCGCCGAAACGGTCGACCGTGCCGGTCACGATGGAGGTCAGGATCTGACCCTCCAGGCCGGCCGAGTCGCCCTCGATGATGGTGACGTCCATCCCGTCGCCGGACTGGAGCCCGGCGCCGAACCCCTCCGGCACGAGCAACCCGATGGTGGCCGAGCCGTCCTCGGCCATCGACCGCGCCCGGTCGGCGTCGACCTGCTCGACGGTGATGTCCAGTCCCTCGATCTGGGGGAGGACCTCCACCAGCGCGGCGGCGAGCTCGTCGTCGGCGGGGGCCGACGCGGCCACCGTCATCGGCTCCAGCTCGCTGTCGGTGGCGTCGCCGACCACCAGGTCAAGGACGAACATGAGCGCCAGCGGCACGAGGACCGCAAAGATGATGACCGACCGGTCCCGGATGCGTTGCCGCAGGTCCGACCCGGTCATGGTGAGGAGTGCGCGCATCTCAGTCCCTCAGCGCCTTGCCGGTCAGGTGCAGGAAGACCGACTCCAGGTTGGGCCGGCTGATCTCCACGTCGCTCAGGCTCATCCCGGCCGCGCTCGCCCCGGTGACGATGTCGGCGACCGCCGTCGGCGCCTCGCGCACCGTCAGGCGCAGCGTGTGCCGGTCGGCGTCCACCTGCTCGACCTTCGGCATACCGCGCAGTGCCTCGGCCGCCGCCGCGACGTCGCCCGACCCGCTGAGCCGGATCTGGTCGACACCGCCGGTGAGCCGGATCAGCTCCTCCCGGGTGCCCTCGGCCTGGATGGTGCCGGAGTCGATGATGCCGATCCGGTCGCAGAGGCGCTCGGCCTCCTCCATGTAGTGCGTGGTGTAGAGCACCGCCATGCCCTCGCCCGACAGCGCCTCCACCGACTCCAGGATCGAGTTGCGGGACTGGGGGTCCACCCCGACCGTGGGCTCGTCCAGGATCAGCAGGCTCGGCTGGTGCAACAGGCCGATGCCGATGTTTAGGCGACGTTTCATGCCGCCGGAGAAGTTCTTGCTGGCCTCCTTGGCCCGGTCGGTCAGTCCGATCAGCTCGAGCACCTCGGCCACCCGGCCCTTCAGGTCGGCGCCGGTGATGCCCTGGAGCTTGCCGAAGAAGGTCAGGTTCTCCCGGGCGGTCAGCTCCGGATAGATCGCCAGGTCCTGCGGGACCAGGCCGATGTGCCGCTTGGGGTCGACCCTGCGGGGGCCCATCAGCTGCCCGGCCACGGTGACCGTGCCCTCGTCGGCGGGGATCAGCCCGGCCACCATCGAGATGGTCGTGGTCTTCCCGGCACCGTTCGGGCCGAGCAACCCGTAGGTCTCCCCGTGCCCGATCCGGAAGTCGACCCCGTCGACCGCGACCAGGTCGCCGAACCGGCGACGCAGGCCCTCGACGACGAGGACGTCCCCGGTGTCGGGACCGCTGGTCGCGGCTGGTTGCGCATCCTGCACTGACATGTGCTCTCCCATCGGCTGTCCCCTCCGCTTGCCCGTTCAGCGTAGGGAGGCGGACGCCGCGCGCGCCATTGATAAATGTCACCTTCCGACCGTGAGATCGGTCAGTAGGTGCGCAGCAGGATGGAGGTCTCGGTGTTGCTGACCCCGCGCACCGCCCGCAGCTCGACCAGGGCACGGTCCAGGTCCTCGAGGGTCGCCGCGCGCAGCTCGGTGACCAGGTCCCAGGCGCCGTTGGTGGTGTGCACCTCGGCCACCTCCGGGATCCGTTGCAGGGCCCTGGCCACGACCGTGGTGGTCACGCTCTGCAACTGGACCATCGCCACCGCGCGCACCGTCTGGTGCTCGTGGTCCGGGTCGAGCTCGATCGTGAACCTCCGGATCACGCCCTCGTCGAGCAGCCGGGTAAGCCGGGTCTGCACCGTTCCCCGCGCCACGTGGAGGTCCTGGGCCAGGGAGGAGACCGACGCCCGGCCGTCGTCGCGGAGCCGGGTCAGCAGTGCCCGGTCGATGTCGTCGAGACCTCGCATGACCAATCTGTACATCAACTGCCGCAAAATGACCAGTATGCCGAGGGATTGCGGTGTGAGTATGCCGTTCTGTTGGCAGCACGGCTGGCCTAGCATCCGGATCATGACGCTCTCGACCTACGGACCCAGGACGCCGAGCACGCCCCTGAGCCCAGGGGCCGGCCAGGCGCCGACGTCGCCCGCCCCGCAGGGCGCCCGGGCACCGCTGCAGACCCCGGCCGCCGTCGTCATGGTGCGACCGCACTTCTTCACCCCCAACCCCCAGACGCTGGTGGACAACGGCTTCATGACCGTGCCCCCGGGCGACCCCGACGAGGTGGCCCGTGCCGCCTACCGGGAGGTCACCGCGATGGCGCGGCGGTTGCAGGACGAGGGTGTCCGGGTGCACCTGTTCGAGGACCTGGAGCGCCGGACGCCGGACTCCGTCTTCCCGAACAACTGGTTCACCACGCACCCGGACGGGAGCCTGGCGCTCTACCCGATGCGGGCCTCGGTGCGCCGGTTGGAGCGCCGCGCGGACATCGTGCACGAGCTGTGCCGGCACTACGAGATCTCCCGCACCCGGGACTACAGCCTGTGGGAGGAGATCGACTGCTTCCTGGAGGGGACCGGGGTGATGGTGCTGGACCACGTCCACCGGATCGCCTACGTCTGCCGGTCCGGTCGCGCCGACCCCCAGCTGGTGGAGCTGTTCTGCCTGGACCACGGCTACCGCCCCGTGCTGTTCGACGCCACCGACCGGCAGGGTGTCCCGATCTACCACACCAACGTGATGATGTCGGTCGGGCAACGGGTGGCCATCGTCGCCCTGGAGACGGTGCGCGACGAGGACCAGCGGCGCCGCCTGGTCGAGGAGCTCGAGGGGTCCGGCAGGACTGTCCTGGCGATCACCGCGGAGCAGGTCCGGGAGTTCGCTGGCAACGCCCTGGAGGTCTGGGCCGGTGACCACCCGGCGCTGGTGATCTCGGCCCGCGGGTGGCGCTCGCTGCGCCGCCGTCAGCGACGACAGCTCGAGGCGGTCCATGCCGTGCTGCCGGTCGAGGTGCCCACCATCGAGCACGCCGGCGGGTCCGCCCGGTGCATGCTCGCCGGGATCCACGCCCCGTCACGGGACTGAGCGCCGCCAAGACCGCGGCGCCCTGACGGCGCGGCGCCCCGACGGGCCCTTGTGGTGACGTCGCCGGAGTGGTCGAATCGGCCATGGGATGGCGTGACCTGTTGGCCGGTGTGCGGAGGCGGTTGCGCCCCACGCCGGGGCGTGTGCAACCACCACCGCACCAGCTCGCCTCCGTCGCCGCGGTGATCGAGGCCCTGCGCGCGGTGGACGGGACGCTGGAGCCGGGCGACGGCATACGGCACTTCAACCGGATGTACCTGCGGGTGACCGAGCTCGTCGCGGCCCGGATCGAGGACGGCACCTTCGGCGACCGGGAGTTCATCACCCGGTTGGACATCGTCTTCGCCCACCTCTACCTGGACGCGGTCCGGGGCAGCGGGCAGGACGTGCCGAGGTGCTGGGCGCCGCTGTTCGAGTCCAGGGACGCCCCCCTGGTGCCTGTGCAGTTCGCGATCGCCGGGATGAACGCGCACATCAACCACGACCTGCCGGTCGCCGTCGTGCAGACCTGCCGGCAACTGGGCAAGGACCCGGGCGATCCTGGGGTGCGCGCCGACTACGACCTGGTGACCAAGGTCCTGGCCGAGGGGCACGAGGAGGTCCGGCAGTCCTTCCTGTCCGGCATCGCGCTCGACGTCGACCGGGAGCTGGCGCCGGTCCTGACGCTCGTCGGGTCGTGGAGCATCGGCCGGGCACGGGACGCCGCGTGGGTGAACACCGAGGTGTTGTGGCAGCTGCAGCACCTGCCCGAGCTCGACGCGGAGTTCCGCGACACGCTGTCCCGGTCCGTGGGGTTGGCCGGTCGGGCCCTGCTCACGCTGGTGCCGGAGCCGGTGTAGCCCGGCGGCTCAGCCGGTCTTGGCCACCGTGAGCAGGACGGCGGAGTCCTCCAGCGCCTCGAGCCAGTGCCGGGCCGGCGGCACGACGAGCAGGTCGCCCGGTGTCCCGTCCCAGGTGGTCTCGCCCGCGCCGAGGCGCACCCGGCCGTGCAGCACGTGGACCGTCGCCTCGCCGGGATTCTCGTGCTCCTCCAGCCGCTGGCCGCCGGCCAGCGCGATGACGGTCTGCCGGAGCACGTGCTCGTGCCCGCCGTAGACGGTGCTCGCGCTGCGGCCGGCACTGGAGGCGGTGGCCTTCCGCAGCTGTTCCCGGGCCAGCGCGGTGAGTGAGGACTTCTCCATGGCAGCACTGTCCCACGGGCCCTGCGAGGGCGACCAGCGGGGTCGGGAGAGGATGGCCACGCAGGGCACGCCGCGGACGCCGATACCGGCATCCGGGTCGGTGCCGGACCTGACCACAGAGGAGGAGTTCGTATGCGGATCGGGAACCTGGGCGGACGGCTGGTGCTCGTCGACCCCGACAGTGAGCACGCGACCGACGTCGAACGCGCCAGCGACGGGAGGTTCGGGGCGCACCCGCAGGCGGTCTTCGAGCGCTGGGCCGAGTTCGTGCAGTGGGCCGCCGATGTCGATCCCTCGGCGGGCGAGCCCTTCGACCCGGCCAGGCTGGGCCCGCCGGTGCCGCGTCCGCCCCAGGTGTTCGGGATCGGGCTGAACTACCGGGACCACGCCGAGGAGGCCGGGCTCGAGTTGCCGGAGGAGCCGATGGTGTTCACCAAGTTCCCCTCCTCGGTGACCGGCCCGTATGCCGAGGTGCGGCTGCCGTCGGACCGCTGCGACTACGAGGTGGAACTGGTGGTCGTCATCGGGCAGGAGGGCCACGCGATCTCCGCCGACCGGGCCTGGGACCACGTCGCCGGGCTCACCGTAGGACAGGACCTCAGCGAGCGGGCCGTCCAGTTCCGGGGGAAGCCGCCGCAGTTCTCGATGGGAAAGTCCTATCCCGGGTTCTCCCCGGTCGGGCCGGTGCTGGTGACCCCCGAGGAGTTCGCCGACCGGGACCGGCTGGCCATCGGCTGCAGCTCGGGGGAGGAGGTGCTGCAGGACGGCACCACGGCCGACATGGTGTTCCCGGTGGCCGACCTGATCGCGCGGCTGTCCGCCATCGTGCGGTTGCTGCCCGGAGACCTGATCTTCACCGGCACCCCCGCCGGCGTCGGCGCGGTGCGCAAGCCCCGGCGCTACCTGTCCCGCGGCGAGGTCATCGTGAGCACCATCGAGGGGATCGGGCAGCTGCGCACCACGCTCGGGTGAGGCGGTCCCCGGGGCAACTAAGGGACTGCCGGAGACGGTCGTGAAGCCTAGTCTTCGGGAGCGCGGTCACACTCTAGGGCGGGCAACTCGTAGCCGAACTCCACGCCCATGTACCCGCCGCCGTCTCCTGGCACGAAGGCCAGGGTCAGGTAGGCAAAGGTGGTCGACTCGTTCGGGGTAGTGAGGTCCAGGTAACCATCGTCACGTTCTTCGATGACTACCGTGCCGCGTTCCAATGCCTCAGATAACGCCTGCGCCCCTCGCAACGTGGCGGCCGCTTGGAGCTCAGCCTCTGCCCCGGCCTGCAACTCTTCGGCGGTGAGGGGTGTGCCTCCTTCGACGCGCGTGATCCAGCGACGGCCAGCTTCAACCTGTGCGATTCCCCCGGGGTCGTTCTCGTAGAAGTCCCGTGTGTCTTCCAGGTACCGCGACGCCGCCTCCTCAGAGCTCGATGACAGCTGCTCGGTGCCCCGGAAGTCCTCGGGGTTGACATCGCCCGCACCACTCGATCCACACATCAGATCGCCTGGGTCCTGGGCATCCGGATCAGCGGAGCGGTCTGACTGATCTTCTCCAGCAGAGTTGACGGAAGATTGACCTACCTCGTCAGAGACGTCTCCGCACGCGACGGCCGAGATCATGAGCATGCCGCAGGCGGCTATTCGCGCTAGGAGTCTCACAGCTGATCCCTCCCCTGTCTCGAGATGGTGCGACTCTCATAGTTGTGCAGGTGAGCTGCCGTGCGGCGCGCCGTCTCGAAGGGTTTCGGCCCGGCGCACATGACGGATCGATCACTCGTTCTGTACCTCGGAGCAGCTCCTGACCCCCGATCGACGGTAGGTTCCCCGCAGTGAGCCCAGGTGCTGGGCACTGTGCCTGTAGCGTGAACAAGGCCAAGCGTGTGGCCGAGTTCGTGGTGAACCGACTCCTGGAGGTCATAGTCCTTGCGACATAGATAGGGACCTGCAGCATCTCGCGCAGCACAGTTCTCCCATGCGCTGCGTTCCGCGGCCGTGTGCCAGTTGCTGTACTGGGGAACATATATTGCGGCACGGAGTAGCCTCGTGTGCGTCGTAATCCGTGGGGTGCACGAGGGGATGGTGCTGCTCGTGCGTCCCTGCCAAATCCAGTGAGCGGCCACACCACCAGTACGCCAATAGTCATTGCCAGCGGCTAGAGGCGGGTCCGCGGGAGTGCGCTGCGTCGGGTTATAGTGATACACCACGACTCGGTCATTGGCCAAGGTTCCAGTGAAGGCTAGTTCCCCGTTCGTATAATTGAAGCCAGCTGCCCCAGCCGCCGTTGACCCCAAACTGGTGTCCCAGCGGCTCACGGCATCCCGTATGCGTCCCTGGAAGCTGTAGGTTCGGCCATCTCGTACAACTGCAGCGGGAAAGTCCACAATGTCGTAGTTCGGATACGGGGTCGGCGCTGTGCCTGCTGCGATATGGACGCGGATCTCGGCGGGCCAGTTCCCATTGTTGTGCTGCCATGTGCACGACGAGTCTGCAAGAGAGTCGTTTGGGGCGTTGCCGCCAGAGTGCATCGGCGCCCTGGCGGGGGTGCCTGAAGGCGGAACGGTCGAAGCGCTGGCAACGGCAGGGATAACTAACGTTCCCAACAGCGCCAGGGCCGCCAGTCGGGTACTCATCCGACGACGTTGACGGGTCATGCTGCTGAACCTAGCGCAAATTGCCGTTCTTGCCATCACATGGGGAGAACGTGGCCTGATCGTGACCTTGACCGTCTGAGGTGCGGTATCACGCTATCGGTGACACTGCAGTTAGTGTGCCCGATTCGCACGGCTGAGGGTGTTGCCGGCCGCGAGTGAGGACGGTGGCGTCGTGATCGGTGATGACGTGTAGGTGGTGAAGGAATGGCCCCGCCCGGTGCGCGGGTGCTAGTGATCCCCGCACCCTGTTCTTCAGGGAGTTGCGGGGATCGTGTCATTGGATGACTTGAAGGAAACTTTCTTGACGGAGCTGGACCGCCAGGACGGCAACGTCCGAGCGGCTGCGCGTGAGGTCGGAGCGAACGAGAACACTGCTGCCGGGGCGGGCCGGGCGGCCAGGGTATCGTTGAGTGTCGCTCGTTCGTCGGCCTTGGCCCCGGTCAGGGCCGAGGCGATAGGGAGCCCGTGCACGGTGGCGACCAGGTGCAGGCGCAGCCCCCAGAAGAAGCGGGAGTGGGAGGCGCAGTAACCGTACTCGGCTCAGCCGACCAGGTCGCTGCGGCGGGTGGTCTCTCGGGAGCGGTCACACTCAACCGGGGTGGAGTCGACAACCACACAGCGTCGTCGGCCACGCTGGTAACCGCGGCTAGTCGGCTGACCAGCCAGGACATGGTCGGAGGGAACTCACATAGCCCCTTGGTGTACCCGGACTGGCTGGGCAGGGACGGAAACAGCGCGTCCAGGTGCGCCCGGGCGTTCCGCAGCCAGCGAGCCTCGCTGGTGAAGCCCAGCAGGGCTTGCATCACCGCCATCGTCAGAACCTCAGCATCGCTGATCCGGCGCGATCCCGACGGCCGGACGGGGCGGGACACCACGGGTGAGCAGCGAGTAGATCATCGGTCGTCATATACAGTCCAGTGGCAAGGGTGTCCAGATCGGCGTCCACGAGGACCTCCAGGTTCGACGTTGGATGACAACGCCGACTCTGGACAGTCATGCCCTCAAATCACATGCGCCCACACCGATCACACCAGTCACTGCCCCCCTTGGACTTGGACTTACTCATCTAGTCGGCGAGCGTGACCTCGCCGTCCGCCGGGCGCCCGGCCGCGCGCAACCGGCCCCGTCCCGGACCGGCACCCCACGCAGGTAGGGCGACGACGGCCAGTGCAGCGGTCGGCATACGGACGGGCTCCCCGGTCAGGCGGGCCACGAGCTCCTCGACCGCCGGGTTGTGGCCGACCAGGGCGACCCGGCCGGCGTGCGCGGGCAGGTCGCGCACCAGGTCGACGAGGTCGTCCCCGCTGAAGGTGTAGGCGTCCTCCTCCTCGCGCGCGTCCGGGGGCTGCGGCAGCTGCCCGGCGACCAACTCCCAGGTCTGCTGCGCGCGGGCGGCGACGGAGACCACGGCGAGGTCGAGGCTCCCCAGGTGCCGGGCGAGCCAGCGGCCCACCTCCGGGGCCTGCCGGCGACCGCGGGCGGACAGCGGGCGGTCCCGGTCACCGGCCGGGACGTCCCAGTCCGACTTGGCGTGGCGGACTACGACGAGGGTGCGTTCCACGGCACCATCCTCCCAGGACGCCGGGGCGATGTGTTGGCGATGAGTTTCGGCACCGTCCCGGGTCAGACCGCTCGACGCAGGCCCACCGACCGAAAGGCGCACCGTGTCCTTCCAGGCATACCTCGACGCACTCGAGACCAAGACCGGCAAGACTCCCCGCGAACTCGTGCAGATCGCCCACGGCCGGGGCCTGGATTCCCCGGAGACCAGGGCTGGCGACGTCGCCGCCTGGCTGAAGGAGGACTACGACGTGGGGCGCGGGCACGCGATGGCGCTGTGGCACGTGATCAAGCACGGCGTGCAGATCAGCGACAAGCACGTGGGCACCGACGGGACCCACCGGGACGCCACCGACGTGCTCTGGCTGGACGGCAAGACCTCCAACCCGCACGGCTAGGTACAGCTAGGCGTCGACTAGCGTGGGCCCCCCACCCGAGGCCGTAGGAGGCACCGTGCGACACCACCGGACCCGCAGCACCCTGGCGACGCTCACCCTGCTGGGGGCGGGACTGGGCCTCACGGGCTGCGCGCTCAGCGAGGACGGCCCCGGCCTCGACGCCGGCCCCGCAGCGGACGCCGGGCACGCGGAGGAGGAAGCGGACGGCGCCGCTGACCACGGGGAGGCCACCGCCGCGCCGGGTGAGGAAAGCGCGTCGGCCGCCCCCGACACCATGGCGCAGGTGCTCGACTCGGGCGTGCTGCGGGTCTGCTCGACCGGCGACTACCGGCCCTACACCTACCTCGACCCCGAGACGGGGGAGTGGAGCGGCATCGACGTCACGATGGCGCAGGACCTCGCCGACCACCTCGGGGTGGAGGTGGAGATGGTCCAGACCACGTGGGGCGACCTGATCACCGACCTGGACGCCGGGTGCGACCTCGCGGCCGGGGGCATCTCGTTCAACACCGACCGGGCCCAGCAGGTCTTCTTCACCCAGCCGACCGTGCAGGACGGCAAGGCACCGATCACTCGCTGCGACGACGTCGAGCAGTACCAGACCATCGAGGACATCAACACCGCCGGGGTGCGCGTCATCACGCCGGTGGGCGGCACCAACGAGGCGTTCGCCGAGGAGAACTTCCCCGACGCCGAGATCACCAAGTGGGACGACAACAACACGATCTTCGACCAGATCATCGCCGGCGATGCCGACGTCATGGTCACCGACGCCTCGGAGACCAAGTGGGTGGCGCACACCGAGGACGAGCTGTGTGCGGTGAACCCCGACGAGCCCTTCACCTTCTTCCAGAACGGCTACCTCCTGCCGCACGGTGACGTGGCCTGGCAGCAGCTCGTGAACGTCTGGCTCGACATCGCGTTGCAGGACGGGACCTACCAGGAGGCCGAGGAGCCGTGGTTCGGCTGATCCGTGCGGTCCGGCCCTGGGGCGGGCCGCTGTACGACATCACGGTCCGCGACGGGGTCGTCACGGGCGTGTCCGAGCACGCTGACCCGGCGGGGGAGCCCGCCGCCGGGACCACGGTGCTCGACGGCGGGGGTCGCCTGCTGCTGCCCAGCTTCGCCGACGTCCACGTGCACCTGGACTCCACCCGGCTGGGTCTGCCGTTCCGGCCGCACACGGGGGCGCCCGGCGTCTGGGCGATGATGCTCAACGACCGCGCCCACTGGCGCGACGCCGAGGTGCCCATCACCGAGCGGGTCGCCACCACGGTCGAGATGATGATCGCCCGCGGCACCACCCGGATGCGCAGCTATGCCCAGGTCGACGTGGACTGCCGGCTGGAGCGGCTGGAGGCGGTGCTCGCCACGCGGGAGCGGTATGCCGACCGCTGCCAGATCGAGATCGTCGCCTTCCCCCAGGCGGGGCTGTTGCGTGAGCGGGGCAGCGTCGAGGTGCTGGGCGCGGCGCTGGAGGCCGGGGCCGACGTGGTCGGCGGGATCGACCCCTGCTCGCTGGACCGGGACCCGAGGACCCACCTGCGGACGGTCTTCGACCTGGCGCAGCAGCACCAGGTGCCGGTCGACATCCACCTGCACGAGCCCGGGGACCTGGGCGCCTTCAGCACCGAGTTGGTCCTGGAGCACACCCGGGCCGCCGGCATGAGGGGACGGGTGACCCTGGCGCACGCCTTCGCGCTGGGCCAGGTGGACGCGGCGACGAGGAGCCGGCTGGTCGAGGGCCTCGTGGAGCAGGACGTCGCGGTGACCACCGTCGCTCCGGCGGGCCCGAAGGTGTTGCCCCTGGCCGAGCTGCTCGCGGCCGGGGTGCGGGTCGGGCTGGGGGAGGACGGCCAGCGCGACTACTGGTCGCCCTACGGCAACGCCGACATGCTCGACCGCACCTGGCAGCTCGCCTTCACCGGCGGGCTGCGGGCCGACCGGATGATCGAGCGCTGCCTGGAGGTCGCCACGCTCGGCGGCCGCGCGGTGCTCGACCCGGTCGCGCCGCGGCTGCCCACCGACCCGACGGACCTGTCCCACCGGGAGGTCCGGGAGGGGGACAGCGCCGACTTCGTGCTGGTCGACGCGGAGACGCCGACCTCGGCGGTGATGGACCGGCCCGCCGGCCGCACCGTCGTGCACGCGGGCCGGGTCGTCGCCGACGGGGGCCAGCTGGTCTGACGGCTCAGGCCCGGTGGCGGCCCCGGCGGTTGACGTCCTGCTCCATCGCGTCGATGACCTCGGCGTCCGAGGGATCCTCCGGTGCCGCCTGCCCGACCTGCTGCCCGGCGACCGTCTCGCCGCCGACCTGGTCCTCGGTGACCGCCTCGCCGCGGGCGACCATGCCCGCGATGTCGGAGAGCTTGATCTCCTTCAGGAAGAGGGTCAGCAGGAAGCCGAGGGCGAGCAGCGGCACGAGGTACCAGAACGACGGGGCGAGCGCGTCGGCATACCCCTCGACGACACCCGAGTGGTAGGGCTCGGGCAGGCTGTTCACGATGGCCGGCGTCAACGAGTCCGCGCCGGCCCCGCCGCCCTGGGTGGGTGCGCCGGCGAAGACCCCCTCGAGGTTGTTGACCAGGCGGGAGGTGAAGATGCTGCTGAACAGCGCGATGCCGACCGCGGCGCCGATCTCGCGGAAGAAGTTGTTGGCGCTGGTGGCGGTGCCCAGCTCGTGCGGGTCGACCGCGTTCTGCACCGCCAGCACGATGGTCTGCATGACCAGCCCGAGGCCGGCGCCCAGCACGAAGATCATGATGCCGAAGAGCCACAGCGGGGTCTGCGCGTCCAGCTGGGTCAACCAGATCAGCCCGATGGTGGCGATCGCCATCCCGGTGATCGGGTAGCGGCGGTAGCGCCCGCTCTTGGTGATCGCGAAGCCGGACCAGATCGCGGTGCCCATGACGCCGACCATCATCGGGATCAGCAGCAGGCCGGAGGCGGTGACCCCCACGCCGTTGGACATCTGCAGGAAGGTCGGCAGGAAGCCAAGCGCCGCGAACATGCCCATGCCGATCACCAGGCCGATCGTCGTGGTCAGGGTGAAGGTCGGGTTCTTGAACAGGTGGAGCGGCAGGACCGGGTCCTCGGCGCGCTGCTCGACGGGGATGAAGATCGCGATGGACAGCACGGTGAGCGCCGCCAACCCCTGCAGCCGCCAGTCGGACCAGTCGTAGCCGGCGCCGCTCAGGCTCTCCCAGCTGGTCATCAGCACGATCGAGGACGCGGCGAGCACGAGCAGGGTGGCCCCGGTGATATCGAGCCGCTTGGCGGCACGGTGGCTGGGCAGCCGCAGTGCGACCCAGGCGATCGCGATCGCGGCGATGCCGATCGGGATGTTGATCCAGAACGCCCAGCGCCAGTCGTGGTGGTCGGTGAACCAGCCGCCGAGCAGCGGCCCGGCCACCGCCGCGATGCCGAACAGGGCACCCATCGGGCCCATGTACTTGCCGCGCTCCCGGGCCGGGACGATGTCGGCGATGATCGCCTGGGACAGGATCATCAGGCCGCCGCCGCCCAGGCCCTGCACGCCGCGCCACAGCACCAGCTCGGTGAACGTCCCGGCGAACCCGGCGCCCGCCGAGGCGACCGTGAACAGGGTGATCGCGATCAGGAACGGCCAGCGACGACCGAACAGGTCACCGGCCTTGCCGTAGAGGGGCATCACGATCGCCACGGCCAGGATGTAGATCGTGATGATCCAGCCCTGGTGGGCGACACCGTCGAGTTCCCCGACGATGGTGGGCATCGCGGTGCCGACGATCGACTGGTCGAGCGAGGACAGGAACATGCTCGCCATCAGGGCGCCGAAGATGAACCAGACGGTGCGCTGGGTGAGCACGATCGGCGCGCGGTCCGGAGCGACCGTCTCCGGGGTCGTCAAAGCCATGGGAATCCCTCGTGGATGAGTGCTGGAAAGTCGTTAGCCGACGGCTCAACGTTGCCCGTGGGCGAGATTGTTCCGGCCGGGCACCCTACTTTGGTATGCAGTGGGGTCGCCGGGTCAGCCGGCCTGCTGCCAGGGCACCCGGGGCAGCCGTGCGGCATACGCCCGGCCCAGGATCCGCAGGAACTCCTCCCGCCCGACCGGGCCGCGGAAGCCGGCGGCCACGTCGGTCACCCCGACGCTGCCGGAGGCGACCTCGCGCGCCCCGAGCACGGCGACCAGGCAGTCCCGGCGCACCCGGGCGGACCGGATGCGCGCCCCGAGGGTCCCCTCGTGCTCCACCCGGACCCGCAGGTCGGCTCCCCGCAGCTGCTCGGCCAGGTCACGGGCGGGTCCGTCCTGGTCGGGGGAGACGGGCAGCACGCAGACCTGGACCGGCGCCAGCCAGAGCGGGAGCCGCCCCTGGTAGCGCTCCAGCAGCGCGGCCACGACACGCTCCATCGAGCCGACGGTGCCGCGGTGGATCATCACCACGCGTGCCCGGCTGCCGTCGGCGGCGTCGTAGCCGAGGTCGAAGCGCTCGGGCTGCACGAAGTCGAGCTGCACGGTCGCGATGGTCTCCTCGTGGCCACGCCCGTCCCGGACCTGCAGGTCCAGCTTGGGCCCGTAGAAGGCGGCCTCGCCCCCGACCTCGTGCAACGGCATACCGAGGGCATCGAGGTCGACCTCGGCCGCGGCCTCCCGCAGCGCCGCGGCGGCGTGCTCCCACTGCTCGGGCGCACCCAGGAAGGCCCCGCTGTCGTCGCCGAGGGAGAGCCGGACGTAGTCGACCCGCATCCCGAGGATCCGCTGCGCCTCCAGTGCCGAGCGCAGCGCCCGCGCGGCCTCGGCCGCCACCTGGTCCGGTCGGCAGAAGACGTGGGTGTCGTCGAGGTTGATCTGGCGGACCCGGCTCAGGCCGGAGAGCACCCCGGAGCGCTCGGCGCGGAACATCGGCGCCAACTCGTTGAGGCGCACCGGCAGCTCCCGGTAGGAGTGCCGGGAGGAGGCGTAGATCTTCGCGTGGTGCGGGCAGTTCGCCGGGCGCAGGACCAGGTCCTCGCCGTCGGGACCCCCGCCGAGCGACATCGGCGGGAACATGTCCTCGTGGAACTTGTCCCAGTGCCCGGACTGCTCGAAGAGGGCGCGTTTGGCCAGGACGGGGGAGTAGACCCCCTCGCACCCGTCCCGCCGGGCGATGTCACGGGCCAACCGTTCCAGCTCGTGGCGGATGGTCGCCCCAGCGGGCAGCCACAGGGGTAACCCCGAACCGATGGCGGGGTCGGTGGCAAAGACGCGCAGGTCGTGGTTGAGGTCGCGGTGGTCCAGCGGCTCGTCGGACGGTCGGTCGGGCATTTCGTGCTCCTGGTGGTGGGTGGAGCGCGAGGAGGGACGGGAAAGGCCCCGGAGTCACGCTCCGGGGCCTGGGACTTGGGTGCAGCAAGTCAGCGCCGGAGAGGATCCGGCGTGGTCGTCCGCTGCTGGTGGTGCATCCCCCGACTGTAGCCCGGGGGCGGCAGATCCGCCACGACAGGCCGGTCGGAGGGTGAGCCGCCCGGGGACCGCGCGGGGATGGTTGACTGGTCCGTCGTGACTGCCACGACCCCCACGACCAACCTGACCCATGCCGAGTGTGCCGCCCGTGCGCAGACCGTCTCGGTCCAGAGTTACCGGGTGGAGCTGGACCTCGCCCGGGCCGCGGACCCCGACGTCGACAGCTACGGCTCGACCACGACGATCGCCTTCACCTCCTCGGGTCCGGAGACCTGGGTCGACCTGATCGCCGACCGGGTGCTCGGGGCCACCCTCAACGGGGAGCCGGTCGACGTCTCCACCTACGACGGGGCGCGGCTGCCGGTGACCGGGCTCGCGCCGGACAACGAGCTGGTTGTGCGGGCCGAGTGCGCCTACAGCCGCACCGGCGAGGGGCTCCACCGGTTCACCGACCCGGTGGACGGCGCGACCTACCTCTACACCCACTTCGAGCCGACCGACGCCCGGCGGGTCTTCGCCAACTTCGAGCAACCGGACCTCAAGGGCGCGTTCACCTTCGTGGTGACCGCCCCGGCGGACTGGGAGATCGTGTCGGGACAGCCGGAGGCCTCCCGGACCACCGACGGCTCCGGGGCCCTGGCCACCGTCACCTTCGCGCCGACGCCGCCGCTGTCCACCTACATCACCGCCGTCGCGGCCGGTCCCTACCGACGGTTCGGCGACACCTGGTCGGTCCGGCGCGCCGACGGGTCCGCGCAGGAGATCGAGCTCGGCGTCCTCTGCCGGGCCTCGATGGTCGAGCACTTCGACCACGAGGCGCTGCTGGAGGTGACCAGGCAGGGCCTGGACTTCTTCGACGCGGCCTTCGGCTACCCCTACCCGTGGGGCAAGTACGACCAGGTCTTTGTGCCGGAATACAACATCGGGGCGATGGAGAACCCAGGGCTGGTCACCTTCACCGAGCAGTACCTCCCGCGGGGGAAGGCGACCAGGCCCCACCTGATGGGGCGGGCCTCGACGATCCTGCACGAGATGGCGCACATGTGGTTCGGCGACCTGGTGACGATGCGCTGGTGGGACGGCCTGTGGTTGAAGGAGTCCTTCGCCGACCTGATGGGCTGGCACGTTGCGGCCGAGGCCACCGAGTTCACCGACGCCTGGACCCGGTTCGCCTCCGACCGCAAGACCTTCGCCTACCGCCAGGACCAGCTCCCGACGACGCACCCCGTCGTCGCCCGGGTCGATGACCTGGAGGCGGCCCGGCAGAACTTCGACGGCATCACGTATGCCAAGGGCGCCTCGGCGCTGAAGCAGCTGATGGCCTACGTCGGGCAGGAGGCCTTCTTCGCCGGGGCCCGCCGGTACTTCGCCGACCACGCCTTCGGCAACACCGAGTTCGAGGACCTCCTGGCGGCCCTCGAGGGGGCCTCGGGACGGGACCTGTCGGGCTGGGCCGGTGCCTGGCTGGAGCTCGCCGGGATCTCCGAGCTGGAGCCGTTCCCGGAGCGCGGCGCGGACGGGGTCCTGACCCGCCTGGTGATCCGGCATACCGCTGTGGAGCTCTCCTCGGGCGAGCGCATCGACCGACCGCACCGGCTCGTGGTGGGACTCTACGAGCTGGTGGACGACCGGTTGGTGCGCACCGCCCGGATCGAACAGGACGTCGTGGGCGAGATGACCGAGGTCCCGGAGGCAGCCGGCCACCGCGCGGACCTCGTCCTGCTCAACGACGACGACCTGACGTACGCCAAGGTGCACCTGGACCCGCACTCGGCGGCGGTCGTCCGGGACCACCTGGCGAGCATCGAGTCGCCGTTGACCCGGGGACTGCTCTGGTCGATCGCCTGGAACTCGTTGCGCGACGGGAACCTGCCTCCCCGGGAGTTCCTCCGCGCGCTGCCGCAGGTCCTGGCGGAGCAGGACGCCTCCATCGTGGCGACAGCCCTCGGGACCGCGGCCCAGGCGGTCGAGGTCTACGCCCCGGCCGAGCAGCGCGATGAGCTGCGGGCCCACCTGGTCGCGACCGCCCGCTCCGGGCTCGCCCAGGCACCCGCCGGGTCGGACCTGCAGAAGGTGTGGGCGCAGGCCCTCATCGGTGCCACCGCGACCTGTGCCGACGGGGTGCCCGACCTGCGCGGTCTGCTCGACGGCAGCAGGGTCCCCGAGGGCCTGGACGTGGACGACGACCTGCGCTGGTCGGCGCGCCGCGCCCTGGCCGCCCAGGACGCGATCGCGCTCGTGGACCTGGACGCGGCACTGGCCGACGACGACACGATGACCGGGCGGACCTTCTACCTGCGGGCCGTCGCTAGCCGGCCGGGTGCCGCCGCCCGCCGCCAGACCTGGGAACGGGCCACCACCGACGAGTCCGTCACCAACGACCAGTTGCGGGCGCTCGTCGCAGGGTTCGCCGAACCGGCCGGTGCGGCCGCGGCCGCGGAGTATGCCGAGGCCTACTTCGCGAGCCTGACCGGGTGGTGGGAGAGCCGCTCGATGACGATGGCCACCATCCTGGTCAACGGGCTGTTTCCCCGGGCGGACCTCGCCGAGGGGGCCCTTCGGCGGCCCGTGGAGCACCCGGTCGTGGTGGCGGGGAAGGAGTGGCTGGCCGCGCACGAGGAGGCGCCCGCGGCGCTGCGCCGGCTCGTGGTCGACCACGTGGACCTGGCGCTGCGGGCCCTCGTGGCGCAGCAGTCCGCGCGGCTTGCCGCGGCCGAGGAGGGCTCCCAGGGGTGACTGTGTCCAGGGGTGACTGTGTCCCAGGGGTGACCGTGTCCCCGGGCGACCCGGGCGTGGCAGGGTGGGCGCGTGCGATTCCGGGCCGAGCAGGGCACCAGGTGGCCGATCGGCCAGGGGTGGGATGCGTGGTGGCGGCTCCAGGTCGGTGAACCGGGGGGCGGGGCCGACCTGGGCGTGCTGCTGCCCGAGGCAACCGGACACGACCTGCGCCTGGTCCACGGGGTGGACGGCCGCCCGGGTGCCAGGTACGAGGTCGTCGCCCCCGGCCTGACCGTCGGGGCAGCCGCTGTCCGGATCGGCGGGACTGACGGCGCCCGGACCGCGCACCTGGCCTACCGCGAGACGACTGGTCGCCGTCGGTTCCTGGTGGACTGCGACGGGCTGGAGGCGTTCCGCTCGTTCGCGGTGCACAGCACGCTGCGCCACCTCGGCCTGGAGGTGGCGCTGCGCCGAGAGCCGGAGCGGTTGCTCGATGCCGCGATCGAGCTGGACTGGCTGTCGGTCCGGGTGCGGGCGCAGGTGGTGCGTCGGGCGACCGGGGAGTCCCTGCGGGTGCGCCTACGGGTCGTCGGCAGGGGGGCCTGGCGACCGGTGCTGGCGCCGCTGCTGACGATGGCGGCACCGCTCATCCGGCACGGCTTGGCCGCCGCCGTGGCCGGAACGGCCGACCGACTGGAGCACCTCGACGAGGACCCGGCCGGGACGGGCGCCCCCGCCAGGGAACTGCGTCAGCGGGCGCTCGGAGCCGAGATCTTCCGCCGGAGGTTCCACGAGGTGGTCGACACCGTGGACCGGCGGCCGTGGTGGCGCCGGGGGAGGCGGGCGCTGCTGACGGCATACGAGGACCTCCCGGCCGTCTCCCCGCACTGGCCGGACGGGGCGGGCCTGCTCACCTTCGGCTCCTGGTGGGACGAGGAGGACTGGCTGTTCCAGGGGTTCGTCCAGCGGGGTGTCCGGCGCCGGGACCGGCATGCCGAGGTCGACCGGCAGGTCGACGCCTGGTTGCGACAGCAGGAGGTCGTCCTGCAGGAGGGAGCCAGGGCCCGGGCCGCCGCCGAGGCGCAGGACCCCGGGCACCTGGAGCTCACCGACGAGCTGGTGGACCTGTCCTGGCTCGCCAGCCCGTGGTCGACGGTGCGCAAGATGGTGCAACTCGAGCGCTCCCGGACCGCTCCCGCGGGGGCAGGTCAGGACCAGTCCGACGTGCCGTCGGTCGACACCGACGAGGAGGCGCGCCGGTTCGTCACCGACTTCCTCCGCGAGGAACTCCGGGAGCACCCGCGCCGCGGTTGAGCCGGTCAGTCGGTGCCGAACTCCATCGCCGCCCGGTCCAGCCACTCGTCCTCGCCGCTGACCTTGCCGCGGGAGGCGATCGCCTCGGCGCCGCCCTCGGTCATCACGCCGATCAGCTCGGTGCGGGCCTCGCCGATCTGCTCCACGCGCACCTGCCCGACCATGCCGACCGAGGCATACTGCTCCAGCCGGGCGCGGGAGTCGGCGATGTCCAGGTTGCGCATCGTCAGCTGGCCGATCCGGTCCGTGGGCCCGAAGGCCGAGTCCTCGGTGCGCTCCATGGACAGCTTGTCCGGGTGGTAGCTGAAGGCCGGTCCGGCGGTGTTCAGGATGCTGTAGTCCTCGCCGCGCCGCAGCCGCAGCGTCACCTCGCCGGTGATCGCGGTCCCGACCCACCGCTGCAGCGACTCCCGGATCATCAGCGCCTGCGGGTCCAGCCAGCGTCCCTCATACATCAACCGACCCAGCCGCCGACCCTCGTTGTGGTAGTTGGCGACGGTGTCCTCGTTGTGGATCGCGTTCACCAGCCGCTCGTAGCCGATGTGCAGCAGCGCCAGCCCGGGTGCCTCGTAGATGCCCCGGCTCTTGGCCTCGATGATCCGGTTCTCGATCTGGTCCGACATGCCCAGGCCGTGCCGGCCGCCGATCGCGTTGGCCATCATCACCAGCTCCACGTCGGAGCCGAAGACCTGGTCGTTGATCGCGACCGGCCGACCCATCTCGTAGCGGATGGTGACGTCCTCGGGGGCGATCTCCACGGCCGGGTCCCAGAACTTCACGCCCATGATCGGGTCGACCGTCTCCAGGCTGGTGTCCAGGTGCTCCAGGGTCTTCGCCTCGTGGGTGGCGCCCCAGATGTTGGCGTCGGTGGAGTAGGCCTTCTCGGTGCTGTCCCGGTAGGGCAGGTCGTGGTCGACCAGCCACTCCGACATCTCCTTGCGCCCACCCAGCTCGCTGACGAAGTCGGCGTCCAGCCACGGCTTGTAGATCCGCAGGTTCGGGTTGGTGAGCAGCCCGTAGCGGTAGAACCGCTCGATGTCGTTGCCCTTGTAGGTCGAGCCGTCACCCCAGATCAGGACGTCGTCCTCGAGCATCGCCCGGGTGAGCAGCGTGCCGGTCACGGCCCGCCCCAGCGGGGTGGTGTTGAAGTAGACGCGCCCGGCGGAGCGGATGTGGAAGGCGCCGCAGGTGATCGCCGCCAGGCCCTCCTCGACCAGCGCCTCCTTGCAGTCGACCAGTCGCGAGATCTCCGCCCCGTATGCCGTGGCACGGCTCGGCACGGAGTCGATGTCTGGCTCGTCGTACTGGCCGATGTCGGCCGTGTAGGTGCAGGGGATAGCGCCCTTGTCGCGCATCCACGCGACGGCCACGGAGGTGTCCAGCCCTCCGGAGAAGGCGATGCCGACGCGCTCGCCGACGGGAAGTGTCTTCAGTACCTTGCTCACGAAAGAGAGGATATACGGCCGAGTGCATGATTATGCAATTCGGCCTCCTGGCGTGCCTCCCGGAGCGTCTCAGCCTGCGGCGACGCGGGCGATCGGGGCCTTGGCCGGCGTTCCGGAGCCGTCCCGCTTGCCGGTCGCCGGCGGCAGCTCGACCGCCACGCCGTTGGCGGAGGCGGCCATGGGGGGAGTGGACCCCGCCCAGCCGACCATCAGGGCGTCCTCGCCGCGCAGGAACCGGTGACACCGCACTCCGCCGGTGGCGCGCCCCTTGGCCGGGTACTCGGCATACGGCGTGACCTTGACCGACCCGGCCTCCGTCCCGGGGCGGACACCGGCGCTCCCGGCCACGGTCACCACGACGTTCTCCGCCTCCGGGTCGACCGCCCAGAAGCCGACCACCGACACGCCGGCCGGGAGCTTGATGCCCGCCATGCCGCCACCCGAGCGGCCCTGCGGCCGCACGCCGGAGGCCGAGAAGTGCAGCAGGCTCGCCTCGGAGGTGATGAAGACGAGGTCCTCCTCGCCAGTCGTCAGCTCCACGGCGCCGACCACGCTGTCGCCGTCCTTGAGCGAGATCACCTCGAAACTGTCCTTGTTGCCCGGGTAGTCCGGGTTGACCCGCTTGACGACGCCGTTGCGGGTGCCCAGCGCCAGGCCGGGCCCGTCCCCGGTGAGCGTGCAGAGCGCCAGCGGCTGCTCGCCCGCGGGCAGGTCGACGAAGGCCGCGAGCGGTGCCCCACCGGAGAGGGTCGGCGCCCCGTTGGTCGGGGGCAGGGTGGGCAGCTCGAGGGCGGAGAGGCGGACCAGCCGGCCGGTCGAGGTGACCAGTCCGACGTCGCCCCGGGCGGTGGTGCGGACCCGGGACACGATCGCGTCGTGCTTGCGCCGGGCCCCGCCGGTGCCCAGCGGTTCGTCGGTCGAGGTCCGGGCCAGCAGCCCGGTGGAGGACAGCAGCACCCAGCAGGGGTCGTCGGGCACCTCCATCGGCGTAGAGGCCGCCGCCGAGGCCGTGACCCCGGCCGACTCCAGCAGCACCGTGCGCCGCGGGGTCCCGTGCTCCTTGGCGACCTCGGCCAGTTCGTCGGAGACCAGGGCCAGCAGCAGCTCGTGGTCCTCCAGGAGTGCGGTCAGCCGCTCGATCTCCCGCTGCAGCTCGTCCCGCTCGGACTCCAGCTCGATCCGGGAGAACTTGGTGAGCCGGCGCAGCTGCAGCTCCAGGATGTAGTTGGCCTGGAGCTCGGAGAGGTCGAAGACCTGCATCAACCGTTCGCGGGCCGCGGCCGCGTCGTCGCTGGAGCGGATCAGCTGGATGACCTCGTCGATGTCCAGGATCGCGATGAGCAGGCCCTCGACCAGGTGCAGCCGCTCCTGCCGTCGGCGCAGCCGGTAGGCGGTGCGCCGCCGGACGACGTCGGTGCGGAAGTCGACATACACCTGCAACAGCTCGCGCAGGCCGAGCGTGCGGGGCTGGCCCTCGACGAGGGCGACGTTGTTGATCCCGAAGGACTCCTCCATCGGGGTGAGCTTGTAGAGCTGCTCCAGGACGGCGTCGGGGTTGAAGCCGTTCTTCACCTCGATCACCAGGTGCAGGCCCTTGCTGCGGTCGGTGAGGTCGTTGATGTCGGAGATGCCCTGCAGCTTCTTGCTCTGCACCAGCTGCTTGACCTTCTCGATCACCTTCTCGGCGCCGACCAGGTAGGGCAGCTCGGTCACCACGATGCCCTTGCGGCGGGGGGTGACGTTCTCGATCCGAGCGGTCGCCCGGGTGCGGAACGAGCCGCGGCCGGACTCGTAGGCGTCCCGGATGCCGTCCAGGCCGACGATGCGGCCACCGAGCGGCAGGTCAGGGCCCGGGACGAAGCGCATCAGGTCGTCCAGCGTCGCGTCCGGGTGGGCGATCAGGTGCCGGGCGGCGCCGATCACCTCACCGAGGTTGTGCGGCGCCATGTTGGTGGCCATCCCGACCGCGATGCCGGACGCGCCGTTGACCAGCAGGTTGGGGAAGGCGGCCGGCAGCACCTCCGGCTGCATCAGCTGCTCGTCGTAGTTGGGGACGAAGTCGACCGTCTCCTCGTCCAGGCTCCCGGTCATCAGGAGCGCCGCGGGGGCCGGCCGGGCCTCGGTGTACCGGCTCGCGGCGGGGCCGTCGTCCAGCGAGCCGAAGTTGCCGTGCCCGTCCACGAGCGGCAACCGCATGGTGAACGGCTGCGCCATCCGGACCATGGCGTCGTAGATCGCGCCGTCGCCGTGCGGGTGGTACTTACCCATCACCTCGCCGACCACGCGGGAGCACTTCACGTGGCCCTTGTCCGGGCGCAGCCCCAGCTCGTGCATGCCGAAGAGGATCCGGCGCTGCACCGGCTTCAGGCCGTCCCGGGCGTCGGGGATCGCCCGGGAGTAGATCACCGAGTAGGCGTACTCCAGATAGGCACCCTGCATCTCCTCCTGGACGTCGATGTCGACGATCTTCTCCTCGACGTCGAACAGGTCGGGGCCGGACGAGCGGGGGCGTCGCGCCATGAAGTGCTACTCCTGGGTGCTGTGCGGTGCGTGGTGCAGGTGGATAGGGATCGTCCTCGATCGTATGTCGTGACGCACCGGGAGCACGGGTGCGGCACGCGCCTGGGGCTAGACCGGGGGCCGGGCCAGACCGGACTAGGCCCGGTCCCAGTGCAGGATCGAGGTGTCCAGGGCCAGCTCCTCGGCGTCCAGCCCCTTGAGCACCTCGCGCATCACCTCTTCGTCGATGCTGCCCTTGTCCCGCTCCCGGACCAGGACGTCGCGCTGGCGGCGGAGCATCTTGCGGCGCAGCTCGCCCCGGTACTGCAGCCCCCGCCGGTCCAGCTGACGGTCCTCCTGGGCCTCGAGGCGGGACTCCTGCTCCTGCCACTCGATGCGCTGCCGCATCCCCTTGAGCAGGCGGTCCAGCAGCGGCCCGTCGAAGGTCTTGGTGAGCTCGTCCCGGTGGGTCTCCAGGTACTCCACGCTCTCGGTGATGGTGATCCGCAGCAGCGCCCGTTCCTGTTCCCGGTCCCGCTTGTCCTGCTCCGGGTCGGTGACTCCCAGCCGGCGGATCACGAACGGCAGGGTCAGCCCCTGGAGCAGGAGTGTGCCGATCGTGACGAAGAAGGCCACGAAGATGATGACGTCGTGGCCCGGCACCCGGTTGCCCGAGTCGGTCACCACGGGCACCGCCGCGGCCGCGGCGAGCGTCACCACGCCCCGCATGCTGGTCCACGACAGCACGGTCAGTTCCTGCCAGGTCATCTCGGGCTCGGCCTGCAGGAGCTTGCGCCCCAGGGGCTTCGGGACCCGGGGCGGCCGGTTGCGGCTCTCCACCCTGCGGCTGGCCCGTTCCACCGCCCGCACGCGGCGTTGCTCCCGGCTGTTGGACCTGAACCGGGACAGGTGGTAGGTGCCGAAGATGAACGCCGGGCGGATCAGGATCACGACGATCAGCACGACGACGGCGATCCACACCGTGTTCCAGACACCGCGCCCGCTGCTGTCCAGCGCCTCGGCGATCGGCTTCATCTGCAGCCCGATCAGGGCGAAGACGAAGCTCTCGAGCAGCAGGTCGATCGCGGACCAGACCGGACGCTCGGTGATCCGGGCCGCGTAGCCGGTCTTCGGGGAGTTGAAGCCGATCCACAGGCCGGCCGCGACGACCGCCAGGACGCCCGAGCCCTGCATCTCCTCGGCGCCGATGTAGGCCAGGAAGGGCACCAGCAGGCCGAGCATCGTCTCCACGACCGGGTCGTCGATCCGCATCCGGATCCAGTGGAAGACCACGCCCAGCACCAGCCCGACCAAGACCCCCACGAGGACCGCGGTGACGAAGATGCCGAGGTCGTCCAGGACGGTCAGCGAGGTGCCGCCGATGATCAGCAGGAACACCTTGAACAGGGTCAGCGAGGCCGCGTCGTTGATAAGGCTCTCCCCGGACAGGACCGTCATCACGTGGCGGGGCAGCCCCAGCCGGCGGCCGATCGCGGCCGCGGAGACCGCGTCCGGCGGGGCCACGATGGCGCCCAGGAGCAGCGCGGCGGGCAGCGTCATGTCCGGCACCAGCAGGTAGCCGACGATGCCGACCACGCCGGCGGTGACCGCCACCAGCCCGACGCCGAGCCGGGAGATGTGCTTGCGGCTCCGGGTGAAGTTGAGCAGCGAGACGTCCAGCGCGGCCGAGTAGAGCAGTGGCGGCAGCACCAGGGTGAGGATGACGTGGGAGTCGATCGTGAACGCGGGCAGACCGGGGATGCCCGCCACGACTAGCGCCACCCCGGTGACCAGGAGCGGTGCCGGCCACAGGAAGTGCCGGGCCACGGCGGTGAGTCCCACGGTCGCGGTGACCAGCAGGATCATGGGTAGGAACTCCATGGACGCTCCGATCTGGCCCCGGGCGCCGGTCCCCGATCCGGTCAGCTGCGGTGCGCCTGTGGCCGTTCACTGCAGATCGTATGCCGTGCGCCTACCCGGTGTGCCTGGCGGCGCGGAGCACGGCCTCGACCGAGGCGTCGACGTCGGCCTCCGTCGTCAGGTGGTTGGACACCGCGATCCGCATCAGCCGACGACCGCGCCAGGTCGTGCCGCCCATCCAGCAGGTGCCGTCCTGCTGGATGCGGGCCAGGATCTCGTCGGTGCGCGCGTCGTCCTCGCCGAACCCAACCAGGACCTGGTTGAGCACCACGTCGTTGACAATCTCCAGTCCCGCGTCGGACAGCGCCGCGGCGAACCGGCGGGCCAGCGCGCAGGTGCGGTCGACCAGGTCGGCCACCCCGTCGCGGCCCAGCTCCTGGAGCGCGGCCCACACCGCGAAACCCCGGGCCCTGCGCGAGGACTCGGCGGTGAAGTCTGCCGCACCGGGCGAGGCCCCGGACCCGGTCAGGTAGGAGGCCGTGTAGGACATGGCGGCGGTCTGCACCTCTGGCCGGGAGCAGAACGCGAAGCCGGAGTCGTAGGGGACGTTGAGCCACTTGTGGCCGTCGCAGCCCCAGGAGTCCGCCAGTTCCACGCCGTCCACCAGGTGCCGCAGGGCGGGACTGGCCGCGGCCCACAGCCCGAAGGCACCGTCCACGTGTACCCAGGCCGCTTCCGCGTGGGCCAGTTCGGTCGCGGCGCGCAGGTCGTCGACGGCGCCGGTGTTGACGTTGCCGGCCTGCAGGCAGACGACGGTCGGGTGCTCGGGGCCGGTGGGCCCGTCCGCCAGGACCCGGGCCAGGTCCGCGGTGTCGATCGCCCCCTCGTCGTTGACGGCTACCTCTTCCAGGCAGTCCGAGCCCAGGCCGAGCAGGCGCAGCGAGCGGTCGATCGTGGCGTGGCGCTCGGCGCCGGCGAGCACCCGCATGGCCGGCGCCCCGTTGAGGCCCCGGCGCTCGACGTCCCAGCCCGCCTGGCGCATCAGGTGGTGTCGGGCCGAGGTGAGCCCCACGGTGTTGGCCCCCTGGGCCCCGGTCACGAAGCCGACCCCGGCCGTCTCCGGCAGGCCGAGCAGCTCCTTGAGCCAGCCGCCGGCCACCTCTTCGGCGGCCGCGGCGGCGGGGGAGAGGGACCCGTTGAAGGCGCACTGGTCCCAACCGACCGCGAGCAGGTCCGCGGCCGATGCCGCCGGCAGGGCGCCACCCACGACGAAACCGAAGTAGCGCGGACCGGGGGTCGACATCAGGCCCGGCGTGGCGGCCGAGACCAGGTGGTCGACCACCTCGGCCGGATCCCGCGGCGCGTCCGGCAGCGGGACGTCCAGCAACTCCTTCGCCCGCGCCTGGTCGACCGGTGCCTGCACCGGGCGGGTGCCGAGCGAACTGCGGAAACCGGCAGCCTCGTCGGCCGCGCGTCGGAACAACTCGTGCAGGTCTTGCATCAGCCACACACCTCGGGTCAGAACCGGATCTCTCCGCTGATCATGACGGTTGCCTGGCCCCCGACCCACACCTGGTCCCCCTCGACGGACAGGGTGACGTCGCCTGCGCGGCCCAGCGCCGTGCCCTGGCGGACGGTGAACGACGTGGGGGCGAGCCCCGCCCCGGTGAGCCACACTCCGAACCCGGCGTTCAGGCTGCCGGTGACCGGGTCCTCGGTGGCGCCAAGCCCGGGCACGAACGCCCGCACCTCGTAGTCGGCCGGTCCACCGGGGCCGTGTGGCCCGATCACGCCGATGTCGAGACCGTCGAAGGCCGCGAAGTCCGGCCGGAGCGCGAGCACCTCCTCGGCCGACGCCAGGACCACGCCGACCCAGCCGGGACCGTTGTCGATCCACTGGCTGTGCCGGATCTGCCCCGGGTCGATCCGGAGGGCGCGCGCGATCCGGTCGAGATCGGACGGGTCGACGGGACCGGACCGGAGGAACGGTGGCGCGGCGAAGGCGAGGTGGCTGTCGGCATACCGGACCGGCACCAGGCCGGCCCCGCACTCCTGCACCACCACACCCTCACTGGCGGGAACGCCGCCAGCGGCGAGCCAGGCGCGGGCACTGCCCAGCGTGGGGTGACCGGCGAACGGAAGCTCCTCGGTGACGGTGAAGATCCGCACCCGGTAGTCGGCGCCGGGGACGGTGGGCGGCAGGAGGAAGGTGGTCTCCGACAGGTTGGTCCAGTTCGCGAACCGGGCGAGGTCCTCCTCGGGCAGGCCCTCGGCGTCGTGCACCACGGCCAGCGGGTTGCCCCGGTAGGACGTGCCGGAGAAGACATCGACCTGGGAGAAGCGCATGCCCTAGTGTCACCCGGGTGACCAGGGTGATCCACACGGGACAGGCACTCGTCGACCTCGTCGTGGAGGTGCAGCAGCTGCCACGGCGCGGGGGCAACGTGATGGCCACCTCCCAGAACCGGTATGCGGGGGGCTCGGTGAGCGTGCTCGCCGCCGCCGCGCGCTCCGGGGCCGAGGCGGTGCACGCCGGCGCGCACGGCACGGGGCCCAACGGTGACCTCGTGCGCGCGGCGCTGGCGGCCGAGGGGGTCGCCGTGTCCAGCGAGCCGGTGCCGGATGCCGACACCGGTGTGTGCGTCGTCCTGGTCGAACCGAGCGCGGAGCGGACCTTCGTGACGACCCTGGGGGCCGAGCGGCTGATCACCCCCGAGAGCCTGGCGACCTCCCGGGCCTCGGGCGGCGACCTGGTCTGCGTGACCGGCTACACCCTGCTGGAGCCCACCCGCGACCCGTTGCTGGCCTGGCTCGAGGACGTGGGCGAGGACGTGCGGGTGGTGCTTGACCCGGGGGCGGCGTTCGCCGGCCTCGCCGCGTCCGTGCGCGACCGGATGCTGGCCGGCACCGCCGTGTGGACCAGCAACGCCGAGGAAGCCGCCGAGCTGACCGGGGTCGAGGACGTGGCCGGCTCCGTCCCCGCCGTGCGGGACCGGCTGCCCGACGGGGCGCTGGTCGTCGTGCGGGACGGTCCGGACGGGTGCTACGTGCTCGAGGCCGGCTCCGACGACGTGGTCCACTTGCCCGGCTTCCCGCAGGAGCCGGTCGACACCAACGGCGCGGGCGACGCACACACCGGCGTGCTGGTCGCCGAACTGGCTGCCGGGGCCGACCTGCTCACCGCCTCCCGCAGGGCCAATGCGGCCGGCGCCATCAAGGTGACCCGGCGCGGGCCCGCTACCGCCCCTACCCGGGCCGAGATCGACGAGTTCCTGGCGTCCCGCTGACCTGTTCCCTGCGTCCCGCTGTCGCGGCGCTCGCCCGACCCGGCCGGGCACCCACCTACCGGCGAAGCGCCGCCAGGCCGTCGGCATACCCCTCGGGGTCCACGTCCTGGAGCACGAGGCGCTGCAGGATGAACCCGGGCAGCATCCCGACCATCACCTGGGTGACGTGCAGGGGATCGGCATCGGGATCGACCAGCCCGGCCGCCTGCTGTGCCGAGACCAGGCCCGCGTAGGAGTCGCGCAGTGTCCTGATCCGCTCACTCACGATGGCGCGGACCCCCTCGTCGCGGACCGCCTCGGCCCACACGGCGATCACCACCTTGGTGATGTCGATCTCCTGGCTCTCCGCCTGCCGGACGATCGCCCGGGTGAGCTGCCGGGTCACCTCGTCGGGGGAGGGGACGTTCCCGTCCTTCGCGAGGCCGCGCAGCTCGGTGTCCATCAGTGCGAGGCCGAACTCGGCGATCGCCAGGATCAGGTCGTTCTTGCTCTTGAAGTAGCCGTAGACCGCCCCGGCCGAGAGCCCGGACTCGCGGATCACGTCGGCCATCGTCGTGCGGTGGAGCCCTTCGACGGCGACGCACCGGAGGGTGGCCATCAGGATCTGCTGGCGGCGGGCCGCGCGGTGCTCGTCGGTGACCTTGGGCATGCCGCACCATAAAACCGAACGACCGTTCTTGACAAGGTCGGGGTGTGAGGAGGACTCTTCTCTCAAAGAGAACGAATGCTCGTTTATGGGAGGCAAGATGGTCGAAACCCAGACCCGGCAGCCGCAGCACCGGCCCGGTTCGCAGGTCCCGACCGCGTGGGGACGGGTGCTGGGCCTGGCGCTCGGGGTGGCCGTGCTGCTGGGCCTGGTCATCACCGCGTTCGCCTGGCCCAACCTGCACAGCGCACCCCGCGGCATACCCGTCGGCGTGGTGGCGCCCCCGCAGGTAGCCGGGCAGCTCGGCGACCGGCTCGCTGCCGCAGCGGGCGAGGACGCCTTCGAGATCAGCGTGCTGGCGGACCAGGACGCGGCCGAGCAGGCGATCCGCGACCGCGAGGTCTACGGTGCGATCCTGCTCGGTCCGGATGGTGGCCGGATGCTCACGGCCACTGCGGCGAGCCCCGCGGTGGCGTCCGCGCTGGGGCAGTTGGCGGCCAACGTGCCCGCGGAGGCCGGCGGCCCGCTCCAGGTGACGGACGTGGTGCCCCTGCCGGACGATGACCCGCGCGGCGTCGGGCTCGGGTCGGCCGTCCTGCCGATCGTGATCGGCGGTATCGCGTCGGGAGCCCTCAGCTGCCTTCAGATCGTCGGCCGTGGTCGGCGCCTCGCCACCGTCCTCGCCGTGGCGGTAGGCGGCGGACTGGTGCTGACCCTGGTGATGCAGACGTGGTTCAGCGCCCTGGCCGGCTCCTTCTGGGCCAATGCCGGGGTGCTCGCCCTGGGGATCTGTGCCATCGGGACGACGATCGTCGGGCTGCACCGCTTCCTGGGCACCGCCGCGATCGGTCTGGTAGCGGCCGTGATGGTGCTGCTCGGCAACCCGCTCTCCGGGGCCATGTCGGCGCCGGAGATGTTGCCCGCCGGCTGGGGCGCCCTGGGTCAGGTCCTGCCGCCCGGCGCCACGGCCACGGCGCTCCGGTCCGTCGGCTGGTTCGACGGCGCGGGATCCACCGGGGCGTTCATCGTGCTCGGCTGCTGGATCGCGGCCGGGCTGCTGCTGACGCTGCTCCCCGGGAGGTCCCGCTCCACCGTCTGACCGGTGCTGTGCGGCCGGTCGCCCCAGGTTCGCCTAGCCGTCCCGCAGGTCCGAGATCGTGGTGAAGGTGTAGCCGTTCGCGCGGAGCGTGCTCACGATCGTGGGGAGCGCGTCGAGGGTCCGGTAACCACCGATGTGGGCCAGGACGATCGTCCCTGCCGGCGGCAGCGGCTTGGTGACCCGGTCGATGATCTGTTGGGTCGTCGTGTCCAGCGACCAGTCGATGGTGTCGCGGTTCCACAGGACCGTCTTGGTGTAGTCCACCTGGGCGGCCGCACTGCGCACGAAGCTGTTGTGCGAGCCGTAGGGCGGTCGCCAGTAGGGGGTGACCGTCATGCCGTCGGTGCGCAGCTCGATGGTCGACTCGGCGCCGGTGAGCTCGTCCCGGATGAACTGCGCGGTCATGCTCCGCTGGCAGGGGGCGGTGGTCGGGCTGCCTCCTCCGCCGTTGACCAGGTCGCAGTGGTGCACGGTGTGGTTGCCGACCTCGAACAGGTGCGGGTTGGCCGAGATGAGCTCCAGGACCTGTCGTCCCTCCGGCGAGTTGGCGGTGATGCCCGTGGGGAAGAAGGTCGTGCAGACCTGGTTGTCGATCAGGAACTCCACGATGTCCATCGCCGGGTCCATCCGGCCGCCCATGTCGAGGGTGAAGGCCAGCTGCTTGGTGGCGCCGGGCACGTGGTCGAAGACCTCCTGGGAGCCGGGGGAGGGCCTGGCCCCCGCCGAACAGACCCCGAGGATGGCCTGCACCTTGCGGGCGATCTCGCGGTCCACCACGTCGGTGCCGCCGAGCAGGTATGCCCGGGTCGGGGTGGTGCGGCGGAGCTCGGTCGTCGTGCCGCCGGGGAGATTGGTCCCGGAGGACAGCAGCAGGGGGCCGCGCGTGGTCCGGGTCGCCGGGCTCGCCGCGAGGGCATCCGGCCAGTTGGTGCCGGTCGCCATCAGGAAGCCCGGCCGGTCGGGGCCGAACACGCGACGGGAGATGGCCAGTGCTGTCTGGTACCGGTCGCTGCCGGAGACCCGCTCGGTGACGGCGATCTCGGACAGCTGGCTCGCGACGGTGTTCGAGACCGACGCGGTGCCGCCCAACAGCATGATCCGGTCGGGCGCCAGACGTTCCAGCTCGGTGCGCGTCGCGTCGCTGAGGGAGTACCTGGCGGTCAGCAGCATCGGCGCGTCCTGGACCCCGGCGGCGGCCCCTCCGGCGAGTGCGTCGGGGAACGCCCTCCCGGTGGCGACGTACGCGATCGAGGCGCCGCCCGGGAACGCGTGCTTGGACAGCGCCGCCGCCGTGGCGTAGCGGTCCGGGCCCGAGATGCGGGTGGCACCCGAGGTGGCCAACGCGTCCAGCTGGTTGAGCACCCCGTTGGACACCGCAGCCGTCCCGCCCGCCACCAGGATGCGCTGTGGCTTGAGCCGCTTCAGTTCCGCGGTGGTGCTGGCAGGGAGCGAGGTATGCCGGGTGAACAGCACGGGGCCGCCGAGCCGGTCGCCCACCGGTCCCGCGGCGAGGCCGTCGGGGAACTCGGCGCCGGTCACCACGAGCGCCACCGGGACGCCGGACCCGAAGAACCGTGCGCTGATGGCCGCCGCCGTGGCATACCGGTCGGTGCCGGAGAGTCGTTCCAGGCGGAAGGCGAGGTCACCCTGCGTCTCGTGGTCGGTGGTTTGGCGGACCGTGCCGGAGGACGAGGCCCCGGCCGCCGGGTTGGTCGTCGTGGCTACGGCGCCGGGGCCGGCCAGGAGTCCGGGGCCGAGCGCGATGAGGAGGAGCCCCAGGAGCAGGCGCCGCAGCAGGTGATGGGTGGGACGCAGTGCGCTCATCGGGACCTCCGGGGGTGCCTGGGGCACGCCGTCGTGCCCGTCTCAGCAGTATGACGCCGCTCGGGCACTGCCGGTTGGGTCGCCTTTCGCTGCCCCTGGGGCAGTGGTGCGACCACTAGGGCAAGATTGCCCGCTTCATGAGCTGCGACTTGTAGACGTTGCTGATCACGACGCCGTCCAGCCACCGGGTGAGTCGCTCCGCCTCGTCCTGCAGGGCCCTGGTGCCGGCTGCTCCGACCTCCTCGCCGTCGCGCAGCACGACACGGACCACGGCATCCGGGTCCTGCACCCAGCAGCCCACGATGCGGCCGTTCCACCAGGCCGTGGTGCCGCCGTTGCCGTTGCTGTCGAACAGGTACGGCACGTGCTCCGGGGCGAGGTAGAAGTCGCGGAGCTTCCACCCCATGGTGGTCGGGTCGAGGGTGGGAAGCAGCGCCGCCCACGGTTCGGGTGCCGCGACCGGTGCCTCGTCGTCGGGCAGGACCCACCCGTGGATACCGCCGTCCAGCGAGACTTCCCTCGCGTCGACCGTCGCGAGGGCCGCCCGCGCTGCGGACTTGGTGGAGCCCAGCCACCATTGAAGGTCCTCCACCGTGCCCGGCCCGAAGGTGCCGAGCCAGCGACGGGTCAGCTCGGCATACCCCTCCTCGGTGGTCAGCGGCATGACCTCCTGCCCGAGCCAGGTGCCCATCGAGGTCCAGGTCGGGCGCCCCAGACGCCAGTGGCCACCGTTTGTCGCGCGCACCAGCTGCCCCTGGGCGCCGAGCAGGGTGAACACCCGCGGTGCGATCTGGAAGGTCCCGCCGTACTTCTTGGAGGTGTTGACCGTGATGGTGCCGCGGAGCTCCGGGATCTCCTCGCGCAGTTGTTTGGCGGACAGGCAGTCACCGGGCTCGAGCCGTGTGAGGACGGCGTCGCAGGCCCGGTCGAGCCAGGCTGCGCCGTCCTCGGCGACCCCGTGCATCTCGACGTCGCGGGTGATCACCCGGCGCTGCTCGACCGCGACCCGGGCCGAGGCGCTGCCCAGGGCGGCGGGCAGGAGGTCGCGCGGAAAGACGAACAGGGTGCGCCGCATCGCCAGCTGCTTCACCAGGGACCGGTCCTCGTAGAGGGCATGGTCGATGTCCGCCGGCGTCGTCCCGTCGACCCGGGCCTGGACCGAGAGGTGGACCGTCGCGGCCTCGGTCGCGTGGAGCACGGTCATCGCCCTGGTGGCGGCCACCGCGTCGGGTAGCCGGTGGTCCGGGTGGATCCCGTGGCGCACGGCCAACCTGTTGCGTCTCTCGTTGTCGTTGATGTGTCGCATCAAGGTCCATCCTGCCTGGTGGGTCCGACACGGTGCGGAATCTCGCCGGGGTGCCGACCCGCCAAAAGTTCCTGTGCAGAACCTCTTGTCTATGTCGTACGGGTGTACTAATATGGAGGTATCGGAGAGGTTGGACCGGTTGTTCCCGATGAGGGGAAAGACTGGTGCTACCGGGAGCACCGAGAGGGGGTGCGTGTGGTGGGGTCGGGTGAAGTGGCCGTCTCGTTGGCCGAGGCAAGGATTCTTTCCTGGTGCGACCAGGCGTCGGCTACCCAGCAGGAGCCCGCGAGGCTGCACCTCGTCCCCACGGACGGCATCGTGGTCGAGCTCGATGGCTCGGACCGGCACCGTCGCCCGGACCGCACGGCGCGTCTTGGCCAGTCGGGCGAGGCGGATCGCCCACACCACCCGGATGAGACGGTTCGACGCAACCAGCCGGTCGGGGCGGATCAGTTCGACGGGACAGATCACCTCGATCGGACCGTACGGTTGCGGGCTTCCTTGCACGAGTGTGGATTCCCCGAGCACGTCGTCAGCCACTTGGTGGCCCTGGTGCCGGTCCTGGGCGGTGGTGTCGCGGGGACAGGTCCAGCTGCTGGCGCCTTCCACGTGGCTCCGTCTGCCGACGAGGGCGCGGTTCCCGACGGTGACGTGGCTCCTGACGAGGACGCGAATCCCGATCACGACTCGCCCGTCAACCAGGACCCGGGCCGTGCCGACTCCTCTGCAGATGACGAGTCGATCGCTGATCTCGAGTCCAGCCCGGCACTGGCCTCGGGAGCCTGGTGGTTGTCCGGGCAGGCGACGTCCCGGGCCACGGACGAGGAACTGGTGGAAGCGGTCGACGCGGCGCTGGTCTTGTCCCGGTGGTCGGATTCCCTGCTCGTCGGCGTGGTCGCCGACCTTGCTGCAGCGACCGGCGAGAAGTTGTTAGGCAAGCGGGCGGTCGCCGACCCGTCAGAACTGTCCGAGACGGGACGGGAGACCTGGCGGAAGAAGACCAAGTCCGCGATGGCACACGAGCTGCAGGTCCTGACCGGGTGGGGCATTCAGGACTGCCACGACCGGGTGGCCTTCGCGACCGGGCCCCGGGTGGCGACGACGACGCCCTGGCGAGCGATGGCCAGCGGCGAGGTGCAGTGGAACCAGGTCCGTGCGTGGTGGTCGACGTGCCGGCAGATGCCGGTAGAGGTCGCGGTCCAGGTCGCGAAGGCCACCTTCGGAGAGGAGTCCGAGCGAGCTGCATCGGCGCGGGACGGCGGGGTCGATCCCGACGACATGGCCCGGCAGGGCTGGGGCGAGACCAAGGACGTGCTGGACAGGTTGGTCGCAGCGCTCGCGGGAGAGGACCCGGCCAAGGCCAAGGCTGACCGCGAAGCCGCTGTGTCCCGGCGGGACGCGCGGGCGCAGGTGGAGGATGACGGGACGGGATGTCTCACCATCACCGGGCGGACGACCTCGATCGTGGCCGCCATCCAACGGGTCGACAGGGCAGCCAGGGCGTTGCGCGCGGCCGGCGACCCGCGCTCCCTGTCCCAATTGCGCGCCGACCTCGCCCTGTCCCTCCTCATCCACGGCCGGACCGGTGGAGGGCCTGAGCCCAAGGACGCGCCGGAGTCGTCGACGGCCGGTGCTGACCAGGTTCTGGACGATGAGTCCCGCCCGGCTCAGGACACCAGCCAGGGTGACTCGCCCGGATACCCACCCGGGGCCGCAATACCAGGGAGCGGCCAGGCAGAAGTGTCGCCCAGCCCGGGTTCCGGTCCAGGGAGCGGCCAGGCACAAGGGCCGCCTAGCCCCGGGTCCGCAGCCCCTGGGGATGTCCTCGGTGGCTTGGACGACGTCAGCGCTCGGATCCTGGCTGGCACACCGAAGGTGAACCTCGACGTCATCGTGCCTCTGGACGTCCTGGTCAACCCACATTCCGCGGGGGTCGGGATGATCCCCGGCTACGGGTATCTCACCGGCGAAGCGGTCCGGGAGCTGGCGGCGCGGGCCGGGGGAGTCATGCATCGATTGGTGACGGACCCGTTGGACGGGCACCTGGTCGAGCGCACGGCGACGACATACCGGCCCGACGCACAGATGCGAGCCTTCACCGAGGCCGCCGATCGGCACTGCCGGGCACCCGGATGCACGGTCCCCGCGGAGAACTGCGACTTCGACCACGTCCATGCCCACAGCGAGGGCGGCGCGACCAGCGCCTCGAACGGTATGTCCGGGCACCGCCCGCACCACGAGCTGAAGACCCGCGATGTGTGGCAGGCCCAGATCGACCGTGACCGCCGGGTGACCTGGACGACCCTGTTCGGAGCCTGTTACACCACCCGGACCTTTGATTACCGCACGTTGACCCGGCCCGCGTTGGGTCAGATCGGCATCGGCCGGGCAGCGACCGCGCCGGGACAGGAAGCCGCGGTGTTGGCGGAAGCCGCGGTGTTGGCGGATGCCGCGGCGTTGGCGGAGGCCAGGGAACGCTTCGAGCAGGCAGTCGACGGCGACGCCGACCTCCAGGACCGGTTGATCTATGCCGCCCTGGCTCACCGTGACCGTTCCGAGCCGCTGGCTGCCGAGGACGACTATTTCGACCCGGACGACCGGTCCTGCGGACCAGCCTGGGTGCACCACAACGCGCCGATCCAGCTGCGACACCGCACCCGCAACGGGCAACGCAGTAGCGGGCCGCCACCGGACCAGGCAACCCCGGAAGACATCCTCGGGCTCAGCGCTCCTGCTGAGGTCGCCCGGCCGGGGGACGACGACAGCGACGAGGCCGCCCCCGGCACCGAGCTCCCTCCACCCTTCTGATCGCGGCCGGTTGAGTGCCCACACAAGAGCGCGGGTACCGGGCGACCCTGGCCCATAGGATTGGTCCGATGCAGCCGCGACGGATCATGGTCTACGGAGTGACCGGGAGCGGCAAGAGCACCCTCGCTGCACGGATCTCCGAGGTGACCGGCATCCCGTGGACGTCCGTCGACGACATCGGCTGGTTGCCGGGTTGGGGCTCGCGCCCACAGGGCGAGCAGCGTGCCCTGATCGAGGCGATCGTGGGTCAGGACGAGTGGATCCTCGACTCTGCCTACGGCGCCTGGCTGGACCTCCCGATGTCACGGGTGGAGGTGATCATCGCGTTGGACTACCCGCGACTGACGTCCCTCACGCGGTTGATCCGCCGGACGGCCCGACGCCTGATCACCCGCGAGGAGGTCTGCAACGGCAATGTCGAGGGATGGCGTGAGATCTTCTCGCGCGACTCGATCCTCGTGTGGCACTTCCGGAGCTTCAAGCGGAAGCGGACCCGCATCCGTCAGTGGGCAATGGATCCTGACGGGCCGCCTGCCGTGCACCTTCGTAGCCCCCGGGCCACCGAGCGGTGGCTCGAGTCGCTGGCCGCGGCGACGGGAGCAGCGACTTCGTGACCGGCAGCACGATCGGCACCCCGACGTGACCGGCAACACGACCGGCTGCACGACGTGACCGGCAGCACGACATGGTCAAGACACGACAAGGGTCAGGACAACGACTCCGCCCAGTCGTCGAGTCGCCGCTGTGCCTCCTCGTCGGAGACCTGTTCCACCCGAGTCATGATCGTCCAGCGCACGCCGAACGGGTCCTTGATGCTGGCGAACCGGTCACCGGTGACGAAGTCCGCCGGCTCCTCACGGACCGTGGCGCCCTGCTCGACGGCCGCCCGGAACGTGGCATCGACGTCGGGCACATAGATGGCCAGGCTGTATGTCGTGTCGTCGCCGACCAGGTCGGGTGCGGTGAGCCCGAAGTCGGGTGAGGGGTCCCCCAGTTGGAGCCGGCCCGCGCCGAGGTCGATCTCGGCGTGCACGACCGAGCCGTCCGGGCCATCCATCCGGCTCGTCACGACCGCCCCGAAGACAGTTGCGTAGAAGTCGAGTGCCTCGGCGGCGCGGACGACCGCCACGAACGGGGTGACCGAGCTGAACCCTGCGGGTATGTGTGAAGTGCTCATGTCAGTCATGCTGCCTACGATCGGTGCCGTGCCGCTTGCAGATTCGCGACAACCCGGGGACGCGCCGCGGCAACCCGGGGACGCGCTGCGGCGCGCGAAGGGCGTGCTCTGGCCGGCGCGGGGGCGGGAGGTGTACGAATCCTCCCGGGACTGGGTGGAGGGTCCCCTCTCCCTCGTGCTGTCCCGGACCTGGTGGGTGCGGTGGCGGCGGGAGGAGTCCGTGCCGTTCCGGGCGGAGGTCCTCGGTGACCCGATCGTCCACCTGACCCTCGAGGAGGTTGCTGGGGGCGAGTCGATCCACGGCGTACCGACGCCTGCCGCCCTGGTCCACGGGGTGGTGACCAAGGTGTTCACCGTCGACCTGCCGCGGGCTGGTCGGGTCACGGGAGTCGGGTTCCACCCCGGTGGCCTCGCCGCCCTGCTGGACCGTGACGTCGCCGACCTGACGGGGAGGGTGGTCGACGCCACCGGGATCGTCGGGCCGGCGATCGCCGACGTCGCCCGCACGGCGACGGGCCTGGTGGACGAGGCCGACCGCCAGCGGATCCTCCTGGACCACCTGGCAGAGCTGTTCGAGCCGGTGGCCGACCGGGTCGCCCAGGACACGACATACCGGGCCGTGCGGCGGGCGACCGACCTGATGCGGTCCCGCGAACAGGTGAGTCTCGGGCCCATTGCCGAGGCCGTCCACCTGTCACCCCGGACCCTCCAACGTGCCTTCACCCGGTATGTCGGGGTGTCGCCACTGCGGGTGCTGCGCCGCTTCCGGCTGCAGGACGCCGCGCACGCCATCGACTCCGGGCAGGCGCCGGACCTGGCGACACTGGCGACCCGGCTGGGGTGGTCGGACCAGGCGCACTTCACCAGGGAGTTCACCGCCGTGATCGGGGTCTCGCCCGCGCGTTATCGATCGGGCAGGGTCACCCCCTAGGCGTCGGTCAGGGGTAAGGCTGGGACGATCGGTTAGGGCATCAGCCAGGGGATCAGCACCAGATCAGCGGCCCGGAAAAGGCGTGCCGAACCTGCCGGCATGGGCGACCTGGGGGACCTCGCGCCGGCCACGCTTGAGGCTGGGGCTCTTGCGGTCCGGAGCCCGATAGCCCACCGAGACCACGCCGACCAGGTTGCGGTCATCGGGGATCCCGAAGGCCGCGTGTACCGCCGGGTGGGCCACGGGTGGCACCCCGAAGAACAGTCCGCCGAGCCCCTCGTCGACCGCGGTCAGCAGCATGAGCAGGGCAGCCATGCCGGTGTCGATGTCCCAGTAGGGGACCGGCCACCGTGCTTCGTCCTGGTCGGTCCACCCCTTGTCCGACTCGGCATACCGGGTGAGGTAGGCGCCCTTGTGGGAGCAGCACAGGATGAGGCACGGGGCGTGCTGGATGCCGCGCAGCCAGCTGTCGGGCTCGGAGTCCGGGTCGGCCGTGGCCTCCCAGAAGGCAGCCCGGTCCGCCGGGTCGGTGAGGACCACGAAGTCCCACCCCTGGGAGAACCCAGCGCTCGGTGCCCGCACGGCGTTGCCGAGGACCTGCTCCAGCACCTCCGGCGGGACCGGACGGTCGGAGTCGTAGTTGCGCACCATGCGGCGACGTCGGACGACTTCGGTGAACTCCATGCCACCATCGTGCCAACCGCCGGGTGTGAGCCAACCGGCGGCAGGGCACCGGCGTCCTCCAGGTATGAACCTGCTGGCCGAGCCCCGGCCCCGGACAGGAGACCAGATGGCGCGTGCGACCACCGATGCGGTGGAGGTCGAGGTGCGCCAGGTCTACCTGGCCCACTTCGGGCGCCTCGCGGGGTGGGCCTCGTCCCTGGTGGGGGACCGGGATCTCGGGCACGACGTCGCCACGGAGGCGTTCGTCCGGCTGTTGGGCCACTGGGCCGACGTCGAGGAACCGCGACCCTGGCTGTATGCCACGGCCGCCAACCTGGTGCGCGACCACTGGCGCAAACGGGGGCGGGAGGCGTCGGCATACGAGAGGTTCCAGGGCGGGAGGGGGCCCGACCCGGACGTGGCCGCCCCGGCCCCCGACGCGGAGAACGCCATGGATGTGCGCTCCGCAGTGACGGGCCTGCCGGACAGGCTGCGGTCGGCGGTCCTGCTCTACTACTACGCCGACCTCACGGTGGGGCAGGTCGCCCGCGAGCTGGGCAAGTCCGAGGGTGCGGTCAAACGGGACCTGTATGACGCGCGGGCGCTGCTCGCACGAGCGCTGGAGGCGAACCGATGAACGAGCGCGGCGACGAGCAGCTGGTGGAGGAGTTCTTCGCGAACCGGCGGGCGGAGGTGGTCGACCAACCGGCGGACGACCTGACCTGGCAGCGGATCGCCGACCGGCACCGCCGGGAGCGGCGGACCAGCCGGTGGACCGCGCGTGCCGGACTGGGCGTGGCGGCCGCCGCGGTGGCGGTCACCGCCTACGCGCTCTGGCCTCAGGACGTCCCGGAGACCCCGAACCCCGCCGGCCCCACGACCGAGCAGACGCCGGAGCCGACCGCGGAGGAGACCGTGGGCCCGCCCGTGACCGACGAGACACCGACCAGCGTGCCGGGCGACTTCGCGATCACCCGGCTGACCGACGCTGGGCAGGGGGACATCTTCGCCACGGGTACCTACGGCTCGGGGTGTGTCTACGACGCCGTCTGCGCCGTGCTCATCCACTCCGGTGATGGGGGTGTGACCTGGGAGGTGGTGGCCGACCTGGTCCCGGCCGGGATCGACCGGGTGGAGTTCGCCGATGCCGAGGTCGGGTACGGGTGGTCGTCCACGGGTCGCTCCCTGGCGGTGACCTCCGACGGGGGCAGGTCGTGGGCCGACGTGCCCGTCCCGGACGACACGTTCGAGCACGTGTGGGACGTGGCGGTGCGCGACGGTCGGGTGGTGATCGCGGGTGCTGCGGGCTGCGACGGGGACGGGGTCTGTGCCGACGCCGTCTTCGTGCAGGCCCAGCTCGGCAGCGCCCCGACGGCCGAGGACGTGCTGACTGCACCGGCGCCCACTCCCGTCACGGACCTCCGGGTCGAACTGACCGGGACGGAGACCTTCCTGGTCGGGACCCCGGCGACGGGGACCGAGGGCGGGGAGTCGGTTGTGGTGCAGCGGCTCCAGTCCGGCCGGCTCGAGTCCGTCGCGCAACCCCTCGACTGCGCGGACCCGGTCGCCTTCGCGGCCGCGGCCGTCGGCGACACGGTCTTCCTCGGCTGCCGGACCGACGACGGGACGGGGACCTCGAGCGAGGTAGCGGTGGCCTCCTCGACGACCGGTGGCCGGACCTGGGCCGGCGCCGGGGAGTCGTATGCCGCACCCTCCTCCTCGGTGTGGCTGGCCGCCCCCGACGCGGAGGACCTGGTGCTGGTCACCCCCGACGAGGCGCTGACCAGCACTGACGGGGGCCGGACCTTCGCTGAGCCGGAGCAGCCGCTGCCGGTCACCAGTCCCTCACTCGGCGGTCTGCGGGCCGGCGCGGATGGGGCCGTGTACGCCTGGCAGGAACTCCTGCCGGGTGAGGTCAGCGACCCGGGTTACTGGGTGTCGACCGACGGCGGTGCCACCTGGGCCAGGGCTGGTCTGTTGTCGGAGTGAGGGCCTCGGCGTCGGCGGTGGTCTCCGGCTCAGGTTGGCCTGCGAAGGGCTCAGTGTGGACGGACCTTGGGCTCGGGCATCTCCGGCGGGACGGCCGCGGGTTCGCGCTCCAACCGCTCGATCGCCTCGGCGATGGCCCGGTCCAACTGCTTGTCCCGCGCGGAGAAGAAGTCTGCCGGAGTGTGCACCACCTCGATGTCGGGGTCCACGCCGTAGTTCTCGACGTCGAAGCCCTTGCCCTCGATCCAGGTCGCGTAGCGGGGCTGGGTGATCGAGGTGCCGTCGACCAGGTCGAACCGGCCGTCGATGCCGACGACTCCGCCCCACGTCCGGACGCCGACGACGGGCCCGATCGCCATGGCCTGGGCGACGGCGTTGACGATGTCGCCGTCGGAGCCGGAGTTCTCGTTCACCACCAGGACGACCGGTCCGCGGCGCCCCATGTCGGGATAGCTCGTCGGGCTGGCGTAGTGCCGGCCGACGCCCCAGCTGACCACCTTGGCCGCCAGCTTCGCGATCACCATCTGGCTGGTGTGTCCCCCGCGGTTGTAGCGCACGTCGGCGATCAGCCCCTCGGCCTTGGTGGCCTGCCGCAGGTCACGGTGCAGCTGGGCCCAGCCGACACTGGTCATGTCGGGCACGTGGACGTAGCCGAGCCGACCGCCGGAGTGCTCCCGGACGTACTCCCTCCGGGAACGCACCCACTCCTGGTAGCGCAGGATCTCCTCGCTGCCGACCGGCACGACCACGACGCGGCGGTCCCGGCCGTCGCGGCGCAACGTCAGCTCTACGGGAGTGTCCGCGGCGCCGACCAGCCCGGTCGCCGGGCCGAACGCGGGGTCGACCGGTGAACCGTTGACCGCGACCACCAGGTCCCCCTCCGCCGCGTCGACCCCGGCCGCCCGCAGCGGGGAGCGTGCGTCGGGGTCCGTGGACTCACCGGGCAGGATCCGGTCGATCCGCCACCCGCCCTCGGCGGGGGAGAGGTCCGCACCGAGCAGCCCCAACCTGCGGGACTGGTCGCCGGGCGGGGTGTTGGGCATCACGTAGGCGTGCGAGGTGTTCAGCTCGCCGACCACCTCCCACAGCAGGTCGACGAAGTCGTCGTGCGTGGCCAGACCCGACACGACCGGGCGCCACCGCTGGACCACGGCGTCCCAGTCGACCCCGTCCATGTCATCGCGCCAGAAGTGGTCGCGCATGATCCGGGCGTTCTCGTCGTACATCTGGTGCCACTGGGCCAGCGGATCCACCTCGAGACGGAGCCGCCCCAGGTCCACGGTGACGACCTCGCCGGCGTCCTCGTCGGGCTTGCGGTCCGCAGGTTGCACGGTGACCGTGTCCCCGGAGCGCAGCACCACGCGCTCCCCGTCGCCGGAGACGGCGAAGCTGTCGATCTTGTCCGCGACCGTGGTGACCTTGCGCTGCTCGAAGGACCAGAACTCCAGGGTGTCGGGGGCCGGGTCGTCCCCGACGCCGGCCCGCCGGGTGCCCAGCGCCCCGGAATCGCCGGCGACCCGGACCCAGAGGACGCCGCCGGTGGCGGTCCGCAGGTCGCGGTAGTCGGCCGACGGGACCGGGAACGGCACGATCCGGTCCTCCGCGCCCTCCACGTCGAGGTCCGGTGACGCGGGCGGGGTCTCGGCGTCGGGTGCCTGCCCGTCAGGCGCCTGCCCGCCCGGCAATGGCTCCTTCTCCTTGTCCTTGCTGATCCGCCAGCCGGCGGCGCTGGGCCCGAACGGTGCCGGCTCCGTCGCGGAGAGCGGCAGCAACCACGGACGGGTCGACCCGGTGAAGGCCAGCGCGAAGGCGTGCGTGTCGTAGACCGGGTCGAACGTGCGGTCGGACAGGAACACCAGGAACTTGCCGTCCCGGGTGAACGCGGGTGCGCGGTCGTGGACCGTGCCGGCGGTGAGGGAGACCGGCTGTGGGTTGGCGGCGGAGAGGTCGGTCACGACCAACTGGTGCAACTCGCCCTCGCTGGTCGGTTGCGACCAGGCCAGGTAGCGACCGTCGGGGGAGAAGACGGGGTCGAGGGGTTCGCCCTCGGGGGAGTGTCCGACCTGGGTCACCGTGCCGTCGGCGAGGTGCACCACGCTGACCCTGCCGTCGTGGGAGACCGTGGCCACCCGCTCGCCGGAGGGGTCGGATGCCGTATGCAGCACCCGCCCCAGGTCGCCCACGGTCACCGTGCGGGGAGGCGCGGACCCGTCGAGGCTGTGCACCTCGAGTGCGTCCTCGCCCGCCGCGTCGGTCACCAGGACCGCCCGGCCGGTGCGTCCCAGCAGCGCCGGCTCCCGGCTGCGGACCGCGGAGTCGGCCACGAGCGCGTGCGCCGGCCCCTCGCGGTGGGTCAGCCAGAAGGTGCTGCCGAGCCAGTTCACCAGGCTGGCGTCGCCACCATGGTCAGGGGCGATCGAGGTCAGCTCGTCGGTGGGGGACGCCGAGCGCGGGGCGGGGCGGCTGCCAGTGAGCCGGACCTCGACCTCGCGGGGCTCCGCGGACAGGTCCTCGAGTAGCCAGAGCCGGCCGCGGGAGTGCCAGACGACCCGCTGGCCGTCGGTGGTGGCGTCCCGCACGTAGCCGCGGTCCTCGTCCTGAAGCGTCAGTTGACGAGGCGCGCCCTCCCCCGGGGTGTCCCAGACCCAGAGGTTGGCCTGCTCGTCGGCACGGTCGGGGAAGTGGGCGGCGCGGTCGGAGACGAAGGCCAGGCGCTGCCCGATCCAGAGCGGGTCGACCAGCGAGGCCCGCTCCTCCGGGAGCAACCGGGTCCACTCTCCGGTGCCCGTGGGATCGAGCCACAGCCGCGGGGCGGTCCCTCCGCGGTACCGCTTCCAGTGCGCGGGTGGCCGGCTGCCCGGGGTGGCGAGGGCGACGGGCCCGTCCTCGCGGACAGCCACGCCCCAGGCTGGGCCGTAGGGGAGTCGCTCGACCGCACCGTCCAGACCGACCGCCCGCACCGTGACGTGCCGGAAGTTCGCCTCGCCGGCGTGCGAGGCCGCCAGCACCCGCCCGTCGGCGGTCCACCCCAGGACGAGGGTCACCGAGGCGCCCCACCAGGTGAGCCGGCGGACCGACCCGTCGGCGAGGTCCACCACCATCACCTCCGGGTGGCCGTCACGCCGCGAGACGAAGGCGATGTGGGCGCCGTCGGGAGAGAAACGGGGCTGCTGGACCGGTGCCCGGTCGCTGGTCAGCCGCCAGGCCCGACCCCCGGTCGTCGGTGCCAGCCAGATGTCGTCGGCGGCAACGAAGGTGACCTGGTCCTGGTGGATGTGTGGGTAGCGCAGGTAGTGCGTCGTCGAACTCACCACCCCAACGTAGACCGCGGCACCGTCACTGTGCGATCGGTATGGTGCCACCGTGAAGACGACCCGCGCCGCGCTGGCCGACGGACGAGAGCTGATCTACTTCGACCACGACGACGCGCCGGAGCGGGCCACGCTCGACCGCCGGGACCTGCCGGAGGTGAGCTCGGCCTCGGAACTGCGCTGGGACCCGCTGCTGCGCGAGTGGGTGATGATGGCCTCGCACCGCCAGGCACGCACCTTCCAGCCGCCGGTCGAGCAGTGCCCGCTGTGCCCTTCGAGGGACGGGTACCTGTCGGAGGTGCCCGCCGACGACTACGGGGTCGTCGTCTTCGAGAACAGGTTCCCCAGCCTCTCCACCCACGCGACGGCAGGGACCTCCGCGGTGCACCCGCTGGTGGAGGTCCGCCCGGGCCTCGGCCGGTGCGAGGTGGTCTGTTTCTCCAGCGACCACGACGCGAGCTTCGCCGACCTCTCGGTCGCGGACGCGGGGCTGGTGGTCGACGCGTGGGTGCACCGCACCGCCGAGCTGTCCGCGATCGAGGGCGTGGAGCAGGTCTTCTGTTTTGAGAGCCGGGGGGAGGAGATCGGGGTGACGCTGTCGCACCCCCACGGGCAGGTCTACGCCTACCCGTTCGTGACGCCCCGGACGGCACGGATACGGGAGTCCGCGCTGGCTTACCGGCAGGAGACCGGCGCCGACCTCCAGACCGACCTGCTCCGGGCCGAGCTGGAGGACGGGGCGCGGGTGGTCGCCGCGTCGGACCACTGGGCGGCCTTCGTCCCGGCCGCCGCCCGCTGGCCGGTCGAGGTGCACCTCTATCCGCGGCGCAGGGTGCGCACCCTGGCCGAGCTCGACGCCGCGGAGCGGGTGGACCTGGCCGAGATCTACCTGGACCTGCTGAACCGCTTCGACCGCCTCTACGACCGCCCGCTGCCCTATATCGCGGCCTGGCACCAGGGGGTCGTGCACGACGCCGACGACCTGGACTACCTGCACCTCGAGCTCTTCTCGATCCGGCGCTCCGCGGACAAGCTCAAGTACCTGGCCAGCTCCGAGTCCGGGATGGGGGCCTTCATCACCGACTCCCTGCCGGAGGCGACCGCCCAGCGGCTGCGGGATGTCTAGCGGACCCGCGGGGGCGGCCTCCCCACGCGAGCAGGGCACCTGGTCGGCCCCCGGCCGGGTCAACCTGATCGGGGACCACACCGACTACAACCACGGCCTGGCGCTGCCGTTCGCCCTCCCGCTGCGCACCGTGGTGCGGGCGCGACGCCGGGACGACCGGCAGATCTCGGCGACATCGGCGGGGCACGACCCGGTGTCCTTCCTGCTGCCCGGCGCGCCGGGGGAGGTGCGCGGCTGGGGGTGCTACGTCGCGGGGGTGGCCTGGGCGCTGGCCTCGGCGGGGTTCGAGGTGCCGGGTGCCGACCTGAGCATCAGCAGCGACGTGCCGGTCGGGGCCGGATTGTCCTCGTCCCACTCCCTGCAGTGCGCGGTGGCGCTGGCCCTGTGCGGGTTGGCCGGGGTGGACCCGGACCGGACGGAGCTGGCCCGGCTGGTCCAGCGCGTGGAGAACGACTACGTCGGGGCCCCCACCGGACTGCTGGACCAGATGGCGGTGCTGCACTCGGCCGCGGGGCAGCTGAGCCTCTTTGACGCGCGGGAGCTCACCGTGCGGCCGGTCCCGGTCGACCTCGCCGCGGCGGGGCTGGAGTTCCTCGTGATCGACACCCGGGCGCCGCACCGCCTGGTCGACGGCGCGTATGCCGAGCGACGGCGGTCCTGCGAGGCCGCGGCGGAGCGCCTCGGGCTGGGGAGCCTGCGCGAGGTGGCGGACCCGGAGGCCGCCCTGGCCCGGCTGGCCGGTGAGCCGGTGCTGCAGCGCCGGGCCCGCTACATCCTCGGGGAGAACGCCCGGGTCCGGCAGGTGGTCGACCTCGTCGAGGCTGGCCGGGTGGCCGAGGTCGGTTCGGTCCTGACCGCGAGCCACGTCGCGGCGCGGGACGACTTCCAGAACACCGTGCCGGAGGTCGACCTGGCCGTCGCCACCGCGGTCTCAGCGGGGGCGCTGGGCGCCCGGATGACCGGCGGAGGCTTCGGCGGGTCGGTGATCACCCTGCTGGCCCCCGGTGCCCGGCAGGACGTGCAGGCGGCCGTCACCGCGGCATACGAGGACGCCGGGTATGCCCGGCCGGCCTTCTTGGCGGTGACCCCCGCCCGTGGTGCCGGACCCGGCGAGTAGCCCTCGGGGAGGGCCTCGCTCCCGGGACCGGGGCCGGTGCGCCGCCCGCGCCCGTCGGACGGGGTCTGAGATGCTGGTCCCATGACCGATCGGCCCGATCTGCCTCCGGGGTACCCGCACTCCTGGGAGGCCGACGTCGTGCTCAGCGACGGCTCGGTCGCACACGTCCGCCCGATCGTGCCGGACGACGCCGAGGGTCTGCACCAGTTCCACTCCCGGCAGTCGGCCGAGTCGATCTACCTGCGCTTCTTCGCCCCGATCCCCAGGCTCTCCGACAACGACGTGCGCCGGTTCACCCACGTGGACTACGACGACCGGGTCGCCCTGGTGATGACCGTCCGGGAGGACATCGTCGGGATCGGGCGCTACGACCGGTTGTCGGCCGGCAGCACCACCGCGGAGGTCGCCTTCAACGTGGCCGACGCCTACCAGGGTCGGGGCGTGGGCTCGGTCCTGCTCGAGCACCTCGCGGCGATCGGCCGGGAGGGCGGGGTCCGCCGGTTCGTCGCCGACGTGCTCCCGCAGAACCGCAAGATGATCGGCGTCTTCGCGGACGCGGGCTTCGAGGTGACCCACGAGTTCGACGATGGCGTGATCGCGGTCTCCTTCGCGATCGAGCCGACGGAGCGGGCCGCCGCCGTCCGGCTGTCCCGCGAGCACCGTGCCGAGGCGGTGAGCATGCGCCGGGTGCTCACGCCGGAGACGGTGGCCATCATCGGGGTGAGCCGGGAGCCCGGGTCGATCGGGCGGGCCCTGTGGCGGCACGTGCGGGAGCACGGCTACACCGGCGCGGTGTATGCCGTGAACCCCCGCGCCGAGGAGATCGACGGCGAACCGGTCTACGGCTCGATCGAGGAGGTGCCCGGTCCGATCGACCTGGCCATCATCGCGGTCCGCGCCGACATGGTGAGCGACCTGGTCCGCCGGTGCGCCCAGGCCGGTGTCCCGTCGGCCGTGGTGGTGTCGGCCGGGTTTGCCGAGGACGGCCCCGAGGGGCGCGAACGCCAGGAGGAGCTGCTGCTCACCGCCCGGGCCTACGGGATGCGGGTGCTCGGGCCGAACTCGTTCGGGCTGATCAACAACGATCCGGGCGTCCGGCTCAACGCCTCGCTCTCCCCGCGGGTGCCGCCCCCGGGCTCGCTCGGGCTGTTCGCCCAGTCCGGCGCGCTGGGGATCGCGGTCCTGGCCTCCGCCGAGCGCCGCGGGCTCGGGCTCTCCACCTTCGCCTCGGCCGGCAACCGGGTCGACATCTCCGGCAACGACCTGATGCAGTACTGGATCGACGACGAGGCCACCCACGCGGTGGGGCTCTACCTGGAGTCGATGGGCAACCCGCGCAAGTTCACCCGGATCGCGCGTCAGCTGTCCTCGGTGAAGCCGGTCATCGTGGTGAAGTCCGCTGCGGGCGTGCAGGGCGAGCCGCCCCCCGGGCACCGGGTGCGGATGACCCGGGAGCGGCCCGAGGCCTTCGCGGAGATGCTGCGTCAGTCCGGCGTGATCCGGGTGGAGAACACCCACCAGCTCTTCGACGTCGCCCAGCTCGTCGTGCACCAACCGCTGCCGCGCGGCCTGCGGGTCGCCGTGGTCACCAACTCGGACGCGCTGGGGGCGCTGACCGCGGACGCCTGCCATTCCTGGGACCTGCAGGTCGCCCACGGACCGGTCGCCCTGCCCAGCACCGCCTCCGCCGCCGAGTTCAGCGAGGCGCTGGCCGCGGCACTGGCCGACGAGGAGGTCGACTCGCTGGTGGCCTGCTTCATCCCGCCGGTGATCACCGGCGACAGCCAGGTCGTCACGGCCGTGGAGGAAGCGGTCCGGGGGCAGGGCAAGCCGTGCGTGGCGACCTTCCTGGGGATGCGCGGGGTCAGCCCCGGCGGTGACCTGCCGACCTACCCGATGCCCGAGGACGCCGTCCGGGCGCTGGCCGCGGCCACCCGGTATGCCGAGTGGCGGGGTCGGGAGCAGGGCGAGCGGGTGCGCCCGTCCAACGTCAACCGCCGCCAGGCGCACAACATCATCGAGACGGTGCTGGCCCGCGAGCCGGAGGGACGGGGGCTGACCCAGGAGGAGGCCACCGAGCTGCTGGCCGCCTACGGGATCGTGCTCTGGCCCAGTCGCCAGGTGGCCTCGCGGGAGGAGGCCGAGGCGGCCGCCACGGAGCTGGGGCTGCCGGTGATCGTGAAGGCGACCAGCCAGGAGGTGCGCCACCAGCCGAACCGGAGTTGGGTGCGCACGGACGTCCGCTCGGCCACCGGCGCGGGCACGGCATACGAGCGGGTGCGTGCGGCCATCGAGCCGCTGGGGCTGGAGGAGGTCGCGGTCCAGTCGATGGCCCCGGACGGGGTGACCGTGGTGATCGGTTCCTCCGAGGACCCGCTGTTCGGCCCGGTCGTCAGCTTCGGCATCGCCGGCATCTCCACCGACCTGCTCGGGGACGTGGCCCACCGGTTCCCGCCGCTGACCGACCTCGACGTGGCAGAGATGGTCGCGGACGTACGGGCCGCGCCGATCCTCTCCGGCTACCGGGGGTCGCCGGCGGCGGACCTCGACGGGCTGTACGACCTGCTGGCCCGGGTGTCGGTGCTGGCCGACGAGCACCCGGAGATCGCGGCGCTGCGGCTGAACCCGGTGATGGCCCACGAGCACGGCGTCGCCGTCCTGGGCGCCAGGGTGCACGTGGCCCCCGGCCCGCAACGGGCCGACCGGGGGCGCCGGGCGCTCTCCACGTAGCGGCCGGGGATCCCGACGTCGTGGACGACGTTCACGGCCCACCGGGCGAAGGTGCTTGGATGGGGTCCATGGCACGTCGCACCGCACCACAGTTGCCCGTCGACCTCGAGGAGAGCATCGAGCGGGCGGGGTACCTGCCGGCCGTGGTCCGGGAGGTGCTCACCCTGGCGCTGGGAGCCGACGAGGTGGTCAGCCACCTGCTGCACCAGGAGACGACCTTCGACGAGGAGGCGGTCCGGCGCCACCTGACGGTGCTGGCGCTCACCGAGCGCCGGCTGGTCATCGCGCACGCGGACGACCACCAGGGCCCGGAGGCCGGGCAGCACATGGCGACCGCCACCACCGAGACCGTGCCGCTGTCGGCGGTGCGCGGCGTGATGATGACGCACGTGCTCCCGGACCCCGTCGAGTTCGACGGCAGCGACCGGGGCCGGGCGGTGACCCTGACCCTGGGCTGGGGCACCGTGTCCCGCCTCGACCTGATCCCCGCGGCGTGCTCGGACCCGACCTGCGAGGGTGACCACGGCTACGAGGGCACCGTGGCCTCGGATGACATCTCGCTGCGGATCACGGCGGACGCCGACGGTCCTGACCTGCTGCACCAGGCCCTGGAGTTCGCCCAGCAGCTCTCGCTCCGGATCGGCTCCTAGCGCCCCGATGACCCGCTCCGACCTGCAGCTGCCCGGGTACGACCTGTGGCTGGGGTCCGTGCTGCCCTCGGTGGCCCGGTCGCTCGGCCACCCGGTGCCGGAGCAGAGCTGGGTGGGCCGGGAGCTGGAGCTGCCGGAGGCACGGCACGCGGTCGTGGTCATGGTCGACGGGCTGGGCGCCGAGCTCCTGGCGGCCCGGGGCGGGCACGCACCCTTCCTGCGCACGCTGGATGCACCGGCCGGGGCCATCGACTCGGGGTTCCCGTCCACCACCGCCACCAGCACGGCCAGCCTGTCGACCGGCCTCACGTCGCTCACCCACGGGATCGTGGGCTGGCAGGCGCTGATGCCGGAGGAGGACCAGCTGCTCAACCACCTGTCCTGGGACATGGGGCCGGACCCGCGACGCTGGCAGCCGCACCGGACCGTCTTCGAGGTGCTCGCCGCGGAGGGTGTCGACGTCACCCGGGTCGGGCCGCCCTACTTCGAGAAGTCGGGGCTGACCAGGGCCACCCTGCGGGGCGGGCGGTTCCTCGGGGCCAGTTCGATGGCCGGGCGCGTCTACACCACCCTGGCATCGCTGCTGGCGAGCGGGCGCGGTCCGTCCCTCGTCTACCTCTACTTCGGCGAGGTCGACAAGGCCGGCCACATCCACGGCCCGGACTCCTGGCAGTGGGGCGAGCAGGTCGAGGCGGTCGATGCCGCCCTGGCCGACCTCGCGCGTCGGTTGCCGGCCGGCACCTCGCTGACCGTGACCGCGGACCACGGCATGGTGACCGCCCCCGAGGCCCAGCGCCGCGACCTGGCCTACGAGCCGGAGCTGGCACACGGCATACGGCACCTCGGTGGTGAGCCGCGCGGACCGCAGGCCCACTGCCAGCCCGGTGCGGCATCGGACGTGGCCGACACCTGGCGGGAACTGCTCGGGGACACCGCGACCGTGCTGACCCGCCAGGAGGCCCTCGAGGCCGGGTGGTTCGGGCCGGCCGACACCCCGGTCGACCCCGGCGTGCTCGCCCGGATCGGCGACGTGGTGGCGGCCATGCACGGCCAGGCCACCCTGCTGGACTCCCGCGCGCTGCGCCCGGAGGTCCTCCGGTTGGTCGGGCAACACGGGTCATTGAGCCGCGCCGAGATGTCGGTGCCCCTCCTGCACCGTCCGGCTACGTAGACTCCTCCATCGTGGCCGAGCTCGTCTTCTTCACCGGAACCATGGACTGTGGCAAGTCGACCCTGGCGCTCCAGATGCATCACAACCACACGGTCCGTGGTCGCTCCGGCCTGCTCTTCTCCAAGCACGACCGGGCCGGGGAGGCCATGCTCTCCTCGCGGCTGGGGCTGGCGCGCGCGGCGCTCACCGTCGGTGATGACCTGGACTTCTGGGAACTGGTCGTGGAGCAGGTCACCAACGGGCGCAAGGTGGACTTCATGATCTGCGACGAGGCGCAGTTCTACACCCCGGTGCAGGTGGAGCAGCTGGCCCGGCTCGTCGACGAGATGGGGATCGACGTCTTCACCTTCGGGATCACCGCGGACTTCCGCACCGAGCTCTTCCCCGGGTCGCGGCGCCTGATCGAGCTGTCCGACCGCACCCAGGTGCTCCAGGTGGAGGCGCTGTGCTGGTGCGGCCGCCGGGCGACCCACAACGCCCGCGTGGTGGACGGGACCATGGTCGTCGAGGGGGACCAGATCGTGGTGGGCGACGTCGCCGACGGTGACGCCGACGAGCCGGCGCCGACCGTGGAGTACGAGGTCCTGTGCCGTCGCCACTACATGCGCCGGATGACCGGGCAGGCGGCCCGGGCGCAGGCGCTCTCACCCGACGTCCTGCCCTTCGACCTGGACCTGTGTCCGCTGCCGAGCCGGTGAGCGAGGACCCGTGAGCCACCAGGACCCTGACCACTTCGCCGGCGACGAGACCTCCCCGGCCGGCTACCGGGCCCCGATCGAGGGGATCTCCGCCCGCCCGCGAACCAGCAAGGCCGCCGAGGTCGGTGCCCGCGTCGGCCACGGCCTGGGCAAGGGGGTGAAGGCGGCGGCGCACGGCACCGGTGCGGCCAGCAAGGCCACGGCCCGGCTGGCGCGGAAGGCGACGCACGCCGACGGTGCGGGCGATACGGGCCTGTCCCGGCTGATCGAGGTCCACCTGCTGCACAACGGGGGCGACGCCGTGGTCGCGGTCGCCCTGGCCGGGAGCCTGTTCTTCTCCGTGCCGACCGGTGAGGCCAAGGGGCAGGTGGCGCTGTTCCTGCTGATGACCCTCCTGCCGTTCAGCCTGATCGCCCCGTTCATCGGGCCGTTCCTGGACCGGTTCCGGCACGGCAGGCGGTGGGCGATCGGCTCCATGTTCGCCGTCCGGGCCTTCCTGTGCTGGGTGCTCGCCAGCTCGATCCAGGAGGAGTCGTGGTGGCAGTTCCCGGCCGCCCTGGCCATCCTGGTCGCCTCCAAGGCCTACAACATCGCCCGCTCCGCGGCGACTCCCCGCCTCCTGCCGCGGGGGATGAACCTGGTCAAGGCCAACGGGCGGATGTCGTTGGCCGGGGTCGTCGGCGCGACCGTCCTCGCCCCGATCGGCGTGGGGGCCGCCACCTTCGGGGCGGAGTGGGCGCTCCGGTTCGCCTTCCTGATCTTCGCCACCGGCACCATCCTGGCGATCCTGCTGCCCAAGGAGGTCGACTCGGTCAAGGGTGAGAAGTCGGTCCCGATCAGCGGCTTCACCGCTTCCGGTGGTGGCTGGTCGGTCCCGCCGGACGTGGTGACGGCGCTGCGGGCCAATGGCGGACTGCGGATGATCTCAGGCTTCCTGACCATCTTCCTGGCCTTCCTGCTGCGCACCGACCCCCCGCCGGGATGGGGCGACAACTTCACCCTGCTGATCGGCGTCGTGGTGGCCGCGGTCGGGGTCGGGTCCGCACTCGGCACGCTGATCGGCTCGCTGCTCAAGGCCGTCCCACCCCTCGTGCTGGTGCGGGTCTCGCTGATCGTCGACGTGGCGGTGGCCGTCGTGACGGCGATCAACTTCGGCATGATCACCCTGGTCATCCTGAGCCTCACGGTCGGCCTGTGCCAGCAGGTCGGCAAGCTGGCGTTGGACGCCACGATCCAGGAGCAGGTCCCCGAGCACCGACGCACCAGCGTCTTCGGTCGCTCCGAGACGCTGATCCAGCTGTCCTGGGTGCTCGGCGGCGGACTGGGCGTGGCCCTGCCCACCGACGCCACGATCGGTATGGGGACCGTCGCCGGACTGCTCGTGCTCTGGCTGGTCTTCGTGCTGTGGAGCCCCAAGCGACGGGCGTCGGCGCGGACGAAGCGGGCGAGGGCACCGCGGGCCGCCCCGGTCGAGCCCGCCCCGCGGGCACCCGCCCCTGAGGGGCGCGTCGCTGCGGGGCACGTCGCTGAGGAGACCACGGAGGGACCCGTCCCGGAGGAGACCGCCGCCGCCGAAGGTACGACTGCCCGGCAGCGGCCGGAGCCCACCGGCAGCGGTGGTTACGAGCGTGAGGTGCGGCCTCGGAGGAACGGGCCGCAGCACGGTGGGTCCGCGGGGGGCGTGGGGCACTCCCGGTTGGAGGAGAACCTGGCCTGGGAGGTGCAACGCCCCTATCTCGAGTCGGAGGGGGAGGAGTTCCTCGGTCCCCGCGCGGAGGACACCCAGCCATACCGGCACGACCCCACCCGCCCGGTCCGGCGGAGGGAGGCGTCTGAGTGGGAGGCGCAGGAGCAGGAGCCCGAGGACGGGCGGTAGCCGACCCGTCGCGGTAGCCGACCCGCCGCGTGGACGACCCGTCGACCGTGGTTGCGGCGGCGTTAGCGCCGGTCCTGGGCTCCGAACATGATCTCGTCCCAGCTCGGGACGCTCTTGCGACCCTTCTTCCGTGAAGGCGTGGACCCCGCGGCAGGTGCGGAGGGCTCCGCAGCAGGTGCGGCGTCTGCTGACGGCTCCGGACTCGGTGCGGGCGGCTCAGCAGCAGATGTGCCGTCTGCTGACGGCTCTTCGGGGAGGTCGAAGACGTCATCCGCCGGTGCCGGTTCGTCGACCGGCACATCGGCAGAGGCGGTCGAGGCCTCGCCGGCTGTCCGCTCCTCGTCCCCGTCCTGGTCCTCGTCTTCGTCCGAGGGGTCCAGTTCGTCGTCGAACGCCTGGGTGTCGTCGCCGAGGGTTTCGGCGTCGTCGTCGAGCACGTCGACCTCGTCCAGTTCGTCCTCGCGTGCCGCGGCCCCGGCCTCGACCGTTACTGCAGCCGCGACCGGACCACCAGCGGGCGTGTCGTCGCGGTCCTCGTCAGGCTCCTCGTCTGTCGCCAACTCGTCGGTCGCCAACTCGTCGGTCGTCAACTCGCCGTCGGAGAAGTCCTCGTCCGTGGGGCCTTCGTCGTCGGCCTGCTGCTCCTCGTCCGAGGGCCCGAAGAAGTCGGCGAGGGTAGCCTCCTCCGCCCGGCGGTTGCGCCGGCGGCGACCGCGCCTGCCCAGCAGCCGCTCGGCCGGGGACGGAGCCTCATCCTCGTCGGAGCCCTCGTCGTGGGAGCTATCTGCGTCGGCGGCATCCGTGTCGGGACGATCGACATCCGAACCGTCGGCACCGGCATCCGTACCGAGGCCTTCGTCACCGGCAGCATCCTGGCCGGCCGCGTCGTCGGTGAGGTCGTCCTCGGAGCCGTCCTCGGCCGCACGGTCGGGACGACCGGCAGCAGGGGGGAGCCCGGCGGTCGCGGGGTCGTAGTCGAGGTCCTCCAGGGGCAGGACGTCGTCGGCGGGCGTGACGCCGGAGGGCAGTGCGGCCGGGTCGGCCGACCCGTCGTCGGTGGCGGATCCCGAGGAGCGGTCCTTCGCGGCGGGGGTCGCCTTCTTCGAGCGGCGGCCGCGGGCCCGGCTGCGTTCCCGCATGGTCGCCATCAGGTCGACGGCTCCTGCGCCATCGCCGGCCAGCACGGCCTCGCGGCCGCCGGGGAGGGCCTGCTCGTCCTCGGAGAGCCAACGGGCCTCGTCGTCGAGCGCCTCGACGGTGGCGCCCGCCGGCTCGTAGCGCCAGGCGGCCTGGCGGCTGCGGTTGGCGGCGGTGAAGGAGACGACGATCGTCCACTGGCCGCCCTCGGGGCGCGTCGCGTCCCACGAGACGTCCTCCGGCTCGACCCCGCGCGCCTGCAACCGTTCGGCGACCCGGCTGTCCAGGGTGGCGATGCCCCCGTCGGCCGCGCGGCCCCGGACGTGGGCGGCCCGGGCCCGGGTGGCGACATGCTCCCGTTCGGCCACGATCGGGCCCTCGAACCTGGCTACCCGCGTGGCGTCCCAGCCGGTGGCGCCCGCGATCTCCTCGGCGGTGTGCCCGGCCCGGATCAGGGACTGGATCGCCCGGGGGCTCATCGGCGTCTCCGGGCGCGTCGGGCTCCCGGTGGCCCGCTGGCGCAGTGCCGCCCGGAGACGTTCGTCGACGGCCAGGAGGTACTCCGTGCCCTCGCCTCCGTCGCCCTCCGGGTCGTTCAGCACGAGGTGCTCGCCGTCCTCGTGGACCGCAACGAACCGCAACTCCCGCATGCCGGATCTCCTCGTGCCGTGTGTCCTGCGTATGTCCTGGGTGTCTCCTGGCGTCCGACTCTGCCATGCCGCGGGCCCCAGCGGGGAACGGGCACGCCGCCGCGGGGGCAAGCGAGTGCCACCTCGGCCGCTGACCAGCGGTCACGGGAGGCATACTGTCCCGAGCATGGTTGATGTGAACCCCGACCTCCAACTCTCCCTCGACCTCGTGGGCGTGTTCGTGTTCGGGCTGTCCGGGGCGCTGGTCGCCGTCCGTCGGGGGCTCGACCTCGTCGGGATCGTCGTGCTGGCCTGGATGGCGGGGCTCGGCGGGGGCATGATGCGCGACGTGATGATCGGGGCGATCCCCCCGGTCGGGATCAGCGACTGGCGGTTGATCACCGCGGCCGCCCTGTCCGCGCTCCTCGTCTTCGCGTTGCACGGCGTCCTGCGGGACCCGGACGTGCCCCGGCGGGGCCTGCGGCGGGGACTGATCACCCGGATGGTGCTCGTGCTGGACGCGGTCGGCCTGGCCGCCTTCGCGGTGACCGGATCGCTGAAGGCCCTGCAGTTCGGTATGCCGGGGCTGGCCGCGGTCATCGTCGGCGCCATCTCCGCCGTCGGCGGCGGCCTGATCCGGGACCTGCTGGCCGGCCAGGTGCCCGAGGTGCTGCGCCGGGAGCTGTATGCGATTCCCGCCGTGGTGGGGGCCGTCTCCGTGGTGCTCGCGCACCATCTGGGCTACCTCGACGAGTGGGTTCTCTACGGATCAGCCATCCTTGTCTTTGTGATCCGCATCGTGGCGGTAACCCTCAATCTGAACGCGCCCCAGGCGCTGCGCACAGGAGACCATTGATGACGCTGCCCCCAGACGGACCCCTCGAGCCGCGCGAACCCGTCGACCCGAGCCGACCCCGCGACCCGGAGCGGTCGCCCGAGCCGGCCCTGACCCCCGAGCCCGCCATGGCGCCGGAGCCGGAGCCGGAGCCCGCGCTCCCACCGGAGTCCGAGGCGGCACCGGTCCTGGCCGAGGAGCCCGCGGCCGAGCGTGCGGCGGAGACCGAGCCCTACGACGCGGTCGTGCTGATCTCCTTCGGCGGGCCGGAGGCGCCGGAGGAGGTGATGCCCTTCCTGCGTCGCGTCACCCGCGGCCGGGGGATCCCGGACGAGCGCCTGGAGGAGGTCGCCGAGCACTACCAGGCCTTCGGCGGCAAGAGCCCGATCAACGACCAGAACCGCGCGCTCCGGGCGGCGTTGCAGGCCGAGTTCGACCGGCGCGGCATCAGCACGCCGGTGCTGTGGGGCAACCGCAACTCCGAACCGTTCCTGACCGACACGCTGCGCGACGCCCACGAGCAGGGGCGCGACACCCTCGTGGCCATCACCACCAGTGCCTACTCTTCCTACTCCTCCTGCCGGCAGTACCGCGAGGACATCGCCGAGTCGCTGGAGGAGCTGACGGGGGAGGGGCGCAGCCTGCGGGTCGACAAGGTGCGCCAGTACTTCAACCACCCCGGGTTCGCCTCGGTGAACTCCCGGCTCGTCACCGAGGCGGTCCGGGAGCTCCTGCAGGGCTCCGGTGAGGAGCCCGCGCTGGTCTTCGTGACCCACTCGATCCCGGACGGGATGGACGACACGTCCGGCGGCGGCGAGGAGGACGGCAACCTCTACAGCGCCCAGCACCAGGCCCTGGCCGCGGCCATCACCGACGAGGTGAACGCCACGTTGGACCTCACCCTGGACAGCGACCTGGTCTACTGCTCCCGCTCCGGTCCTCCCTCCCAGCCGTGGCTCGAGCCCGACGTGAACGACCACCTGCGGGACCTGGCCGCCGAGGGCGTGACGCAGGTCGTCCTGGCGCCCATCGGGTTCGTGTCGGACCACATGGAGGTCGTCTTCGACCTCGACACCGAGGCCAGGGAGACCTGCGACGAGCTGGGCCTGGAGATGGTCCGGGTCCCCACCGTCGGCATCGACCCCGAGTTCGTCTCCGGCCTGGTCGACCTCGTGCTCGAGCGGGCGGCCGAGGCGCGCGGCGAGGACGTCGTGCAACCGGTCTGGCCGGTGCCCGTGCCCCGGCCGTCGGTGTGCCTGCCCGGGTGCTGCCCGAACCTGCGGGTGGCCAAGCCGGCCGCCTGCGGAGCGGACTGACCTGTGCTCCCCACCCCTGACTGGGCGGACGCCCGGGACGTGCCGCCCCCGGCCCGGCTGGCGGACCTGGAGGCGCTGGCCGTGGACCTCGCGGTGCGCGCCGGCCGGTTCGTGCGCGGCGACCGGCCGGCGACGGTGCAGGTGGCCACCACGAAGTCCACCCCGCTGGACGTGGTGACCGCGATGGACACCGGCAGCGAGGACCTCATCCGGGCCGAGCTGGCCCGGCGGTGCCCGGAGGACGGGGTGCTGGGCGAGGAGGAGGGCCTGACCGTCGGCACCTCGGGGCTGACCTGGGTGGTGGACCCGATCGACGGCACCGTGAACTACCTCTACGACATCCCGGCGTATGCCGTGTCCGTCGCCGTGGTGGTCGGTGACCCCAGGGTCCCCGGGGGGTGGCTCCCGGTGGCCGGGGCGGTCAGCAACCCGCGGGTCGACGAGGTCTTCCGGGCACACCTGGGCGGGGGCGGCTGCGTCCACCCGATGGGCGAGGTCGCGGGGTACCATCCTGCCGGCGAGCGGCCTGCCCGCGCGATCGCGCTGGAGGTGGGGCAGCAGACCGACCCGTCCCTGGCCCTGGTGGGGACCGGCTTCTCCTACGACCGGGTCGAGCGCGCGGCCCAGGCCGAACTTGCCCTGCGCGTCCTGGCGGAGGTCAGGGACCTGCGCCGGATCGGCAGCGCCGCGCTCGACCTGTGCTCGGTGGCCGCCGGACGCTTCGACGCGTACTACGAGGCGGGGCTGCACGCGTGGGACGTGGCGGCGGGTGCCCTGCTGGTCCGGGAGGCCGGCGGCGTGGTCACCGGTCTGGACGCTCCCGGAGGTCGTGGCCCGCTGCTCGCCAGCGGTCCGGCACTGCACGGTCCGCTCGGGACGTTGATCCGGTAGAACCGCAGGTCGCAGGCTCGGTGACCCCCCGCCTAGCCACCGCACCACACCATGCGGCACAATCGCGGCGCATCACTGCGACGCGTTCACCGGGAACGGGCACAAAATCGGTGGCCGCGACGTTAAGAGGCCAGGTTCCATTACGAGTTCCACGAGCGCGGACCACGCCAGGTCCGTCCGGCACAATCTCCGAGGGAGGGAGAACTGTCATGGCGACTGACTATGACGCTCCACGCAAGACCGACGACGACCTCAGCGAGGACTCGCTGGAGGAGTTGAAGGCGCGGCGGGCGGACAAGTCCTCCTCCAGCGTCGACGTCGACGAGACGGAGCACGCGGAGGGTTTCGAGCTGCCCGGCGCCGACCTGAGCGGCGAGGAGCTCTCGGTGCGGGTGCTGCCCCGCCAGAGCGACGAATTCACCTGCTCGCGGTGCTTCCTGGTGCACCACCGCAGCCAGCTGGCCAAAGAGGTCGGCGGGCTTCCGGTGTGCACCGAGTGCGCCGCCTGACCTGCGCGATCGCCGACCCGGCCAGCAACACGGGTAGCCTCGGTCCACGTGACTGACCGACCTGCTGTTCCCGTGCTGTTGCGCCGGCTCGACGAGGGGTTGCCGGTGCCGCACCGGGCCCACCCGGGCGACGCGGGGGTCGACCTGTATGCGGCGGCCGGGTGCGAGCTGGCGCCGGGGGAGCGCTCGCTGGTGCCGACCGGCGTCGCGATCGCGTTGCCCGACGGCTACGCCGCCTTCGTCCACCCCCGGTCCGGGTTGGCGGCGCGCCACGGCATCACCATCCTGAACGCACCCGGCACGGTCGACGCCGGCTACCGCGGCGAGATCCAGGTGAACCTGCACAACAGCGACCCGGTGAACTCGTTCGTGGTGCGGCGCGGCGACCGGATCGCCCAGCTCGTCGTCCAGGAGGTCACCCCGGTCAGGTTCACCGAGGTGACGACCCTGCCGGGCAGCGACCGCGGCGAGAGCGGGCACGGGGACTCCGGCGGCTTCGGCGGCCCGGAGCGTCCCGAGACAGATTCCACCCCATCCACCACCGAGAAGAACTGAGGCGTCCGTTGGCCATCTTCGGCAGGAAGAAGAGCACCCCCGACGAGGTCGAGGAGGTCGACGTCGACGAGGCGCCGGCGGCTCCCGAGGGGCAGCCCGGCGTGGACCGGGACTGGGACCGGCCGGTCGACGGGCCGTTCGACATCAGCGAGCGCCCCGACCTGTCCGGCCGGGTCGACCTGGGGCCGTTGAAGATCCCGGCCGTCAAGGGCATGGAGCTGCGGTTGGACGTGGAGCAGGGGAGCAACCAGGTCGTCGGGGTGACCTGCACCCTCGCGCAGTCCAAGATCCAGTTGCAGGCCTTCGCCGCGCCCAAGTCGCGCGGTGTCTGGTCCGAGATCCGGCCGCAGATCGTCGAGGGACTGGTGAACGCCGGCGGCCAGGCCGAGGTCGTCGACGGGGTGCTCGGCAAGGAGGTCGTCGCGCAGTTGCCGGCCCGCACCACCGACGGCCGGGCGGTGCTCCAGCCGGCCCGCTTCCTGGGGGTCGACGGGCCGCGCTGGTTCCTGCGCGCGGTGATCAACGGCCCCGCGGCCACCAGCCCGCAGGCGCTGCCCGCCATCCAGACCTTCGTCCGGCTCGTCGTGGTCGACCGGGGTGAGGAGCCCCGTCCGCCCCGTGAGGTGTTGCACCTGAGCCCGCCCGCCGAGTTCGTCGAGGAGATGAACAGGCGCGCCGCCGCGGCCAAGGCCGCCAAGACGGCGCAGGCCTCCCAGCGGGCCGCCGACCTGCCCGGGGCGGAGCCGGACGAGCAGCAATGAACATGATCTCCCGGGTGCTGGACCGGCTGGGTCAGGACCAGGCCCAGCAGGAGGCCGACGACCTGGCCCGCGCCTGTGCGCGCACCGGCTGCACCCGCATCGCCGACCTGGTGCCGCGGCAGACCGCCCGGGTCACCGGGGCGGTGCACAGCCTGGCCGTCCAGCCCGCGCAGAGCCCACCCCGGCTCGAGGTGGAGCTGTACGACGGCACGGGCGTGCTGCGGTTGGCCTGGTTGGGGCGGCGCAGCATCGACGGCATCCGCCCGGGCGCCTACCTGACCGTCTGGGGCCGGGTCACCGAGGTGGACGACCAGGCCACCATGTTCAACCCCGGCTACGAACTGCTGCCGCACCATGTCTGAGCACGGGTCGGCCGACGCCACCGAACGCGGGGCGACCGCGGAGGAGACCGTCGAGGCGGTCATCCGCAAGCGGCTCAAGGATGCCCTCGGAGGGTGGTACGGCTCCCTCGAGACGGCCCTGCCGACGGTGGCCTTCGTCGCCGTGTGGGTGCTCCGCAGCGAGGTCCGGCCGGCCCTGATCGCGGCCGGCGCGATCACGCTGATCCTGCTCGGCATCCGGTTGGCCGTCGGGGGGTCACCGCGGTTCGTCCTCACCTCGATCTTCGCCACCGCGATTGCCGCCTTCTTCGCACTGCGCTCAGGGCGGGCCGAGGACGCCTTCCTCCCCGGCATCCTCACCTCCGCGGCCTACGGGGTCGGTGCCCTGGTGTCCATCATGGCGCGCTGGCCGCTGCTGGGCTTCCTGGTCGCCGTCGGCGACCCGGACTACACCAAGGACCCCACCGGCTGGCGCAAGGACTCGGCCCTGGTCAGGGTCTGCTCCCGGCTCACCTGGGTCCTGGTGGGTCTGTTCGTGGTGCGGGTGGCGATCATGCTGCCGCTGTACCTGGCCGGTGAGGTCGCCTGGCTCGGCGTGGCCAAGGTGGTGCTCGGCTGGCCCCTCTACCTGCTGGCGGTCGTGGTGATGGGCGTGCTCCTCACGGTCGGCCGGACGCCGCACCGGGAGGGCGCCACCGGCTGAGCCCGCACCAGCGGGTCCCCACCCGTTGGGTGAGGCCGGTCGGTCAGTCGTCGTCCTCGCGGACCTCCCGCGGACGGGAGTCGGGGTTCAACGTGGTCGCCAGCTGGTGCTGGGCCTCGGGCGGGCAGAGGAACAGCAACTCGTCACCGGCCTCGACCGCCTCGTCGGGACTCGGGACGATCGGGCGCCCGTCGCGGAGTACGGCCGTCATCAGGGTGTCGGCGGGCAGCGGGATGTCACCGACCCGGGTGCCGACGAAGGGGCTCGTGGGCGGCAGCGTGAGCTCGACCATCTGGATGTTCCCCTGCTGGAACTCGAACAGCGACACGACGTCGCCGACGACCACGGCCTCCTCGACGAGGGCGGTCATCAGCCGCGGGGTGGACACGGCGACGTCGACCCCCCACGACTCGTTGAACAGCCACTCGTTGCGCGGGTTGTTCACCCGCGCCACGGTGCGGGGGACGGCGAACTCGGTGCGGGCCAGGAAGGAGACCACGAGGTTGACCTTGTCGTCCCCGGAGGAGCACACCACGTGGTCGTAGTCGGCCAGGTGCACCTGCTCGAGGGTGCTGATCTCACAGGCGTCGGCGATCACCCACTCGGCCGCCGGCAGCTGGGACACCCGGGCCTGGTCGGCGTCCCGGTCGATGATGAGCACGTCGTGCCCGTTGTTGATCAGCTCCCGGGCGATGGACCGGCCCACGCTGCCCGCGCCGACGACGACGATCTTCACGGCATACCCTCCCTCACTCCTCAGGCGGCGTCTGCTCGAGGCGGTGCACCACCTGGGGCAGGGTGTACCGGTCGGCGATCAGGTGCACCTCGTCGCCGTCCTGGTAGACGGTGCCCGGTGTGGGCAGCAGCGCGTCACCGAGCCGGGTGACGAAGCCGACCCGGGTGCCGCTGAACTCCTCCACCTCGGTCAGCCGCCGCCCGATCCACCCAGGGTTGAGGTGCACCCCGGCCAGGGCCAGCCGGCCGCTGGGCTCGAAGTAGTCGGGCGTCGCCCCGGAGGGCAGCAGGTGGTGCAGCGTCTGGTCCGCGGCCCAGCGCACGGTCGCCACGGTGGGGATGCCGAGGCGCTGGTAGATCTCCGCCCGGGCGGGGTCGTAGATGCGGGCGACCACCCGCTGCACGCCGAAGGTCTCCCGGGCCACCCGGGCGGCGATGATGTTGGAGTTGTCGCCGCTGCTGACGGCGGCGAAGGCATACGCCGACCCGATCCCGGCCGCCTTCATCACCTCGCGGTCGAAACCGACCCCCCGGACCCGCTGCCCCTGGAAGTCCTTGCCCAAGCGGGCGAAGGCCGCGGGGTCCTGGTCGATCATGGCCACGGCGTGCCCGCGGCGCTCCAGACTGTGCGCCAGCGTGGCGCCGACGCGGCCGCAGCCCATGATCACGAAGTGCACGGGTCTGACGCTACCCCGCTCCGGCGTCCTGCCGTGGCACCCGGACGTCCCTAGACTCGCCACCATGGAGTCCGGTCGGTTGGTCAAGCGCGTCCTCGTGGGGCGGGCGCTGCGCACCGACCGTCTCCACGAGGAGCTGCTGCCGCGGCGCCTCGGGCTGCCGGTGTTCGCCAGCGACGCGCTGTCCTCGGTGGCCTACGCACCCGACGAGATCGTGGTCACCCTGGCGCTGGCCGGTGGCGTGACCGCGCTGACCCACTCCTGGAGCGTCACCGTCGCCGTCTGCGTGGTGATGATGCTGATCATCGCCTCCTACCGGCAGACGGTGTACGCCTACCCCGGCGGGGGAGGCGACTACGAGGTGGCCTCGACCAACCTCGGGCCCCGCGCCGGCCTGGGGGTGGGCGCCGCCCTGATGGTCGACTACGTGCTGACCGTGGCGGTGTCGGTCTCGGCGGGGGTGCAGAACGCCGCCTCGGCGCTGGGCTTCCTGCGCGGCTTCGAGCCGGTGGCCGCGGCCGTCCTGATCGGCGTGCTGGCCCTCAGCAACCTGCGCGGGGTCCGCGAGTCCGGCAGGGCGCTCGCCGTGCCCGTCTACGCCTTCCTGGCGGCCATGGCGGCGCTGATCGGCGTGGGCTTCTACCAGTGGGCGACCGGGTCGCTGCACAAGGCGGCCTCGGCCGCCTACGAGCTGGTGCCGGCGGACGGCTACGAGGCGCTCACCGCGTTCGGCCTGGGGCTGCTCCTGCTGCGGGCGTTCTCCTCCGGCACGGTCGCGCTGACCGGCGTGCAGGGCGTCGCCAACGGCGTGCCCGCGTTGCGCAAGCCCCGCAGCAGGAACGCCGCCTCGATCCTGGTGATGATGGCGGCCCTGTCGATCACCATCCTGCTCTCGGTGATCGTGCTGACCCGGGCGACCGGGATCCAGATCGCGCAGAACCCCCAGGAGCAGCTGCGCCTGGACGGCGTGCCGGTCCCCGACGACCTGGTGCAGGACACCGTGCTGGGCCAGCTGTCCACCACCGTCTTCGGCGCCGACAGCCTGGGCCTGCTGCTGGTCTCCATCTGCACCGGCGTGATGCTCGTGGTCGCCGCCAACACGGCATACAACGGGTTCCCGGTGCTGGCCTCCCGGCTGGCCCGGGACCGGTTCCTGCCGACCGACCTGGTCAGCCGCGGGCGCCGGCTGGCCTTCTCCAACGGGATCCTGCTCCTGTCCGCCGCCGCGCTGGCCCTGGTGCTGCTCTACCGGGCCACGGTGACCGACCTGATCCACATGTACGTGGTGGGAGTGTTCGTCTCCTTCACGCTGAGCCAGCTCGGCATGGTCCGGCACTGGAACCGGCACCTGCGCACGGAGCTCAGCCTGCACAACCGCCGCGCGATGATCCGCAGCCGGGCGATCAATCTCGCCGGCGCCACCTGCGCCCTGACCGTGCTCACGGTCGTGGTGCTCACCCGGTTCGTGCACGGCGCAGGGGTCGCCCTGCTCGGCATCGGCCTGCTCTGGATGGTGATGACGATGGTCTACAACTACCACCGGTCCGTGGACAAGGACCTGGCCCTGCCGCCGGAGGGCAGCGACGCCAGCCAGATCGTCCCCTCCCGGGTCTACGCGCTGGTCTACGTGCCCCAGCTGGACCGGGCCACCATGCGGGCGCTGGCCTACGCCCGGGCCAGCCGTCCGCAGGAGCTCGAGGCGGTCACCACCGACGTGCTGCCCGAACGGACCCTGGAGCTGCAGCGGGAGTGGGCCCGGCGCGGCCTGCCGGTCACCCTGCGGACGCTGGAGTCCCCCTACCGGGAGTCGGTCCGGCCGGTGATCGACTACGTGCGCCGGCTGCACCGTGACCGGCCGCGGGAGGTCGTGGTGGTCTACGTCGCCGAGTACGTCTCGGAGCGCTGGTGGGTCCGCTGGGTCCGCGACCGCGCCGAGGAGCGGCTGCGGCGGGAGCTGTTGCGCACCCCCGGGGTGATGCTGGTGACCGTCCCCTGGCAGGGACAGGCCACCGCGCAAGGCGCGGGGGCCGGGAGGCGGTAGCGTCGCCCGGGTGAGCCACCCCACCACCACCGAGGAACTGCCGGTCGGCAGCGTCCTGGAGGTCACCGTCGAGACGGTGGCCCACGGCGGACACTGCGTCGCGCGGCACGAGGGGCGGGTGCTCTTCGTCCGGCACACGCTGCCGGGAGAGCGGGTGCGGGCCCGGGTGACCGGCGAGGGCCCCGGCGGCCGGTTCCTGCGGGCCGACGCCGTGGAGGTGCTCGAGCCCGCGGCCGGGCGGGTCGAGCCGCCCTGTCCATATGCCGGGCCCGCCCGCTGCGGTGGGTGCGACTGGCAGCACGCCGACCTGGCCACCCAGCGCGAGCTCAAGCGGGCGGTGGTGCTGGAGCAGTTCGACCGGCTGGCCGGCATCGACCTGCCCGCGGCGCTGGGCCGCGACGTGGTCGTCGAACCCGTCCCCGGCGACGAGGCCGGCCTGCGCTGGCGGACGCGGGTGGAGTTCGCCGTCGACGGGACCGGGCGCCCCGGGCTGCGCGGGCACCGCTCGCACGAGGTCATCCCGGTGGAGGACTGCATGATCGCCCGGGACGCCGTGGTCGGCACCGGCGTGCTGCGGCGGCGCTTCCCGGGGCAGCGTGCCGTCGACGTGATCGCGCCCTCGGGCGGCGAGCCGGTGTTGGTGCCGGTCCCGGGCGGGACCGAGCGGGCGCCGCTGGTGCTCGAGCGGGTCCCGACCCCGACGGGCACCGGCGAGTTCGAGTTCGGGGTGGCGGCGCGGGGCTTCTGGCAGGTCCACCCGGGGGCGCCGGAGACCTTCCTCCGCACGGTGCTCGGCTGGCTGGACCCCCGCCCGGGGGAGCGCGCGCTGGACCTGTATGCCGGGGTCGGCCTGTTCGCCGCGGCCCTGGCCGACGCCGTCGGGGACTCCGGCCGGGTGCATGCCGTCGAGGGGGACCGGCTCGCCGTGGAGCACGCGCGGGACAACCTGACGCCCTGGGCGGGGGTGCGGGTGACCCGTGACCGGGTGGACCGTGCGGTGCGCCGGATGGCGCGCGCGGGCGAGCGGGCGGACCTGGTGGTCCTCGACCCGCCGCGCTCCGGCGCCGGGAAGGCCGTGGTCCGGGACGTGGCGCGGCTGGGCCCGCGGGCCGTCGCCTACGTCGCGTGCGACCCCGCGGCGCTGGCCCGGGACGTCGGGTATGCCCGCGACGCCGGGCTGGACCTGGTGGACCTGCGCGTCTTCGACGCCTTCCCGATGACCCACCACATGGAGTGCATCGCCCTGCTCGTCCCGGCCGGCTGACGGCATACGGCTGTCGGACAGCTCAGGCGAGGCTCGCTAGCGGGTTCCTGCCGGGTGCGGGAGACTTGGGTCAATGTGTGAGATCATGTATCTTGACGTCAAGATATCTGGGAAGGAGCCCCACCGTGAGCGGCACATCAGACAGCTTCGGAGCCAAAGGAACCCTGCAGGTAGGTGACGCGAGCTACCAGATCTACCGGATCGGCGGGATCGAGGGAGCTTCGGACCTCCCGTACAGCTTGAAGGTGCTGTTGGAGAACCTGCTGCGCACCGAGGACGGTGCGAACATCACCGCCGACCACATCACCGCGCTGGCGCAGTGGGACGAGAACGCCGACCCGAGCACCGAGATCCAGTTCACCCCCGCGCGGGTGATCATGCAGGACTTCACCGGTGTCCCGTGCATCGTCGACCTCGCCACGATGCGCGAGGCGATGGCCGACCTGAGCGGCGACCCGTCCAAGATCAACCCGCTGGTGCCGACCGAGCTGGTCATCGACCACTCGGTGATCATCGACGTCTTCGGGCGCGCCGACGCCTTCGAGCGCAACGTGGAGATCGAGTACCAGCGCAACGGGGAACGCTACCAGTTCCTGCGGTGGGGGCAGACGGCCTTCGAGGACTTCAAGGTCGTCCCGCCGGGCACCGGCATCGTGCACCAGGTCAACATCGAGCACCTGGCCCGCACCGTGATGACCCGCGAGGTCGACGGCGAGCTGACCGCCTACCCCGACACCTGCGTCGGCACCGACTCGCACACCACGATGGTCAACGGGCTCGGCGTCCTCGGCTGGGGCGTCGGCGGCATCGAGGCCGAGGCCGCCATGCTCGGCCAGCCGGTGTCCATGCTCATCCCGCGGGTGGTCGGCTTCAAGCTCTCCGGGGCGATCCCGGCCGGGGCGACGGCCACCGACGTGGTGCTCACGATCACCGAGATGCTGCGCGAGCACGGCGTGGTCGGCAAGTTCGTCGAGTTCTACGGCGACGGCGTGGCCCAGGTGCCGCTGGCCAACCGGGCCACCATCGGCAACATGAGCCCCGAGTTCGGCTCGACCGCGGCGATCTTCCCGATCGACGACGTGACCCTGGACTACCTGCGGCTGACCGGTCGCTCCGAGGACCAGGTCGCGCTGGTGGAGGCCTACGCCAAGGAGCAGGGCATGTGGCACGACCCCTCGGTGGAGCCGCGCTTCTCCGAGCGCCTCGAGCTGGACCTGTCCACCGTGGTGCCCTCGATCGCGGGCCCGAAGCGGCCCCAGGACCGGGTCGCGGTCACCGAGGCCAAGGAGCAGTTCCGCAACGACCTGAAGAACTACGTCGTGAACGGCAACCGGATCGAGAAGAGCTCGGTCGACCAGGAGCTGCGGGACAGCTTCCCGGCATCCGACGCGCCGAGCCACGACGCGCACGAGGAGTCGGAGTCCGCCGGGCGGCCCAGCCACTCGGCTGCCCGCGTCAACGGGGACCGGGCCAGCAACCCGGCCACGGTCACCCTGGACGGCGCGGAGGTCACGATCGACCACGGCCACGTGGTGATCGCCTCGATCACCAGCTGCACCAACACCTCCAACCCCTCGGTGATGATGGCGGCCGCCATGCTGGCCAAGAACGCCGTCGAGCGGGGCCTGACCGTCCCGCCGTGGGTGAAGACCTCGATGGCCCCGGGCTCCAAGGTGGTCACCGGCTACTTCGAAAAGGCCGGCATGTGGCCCTACCTGGAGAAGCTGGGCTTCCACCTGGTCGGCTACGGGTGCACCACCTGCATCGGCAACTCCGGACCGATCATCGAGGAGGTGTCCCAGGCGGTCAACGACAACGACCTGGCGGTCACCTCGGTGCTCTCCGGCAACCGGAACTTCGAGGGCCGGATCAACCCGGACGTGAAGATGAACTACCTGGCCTCACCGCCGCTGGTCATCGCCTACGCCCTGGCCGGCACGATGGACTTCGACTTCGAGTCCGAGCCGCTGGGTCAGGACACCGACGGCAACGACGTCTTCCTGAGGGACCTGTGGCCTTCCCCGGACGAGGTGGAGCGCACCATCGCCTCCTCGATCAGCCGGGAGATGTTCACCGAGGACTACTCCGACGTGTTCGCCGGCGACGAGCGCTGGCAGTCGCTGCCCACCCCGGACGGAAAGACCTTCGAGTGGGCGGACGAGTCGACCTACGTGCGCAAGCCCCCGTACTTCGAGGGGATGGACGCTGCCCCGACCCCGGTCGAGGACGTCTCCGGCGCCCGGGTGCTGGCCAAGCTGGGCGACTCGGTCACCACCGACCACATCAGCCCGGCGGGCTCCATCAAGGGCGACAGCCCGGCCGGCCGGTACCTCGCCGAGCACGGCATCGAGCGCAAGGACTTCAACTCCTACGGCTCGCGCCGCGGCAACCACGAGGTGATGATCCGCGGCACCTTCGCCAACATCCGGCTGCGCAACCAGTTGCTGGATGGGGTCGAGGGCGGCTTCACCCGCAACCTGCTGGACGGCTCCACCGAGCCGGTCGCGATCTTCGACGCGGCCCAGGTCTACGCCGAGGCCGGTGTCCCGCTGGTCGTGCTGGCCGGCAAGGAGTACGGCTCCGGGTCCTCCCGTGACTGGGCGGCCAAGGGCACCCGCCTGCTGGGCGTCAAGGTCGTGATCGCCGAGTCCTACGAGCGGATCCACCGGTCCAACCTGATCGGGATGGGCGTCCTGCCGCTGCAGTACCCGCAGGGGCAGACCGCCGACTCGCTGGGGCTGGACGGCACCGAGACCTTCTCCTTCGCCGGCATCACCGCGCTGAACGAGGGCAGCACCCCTGCCACCGTGCACGTGACGGCCGAGAAGGAGGGCGGCGAGACGGTCGAGTTCGACGCCGTGGTCCGGATCGACACCCCTGGTGAGGCGGACTACTACCGCAACGACGGGATCCTGCAGTACGTCCTGCGGTCGCTGGTCTCCGCCTGACCCAGACCGCACAGGGCCCCCGCACCGGACGTCTGGTGCGGGGGCCCTGCCGTTGTCCCGGCCCAGTGGTATGCCGGGGGGCACGGAACGGCCCCCGTCCTGAGTGTCACCGGCCACGGATCAGGGTCGGACGGGAGCCGCGGGGAGTACCCACTGAGAACGCTAGGGCGCGAACGGATCTCACACCTCAGTAGCCGACTACTGAACTGGCCCCGGGAGGTCGCTCAGGGGAGCGGACTCTCGAGCTCGGAGGTCCCCACCAGGCCCGCGAGCTGACTACGGTGGGTCACCCCGAGCTTGCCGAACACCTGGTAGAGGTGGGACTCCACGGTGCGCACCGACAGCGTCAGTTCGGCCGCGATCGCCGCGTTGCTCAGGCCGCGGGCGGCGAGCCGGGTCACCTCGGCCTCCCGGGCGGTCAGGTGCGCGAGGGCGGGCGCCACCTCGAGGGCGGGGGACCGGGCGCCCTCGCAGCGGGCGGCGAGCACCCTGCTGCGGGCCGCTGCGCGTTCCGCCGCGGCGGGCAGCCTGGCCCGGCGGTAGGCGACCGCGGCGTGCCCGGCCGCCTCGGCCGCCAGCAGGTGCGCACCCAGCCCGGTGAAGTGGTCGGCGACCTCCTCCAGGGCGGGACCATCGCCTTCGGCCAGCGCCCTGACGTGGGAGACGGTCAGGTGGATCGGTCCGTCCCCGCCGCCGCCCCCGGGGGCCAGGGCCTCCAGCGCCTCCAGGTCCGGGAGGACGCTGCGGGGAGGCGCCCCGAGCAGGGCGGCCAGGTGCACCAGCCGGGCCCGGTGGACGAGCATCTCCGGGAAGTCGGGCATGCCGGCCCGGGCGACGGCGATGGCCTCGGTGGTCCTCCCGTGGACCCAGTGGACCAGGGCGCGGGCGGTGACCAGGTCGACCTCGTGCCGTGCCGGGACCTGGGGGAGCTGGGTGGCCTCGGCCCGGGCCAGGGACAGCCGGGCGGCGGACCCGTCGCCGGAGAGTGCCTGCGCCTGGGCGAGGAGCGCCAGGGCCCAGGAGAGCTGCCCCCCGTGGTCGTTCCGTCCGTAGGCGTGCACCGCCTCGACCAGGGTGGGGACCGCCGAGGCCACCAGCCCGCACCGTAGCTGACAGGCGCCCAGGACCATCGTGGCCAGGCTGGTGACCGCCGGGTCCGGCACGGAGCCCAGCTGTTCCTGGAGGTGCAGCGAGAGCTCCAGGGCGGCACCGGCGGCCCCCTCGGACGCCCGGGCGAGCACCTCCTGCAGCATCGCGTTGGCCAGTCCCCGGGCGGCCAGGGCCGGTTCGTGGTCGGCCAGGTCCCGCAGCTGCGCATGCGCCCGCCGGGCCCGGTCGAACTCGGCCCGGTAGATCAGGGCCTCCCCGGCCTGCTCCAGCGCCATCAGCCGGGCCAGCGCCGGGACCCGGTCGGGGTCCGCCCCGAGCACCGGCCCGATGAGCCGGAGCGTCTCGGCCAGGTGGCCCTGGGAGAGGGCGATCGCCCCCGAGTAGACGGCGACGAGCGACTCCGTCGGCCTGATCCCGGTGCCGGGTGCGGCGGGGCGGGCGGCGTCGGCGCGGCGCAACATGTCCCGGGCCTGCTCGATCCGGCCCAGCCCCAGGAGCAGGGACGTGTGCCGGGTGTCCAGGTAGTGCTGGTGCAGTTGTGCCGACCCGTCGGCCAGGACGTCCGGCTCGAGGGCGGCGAGCACCTCCTCGGCCGCGGCGTAGGAGTTCTGTCCGTTGAGGGCGGCGGCGAGCTCGATCCCGGCACTGGCGGAGCGTGGCTCGACCCGCAGAGCCGCCCTGGCCAGTCGTTCCGCCAGGGGGTGGTCGAAGAACCGGTTGGCCAGGGCCGCGGCCTCCCGCAGCAGGTCCACCGGGACCGGGTCGCCCAGGGCCAGCTGCCACCGCGCCAGGCGCACCGTGTCCAGTCCGCTGCGGTGCCCGCCGGCGGCCTGCAGGTCCTCGACCAGGAGGCGGCGCAACCGCCGCTCCTGCAATGTCCCGACCCCCGCCAGGGCGAGCTCGCCGTAGAGCGGGTGGGACACCCGCAGCCCCGGCGCACCCTCGGCCGCCCCGGCGACCGCGACCAGACCGGCGGCCTCCAGGGTATGCACGGCAGCGGGGTCCAGGGCGCGCTCGGCCAGGCCCAGGGGCAACGGTTCACCCATCGCGACCAGGGCCAGCGCCTCCCGCTCGGCGGACCCCAGGGCGCCGAGCCGCTGGTCGACGGCGTCCACCAGGCGGGGCGCCAGGACGAGTGCGCCGTCCCAGGTCCACACCCCGTCGACCTGCCGCATCGTCCCGGACTCGACCGCCCCGCGGACCAGTTCGCCCGCGAACAGCACGTTGCCACCGCTCACCGCGGCCAGACGCTGCCGGGTGCGCCGCGCGACCGGGCCCTCGAGCAGGGCGTCGATGAACGACTCGGTCTGCGCCGGTGAGAAGGGCTGCAGGTCGATCCGGTGCGCCAGCCCGTCCCGCCACAGGGCGGTGATCGCGTCGGGTGCGGGCTCACCGTGGCGCACGGTGACCAGCACCGTGGCCGCGCCGCTGACGCAGAGGTGGAGCAGCAGGGCGGCGCCCCCGGGGTCGAGCAGGTGGGCGTCGTCCACGGCGAGGACCACGGGGGCTGCGCCGTCCCGTCCCTCGGTCAGCCTGGCGGCCACCGCGGCGTGCCAGGAGTCGGAGTCCTGGTGGTCGGTCGGTGCCCGGTCCGGCACCAGCCCGGCGAGGGAGCCGTACGGGATCTCCACCGCCGACCGGGTCGCGACGCTGAGGTGGACCCGGCGCCCGCGCCCCTCCAGGACGGCCAGCACCTCGCGCAGCAGCCGGGTCTTGCCCACTCCGGTGGGCCCGGCCAGCACGGCGCCGCCGGTCCCTTCAGGCCGGCCGTCCGCCGGGACCTGCGGGGTCCCGGGGTCCAGCAGCTGCACGACCTGCTCCACTTCGCCCTCCCGGGCATGGAAGGGCCAACGATCCGGGGGTTCCACGGACCGCGACCTGAGCGGGGTACCGGCGATCGGGCTGCCTCTGTCGAACGGCTGGCGGTGGAGCGCCTCCGATCCTATCGAGCCCGTGCGGCGGCCCGGCGGCGGTGACCGGGCTGGTGTGACCGACGCCATGCGGGGGTGGGTCGAGCTACCCATCGGTGTTAGGTTAGGCTTGCCTGTGTCGGTTACTCCGCTGCTTCGCAGGATGTTTGGCGGGTTCGCCGGCCCTCTTGTTGCCCGCAACCCTAGGGCCCGTCTGCACGGGTCACGAGTCACGAAGGATCTGCATGCACACGTCACGTCTTTTCCGCCTGGCCGCCGGCGCCGGCATCCTGTCCCTGGCCCTGGCCGCCTGCGGCGGTGAGTCCGATGGCGACTCCGGGGACGACAACGGCTCGCAAGCCGCCGCCGAGGGCTCCGAGGGCTCCGACAGCGCCGAGGGCTCAGACGGCGCCGAGGAGACCGGTAGCGCCGAAGGGGACGGCGAAGCGCAGCCGTCGGAGGTCACCGTCGAGGACAACAATGGCCCGCAGACGATCAGCCTGCCGCTGGAGTCGGTGGTGGCGACCGACAACCGCACCTTCGAGACGCTGGCCGACTGGGACGTCGAGCTCAGCGCCGCGGCGGTGTCCCTGATGCCCGACACGATCTCCTACGCCTCGGACGACTCCATCGTCGACCTCGGCAACCACCGGGAGCCCAACCTCGAGGCGGTCGTCAGCGCCAAGCCGGACCTGATCGTGAACGGGCAGCGCTTCGCCCAGTACCACGACGACCTGGCCAAGTACGCCCCCGACGCCGTGGTGCTCGAGCTCGACCCGCGTGAGGGCGAGCCGTTCGACGAGGAGCTGCGCCGGCAGATCTCGGTGCTGGGCGAGGTCTTCGGCAAGCAGGCCGAGGCCGAGCAGCTGATCGGTGACTTCGACGCCTCCATCGAGCGGGTGAACGCCGCCTACCAGGACGGTGACACCGTCATGGCGCTGATCACCTCCGGCGGTGAGATCGGCTACGTCGCCCCCGGGGTAGGACGCACGCTCGGCCCCGCCTTCGACATCTTCGGGCTGACCCCGGCGCTGGAGGTGGAGGGCAGCGAGGACCACCAGGGCGACGACATCTCGGTCGAGGCCATCGCCGAGTCCAACCCGGACTGGATCCTGGTGATGGACCGTGACGCAGCGGTCGCCGCGGACGACCCGAACTACTCCCCGGCGGCGGAGGTGCTGGAGGACTCCGAGGCCCTGCAGAACGTCACGGCGATCCAGGAGGGCAACCTCGTCTACATGCCGGCCGACACCTACACCAACGAGGGCATCCAGACCTACACGGAGTTCTTCAACACCCTGGCGGACGCGCTCGAGGCGAAGAACTGACCGTCGACCCGGTGACCACTAGCGCGAGCACGCTCAGGGCCCCGGACCGGGGGAAGCTGTTCAACCTTCCCCTGGTCCTGGGGGCCCTCGGCGTGCTCGCGCTGCTGGTGCTGTCCCTGCTCACCGGCGAGTACGACATCTTCGGCCGGGAAGACGGCGGGCAGATGTTCGCGATCAGCCGGATCCCCCGGACGATCGCGCTCGTGCTGGCCGGTGCCGCGATGGCGATGTCCGGTCTGGTCATGCAGCTGCTGACGCAGAACCGGTTCGTCGAGCCGACCACGACCGGGACGACCGAGTGGGCCGGGCTGGGTCTGCTCGGGGTGCTGATCGTGATGCCGGATGCGAGCATCCTCACCCGGATGGTGGGTGCCGTGGTGGCCGCCTTCATCGGTACCATGGTCTTCTTCGCCTTCCTCCGTCGGGTCTCGTTGCGCAGCTCGCTGATCGTGCCCATCGTCGGGATCATGCTCGGCGCGGTGGTGGGGTCGTTGTCCACCTTCGTCGCGCTGAAGACCGACATGCTGCAGCAGCTGGGCATCTGGTTCGGCGGCAGCTTCACCTCGGTGATCCGTGGGCAGTACGAGGTGCTCTGGATCGTGCTGCTGGTCGGGGTCGCGATCTTCGTCGTGGCCGACCGGTTCACCGTGGCCGGGCTGGGGGAGGAGATCGCCACCAACGTCGGGCTCAATTACAACCGGCTCATCCTGGTCGGTACGGGACTGATCGCGATCGCGACGGGCGTGGTCACCGTGGTGGTCGGCAACCTGCCCTTCCTCGGCCTGATCGTGCCCAACATCGTCTCGATGTTCCGCGGCGACGACCTCCGCAGCAACCTGCCGTGGGTCTGCCTGCTCGGCATCGCCATCGTGACCGTCTGCGACCTGATCGGCCGGACCATCATCAGCCCGTTCGAGGTGCAGGTGTCGCTGATCCTGGGCATCGTCGGTGCCGTCGTCTTCGTCTACCTCCTGCTGAGGCAGCGGCGCCGTGTCTGACCTGACGACCCTCCGCATACCCTCCCGGGTCCCTCCGGACCGGACGCGGGACTCGGGTGCCCTGCCAACCCGGCACTCCAGGGTCCGCTACCGGCTGGTGGTCGGGACCCTGCTGGTGCTGGCTGTCGGGTTCGGCTTCGGCCGCCTGGCCTGGGGGAACCCCGAACCGTTCGGGACCGAAGGCTTCTGGTTGATCGCCGAGATGCGGGTGACCGACCTGACCGTGATGGCCATCGTCGCGTTCTGCCAGGCCACCGCCACGGTGAGCTTCCAGACCGTCACCCACAACCGGATCATCACCCCCTCGATCATGGGGTTCGAGTCGCTCTACGTCCTGGTGCAGACCTCCGCGGTGTACTTCCTCGGGGTCGCCGGACTGGTGGCGCTGACCGGGACACGCCAGTTCGTCCTCCAGGTCGTGTTGATGGTGGGGCTGTCCCTCCTGCTCTACGGCTGGCTGCTGTCGGGCCGCTACGGCAACATCCACGTGATGCTGCTGATCGGGATCATCATCGGCGGGGGACTGGGCTCCATCTCCAGCTTCATGCAGCGGTTGCTGACGCCCAGCGACTTCGACGTCCTCACCGCGCGGCTGTTCGGCTCGGTCACCAACGCCAACGCCGGCTACTTCCCGGTCGCCATCCCGCTGTGCCTGGGTGCGGGCCTGCTGCTGTGGGCCGGCTCCCACCGGCTCAACGTGGTCGCCCTGGGCAAGGACGCCACCCTCAACCTGGGACTGAACCACCGGCGCGAGGTGCTGCGGGTGCTCTTCCTGGTCTCCATCCTGATGGCGGTCTCCACCGCGCTGGTCGGGCCGATGACCTTCCTCGGCTTCCTGGTCGCCACCCTCGCCTACCAGTTGGCGGACACCTACGACCACCGGCGGGTCTTCCCGGTCGCCTTCCTGATCGGCTTCGTGGTGCTCTCGGGGGCCTACTTCATCCTGAAGAACGTCTTCTACGCAGAGGGCGTCGTGTCCATCATCATCGAGCTCGTCGGCGGCTCGGTGTTCCTCTACGTCATCCTGAAGAAGGGCCGGCTGTGATCACGCTGACCAACGTCCTGAAGAACTACAGCAGCGAGGTGCAGATCGGCCCCGTGGACCTGGAGATCCCGGCCGGCGGGATCACCGCGCTGGTGGGTCCCAACGGGGCCGGCAAGTCCACCCTGCTGACGATGATCGGGCGACTCCTCGGACTGGACGACGGGGCCATCGAGGTCGCCGGCTACGACGTGTCGACCACGGCCTCCAAGGACCTGGCCAAGATCATCTCGATCCTGCGCCAGGAGAACCACTTCATCACCCGTCTCACGGTGCGCCAGCTGGTCGGCTTCGGCCGGTTCCCCTATAGCAAGGGGCGGCTGACCAGGGCGGACGAGGAGATCATCAGCCGGGCGATCGACTTCCTGCACCTGACCGAGCTGGAGGGTCGCTACCTGGACCAGCTCTCCGGTGGTCAGCGCCAACGCGCCTACGTGGCGATGGTGCTGGCCCAGGACACCGAATACGTGTTGCTGGACGAGCCGCTGAACAACCTGGACATGCAGCACTCGGTGCACATGATGCGGCACCTGAAGGAGGCCGCGGCCGAGCTCGGCCGGACCATCATCATCGTGTTGCACGACATCAACTTCGCCGGTCACTACGCCGACCACATCTGTGCGGTCAAGAACGGCCGGGTCGTCGAGTTCGGCACGGCCGCGGCGATGATGGACGGCCAGATCCTGACCCGTGTCTTCGACACCCCGGTGCAGGTCATCGACGGGCCGAACGGCGCACTGGCCGTCTACTACTGACGCACCACCCGAGAGGTCGTACACTTGTTCGCATGAACTCTGGACCGCCGGGCTGGCCCGACCGGGTGCCGCCCGCCGGCGTGTCCGGGTGGGAGCAGGCGGCCGTGTCCTGGCTGCTGGACCAGTGTCCCGCCGACTACCGGGCGTATGCCGCCTGGCGCCGTCACCCGGTCGCCCTCGCCTGGGTCACGGTGCGGCACCTGGAGGCGGACCTGGCGGCGATGCGGGGAGCCTGGCGCGACGTGCGCCCCGACCTGGGCCCGGTGCTACCGCCGGGGACGCTGGGCGACGTGCTCGGGTCGCTCACCCAGGAAGGACTGCGGCTGCGTGCGGCCCTGCGCAGCGCCGAGCTGCTGCTGGAGGCGCTGCGCGTGCGGGCCCCCATCGCGGTGCGGGGTACCACCCGGGTCGCCCGTCGCTGACCCCGGCCCACCCCGCCGGTACTGCCATCACTGCAATCGGTTGCCAACCGGTGTCGCCGGTCCTACGGTGAGGCCGTGGGTAGCACCTCACCGGACGACGCGGACCGGGCGCCGACGATCTACGACGTGGCCCGGCGGGCCGGCGTGGCTCCCTCGACGGTGTCGCGGGCGTTCGCCCGGCCGGGGCGGGTGAGCACCGCGACCGCGCAGAAGATCCGGGCCGTCGCCGAGGAGATCGGATACCGCGCCAACCCGATCGCGCGGGCCCTGTCGACGCACCGGAGCGGCATGATCGCCCTGGTGGTGCCCGACATCACGAACCCGGTGAACTTCCCGGTCATCCGGGGCGCCGAGACCACGGCCGCGGAGGCCGGCTACACCCTGGTCCTGGCCGACTCCCGCGAGTCCGGCGAGCGGGAGCGCGCGGCACTGGACCGGGTCGCCGGCTCGGTGGAGGGAGTGCTCCTGACGAGCTCCCGGATGTCGGACGCGGCCGTGCGGACGCTGACCAAGCGCGGCCCCGTGGTGGTGCTCAACCGGGCCATCACCGGCATCCCGTCCGTCGTGACCGACAACCCCCGTGGCGTCCGGCGGGCCATGGAGCACCTGGGGTCCCTGGGCCACCACACGATCACCTACCTCGCCGGGCCGGAGGCGTCGTGGGTGGACGGGATGCGGTGGCGTGCGGTGCGCGAGGCATCGCTGGAACTGCTGCTCACCGCCCACCGGATCGGGCCGCTGGTGCCGACCGTGGCCGGGGGTGCCCGCGCTGTGCAGCGCTGGCTGGAGCGGCCGACCTCGGCGGTCCTGGCCTACAACGACCAGATGGCCATCGGGTTCATGCAGGGGCTGCGAGAACGGGGGATCGTGGTGCCGGACCAGGTCAGCGTGGTGGGCTTCGACAACATCCTGGCCGCCGACTGGGTCACCCCGACTCTGACCACGGTGGCCTCGCCGTTGCGCGCCATGGGCGCGACCGCGGCACAGCACCTGATCGCGATGATCGGCGGTGCCAAGCCCCACGCGCAGGCACCGGTGGTACTGCCCGTCCGGCTGACGGTGCGGGGCTCGACCGGTCCCCGCGCCCGCTCCTAGCACCCAGGGGGGAGCCGTACACTCGACCGGACGTCAACGGAGAAAGGGAACCGGCACTCGTGGGTCTCCTCAACAGCATCAACGGACCGGCGGACCTCAGGAGCCTCTCGACCCGCCAGCTCGAGAGCCTTGCGGCCGAGATCAGGGACTACCTGATCAGTTCGGTGTCCCGGACCGGTGGCCACCTGGGGCCCAACCTGGGGGTCGTGGAGCTCACCATGGCGATCCACCGGGTCTTCGAGTCGCCCTCGGACACCGTGGTCTTCGACACGGGGCACCAGTCCTACGTCCACAAGTTGCTGACCGGCCGCCACGACTTCTCCGCCTTGCGCAAGGAGGGCGGCCTCTCCGGGTATCCGAGCCGGGGCGAGTCCGAGCACGACGTGGTGGAGAACTCGCACGCCTCCACCTCGCTGTCGTGGGCCACCGGGATCGCGACCGGTCGGATGCTGCGCGGTGAGGACGACCGGCATACCGTGGCCGTGATCGGGGACGGTGCGCTGACCGGCGGGATGGCGTGGGAGGCGCTGAACAACATCGCCGCCAGCCCCGACCTGCCGTTGGTCATCGTGGTCAACGACAACGAGCGCTCGTACGCGCCGACCACCGGGGGGATGGCCGAGTACCTGGGTCGGCTGCGGGCCGACCGGCGCTACGAGGACGTGCTCACCTGGGGCAAGCGGCAGCTCCTCTACCGGACCCCCGTGTTGGGCCGTCCCATGTACGAGACGCTGCACGGGGTGAAGAAGGGCCTGAAGGACATCGTCAGCCCGCAGGGCATGTTCGAGGACCTGGGGCTGAAGTACCTCGGTCCGGTGGACGGGCACGACCTGCCCGCCCTGGAGACCGCGCTCCGCCGGGCCCGGGACTTCCGTGGCGTCGTCCTGGTGCACGTGCTCACCGAGAAGGGCCACGGCTACGAGCCGGCGACGACCGACGAGGCGGACCGGTTCCACGCGGTGGGCGTGATCAACCCCGAGACCGGCCTCCCGCTGGAACTCTCGGGCCGCGCCTGGACCGACGAGTTCAGCGACGAACTGTTGGCCCTTGCCGACGAGCGGGAGGACATCGTCGGGCTCACCGCCTCGATGTTGCTCCCGGTCGGCCTCCGACCGTTCGCCGAGCGCTACCCACAGCGGGTCTTCGACGTGGGGATCGCCGAGCAGCACGCCGTGACGATGGCGGCCGGCCTCTCCTTCGCCGGGCTGCACCCGGTGGTCGCCGTCTACGCGACCTTCCTGAACAGGGCCTTCGACCAGTTGCTGATGGACTGTGCGATGCACCGGCAGGGGGTGACCTTCGTGCTGGACCGTGCCGGCGTGACCGGCAGCGACGGCGCCAGCCACAACGGGATGTGGGACATGAGCGTGGTCGGCATCGTGCCGGGGCTGCGCCTGGCCGCCCCACGCGACGGCGCGCAGGTGCGGCAGGCGCTGCGCGAGGCGGTCCGGGTCGAGGACGGGCCGACCGTGCTGCGTTTCCCGAAGGGCACCGTCTCGGAGCCGGTCGAGGCGGTCCGCAGGCAGGGCACCGTCGACGTGCTCCGCGACCTCGATGCCGACGGGGAGTCGCACCCGAGCCCGGACGTGCTCATCGTCTCCGTCGGGGCGATGGCCGAGGTCGCGCTCGGGGTGGGGGACAAGCTGGCCTCCGCAGGGGCGGGGGTCCAGGTGGTGGACCCGCGGTGGGTGCTCCCGGTGAGCGCCGATCTGGTCGACCTGGTCCGCCGCAGCCGGCACGTCGTCGTGGTGGAGGACAACATCGTCGACGGTGGGATCGGGGAAGCGATCGGCAAGGCGGTGCGCGAGGCCGACCTGCTGCAACCGGTCTGGTGCTACGGCATCCCCAAGGAGTTCCTCGCCCATGGGTCCCGCGGCCAAGTCATGGAGCGGGTCGGGCTGACCCCGGACGTGATCGCGACCTCGGTCACCCGCCACCTCGCCAGCGACTAGCCGACCCGTGACCACCCGGGTCGTCGCGATCCTCAACCCGGCCCGGTCGCGCGCGGACCGGGCCGTGCAACTGGTCCACGCGGCGTGCGCGGACCGCGGCTGGCCGGCTCCCACCCTGCTGACCACCACCGTCGCCGAGCCCGGGGGAGCCCAGGCGCGCCGGGCGGTGGCGGAGGGGGCCGACCTGGTGGTCGTCGGTGGTGGCGACGGCACGGTGCGAGCCGTGGCGGAGGTGCTGGGTGGGACGGGTCTGCCGCTCGGCATCCTGCCACTGGGCACCGCCAACCTGTTCGCCCGCAACCTGGACCTGCCGCGCCGCGACCTCACCGGGGCGGTCCGGGTCGCCCTCGACGGCCGCCTCCGGGGGGTGGACCTGGGGTGGGCCTGCTACACCCAGCAGGGACCGGTTGGCCCCGTGGTCTCCGACGAGACCGCCTTCCTCGTCGTCCTCGGGATCGGTCACGACGCCGACACGGTGTCGGCTGTCGACCCGGGACTGAAGCGGCGGATCCGGTGGGCCGCCTACTTCCTGCCCGGGCTGCGCCGGCTGGCGGCGGCGCCGGTGGACCTCGCGGTCCGCCGCGACGGCGGGCCGGAGCAGCAGGTCCGGGCGTGGAGCCTGCTGGTCGCCAACTGCGGACGGATCCCGCTCGGGATCACGGTTGTGCCCGGCGCGCGACCGGACGACGGCCGGTTGGAGCTAGCGCTGGTGGCGCCTCCCCGGGTGTGGCACTGGGTCCCGATCGCGGTCCAGGGCCTGGTCGGGCACCGCCGCCCGGTGTGTGGCCTCGGCTACCGGCAGGTCGGCGCGGTCCGGGTCACCGCGCCCGGCGGGGTGACGATCCAGGTGGACGGCGACCCGCACCCCGAGGTGCTCGCCGTGTCGGCGCGGGTGGAGCCCGGTGCGCTCATGGTGCGGGTGCCGTAGGTTGCTGCCGTGAGCAGCCGCAGCGCCGAACTCCGGTCCTTGGTCTCCGGGTGGACCCGTCGGGACGAGGAGGCCGCCGTGCTGCAGCTGCTTCGGGAGACGCCCCCGGGGGAGCTGGATGCCCTGCTCGCCGAGGTCGAGCTGACGGACCTGATCCGGGGACTGGACGACCGGCGGATGTTCGGCCCCGACCACCGCAGTGCCCTGCTGGACCTGCTCTGCCGCGAGCGACGCGCCGAGCTGACCCTGGAGCGGCTGGCCGACCTGGTCCACGCGCTGCACCACGGCCGCACCCCGGCGAGCCACGAACGGGCCGTGCGCGACGTCTTCCTGTCCCTGCAGGGCGCCGAGCTGGCAACCCTGAAGAACCTGGTGAACGCGCACGGGGACTACCACGACCTGGACCACCTGATCTTTGAGGACATCGACGACGACGACGTCCGGGAGGAGATCCTGGAGCACATCGCGAGACAGGCGGCCGGGCAGCAGTCCCCGGACCTGAAGATCCTGTCCGACATCGACGACACCGTGATCTCGATGCTGCACGACCGACGGTTCCCCCGCGGCGTGGTCTACCCGGGCGTCGTGGAGTTCCTGTGCGCCCTCGATCACGGCGCCGCCGCCGAGCCGGGTCGGCCGGGCGACCTGACCTTCCTCACCGCCCGGCCCTCCGACGCGGCGGGTGTGGTCGACAGCTACACCCGCAACGGGCTGTCCGGCCACGGACTGCCGCCGCACTCGGTGATGACCGGCAGCATCCTCAACCTGCTCACCAAGGGGCGGATCGCCCAGCGCAAGCTGGTCAACTTCGACCGCTACCGGTTGCTCTTCCCGGAGTGCGCGGTCGTCTTCCTGGGAGACAGCGGGCAGGCCGACGTCCGGGTCGGGCAGGCGATGCTGGAGCGCGACCCGGACCACGTGCGGGCCGTGTTCATCCACGACGTGGCCGGGACGGACCCGCGGGACCGGGAGCGGCTCGCCGGGACCGGCGTGTACCTGTTCGACACGTATGCCGGCGCGGCCGCCCATGCGCTGCGGCTGGACCTGATCTCCTCCGCGGCGGCCCGGCAGGTCCGGGACGCGGTGCGGGCCGGCGTGGCCGCGGCCGACCTGCAGACGACCCAGCGGGCCACGGTGGAGCGGCACGTGGCGCAGGACGAGGCACTGCTCGCCGCCGCCGGTGTCCCCGCCTAGCCGACCGGGCCCGGCACCCGGGTCGCTCAGGTGTAGGCGACCAGGTCGGCATACAGCTCGTCCGCGTCGACCGGCAGCCCGCGGGCGGTGAACCACGCGCAGACGTTGCGGCAGTCCCGGTGCAGGAACTCGAACCCGGCGGGGTTCGCGGCCAGGTCGACCACCTGGGGCAGGTCGATGATGACGATGCGTTCTCCGGCCGCGAGCATGTTGTAGGGCGAGAGGTCACCGTGGGCGGCGTGCAGCGAGGCCAGCCGCGTCATCGCCTCCCGCACCTGGTCGAAGTAGTGCTCGAGCAGGTCGGGGTCCGGCCGGGTCTCCGCCAGCCGCGGCGCGGCATCGCCCGCCACCTGGATGAACTCCATCAGGATCTCCGTGCCGTCGACCTGCACCGGGTAGGGCACCGGGACGCCCGCGGACCAGTACTGGTTGAGGGCCTCCCACTCGGCGACGGCCCACATGCCGGCAGCCACCTCCCGTCCGTAGGAGGACCTGCGGGAGACGGCCCGGTTGTCCCGGCTGCGCCGGGCCCGGCGGGTCTCGGTGTAGGCGGCACTGCGGCGGAAGCTGCGGTGGTCCAGGTCCCGGTAGTACTTGCCGGCCATCAGGGTCTCGGCGCCGGAACCGTCGGTGGCGGCCCGGTGGATCAGCCGGACGTCGGCCTCCTTGCCGGTCTTGAGGACGCCGAGGTCGGTGTCGACGGCGGCGCTGTCGAGGACCACCCAGTGGGGTCGTGGCTCGGGACCGCGGCAGCCGCGCTCCACGTCCCAGTAGGTGCTGAACCGTTGGTCGCCGGCGCCGCCGGCGTCATCACCGTCGGGGGACGACGCCCGGGCGGGGTCGTCGATGGGGGTGTAGTCGAAGACGAAGAACGGGGCGATGTCACCCGTGTCGGAAGGGTGGGACAAGGCTGCTGCTCCTGGGGGAGAGGGGGTGGTGGCTGGTGGGCACACCGACGGCAGTCGTGGACATCTCACTGCTCCTCTCCTCAGGGGGACGTTGCCGTCGCCCCGCGTCCCGCGGCGGTTCGCCGCGTGTCAGGTCAGGGTGCCAGCGGGACCGGCGGCGGGCAACGGGTTTTCCGCCGCCGGGCTGCAGGAGCCGGGCGACAGACAACGCCCGGGTCAGAGCTCGCGCAGGTACTGGCGGCAGCGGTGGACCCGGCGGAACCGGGCGCGGAGGGCCTGCTCGTCCTCCAGGGAGCCGTGCATGAAGGCCGCCAGGGGCGCGGACAGCCCGTCGGGGGTGGTGAACCCCTCGGCCGGGTCGTCCCAGGACTTGTAGACGTGCAGGTACTCGTGCGCCACGGCGAACCCGTTGCGCAGGTACCAGTGGTTGGCCGGCTCGTCCTCGCGGGTCCAGGCGTCCAGGGACACCAGTCCGAGCGGTGCCAGCCTGCGCAGTGCCTCGGCGAGCAGCCGGTCCGCGAGCCCGCGGCGCTGGTGGTCCGGGTGGACCGCGATGCTGTCGATCGTGGCGGTGCCGCCCGCCGCGCCCGGCTCGGGGTCGAACAGTTCGACGTCCAGCAGGCCGACGACCTCCTCGGCCCCCGGGCTCGTGATCGCCCCGGGCCCCGGGCGGACCGCGACGAGGCGGACGGCAGCGCCGTCGAACCGGGTGCGCTCGGTCTTCACGTCGTCGTAGTAGGCGGTGGAGAGGAAGCTGAGCACCCGGGCGCGCAGCCAGGAGGGCTCGTCCTCGTCCCGGTAGTCGCGGACGTCGACCTCCCCGGGCGATCCCTGCATCGGGGCCACGGCGGCACCCCCTTCCGTGGGACTCGCGCGGACCGGCAGGGTAGCAGCCGCTACCGAGGTCGCTAGCAACGCTAGCATCAGGCATGGCCGCGATCACCGTCCGTTCCCTCGACGAGGACGTACGGCGCCGACTGAAGGTCCGCGCCGCCCGCAACAACCGGTCGATGGAGGCCGAGGTGCGGGCGATCCTCGCCGCGGCCGCCGCCGAGGAGGACCGGCCAGAGCAGGCCGCCACCGGCCCGGAGGCGCCCGCCCAGGGCAGGATCACGCTGGTGCTGCAGGCGAGCGGCCTGACCCCCCGGGAACGGGTCGTCGCCGGCTACATCGCCCAGGGGTGGACGAACCGGCAGATCGCCGTCCACCTCTACCTCTCGGAGCGGACCGTGGAGAGCCATGTCGGCTCCGTCCTGCGCAAGCTCGGCTACCGCAGCAGGGCCGGTGTGGCCGCCTGGCACGCCGCGATGTCCGGCGGTCTCGGGCCGCAGGAGCCTGGGTAGTTGCGCGGATGCCCCCGGCACCCGCGCGGTCCTAGGTTCGTCCCAACGTCCGTGTCCCCGGGGACTCCTCCCGGGCGGGCGCCGTGCAAAGGGGCAGGGCTATGGGTTCGTCAAGCACACGCCGGGGCCAGGGCGCCCGGGGCGGCAAACGACGCTGGGTGGCCGTGGCCCTCAGCGGGCTGCTCGCCACGATGGGGGGTATGGCGCTGGGTGCGGGCGCCGGAGCCACCCCGGCCGAGCCGGCGGCGGACGCCGGCGACAAGGTCAGCCACGAGGTGGCCCAGGCGCTCGACGCGGACGGTCAGGCGACCTTCCTGGTGCGCTTCGCCGACCGCCCCGACCTCGACGCCCTCGCCGAGATCGAGGACTGGGACGCCCGCGGTGAGGCGGTCCACCGCGAGCTCCGCGCCACCGCGGCGGCCAGCCAGCGGCAGGCCCGCGCGGACCTCGACGCCGCGCACACGGCATACACCCCGTTCTTCATCTCCAACGCGATCCTGGTCAAGCACGGTGACGCCGAGCTGGTGTCGACGCTGGCCGCCGACCCCGAGGTCGAGGGGATCTATCCGAACACCGCCTACGAGATCCCGACACCCGTCGAGGAGCCGGCCGTGGTCGGCCCGACCGCGGTCGAGTGGGGCGTGGCGGACGTCAACGCCGACGACGTGTGGTCGCAGTTCGGGCTCACCGGCGAGGACATCGTCGTGGCCAACATCGACACCGGGGTGGACTACGAGCACCCCGCCTTGGTGAACCAGTACCGGGGGAACAACGGGGACGGCACGTTCGACCACAACTACAACTGGTTCGACGCGGCGGGCACCGGGTCGGACGAGCCCTGGGACTTCGACGCCCACGGCACCCACACGATGGGCACCATGGTCGGCGACGACGGGGGAGAGCACCAGATCGGGGTCGCGCCGGGGGCCACTTGGATCGCCGCCAACGGGTGCTGCCCCTCGGACGAGGCACTGATCCTGTCCGGTGAGTGGATGCTGGCCCCGACCGACCTGACCGGGGAGAACCCCGACGCGTCGATGCGTCCGCACATCATCAACAACTCCTGGGGCACCACGGCACCCAGCAACGACCCCTTCATGGAGGACGTCGCGGAGGCGTGGGCGGCGTCCGGGATCTTCGGCGTCTGGGCCAACGGCAACATCGGACCAGGCTGTGAGACCAGCGGTTCCCCGGGAAGCCGGATCATCAACTACTCGGTGGGCAACTACGACGCCAACCACAACATCGCGTCCTCCTCCTCCCGCGGCGCGGGCCAGGACGGGGAGATCAAGCCCAACATCTCCGCGCCCGGCACGGCGGTCACCTCCTCGGTGCCCGGCGGTGACTACGCGGCGTTCACCGGGACCTCGATGGCCACGCCCCACGTCGCGGGCGCCATCGCGCTGCTCTGGTCGGCGGACCCGGCGCTGGTCGGTGATATCGAGCTGACCAAGGAGCTGCTCGACGGCACGGCCATCGACAACCCGAACGACCAGTGCGGGGGCACCGACGCCGACAACAACGTCTTCGGCGAGGGACGCCTCGACGCGCTGGCCCTGCTCACGGCCGCCCCGATCGCGGACTCGGGCACGGTCGAGGGCACGGTGACCGATGCCTCGACCGGCGACCCCGTGGCGGGTGCCCAGGTGCTCCTGCAGGGGGAGCGCGAGCGCAGCGTCCGCACCGGCGCCGACGGCAGCTACCGGGTGCGGTTCAGCTCCGGGGACTACACGGTGACCGTCAGCCGGTTCGGCTACGTCACCGACACCGACACGCTGACCATCCCGGTCGACGACACCGTCACGCACGACGTGGCGCTGGACCCCGCCCCCAGCGGGACGCTGACCGGCACCGTCACGGACGGCGGCGGGCAGGGCTGGCCGCTCTACGCCCGGCTGAGCGTGCAGGGCGAGCCGACCGTGGGCAGCTACACCGACCCCGAGACCGGGGCGTACGAGCTGGTGCTGCCCGCGGGCACGCACACCGTGGTCGCGACCGCGCAGTACCCGGGCTACCAGGTGGGATCCGCCGAGGTCACCATCGCCGAGGACGGCACGGTCGAGCAGGACTTCGCGCTGCCCGTCGACGCCGTGACCTGCAACGCGCCCGGCTACTCGGTCGTGGTGGACGGGATCACCGAGAGCTTCGACGGGACGGAGGCACCCGACGGCTGGACGGTCGAGGACCTGAACGGGTCGGGCGGGGTGTGGGTCTTCGAGGACCCCTACGACATCCCGAATGGGACCGGGGGCGAGGGCAACTTCGCGGTCGTGAACAGCGACTTCCTCGGTCCGGACAACCCGCAGGACACCACCCTGGTCTCACCGGTGGTCGACCTGTCTGCGGTCGAGTCACCTGCGGTGGGCTTCAACCATTACCGGGAGGACTTCGGCAGCTCGGTGGCTCAGGTCGAGCTGAGCACCGACGGCGGGTCCACCTGGACCCCACTCTGGGAGGCGGCCGGTTCAGGCGCCGGACCGGTCTTGCTGCCGCTGGGCGACGAGGCTGGCACCGATACCCAGGTCCGGTTCCACTACGAGGCGGACTGGGACGCCTGGTGGCAGGTCGACGACGTCTTCATCGGCAGCCGTCAGTGCCTGCCGGACGGCGGTGGCCTGGTCGTCGGGTACGTCCAGAACGACTCCGACGGTGCCGGGATCCTCGGTGCCCGGGTGACCTCGCTGGAGAACCCCTCCGACGTGGGGACCACGCGGGCGACCCCGGACGACGACGCGCTGGAGGACGGCTTCTACTGGCTGTACTCCGCGCTGACCGGCAGCACCCCGTTCGAGGCGTCCGCCCGCAACTACGGGACCGACCAGCAGGACGTGGACGTCCCGGTCGGTGACGTGGGCCGGGCCGACTTCGTGCTGGGCTCGGCGGTGCTCGAGGTCGACCCGACCTCCCTGGAGACCGAGGTGCAGCTGGGCGAGAGCGACTCGGCCGAGTTCACCGTCACCAACAACGGGACCAGCCCGGCCGAGGTGACCTTCGGCGAGCGCAACGTCGGGTTCGAGATCCTGCGGGCCGACGGCAGCCGGATGACCACCCAGGAGGTCCTGGGGTCCGCCGGTGCCCCGGTCGTCAGCCGGGAGGCCGACGTCTCGGTGGCCGCCTTCCGCGACGGTCCCGCGCCGTCCGGCGAAACCGCCGCCCCGCCCCGCACGGCGGAGGAGCCGTGGGTCGACCTGACCCCGCTGGAGCTGCCGGTGCTGGACAACCGGGTGGTCTCCGTCGAGGGGCAGTGGTACTCGATCGGTGGCACCGACGGCTTCGAGAGCACCGATGCGGTGTGGCGCTACGACGCCACGGCGCTGGAGTGGATGCCGGTGGCACCGCTCCCGGCCCCGGCACAGTCGTCGGCGGTCGGCGTGGTCGGCGGCCAGATCGTGGTCGCCGGTGGCTGGCAGGACGGCGACCCCACCGACCAGACCTGGCTCTACGACCCGGCGTCCGACGCGTGGACGGCGGCCGCGGGGATGCCAGTACCGACCTCCTCCAGCGGGTATGCCGTGCTCGGCGGCCAGCTGGTCGTGGTCGGTGGCTGCACCACGGCCGACTGCTTCCCGATCGTCGACACGGTCCAGTCCTACGACCCGGCCGCGGACGAGTGGACGGAGCTGGCCCCGCTGCCGCAGGCCAACGCCTTCCCGGTGTGTGGCGCCGTCGGTGGTGTGCTGGCCTGCGCCGGCGGCATCGACGACGACGGCGCCGGGCTCGCCGACACGCTGCTCTACGACCCGGCGGAGGACGCGTGGGCCGACGGCGCGCCGGCCCCGGTCACCGTCTGGGGCGCCGCCGGCACGGCGGCCAACGACCAGCTGGTCGTGGTCGGTGGTGTGCAGGACGACAACATCACCAACGCCACCTTCGGGTACGACCCGGACGCGGACACGTGGTCGGAGTTCCCGGCGGCCAACGAGGCGGTCTACCGCGGCGGCGGTGCCTGCGGCCTGGTCCGGATCGGTGGCGACCTCGGGGGCTTCTCCCCGACCGACTCCGCCGAGCAGCTGCCCGGCTTCGACGAGTGTGCGGAGAGCGGCGCAGACGTCCCGTGGCTCGACCTCGACACCACCGAGGCCGTGCTGGAGCCCGGGGACAGCGTGACCGTGCTGGTCACGACCGACAGCAGCACGGTGGCCCAGCCGGGGACCTACAGCGGTCAGGTCACCATCTCGGCCAACACCCCCGTGCGACCCACCCCGGTGGATGTCGCGATGCACGTCAGCCCGCCGCTGACGTGGGGCAAGGTGATGGGCACGGCATACCTCGAGGCGTGCGACGGTGGCCAGACCGCCGGGGACAGCATCCCGATCAACGTCGACCCGGTGCGGGAGGACGTCGGCGACGGCTGGCTCGTCGTGACCAACCACGAGGGCGACTACGCGCGCTGGTTCAACACCCAGGTCGGCCGGTTGCGGATGACCGCGAGCCTGCCCGGCTACCGGCCGGACATGCACCTGGTGGACCTGGTCCGCGGGGACACCGTCACCCAGGACTTCTCGATGCGGGACAACGCGTGCGAGGAGAACCCGGAGCCGGTGCCGCCGGAGGTGGTCCGCGTCGCGGGCGTCGACCGTTACGACACCGCCTCCAGGATCTCCCAGCTGTTCCCCGGCCCCGTGGACACCGTCTTCGTGGCGACCGGCAAGGACTACCCGGACGCCCTGGCGGCGGCCGCGTCCTCCGGCAGCCAGGGGGCCCCGGTGCTGCTGACCCACCCGGAGTGGCTGCCGCAGACCACCCGGATCGAGCTGCAACGGCTCGAGCCGAGCACGGTGGTCCTGGTCGGTGGCACGAGCGCGGTCGGTCAGGAGGTCGAGGACGAGCTCGCGGCCTTCGTCCCCGACGCCGAGGTCGTCCGCTACGCCGGGGCCGACCGGTACGAGACCGCGGCCATCATCGCCGGGGACTTCGCGTCCGCCGACGTGGTCTACGTCGCCACCGGTCGCAAGTTCCCCGACGCCCTCGCCGGCGCGGCCCGCGCCGGGGCGCTCGACGGGCCGGTGCTGCTGGTCCGGCCCGACGCGGTGCCGGACGCGACGGCCGAGCAGCTGAGCCGGTTGGCGCCGGAGCAGATCGTGCTCCTGGGCGGCACCCAGGCGGTGTCCGCCGACGTCGAGGAGGCCCTGGGCTCCTACGGCCCGGTGGAGCGGGTGGCCGGGCCGACCCGGTACGAGACGGCGGCCCTGATCGCCCAGGACCACGAGACGTCGCAGGACATCTTCGTGGCGACCGGGCAGGACTGGCCGGACGCACTGGCCGGGGCCGCGCGTGCCGCGGACACCGACGTGCCCGTGCTGCTGGTCAAGCAGGACAGCATCCCGGAGGCAACCTGGACCGAGCTGGACCGGCTCGACCCCGGCAGGATCTTCCTGCTCGGTGGGACGGCCGCGATCAGCGAGGGCGTGGCCGACCAGCTGCGGACGCTGGAGTAGCCGGCCCGACGCGGCAGCGCCGACCGGGCGGTCGGGTCCCACCCAGTGGGCGCCCGACCGTCCGGACGGGCGCCGCTCAGCCGGTGGCGTGGAGCAGCAGCTCGAGGACGTGCCGGTAGGGCCGCCCGGTGGCCCGGGTCATCCCGATCTCGCAGGTCCGGTTGCTCGACACGTATGCCGTGTGCCCGGTCCCGCGCACCTCCGCGGCCTCGGGCGCGGTGGCCGAGGCGGTGAGCTCGGGGTGCAGCAGCCCCCGGTCCCCGGCGAACCCGCAGCAGCCCCACCCGGTGGGCACCGACACCTCCTCGCCGACCGCCCGGGCCAGCTCCAGCAGGTGCCGGGTGGTCCCGGCCCGCTCGGTCGAGCAGGTCGGGTGCACCACGACCGAGTCGACCCTGCGGGTGATGGTCAGCCGGGGCAGCACCTGCTCGGCGACGAACTCGACGGCATCCAGCACCCGCAGCTCCGGGGCCCGGTCCCGCAGCATCTCGACCAGCCCCTCGGCGCACGAGGACGCCTCGATGACCACCGGGATGGCCCCGCCCCCGGTCGCCTCGCGCAGCGCCGGCACGACACGGTCGGCCATCACCGCATACCCACGGCCGAGGCCCTTGGACTTCCACGGCGTGCCGCAGCACAGCGCGCCCGGGTCGGCCGGGGTGCGCAGCCGGACACCCGCGCGCTCGCACAGAGTGCGGAGGGCCTCGGCGGCGCCCGGGGTCGGAGCACCGTCCGCCGTGGTCTCCGGGCCGAACATCTGCCCGATGCAGGCGCTGAACAGCACCGCCTCGGCCCCCGGCTGGTCCAGCCTCGGGCGGGGGCTGCCACCGGCCGGCAGGCCGTCGTCGTACAGCGGGACGGTGTCGTGCCCGAGCACCGCCCGGGCCGCGGCGGTCACCCCGACGGGCAGGGCCGCGGGGAGGGCCCGCGCCGCGCTGAGCGCCAGGGCGGCTCCCGGGGCGGTGGCGCCCCAGGCGTGGGCGGCGCCCTCCCACACGCGGTCCGCCACCGGCGAGACGGTCTCCCGCCGCAGCCGGCGCACCAGGTCACCGGTGTCGATCAGGACCGGACAGGCGGTCAGGCACATGCCGTCGACCGCGCACGTCTGCTCGCCCTCGTAGACGTAGTCCTGCTCCAGCTCCCGGGCCAGGGCGTGGTCACCCCGCTCGCGGGCGGTGACCATCTCCCGCCGGAGCACGATCCGTTGCCGCGGGGTGAGGGTCACGTCCCGCGAGGGGCAGACCGGCTCGCAGTAGCCGCACTCCACGCACCGGTCGACCTCCTCCTCCACCCGGGGGTTGGGCTTGAGGTCCCTGAGGTAGGAGTCGGGGTCGTCGGAGAGCACCGCGCCGGGGTTGAGCAGGCCCCGGGGGTCGATCAGGCGCTTGAGCTCCCACATCACGGCGTACAGCTCGTCGCCGTACTGGCGGCGCACGAAGGGTGCCATGATCCGCCCGGTCCCGTGCTCGGCCTTCAGCGAGCCGCCGTTGCCCAGGACGAGGTCGACCATGTCCTCGGTGAACGCCGCGTAGCGGGCCATCGCGGCGTCGTCGTCGAAGCGCTCGTTGAGCATGAAGTGGACGTTGCCGTCCTTGGCGTGGCCGAAGATGACCGACTCCTCGTAGGAGTGCCGGTCGAACAGCTCGGTGAGCGAGGCGCAGGTCTGGCCCAGCAGCCCCACCTCGACCACGACGTCCTCGAGCAGGGCGTTGGTGCCCTGGGGCCGGGCCCCGGCGACCGCGCTGAACAGCCCCTTGCGGACCCGCCAGAGCGCCGTGCGGGTGGCGCCGTCCTCGGAGAGCTCGGCGGGCGCGGTGACCGGCAGCGAGCGCAGCGCCGGGGTCGCGGCGGCGACCCGCTCGCTGAGTTCCTCGGCGGTGCCGCCGGTGTACTCGATGAGCAGCGCGGCGTGGTCGGTGATCTGCAGGTCCCGGATCTGGGGCGGGCACTGCGGGTCGCGTTGGGAGACCCGCAGCGAGGCGGCGTCCAGCAGTTCGGCGGTCGCCGCCCCGGTCCCGACCAGGTCGGGGACGGACCCGGTCGCCGTGGTGACGTCGGGGAAGACGAGGAGCCCGGTCGCGATGGCCGGGTCCACCGGGACAGTGCGGAAGGTCGCCTCCGCCACGAACCCCAGCGTCCCCTCGCTGCCGATCATCAGGTGCACCAGGATGTCCAGCGGGTCGGTGAAGTCCAGCAGGGAGTTCAACCCGTAGCCCATCGTGTTCTTCATCGCGAAGAGCCGCCGGATGGTCGCCACGGAGGCCGGGTCGGAGGCGACCCGTTCGCGGAGCCGGAGCAGGCCGGCATACAGGTCCGGCTCCAGGGTCCGCAACCGCTCCGCGGCGTCGGGGGCGGCCGTGTCCAGCAGGGTGCCCGTCGGCAGGACCAGGACCAGTGAGTCGAGCGTCGCGTAGGTGTTGAACTCGGTGCCGCAGTGCATCCCGCTGGAGTTGTTGGCGACGACCCCGCCGATGGTGCAGGCGCCCTCGCTGGCCGGGTCCGGGCCGAGCTTGGTCCGGTAGGGAGCCAGCCGGGCGTTGACCTGGCGCACCGTCGTGCCCGGCTGCACCCGCACCCGGGCGCCGCCGTCGAGCACCTCGACCCCCCGGAAGTGGCGCCGGGTGTCGACCAGGACGGCGTCGGTGATGCCCTGCCCGGACAGGCTGGTGCCGCCGGACCGGAAGGTCACCGGGGTGCCGGCGGCGTCGCAGGCCCGCAGCACCGCGGCGACCTGCTCCCGGTCGGTCGGGCGCACGAGGAGTTCGGGGGTGAGCAGGTAGTGCGAGGCGTCGTGGGCCATCGCGTGCCGGTCCAGCGCCCGGCGGCTCACCGCGGCGGGGCCCAGCGCACGGCTCAGGGTGTCCGCCAGGTCCTCCCACGGGCTGGTCTGCGTCGGCAGGGGACTCATGGACCGAGCATAGGGCGGTCAGGCTAGTGTCGGGCATACCGACGAGACAGCGAGGTGGCTGACCAGATGACGACCAACACCCCCCGCGGGCTGGTGCTCCCCCTGGGAGACCGGGTGCCCGAGATCGACCCGGACGCCTTCCTGGCCCCGCACAGCGTGGTCAGCGGCAGCGTGCGGATCGGCCCCGGCAGCAGCGTCTGGTACGGCGCGTCGCTGCGCGGCGACAACGAGCAGATCACCGTCGGGGAGCGGTCCAACTTCCAGGACAATGTCGTCGTGCACGCGGACGAGGGGTTCCCCGCCACCATCGCCGACGACGTCTCGGTCGGTCACAACGCGGTCCTGCACGGGTGCACCGTGGGCAGCGGCACCATCGTCGGGATGGGCGCGGTCGTGCTCAACGGCGCCCGGATCGGCAGCCAGTGCCTGATCGCCGGCGGTGCGGTCGTCCTCGAGGGCACCGAGGTGCCCGACGGGTCCCTGGTCGCCGGCGTCCCGGCCAAGGTGCGCCGTGAGCTCACCGAGGAGGAGCGGGCCGGCCTGATGACCGGCATCTCGCACTACCCGGTCCTGGCCCGGACCCACCGGGCCGCCCTGGACAGCCAGGACTCCTGAGGCCGCCGCGCCGCGGCGCGCCGCTCACGCACCTCGAAGGGGGACGGCGATGGACACCGACGCGATCCTCAGCCTGCTCAAGGACGTGGCCGAGGAGGTGATCGTGCCCCGCTTCCGGGACCTCGCCGACGGGGAGGTGACCGAGAAGAACCCGGGGGACCTGGTCACCGTCGCGGACCAGCAGGCCGAGGTGCTGATCACCCGGGCGCTGAGCGCCGCCTACCCCGGTGCCGTCATCCTCGGCGAGGAGGCGCACGAGACCGCGCCGTCGTTGATGGCGGCCTACCTGGGCGCCGAGCACGCGTTTACCGTCGACCCGGTCGACGGCACCAAGAACTTCGTCCACGGGTCCCCGGACCACGCCGTGATGGTGGCCGAGACCCGGTTCGGGACCGCGGTCCGCGGCTGGATCTGGCAGCCCCAGCACAACCGGGCGTATGTCGCGGAGCTGGGTGCCGGTGCCTACCGGGACGGGGAGCGGCTCACCCGTCCCGCACCGCCGGCCGACCCGGCCGCGCTGCGCGGGGTCACCTCGCTCCGGGCACAGGTGGGGGCCAAGCACGGAAGGCTGGCCGCGCTCGAACTGACCTGGGTGTGTTGCGGCGTGGACTACCCGAAGCTGGTCGAGGGCGAGGCCGACTTCATCGTCTACGGCCGCAGCCGTCCGTGGGACCACGCCCCGGGGACCCTGCTGCTGACGGAGGCGGGCGGCTTCGCCGGGGACGGCCGGGGGGAGACCTACCGGGCCGGCTCACAACCGGAACGGCTGCTGGCGGCGGCCGACCGGGCCAGCTACGAGGCGGTGCGCCCGGAGCTGGCTCAGGTCCGGGGCTTCGGCCCGGGCGGCGAGGGGTCCTGATCCTCGATCGCCTCGCGCAGCGCCAGCTGCCGGGCGAGGGTGGTCAGGTGCTGCTCGAGCACCCGCATCCGCCGGTAGGAGGCCGCGACGTAGCCCAGGAAGGTGATCGTCAGGCCGTAGAGCAACAGGTCGGCGCCGCGCCCGACGCCGACGGCCTGGGCCACCTGGGTGAGCAGCCGGGGGAAGAGCACGGCCACCACGGCCAGGCCGACGAACCCGATCAGCAGCAGCCGCCGGACCGCCTGGTGGCGGGACCCGCTGGTCGAGCGGGTCAGCATCACGGTCACCACCACGATGCCCACCAGCAGCAGGGTCTTGATCAGCGGTTGGTCCAGCACGTCAGCGCCTCACTTCAGGATCGTGTCGATGAGGATGTTGACCGAGTTGATCAGCGACTGCCCCTTGGCCCGGGAGTAGTCGGTGTAGAGCACGTGGACCGGGTGCTCGGCCCACGGCAGCCCGGACCGGCCGAGCTGGAGCACGATCTCGGTGGCGTGGGCCATCCGGTCCTGCTTCAGGTGCAGCGTCTCCGCGGCGTCGCGCCGCACCACCCGCAGGCCGTTGTGCGCGTCGGACAGGCGCAGCCCCGTCTGCTGGTTGGTGATCCACACCGCGGTCTTCAACACGATCTTGCGCAGGAACCCCGGCTCGGTGCGCGAGTCCAGGAACCGGGACCCGAAGACCACGGCCAGGTCCTCGTCCCGGGCCCGGGTCACCATCGCCTCGGCGTCCTCGACCCGGTGCTGCCCGTCGGCGTCGAAGGTGACCAGGTAGGTCGCGTCCGTGGCCTCGAGCACGTAGCGGATCCCGGTCTGCAGGGCGGCGCCCTGGCCGAGGTTGAACGGGTGCCGCACCACCACGGCCCCCGCCGCCGCGGCGATCCGCGCCGAGTCGTCGGTGGAGGCGTCGTCGACGCACACCACGTGCGGGAACCGCGCCCGGGCCCCCTCGAGCACCTCGGCGATGACGCTGGCCTCGTTGAAGAGGGGGATCACGAGCCACGCGTCGGTCATCGGGGGCGTTAGGCTCATGCACGCATTGTCTCCCACCCCACAGGAGGACACCGGTGGCGACTCGCATCGCGGACAGCGCCGATATCGACGACGACGCCTCGATCGGCGACGGCAGCAGCGTCTGGCACCTGGCACAGGTGCGCTCCGGGGCCCGCCTCGGCGCCGGGTGCATCATCGGTCGCGGTGCCTACATCGGCCCCGGCGTACACCTGGGCGACCACTGCAAGGTGCAGAACTACGCCCTGGTCTACGAGCCCGCCCAGCTGGGCGACGGGGTCTTCATCGGCCCGGCCGTCGTGCTCACCAACGACACCTTCCCGCGGGCGGTCAACACCGACGGGTCGCTCAAGGACGCCGCCGACTGGGACGCGGTCGGCGTGACGATCGGCACGGGCGCCTCGATCGGCGCCCGCGCGGTCTGCGTCGCCCCCGTCACGATCGGTGCCTGGGCGACGGTGGCCGCCGGCGCGGTCGTCACCCGCGACGTCCCCGACCACGCCCTGGTCGTCGGGGTCCCCGCCCGGCAGATCGGCTGGGTCGGCGAGGCCGGCAAACCCCTCGTGCAGGCGCCGGACGGGCGGTTCACCTGCCCGGTCGACGGCACGACATACGAACAGCACGGCGACACGATCCGGAAGGTGGAGGCATGAGTGACCTGGAGATGATCCCCGCGGCGAAGCCGATCATCGGGGAGCAGGAGCGGGCCGCCGTGGACGCGGTGTTGCGCTCGGGGATGGTGGCGCAGGGTCCGCAGGTGGCGGCGTTCGAGGAGGAGTTCGCCCGGGAGCTGGTGGACGGCCGGACGTGCGTGGCGGTGAACTCGGGGACCTCGGGGTTGCACCTGGGCCTGTTGGCGGCCGGGATCGGGGCCGGTGATGAGGTGATCGTGCCCTCGTTCACCTTTGCCGCGACGGCCAACTCGGTGGCGTTGACCGGTGCCCGGCCGGTGTTCGCGGACATCACCGAGGACACCTTCAACCTGGACCCGGAGTCGGTGCGGTCGGTGGTGACGGACGCGACGGCGGCGATCATGCCGGTGCACCTGTACGGGCACCCGGCCGACATGGCGGGGTTGGCGGAGGTGGCCGACGAGGCCGGGGTGATGGTCTTCGAGGACGCGGCGCAGGCGCACGGGGCGCGGATCGACGGCGCGCCGGTGGGTTCGTTCGGCACGTTCGGGATGTTCAGCCTGTACCCGACGAAGAACATGACCTCCGGTGAGGGCGGGATGGTGGCCTGTGCCGACGAGGAGATCGCCCGGGGGGTGCGGTTGCTGCGCAACCAGGGGATGGAGACGCAGTACGCGAACGAGGTCGTGGGGTTGAACAACCGGATGACCGACCTCCATGCGGCGATCGGGCGGGTGCAGCTGGGCAAGCTCTCGGACTGGACGGCGCGGCGGCGGGAGAACGCGGCGTGGTTGGACGCGCACCTGGAGGGGGTGGTGGTGCCGCCGGTCCGGCCGGGGTGTGAGCACGTCTACCACCAGTACACGGTCCGGCTCCCCGGGGCGTCGCGGGAGGAGCGGGACGCGGTGGTGGCCGCGTTGCGGGAGGAGCACAAGGTGGGCTGCGGGGTGTACTACCCGATCCCGAACCACGAGCTGGTCTCGTTGGCCCGGTTCGCCCCGGCGGATCCGGAGGCGCTGCCGGTGACGGCGCGGGCCGCGGCTGAGGTGTTCAGCCTGCCGGTGCACCCGTCGTTGACGGCCGAGCACCTGGAGCGGATCGCGACGGCCGTGAACACGGTCGTGGGGGCGGGGTCCTGATGGGGGCCGCCGGCGGGGGAGTGTTGCCCGCGGGCCAGCCGATCCGGATGGGGCTGATCGGGTTGGGCTCGATGGGCCGGCACCACGCGCGGGTGATCCGTGAGGTGGAGGGGATGGACCTGGTGGCGGTCGCCGACCCGCACGGTGACAAGCACGGCGTGGCCGGGCCGTTGGAGGTGCTGCCCGACGTGGCGGCCCTGATCGCTGCCGGCATCGACGCGGCGATGGTCGCGGTGCCGACCTACCTGCACGAGCCCGTTGCGCTGGCGCTGGCGGAGGCGGGCGTGCACGCGATGGTGGAGAAGCCGATCGCGGCGACGGTGGAGGAGGGCCGCCGGGTGGCGGCGGCGTTCGCCGACGCCGGCCTGGTCGGGTGCGTCGGGTACGTCGAGCGGTGCAACCCGGCGCTGTTGGCCATGCGGGAGCGGATCGAGGCAGGGGAGCTCGGTGAGGTGTACCAGCTCACGACCTCGCGGCAGGGCCCGTTCCCGGCCCGGATCGCCGACGTGGGCGTGGTCAAGGACCTGGCCACGCACGACGTGGACCTGACCGCGTGGATCGCGCAGGCCGGGTACTCCACGGTGTCGGCGCAGGTCACCCACCGGTCCGGGCGCGAGCACGAGGACATGGTGGTGGCCACGGGCCGGCTGGCCAACGGGATCATCGTCAACCACGTGGTGAACTGGCTGTCCCCGGTCAAGATCCGCCAGGTCGTCGCGACGGGGGAGAAGGGCGCGTTCATCGCCGACATGCTCTCCGGGGACCTGACCTTCGTGGCCAACGGCGACGTGGCCAACGACTGGGACCGGGTCGCGGTCTTCCGCGGCGTGTCCGAGGGTGACTCCATCCGCTACGCCCTGGCCAAGCGCGAGCCGCTGCGGGTGGAGCAAGAGAACTTCCGCGACCGGCTGTGGGGCGAACCCTCCGAGGCCGTCACCATGGACGAGGGCGTGCACACCCTCACCGTGGTCGAGGCCATCCTGGAGTCCGCGGCCACCGGGACGACGATCGCCCTGTGACCCGGGTCGCCCTCGCCACCAGGATCTTCACGCCCGAGGCCGCCGCGGCCACCTTCCGGCTCGCGGCGGTCGTGCGGGCCCTGGTCGGACGCGGGGCGGACGTCGACGTGCTCACCGCAGCCCCGCCCCCGGGCCGGGCACCGGAGGACGACCGCCACGTGCCGGGAGCCCGGGTGAGGCGCTGGCCGGTGCTCCGGGACGAGGCGGGCTACGTGCGCGGCTACCTGCAGTACCTCTCCTTCGACGTGCCCCTGGCGCTGCGGCTGCTCACCGTGCGCCGGCCCGACGTCGTCCTCGTCGAGCCGCCGCCCACGACGGGCGCCGTGGTCCGGGTGGTGACGGGGCTCCGGTCGCTGGTGTCCCGGCGCCGGTTGCCCTACGTCTACTACGCCGCCGACATCTGGTCCGACGCGTCCGCCTCCACCGGCGCCCCCGCCCCCGTGGTGGCCGGGGTGCGCGCCGTCGAGCGCTACGCCCTGCGCGGGGCCCGGGACGTGATCGCCGTCTCCGAGGGAGTCGCCGAACGGGTCCGTGCCCTGGGCGGGCGGGCCGTGCGGGTCATCCCCAACGGCATCGACACCGACACCTTCGCCCCCGACGGGGACCGACCGGACGCCGCTCCCGACACGCCCTTCCTGGTGTATGCCGGCACCGCCTCGGAGTGGCAGGGCGCCGAGGTCTTCGCCCGGGCGATGCGCCACGTGGTCGCCGAGGAACCCGGCGCGCGGCTGGTCTTCCTCGGGCAGGGCAGCTCGTGGCCGGAACTGCGCCGGATCGCCGAGGACCTGCCCGCGGGCACCATCGAGCTGCGCCCGCTCGTGCCGCCGGAGGAGGCCGCCGCCTGGCAGCGGGCCGCGGCGGCCGCCCTGGTCAGCGTGAAACCCGGGCTGGGCTACGACTTCGCCTACCCCACCAAGGTGATCGCCGCCCTGGCCTGCGGCACCCCGGTGGTCTACGCCGGGCCCGGTCCGGCGGCCGAGGACCTGGTGACGCACCGGCTCGGGGAGGCCACGGCATACGACGAGACCGAGGTGGCGGCGGCCATCCTGCGGGTGCTGCGGGCAGGTGGGGACGAGGAGGCGAGGGCCCGGCGCGTGGCGTGGGTGCTGGCGCACCGGTCCCTGGCCGCCACCGGGGAGGGTGCCGCCGACGTGGTGCTCGCTCCCGCCCCCTAGCAGCGGGTTCACCGGCGCGGACGTCGAGGGTGCTGCCCGGCAGGGGCACCCGGGGACGGATAATGCCGACCATGACCTTTCCCGAGCCCCCGCCCCCCGGTTGGGACTCGATGGGACGGCCGCGCCGGAGCAGGGCGCCGGCGGGCCTGGCCATGGTCCTCCTCTTCGCGCTCGTCGGGGTGCTCCTGCTCAATCCGCTGCTGATCTCCGACGCCCTGGAGCGGGTGGGCCTGGGCGGGGCCAGCCGGTTGCGCCCGGCGCCGGAGACCTCGTCCTCGGCCACGGCCTACGCCTTCGTCGACACCCAACCGGGCACGGGGACGCCGGTGAGCTACGACCCGTGCCGCGAGATCGAGGTCGCGATCAATCCCGACGGCGCCCCCGGGGACCACGAAGAGCTGGTGCGCACCAGCCTGGAGCGCACCAGCGAGGCGACCGGGTTCGTCTTCGTCTTGGTGGGCACCACTCCCGACCGGGAGCGCGGCATCCGCACCCGGGACCAGCCGGTCCTGGTGATGTGGGCCGACGAGGAGGAGGTGTCCGAGCTCGAGGGGCGCATCGCCGGGATCGGCGGCAGCACCGTGCAGCAGGCGCCGAACGGCTTCAAGCAGTTCGTGTCCGGCGTGGTCGTGCTCGACGTCGACGCCTTCGAGGACATGCGGGAGCCGGCGGTCCGGCAGGCGATCGTCGACCACGAGTTCGGCCACCTCGTCGGGCTGGACCACGTCGATGACGAGAGCCAGCTGATGCACGCCGAGGGGGCGCGCAACCTGACCTACGGCACCGGCGACCTGGCCGGGTTGGCCCGACTGGGGAACGTGGCCTGTGGCTGACACCCCCGCCCGCCCCGCCGTGCCGGCCCGCCGCGCCGCGCTCGCGGCGATCGCCGTCCTCTTCCTGGCCCTCAACCTGCGGCCCGCCGCCTCCTCGATCGGACCCGTCCTCGCCGAGATCCAGGACGGGCTGGACATGAGCGCCGCCGCGGCCGGCGTGCTGGGGGCGCTGCCCGGTTTCGGCTTCGCGGTGTTCGGGGCGATGGCGGTCACCCTGGCGATCCGGATCGGCCTGAACTCGGCCATCGCCGTGGGTGCCTTCGCCGCCGCCGTCGGGCTGGTGGCCCGCGCGGTCGTCGGCGACGTCGCCGTCTTCATCGGGCTCTCGCTGCTCGCGTTCGCGGGAGTCGCGGTCGGCAACGTGCTGATCCCGGCCTTCATCAAGCGACACTTCCCGAACCGGCTGCCGCTGATGACCTCGGTGTACTCCACCGGGCTCGCGCTGGGCGCCAGCATCCCGGCGGCCCTCGCCATCCCGCTCGCGGGCACGCTGCCCGGGCAGTGGCGCGGCAGCATCGGCCTGTGGGGCGTGACCGCAGCATTGGCGTGCATCCCGTGGGTGGTGCTGGCGCTGGTGGAGCAGCGCCGGAGGCTGCCCGGCCAGCGCGCGGTGACCGGCTCGATGTGGGGGATGCTCCGCTCGAGGAAGGCATGCGCCTTGGCCGTCTTCTTCGGGGTGCAGTCCTCCCAGGCCTACATCCAGTTCGCCTGGATCGCGCAGATCTACCGGGACAGCGGGCTGGCGCCCTCGATGGCCGGGGTGCTCGGTGCGACCATCGCGGCCTTCGGGATCCCCACCGGCTTCCTGATGCCCTGGATGGTGGGTCGCTACTCCGACCTGCGGGTCCTCGTCGTGCTGCTGGGTGCCCTGCTGAGCGCCGGCTACCTGGGCCTGTGGCTGGCCCCCACCACGCTCCCGTGGCTGTGGGCGGTCTTCCTCGGGATGGCGGGGGCCGCCTTCCCGCTGGCCATCGCGCTGATCACGATCCACACCCGCGATCCCCGGGTCACCACCCGGGTCTCCGGGTTCACCCAGTCCATGGGCTACCTGATGGCGGCCGTGGGCCCCTTCCTGGTCGGCTGGCTGTTCGACCTCGGGGGGAACTGGAACCTGCCCCTCGGGCTCCTCGTGCTGGTCGGCCTCCTGATGGCCGGGTCCGGCCTCATCGCTGCCGGCCCGGGCTACGTCGACGACGAGCTGCCGCAGCAGGGCTAGCACCGTTTCCCTCAATCGCGGACCAGGTCGGCGGGTCGGATCTCCACCGGGAACGGATCCGACAAGCGCGCGACCTCCTCGCCGGTGACCTCCGCGACCAGGCGGTAGTGGCCGCCCCGGAGCCGCCAGGCGCTCAGGGACGGCTCCACCGGGTCGACGACCCAGTACGACGGACACCCCGCCCGCAGGTAGCGCTCGAACTTCAGGCCTAGGTCGATCCGACGGGTGCTCGGCGACAACACCTCGACCGCCAGCACCGGTGCCGCCGGCAGGTCCCGGTCGGTGAGGTCCGTCCGTCGGGCCACCAGGAGATCCGGTTGGAGGACGGTGTCCTCCGCCAGGACGACGTCGAACGGTGCGAACAGGAGCACCAGCCCGTCGGGGAGCCCGTCGTTGAGCAGGAGGACCAGGTTGAGCAGGGCGGTCTGGTGCCACCGCCCGGGGGACGGGGTCACCAGCACGCTCCCGTCGAGCAGCTCATAGCGCGCAGAGTCGTGGCCACCGCGCAGTTGCTCGAGGTCCCCGCGGGTGAGCGGTCCGCTGTGCGGGATGGGCGTCACGCGATCCATGCTGCCCCCTTCCTGCCCATCCGCACCACTGTGCCGTGCCTGGAGGGGAGTAGGGGGCCGTTGTCCACAGCCTCCCGGGCTACATGTCCTCGAGCTGTCTGCCCTTCGTCTCCGGCACGAACTTGAGCACGAACACCAGCGACAGGAATGCGAACAGGGTGTAGAACCCGTAGGCGAAGCCCAGGCCGACGTCGGCCATCGCCGGGAAGCTGGTCGAGATCGCGAAGTTGGCCAGCCACTGTGCCGCGGCGGCCAGGCCGAGGGCCGTGCCGCGGATCTTGTTGTTGAACATCTCGCCGAGCAGCACCCACACCGCCGGGCCCCACGAAATACCGAAGAAGACCACGAACAGGTTGGCGGCGACGAGCGCGATGACGCCCTGGGTGTCGCCGAGCGCGGGCTCCAGGCCCTCGTCGCCCTGGACCAGCGGGGCGGTGGCGAAGATGTAGGCCAGCGTGCCCAGGGTGAGGAACATCCCCACCGAGCCGATCGTGAGCAGTCGCCGGCGTCCGATCTTGTCGATCAGCGCGATCGCCACCAGGGTGACCACGATGTTGGTGACGGAGGTGATCACGGTCTGGGTGAGCGCGTCGGACTCGGTGAAGCCCACCGACTGCCACAGCGTCGAGGAGTAGTAGAAGATCACGTTGATCCCAACGAACTGCTGGAAGACCGAGAGTGCGACGCCGATCCAGACGATGGGCAGCAGCCCGCGGCCGCCGGGGTTCAGCAGGTCTCGGAAGGAGGACCTGGCGTCGCGCTTGACCGTCCGGACGATCTCGGCGATCCGGTCGTCGATCCCGGTCTTGAGCACCTCGCCCAGCACCGCGCGGGCGCGCTCGAGGTCACCCCGGGCCACCAGGAAGCGGGGGGACTCCGGGATGGTCAGCGCCATCACGCCGTAGACCGCCGCGGGGATTACCTCGGCGATGAACATCCACCGCCACGCCTCCATGCCCCACCAGAGCTGCTCCGCGGCACCACCGGCGATCGCGGCGAGCCAGGCGTCGGAGAGCAGCGCGACGAAGATGCCGGTCACGATGGCCAGCTGTTGCAGGGACCCAAGGCGGCCACGGATCGAGGCGGGGGAGATCTCGGCGATGTAGGCGGGGGCGATCACCGAGGCGGCGCCCACCCCCAGCCCGCCGAGCACCCGCCAGCCGATCAGGTCGGCCGGACCGAAGGCCAGGCCCGACCCGGCGGCGCTGACGAAGAACAGGGCGGCGGCGATCACCATCACCCGGGTGCGGCCGATCCGGTCGGCCAGACGTCCCGCGAGATAGGCACCGGCGACGCAGCCCAGCAATGCCGAGGACACCACGAAGCCGGTGAGTCCCGAGCCCATCTCGAACTGCGCGCGCACCGCCGTGACGGTGCCGTTGATCACGGCCGTGTCGAAGCCGAACAGGAAGCCGCCGAGTGCGGCGACGGCGGCCAGGATGAGCGCCCTCCCCGTCGCGTACTGCTCCTCGGTCGATGACGGTTGACTAGCCATGGGACACATCCCCTTCCGACCCGGTGCCCTCGACAGTGAGGGGTAGTGGACTGCCAACCACGGATCACGGTCCGGGACCAGCGGCCACGGCGTTCGGAATATTGCGGGGTGGACGCGCATTGTGCTGGTGCCGGCCGCGGACAGGGACGTCGGGCCACGTCCCCGAACCCCACAGGAGCCCCTGGATGACCGTGGCCCCGCCACGCCCGCACACTCCACACCCCACCCCCGAGACCCTCGACGCCCCGGCCCGGGCCCACCTCGCCCTCGTCACCACGGCCCTCGTGGTCGGCGGGTTCGCGATCGGCACCACCGAGTTCGTGACGATGGGCCTGTTGCCGCAGATCGCGAACGGCGTCCACGTCTCGATCCCCACCGCAGGTCACGCCATCTCCGCGTATGCCGTGGGCGTGCTGCTCGGCACGCCCGTCGTCGCGGTGCTCGGGGCACGGTTGCCGCGCCGCGGTCTCGCCCTGGCGCTGATGGCCGTCTTCACCCTCGGCAGCATCGCCAGCGCCCTGGCGTCCTCCTACGAGTGGTTGGTGCTGGCCCGCTTCCTCTCCGGCGTGCCGCACGGGGCCTTCTTCGGGGTCTCGGCGCTGATCGTCTCCTCGCTCGCCGCCCCCGGGCAGAAGGGGCGCGCGGTGAGCCGGGTGATGCTCGGCATACCGATCGCCAACATGGCCGGGGTGCCGGCGGCGACCTGGCTGGGAAAGACCATGGGCTGGCGCTCGGCCTACTGGCTCGTGGCGGCGGTGGCCGTGCTGACGGTCGCCCTCGTCGCCCGGTGGGTCCCGCGCACCCCGGGGGACCGGACCGCGAGCGGGCGCCGCGAGCTGGCGGCCTTCCGCCGCGCGCAGGTCTGGTTGACCCTGCTGATCGGGGCCGTGGGCTTCGGCGGGATGTTCGCGATGTACTCCTACATCGCCCCGACGGTCACTGAGGTCACCGGACTGGGTGAGTCGGCGGTCCCGTGGTTCCTCCTCGTCTTCGGCATCGGCGGCGCGGTCGGCTCCCTCGTCGGCGGCTGGCTGGCCGACTGGTCGGTGCTGCGCGGGCTGCTCATCGCGCTGGTCGCCACGGGGCTGCTGCTGGCGACCTTCACGGTGACCTCGCAGTGGGCGGTGCCGGCCCTGCTGACCGTCTTCGCCGTGTCCGCCGCCGCGTCCGTGCTCGTGGTGGTGCTGCAGCTGCGGCTGATGCAGGTCGCCGGGGACGCGGAGACGATCGGCGCCGCGAGCAACCACGCCGCGCTGAACTTCGCCAACGCGCTGGGTGCCTGGCTCGGGGGCGCGGTGATCCACGCCGGGTGGGGCTACCAGGCGGCCAGCTGGGTCGGGGCGGCGCTGTCGATGGCCGGCCTGGCCGTCCTGGGGCTCTCCCTCTGGCTGCACCGGCGCACGCGTTAGCCTGGAGGGACCTCGACCGCGGGAGGCGGGCCATGGCGCAGGACCACATCAGGGACCACGCACTCGGCCTGCCCGGCGCCTGGCCGGACGAGCCGTGGGAGGGCGACCAGGTCGCCAAGGTCGGGCCTGCGGGGGCGGGCAAGATCTTCTGTTTCCTGGGCTCCGGGTCGATCGGGATCAAGGCCGCGGTCACCCGGGAGGAGGCCGACGAGTGGCTCGACCGCTATCCGGACGATGCCTCCGTGATGGCCTACATCGGCCGGTCCGGATGGAATTCGCTGGCCCGGGGCGGCGCGATCCCGGACGATGAACTGATCGAGGCGATCGAGGACTCCTACCGGCTGGTGGTCGCGCGGTTGCCGAAGAAGCACCGACCCGAGGGGTGGGCAGGATGAGTGGACCGGAACCAGGACGGACGGACCAGGCGCGCGCCGTGCCCGACCAGGCGGAGGCCGCGACCGCGCGGCCGCGGATGGACCTGCAGAAGATCGAGACCTGGGTGGACCATGCCATCCAGCAGGCCCAGCGCAACGGCGACTTCGACGACCTGCCCGGGGCGGGCAAACCGCTGGACCGCATCGACCGGGCGGGGGACGACCCCGACTGGTGGATCAAGGGGCTGATCCAGCGGGAGAAGCTGGACATGACCGGGGCGCTGCCGACGGCCCTGGCGCTCCGCCGGGAGCGCTCGACCTTCCCGGAGGCGCTGGTCGAGCTGGCCGAGGAGGCCCAGGTCCGGCAGCGGCTCGAGGACTTCAACGAACGGGTCCTGGCCGACCGTCGCAAGCCCTACTTCGGCACCGGCTCGCCGGTGGTCGTCGGGCGGGTCGACATCGAGGAGATGGTCGCGGCCTGGAGGGAGGCCCGGGAGGCGCACCAGGCGGTGACGGCCGAGTCGGCCGGCGAGCCGGCCACGGTCGACGGCGCAGCGCCACGCCGCCGCTGGTGGCAGCGCACCTGGAATACCGGCTGAGCACCGTTAGGCTGACGCCGGACAACAACCCGGGTTGCTGAGGAGGCGTGGATGGTCGCTCTGTGGCGGACCGTCCGATCGCTGCTCACCGTGCTGCCGGCCGGAACCCGCCGGTTCATCTCCACCTTCGCCGTGCTGCAGAGCATGCTGGCGATCCTGGACGTGCTGGCCCTCGGCCTGCTCGCGATGATCATGGCGCCGATGCTGACTGGGGCCTCGTTCCAGGTCCCCGTCATCGGCGTGACGATCAGCGAGCCGGCGCAGTTCCGCAACATCCTGATCCTGGTCGGGCTGCTGATCATCGGCAAGAGCGTCCTCGCCATCTGCCTGCAATGGTGGGCCACGAGGCGTTTCGCCCGCTTCGAGCAGGTGCTCGGGGCGCAGTTGCTGGAGACGACCTTCCGGGCCCCGTGGACCGAGCGGTTGACCCGCAACTCCACCGAGATCGTGCGGGCCACCGACGTCGGGGTGGGCGCCACCGTCGCCGGCGTCCTCATCCCGTTCTGCCAACTGTCCGGTGAGTTGTTCACCTTCATCGCCGTACTGGGCGTCCTGCTGGTGGCCCAACCGGTGCTGGCCTCGGCCACGATCGTCTACTTTGGGCTGATCGGCGCGGTCCTCTACCTGTGGGTGCTGCGCAAGGCGGTCAAGGCGGGTCAGGACAACCGCAACTACTCGACCCGGGCCGTCCGGCTGATCAGTGAGATGATCCACTCGCTGAAGGAGATCACGCTGCGCAACAAGTCCGGCGAGGTCGCCGAGGTGGTGCTCTCGGTGCGCAAGCGGGCCTCGCAGGCCAGGGCGAACCAGTCCTTCCTCGGCGCCATCCCGCGCTACGTCCTGGAGGCTGGCCTGATCGGGGGCCTGGGGATCGGCGCGACCATCGGCTACCTCCAGGCGGTCGCCTCCGGCGAGGACGGCGTGAGCGGCGCCCTCGCGGCGGTGGCCCTGTTCGGGGTCGCCGGCTTCCGCATCGTGCCGTCGCTGACCCGGTTCCAGACGATCATGGCCCAGACGGGCGCGAACATGCCCTTCGCCGACCAGGTGCTCGCGGAGATCGAGCGGGGCCGCGGCTACGTCGCCGCCGATGCCGCGGCCGGGGCCCGCGACCTGCCCGACGCCGCGCGCACCCTGCGGCTGGACCGGGTGACGTTCAGCTACCCCGGCAGCGAGGTCCCGGCCGTGCGGGAGGTCAGCCTGGAACTGCCGTTCGGGCAGACGCTGGCCCTGGTCGGGGCGTCAGGATCCGGCAAGTCGACCCTGGTCGACATCATCCTGGGCCTGCTGGAGCCCTCCGAGGGACGGGTGCTCGTGGGGGAGACCCCGCTGGAGGAGGTGCTCCTCGGCTGGCGCAGCAAGGTGGGCTACGTGCCGCAGGAGGTCTCCCTGTTCGACGCGTCGGTGGCCCGCAACGTCGCCCTCACCTGGAAGGACTCCGAGGTCGACGAGGACCGAGTCCGCCGGGCCCTGGAGCGGGCCCAGATGCTCGACGTCATCGAGGCCCGCCCCGGGGGCATCCACGGCAAGGTGGGGGAGCGTGGGATGAGCCTGTCCGGTGGGCAGAAGCAACGGCTCGGGGTCGCCCGGGCGCTCTACACCGACCCCGTCGTCCTGGTCATGGACGAGGCCACCTCGGCCCTGGACACCAGCACCGAGGCCGCCGTCACCTCGGCGATCCGCGAGCTGGCCGGCGAGGTGAGCGTCATCGTGGTCGCCCACCGCCTGGCCACCATCCGGCACAGCGAGCAGGTGTGCTTCATGCGCGACGGCCGGCTGATCGCGCAGGGGACCTTCGAGGAGGTCGTGGCCGCGGAGCCGGACTTCGCCACCCAGGCCGCCCTGGCCGGGCTCACGCCGGGACAGGAGCGGGTCGCGGTCGACGCGCCCGCCGGAGAGGAAGGCCGTGACTGAACCGTTGCCCCGGGTGGGCGGCCGCGCGCCGCGGGTCGCCCTGCTGGTCTACAACGACGCGCACGCCGACGCCCGGGTGATCAAGACCGCCACCTCGCTGCGCTCGGCCGGAGCCGAGGTCCGGATCTTCGCGGTGGCGCGAGCCCGCGCCGGGTATGCCGAGGGCCCGGACACCGTGGGCGAGGGCATCGAGGTGCAGCGCGCCCCCGAGTTCGAGCTCATCCGCTACGCCCCCTGGGCGGTCGACCTCGCCCGCAGGGTGCTCGGCCGGCAGACGCCCGTGGCCCGGGGCACCGCCGACCAGACCTCCCCGGGGACCACCGAACAGGCACCCAGCCGCCCGGAGCCGGCGGTCGACATACCGACCCTGCCGGCCCGGCCCACCGCGAAGGACCGGGTCCTCTTGGCGGCCAACGACGTGTGGCTGCGCACCTTCCGCACCGCCAACCTCGGGCTCTACTGGCTCGAGGCGGCCCGGGAGGCGATCGCCTGGCGGCCGGACGTCGTGCATGCCAACGACGGCAACACCCTCGCCCCCGCCTGGTGGATCTCCGCACGCACCGGGGCACGCGTCGTCTACGACGCGCACGAGCTGTGGCGGCACCGCAACGTGCGGACGGACCGGCCTGTCGCGCCCCTGGTCGAGACGGCCATCGAGTCCACGGTGATCCGGCGGGCCGCCGGCGTGATCACGGTCAGCCCCTCGATCGTGGACTGGTACCGCACCGCCTACCGTTTGCCGGAGGCCCCGACGCTGGTGCGCAACATCCCCAGCGGTGCCGGGGGCCCGGTCGACCCCGCCCGGGGGCGGCTGCGCGAGCTGGCGGGGCTCGGCCCCGACTCCCAGGTCGTGGCCTACGGCGGCCGGATCACCACCTCCCGCGGCATCGAGGAGACCCTGGAAGCGATGGCGCTGCTGCCCGAGGGGGTGCACTTCGTGCTGCTCGGCTACGGCGAGCCGGACTACCTGGCCGTGCTTCACGAGCGGATCGGCCGGCTCGGGCTGGGGGAGCGGGTGCACTTCGTCGGCAAGGTCGCCCCCTCGGAGGTCGCGACCGCGCTGGCCGACGCGGACCTGTCGGTGGTCTATGTCCGGCCGGTCTGCCTGTCCTACGAGTTCAGCCTGCCCAACAAGCTCTTCGAGTCGATCCACGGGGGCCTGCCGATCGCGGCCGCCGACCTGCCGGACACCGCCGCGGTGGTGCGCGAGCACGGCGTCGGGGAGATCTTCGACGCCCAGTCCCCGGCCGACATGGCCGCGACGATGAGCACCATCCTTGACGACCCGGAGCGCTACCGGGCCGCCGCCCGGCGCGCGGCCACCGAGCTCACCTGGGAGCACGAGGAGGCCGAGCTGCTGGGCCTCTACGCGCGGGTCCTGGCCGGGTCTGGTCGCCCATGAGCGAGCGCCGCAGCCTGCTGATCATCAGCCTGAGCCGGCTCGTCGCCGACGCCCGGGTGCTGCGCCAGATCCGCCTGTTCGCCGACCGGTATGCCGTGACCACCGTCGGCTACGGCCCCGCCCCCGACGGGGTGGTCGAGCACATCCAGGTGCCTGACGAGATCATCGCCTGGCATACCGACCGGCGGTTGCTGATCCTGCGGCGCTACCAGTCGGCATACGACACCGCCCCCGTGATCAAGCACCTGAGGCCGCGGTTGGAGCCCGGCCGGTGGGACGTGGTCCTGGCCAACGACGTCGACTCGGTGCCCCTCGCGGTGACCCTGCGCCCGCCCGCCGGGGTCCACGCGGACCTGCACGAGTACGCCTCCCGGCAGAACGAGGAGTCCTGGCGGTGGCGTTGGTTCGTCGCGCCTTACCGTCGCTGGATGGTGCGCACCTGGGTGACCCGGGCCGCCTCGGTCACGACGGTGGGGGAGAAGCTGGCGCAGGAGTACCGGCGGGAGTTCGGCGTCGAGGCGGGGGTGGTGATCAACGCCGCCCCGTATGCCGACCGCTCACCCACGCCCGTCGGTGAGCCGCTGCGGCTGGTCCACTCCGGCGCCGCCCGGCGCAACCGCAGCCTCGGGCTGATGCTCGACGCGGTGCGCCTGACGGAGCGGCCGGTGACCCTGGACCTGTACGTCGTGCCCAACGACCCGGGCTACCTGGCCGAGCTGGAGGAGCAGGCCGCGGACCTGCCCCAGGTGCGGTTCAACGAGCCGGTGACACCGGGGGAGCTGGTCGAGCGGCTCGTGCGGTGCGACGTCGGGGTGTTCGTGCTGCCGCCGCTGACCTTCAACTACCTGAACACGCTGCCGAACAAGTTCTTCGACTACGTGCAGGCCCGCCTGGCCATCATCGTGGGTCCCAGCCCGGAGATGGCCGCGCTGGTGGAGCAGCACGGGCTGGGCGTCGTCACGCCCGACTTCACCGCGGAGTCGCTGGCCAGGGCGCTGGACGACCTGACGCCGGAGCAGGTCGCGGCGTTCAAGGCTGCCAGCCATGCGATCGCGCAGGAGTACTCCGCGCAGGAACAGGTGCTGGGCTGGGCGCGCGCCGTCGATGCGCTGGCGGCCCGGCTCGGATGACACTTCGGGCCGGCATCCGGCTGAGGTCCGGCGTGTCCGCGTCGCCGACTGGACGCGGTATTGCCGGATCCGGGGCGATATCCGTGCATAACCCGTCCAGTCGGCGGGTCCCGTGACACCGCGACCCGAGATCGTCTGCATCTGTGGCTCCGCCCGGTTCGCCGACCAGATGCGTGCGGCGAACCGCGAGCTGACCTTCGCCGGCGCGATCGTCCTCGCCCCCGCCGAGGCGGACGGGGCGGTCACCGAGGAGCAGAAGTCCGCGCTGGACGCCCTGCACCTGCACAAGATCGACCTGGCCGACCGGGTCCTCGTGGTCAATCCCGGGGGCTATGTCGGTGAGTCCACGACGAGGGAGATCGGGTACGCCCGGGCCGCCGGAAAGTCGGTCACCTTCACCGACCCGGGCTGAGGGGCGGCGCCGGATCGCCGGGACGGGACCTTGGGCCCTTGGCAGAAGGCGCGGCGTCCGGTGTACTCGAAGCACCGACGAGCGAGGAAGGCCGGTGGGCAGGATGGACCAGGACGCGATCCAGCAGATGACCGCGGACGAGTGCTGGAGGCGGCTGCGCGACGCGGCATACGGCAGGCTGGCCGTCGTCGTGGAGGGCGGGCCAGACATCTTCCCGGTCAACCACGTCGTGGACCGGGGGACCTTGGTGTTCCGGACCGCCACCGGGACCAAACTGGCCGGCGCCGTGGGGCAGTACGTCGCCTACGAGATCGACGGCCGGGACGGTGACACCGCCTGGAGCGTCGTGGTCAAGGGACCGGCCACCGAGGTCCGGGACTTCTACGACTCGATCGAGGTGCTGGACCTGGGGATCACGCCGTGGCAGCAGGGCAACAAGCCCCGCTTCGTGCGGATCGAGCCCGAGGAGACGACGGGCCGGGCCTTCCGGATCAGCGGTTGAGCAACGCGTCGAGCACGGCCGCCGCGGCGTGGCCGTCCCCGTAGGGGGCCGCGTCGGTGGCCGGGGGAGCCGGGCGGGTCGCGGCGGCGGCCAGGTCGGGGCCGGGCTCGACCAGGACGTTCCACCCCCGGTCGACCGTCTCGACCCACTCGGTCTCGGTGCGCACCGTGGTGCACGGGGTGCGCAGCACGAACGCCTCCTTCTGCAGCCCGCCGGAGTCGGTGATCACGCCCCGGGCGTGGGAGACCGCGCCCACGAGCGAGGGGTAGGCCAATGGGTAGCGGGTGGTCAGCGACCCGCCGTCCAGGTCCAGCCCCTGTGCCGAGGCCTTGGCCCGTAGGCGCGGGTGCGCCAACAGTACGACCGGGTGGTCCACCTCCTGCAGTGCGGCGACGATCGCGCGCAACCGGTCCGGGTCGTCGGTGTTCTCCGCCCGGTGGATCGTGGCCACCGAGAACCCGCCGGACGGCATACCCAGTTCCTGCAGCACGGCGTCGTCGTCGGTGAGCCGGTCGCGGACCTTGAGCAGCACGTCCACCATGACGTCGCCCACGACCACCGTGCGGTCGGCCAGACCCTCGTCGGCCAGGTGACCCGCGGCGACCCCGGTCGGTGCGAGGAGCAGGTCAGCGGCGTGGTCGGTGAGCACCCGGTTGTGCTCCTCCGGCATCCTCCGGTTGAAGCTGCGCAGACCCGCCTCCAGGTGCGCGACCGGCAGGTGCAGCTTCACCGCCGACAGGGCGCCGGCGAGGGTGGAGTTGGTGTCGCCGTAGACCAGCACCCAGTCCGGGGCGTGCTCGGCCAGCACCGCGTCCATCGCGGACAGGATCGCCCCGGTCTGCACGCCGTGCCCCCCGGAGCCGACCCCCAGGTGGACGTCGGGGTCCGGGATCCCCAGGTCGGCGAAGAAGACGTCGGACAGCATGGGGTCGTAGTGCTGCCCGGTGTGGACGATCACGTGCTCCACCCCCCGGGCCCGGCACTCGTCGGCCACGGGGGCCAGCTTCACGAACTGCGGACGGGCGCCGACGACACTGAGGATCTTCACGCGGGTCAGCGTAGAGGGCCGTTAGGTTGGGTGGGTGCCCACCATGGTCTTCCACGCCCCGTACCCGCTCGGCGAGCGCGCCGGATCCGGCTCGGGTGTCCGGCCGGTGAAGATGCACCAGGCCTTCCACGACCTGGGCTACGACGTCATCGGGATCACCGGCTACGGGGCGCAGCGCCGCCGGGCCGTGCGGGAACTCGCCGGGCAGCTCAAGGACGGGCTGCGGGTGGACTTCGCCTACGGCGAGAACTCCACGATGCCGACGGTGCTCACCGAGTCCCACCACCTGCCCACCCACCCCCTGGTCGACCTGCGCCTGCTGCACCTGTGCCGGCGGCACGGCATACCGACGGGGATGTTCTACCGCGACGTCTACTGGCGGTTCCCGGAGTACCTGGAGCGGGTCAACCGGGTCGTCGCCCTGGGCACCCGGACGCTCTACCACGCCGAGTTGGTCGCGTTCCGGGCGCTGGACCGGGTCTACCTGCCGTCGCTGCAGATCGCGGACTACGTGCCGCACCTGCGGCCCGGGCAGGCGGCCGCGCTGCCGCCCGGCGGGGCGGTCGTCGACGCGCCGTCCACCTCCACCGAGTTGACCGTCCTCTACGTGGGCAACCTCAGTTCCTACTACCGGATGCAGCCCATGGTCCGTGCCGTGGCGCAGACCCCGGGGGTGCGGATGCTGCTGTGCACGCCGCCCGAGGCGTGGGAGGCGGTGCGCGGGGAGTACGAGCAGCTGCTCGGCGACCGGGTGGAGGTGGTGCACCGGCGCGGCGAGGGGTTGCGGGGGCTGTTCGAGCGCTCCGACGTGTGCTCGTTGGTGGTGGAGCCCTCGGAGTACCGCGACTTCGCCTCGCCGGTGAAGCTGTACGAGTACCTCGGCTATGGCAAGCCGGTGCTGGCCAGCGCCGGGACGCTGGCCGCGGAGACGGTCGCCGGGGCGGGGCTCGGCTGGTCCGTCCCGTATGACGAGGAGCAGGTCCGCGCGCTGCTCACCCGGCTGCGGGACGACCGGGGCGAGGTCGCCGCCACCACCGAGCGGGTGCTGGCGGCCCGGCACGAGCACACCTGGGAGGCCCGGGCCCGGCAGGTGGCTGCCGACCTGGGCTCCCTCGACCGGCGCGGGACCGTGGAGGCGGTGCAGCGATGACGCGGGCGGAGCGCGAGGCCTGGACCTACGTGGTGACCGACATCGAGGCCGACGGGCCGTGGCCGGGGCCGAACTCGATGCTGTCCTTCGCGTCCGTGGCGATCTCCCTGGACGGCACCGAGCGCGGTAGCTTCGAGGCCGTCCTCGAGCCGCTGCCCGGTGCCAGCCCGAGCCCCAAGACCCTGGAGTGGTTCCAGCACTTCCCCGAGGCGTGGGAGGCAGCGACGGCCGACCCCGAGCCGGTGCCGTCGGTGCTGGCCAGGTACGCGGCGTGGGTGCGGTCGCTGCCGCACCCGCGGATGTTTGCCGCGGCGCCGCTGGCCTTCGACGCGGCCTGGGTGGACTACTACCTGCGGCGGTTCACCCGCTACGGCATCACCCAGGGACCCTACGAGGACGACCCGCTCTTCGATGGCCCCGGGCTGTGCATCCGCAGCTACGCCGCCGGGGTCACCGGCACCTCGATCACCGAGATGCACACCCATCACATTCCTCCCGAGTGGTTCGGGGACGTGGCGCACACGCACCGGGCCATCGATGACGCACGGGGCTACGCCAACCTGTTGCTGGAGATGTCGCGGCGGGCAGATTCGCGCGCTCAGAAGCCCTCGAGGTCGTCCAGCCCGAAGCCGCGCGCGGACCACCCGCGCGAGCCCAGGTAGCTGCCGACGACGGCGGCGCCCAGGTCGTCCAGCTCGGGAGCCACGACCGTGCCGTCGACCCGTCGGGCCAGTTGGTCGATGAACCGGGCCAGACCGGGATCCTCGCCCAGGCGGAAGAAGGTGGTCTGCGCGCCCAGCCGGCGGGAGGTGTCCAGCTCGCGCACCGTGTGGGCGAGCGTCACCGGGTGCGGTGGGTAGTCGAAGAAGACCTCGCCCCCGGCCTCCAGGTGGGCGGTCGGCTCCCCGTCGGTGACGATCAACAGCACCGGCTGCGCCTGCGGGACCTGCCGGAAGTGCCGGTTGGCCAGCAGCAGCGCGTGGTGCAGGTTCGTCCCCTTGGCCCACACCGGCTCCAGCCCGGTGAGTGACTCGATCCCGGTGCGCTCGGCATACCGACCGAAGGTGATCAGCTCGAGCCGGTCACCGCGGAACCGGCTGTGCAGGAGGGTGTGCAGCGCGAGGGCGGTCTGTTTCATCGGCACCCACCGGCCGTCCATCGCCATCGAGAACGAGGTGTCCACCAGCAGCGCGACCGCGGCCTGGGTCCGCGCCTCGGTCTCGACCACCTCCACGTCGCGGATGTCCAGGGCCACGCCGCGGCGGGCGTCCCGCCCCTCGCCGACGGTCCGCAGGACGGCGTTGCCGACCGTCCGGGTGACGTCCCACGGCTCGGTGTCGCCGAAGGTCCACTCGCGGGTCGCGCCGCTGGGCTCGCCCGCCATACCGGGATGCCGTGTGTCGCGTGCCCCCTGACGTCCCGACAGGCGGGTGGCCACGTCGCGCAGCAGGCTGCGGCCCAGCTGGCGCATGGCGCGGGGGGACAGCGTGAGCCGCCCGTCGCTGCTGCGGCGCAGGTAGCCCGAGTCGGACAGCGCCCGTTCCAGCTCGGCCAGCGTCCGGGCGTCCGCGGCCGCCTCATCGCCCAACTGGCGGGCGAGGGCGTCCACGTCGACGTCGCCCATCCGCGCCCCGGCATACTCCTGGGACAGCTGCTCGGAGAGCGCGTCGAGCTCGGCGAGGTCCTGCATCACGCCGGTCGCCTCGCCCAGGCCCATACCCTGGTCGCCGTCGAAGGACTCCGACCCGCCCCAGTCCATGCCCGGCCGCAACAGCTGCAGGTTGTCCTCCAGGCGGCCCAGCGCCCGGGATAGCTCCGGTGAGCCGAACGCCTGCTGCGAGAGCTCCAGCAGCTCGGCGCGCTGCTCCGGGGTCATCGAGTTGAGCATCCGCTGGGCGGCGGCCGACCGCGCAGCCAGGGCGTTGACCAGCTCCTCGACGGTGCGGGGCTGCTCCGGGAAGAACTCGCCGTGCTTGTCCATGAAGTCGGCGAACTGCTGGTCGGTGTCGTCCCCGAGCCGGTGCGCCTCGATCAGGTCGTTGAGGTCGGAGAGCATCTCCTGGACGCGCTGGCGGTCCTCCTCGGTGGCGCCCTGGAGCGCCTGCTTCATCCCGGCGAACCGCTGGTCGAGCAGCTCCTGACCCAGCAGCTCGCGGATCTGTTGGTAGGTCTCGCGGGCCTCGGCGCTCCGCCACGGGTAGTGGGCCAGCTCGGTGACCGCCGCGGAGGTGGACGCCGGTAGGTTCTCGATCTGCAGCTCGGCGAACCGGGCGTCCTCGTCCAGGTCCCGGGCCAGCTGCTGGCGTTCGCTCAGGACTGCCCGGTCGAGCAGCTCGCGGACCTGGCGCAGCGTGCCGTCCAGGCTGTGCCGCTGGAGCAGTTCCCGGCGCCGCGCGGCCACCTGGGCGGCGAGGGAGTCCAGCCCGGTCTGCTGGCGCCCGCCGCGGCGCAGGAACTCGCGCATCGCCCGCTCCGGGTCGTAGCCGGCCATCACGTCGTGGCCGATCGCCTCGAGGGCCTCGGCCAGGTCGACCGGTGGGGCGAGCGGATCCGGGCCGCCGGCATACCGCCCGTAGCGTGCTGCGAACCCGCGGCCGTCCATCAGCCGTAGACCGTCTCCCCGCCGGCCGACTCCTTGGCGACGCGGCGGGCCAGGTAGAGCCCCTCGAGGGCCAGCTCGATGGCCGCGGCCCGGTGCCCCTTGGTCGTGGCCCCCGCGCGGTCGGCGAGCGTGTCGTAGAGCTCGGACTCCCCGAGCACCGGGAGCTCGTCGAGGAACTCGGGGCCGGTGACCGCCTCGCCGGTCGCGATGCTCAACCCCTCCTCGAAGGCCTGGACGAGCAGGCCGAGGTCGACCCCGGCGAACAGGTGCCGGGCGGTCTCCGCGGTCGCGGTGCGCAGCAGGTGGGTGAGGATCTCGATCTCCCGGCCCTCCTCGCCGGTCTCGAACTCCACCTTCCCGGCGAGCACCTCCAGGGTGGCCTGCAGGTCGACGACGCGGGCCACGGGGTCGTCCTCGCCCCGGAGCGCCCCGCGGCGGAGGGCCGCCGCGGCCAGGGTCTCGGCGCCGGCGATGGCGAACCGGGCCGAGACGCCGGACCGTTGGTCCACGGCAGGGGAGCCGCGCAGCGCCCGGGTGAAGCGCGCGAGGACCTCGATCAGGTGGTCGGGGACGTCCGCGGTCAGGTGCGACTCCTGCCGGATGACGGCGACCTCGTCCTCGATCTCCACCGGGTAGTGGGTGCGGATCTGGGCGCCGAACCGGTCCTGCAGCGGGGTGATGATCCGGCCCCGGTTGGTGTAGTCCTCGGGGTTCGCGCTGGCCAGCACGAGCACGTCCAGCGGGAGCCGGAGCAGGTAGCCGCGCACCTGCACGTCGCGTTCCTCCATCACGTTGAGCATCGCGACCTGGATCCGCTCGGCCAGGTCGGGCAGCTCGTTGATCGCCACGATGCCGCGGTGCGATCGCGGGATGAGCCCGAAGTGGATCGTCTCCGGGTCGCCCAGGTGGCGGCCCTCGGCGACCTTCATCGGGTCCACGTCGCCGATCAGGTCGGCGACCGAGCTGTCCGGGGTGGCGAGTTTCTCGGCATACCGCTCGGTGCGGTGCCGCCAGGCCACGGGGAGCTCCTCGCCCAGCTCGGCGGCCCGGCGGCGGGACTCCGGGGTGATCGGGTCGTAGGGGTGCTCGCCCAGCTCGGCGCCCTCGATCACGGGGGTCCACTCGTCGAGCAGTCCGGCGACGGTGCGCAACAGGCGGGTCTTGCCCTGGCCGCGCTCGCCCAGCAGCACGATGTCGTGCCCGGCGAGCAGGGCGCGCTCGAGTTGGGGGAGCACCGTGTCGGCGAAGCCGTGCAGGCCCGGCCAGGGGTCGGTCCCCGTCCGGAGGGCGGCGAGTAGGTTCTCCCGCAGCTCGTCGCGCACGGTGCGCTGGACGTGTCCGTAGGCGCGGAGCTCGCGGACCGTGCGAGCCGCGGGCGGGGAGGTCGGTGCGGTGCTGGTCACCCTCTCAACCTACGCCTCGCGAGGGCGGCCGATCAGGCGGCTTCGGGGTTCTTGCGGGGACGTCCCCGGCCGCGCTTGAACGGCACGATCCGGCCGCGCTCGATCAATTGGCCGCCCCACACGCCCCAGGGCTCGGCCGTCTCGATCGCGGTCTGCAGGCACAGTTCCTGCAGCGGGCACCCGGTGCACAGGGCCTTGGCCCGTTCGACGTCCTGCGGCGTCTGCCCGAAGAACAGGTCCGGCTCGATCCGGCAGGCCAGGTCACGGGCCCCCCTGGCGGCATACGCGAGTGCGTTGGTGTCCGGGTTGGTGATCGACACGTGCGGTTCCCCTTCCGACTGTCTTCAGCCTGCGTCCCTAAGGCAGTCCCGCACATCGGGAGAATGTCTTAGATCCGGCCTCGCCCCCGCGCCTTTCGGAGGGGGTCGACCCGACTTCGGCAGGGTGCGGCCTCGGCCCCTCGCCCCTAGCCCGGAGCCCCCGACCGGACGCGTGAGCGGGCGGGCTTTGACCCCGACCGGACGCCCCGTCGGGAGTTGGGGACGGGCGCTCAGGCGGGTGGATCGCCAGGTCACGCGTTCGGTGCCGGCTGGGAGCGCCAGACGGGACGTCCGGTGCAGGGGAAACGCCGCCAGGTCGCGCGTCCGGTGCAGGTGGGGAGGCTCATTGCCGTCCTCCCTCCGGACGATCGGGTCGGTCAGCAGGTCGAGGACCTGGCCATCATCGGCGGATGCTCAGTCGAAGTAGGTCGGGACGTCCAGTGCCCCGCCTTGGTCGGCGAACTCCTGGGTGACGGCGCGCTGCAGGTCGCTGTCGGTCAGGTAGTCCAGCGCCGTCAGGGCCAGGCCGATGGCACCGTCGAGTGCGCCGTCCTCGGCCTCACGGGTGGCGGCCGCGGCCGCGAAGTCACGGGTGTGCAGGGCCATCTCCGGGGGCGCGATCTTGATCAACGGGTGGATCCCCGGCACCCGGAAGCTGACGTTGCCGAAGTCGGTGGACGCAGCGATCGTCTCCGACACCACGCCCAGCGGCAGCGGGTCGCGGCCGCGGCGGCGCTGGGCCTCCACCCACCGGCCGGTCAGCGCGTTGTTGGTGCGGATCGGCAGGGACGGCGGGAAGGCGTCCCAGGACACCTCCACGCTGGTGCCGGTCATCAGCGCGGCACCGTGGGCGATGTCGTCCAGCCGGTCGCTCAGGTCCTTGAGGGTCTCGACGTACTTGGACCGGGCATAGAGCTGCACGACCGCCTTCTCGGTGATCACGCTGGGGCGGGTGCCTCCTTCGGTGATGACCGCGTGCACCCGGTCGGCCGGCGGCAGCTGCTGCCGGAGCAGGCCCACCGCCTGGTAGGCGAGGGTGGCGGCATCGAGGGCGTTGCGGCCCATGAAGGGCTGGGCGGAGGCGTGTGCGGCCCTGCCGGAGAACTCCCAGCGCAGCAGCCGCCGGCCGAGCCACACCTGGTCGGCCAGGTCGTACCCGTAGGGGTGGACCATGATCGCCGCGTCGATGTCGTCGAAGGCGCCCTCGCGGGCCAGGAGCTCCTTGCCGGTGTGCCCCTCCTCGGCAGGGGTGCCGAGCAGCACGACCCGTCCGGGGAAGGCGTCCGGGCGCTCCCGCAGGGTCGCCGCCAGGGCGAGGAAGGCCCCGACGCCGGTCGCGGCGATGACGTTGTGCCCGCACGCGTGCCCGACCTCGGGGAGCGCGTCGTACTCGGCGAGGATCGCGATGGTGGACCCGCTCGCGGGGTCACCGATCTCGGCCCGGAAGGCCGTGTCCAGCCCGTGCACCCCCAGCGTCGCCTCGATCCCGTGCCCGGCCAGCGCCTCGACCAGGGTCGCCGCACTCCGGTGCTCCTGGTAGGCGGTCTCGGGGTCCGCGTGCAGGGTCTGCACGATGTGGGTGAGGTCGTCGCGCAGCGACTCGGCGGAGGCCTCCACGGCGGCGGACACCTCCAGCGGTGCCCCGGCGAACGGCGAGGGCTCGGCCACGGCGGTCCGCAGCTTGGCCGCGGTCTCGGTCTCGAGCTGGTCGAGGTAGGCGGTGCTGGGGACCAGGGACGGCTCGCGACTCATGGGGCAGCACTCTAGGCAGCCGACCGGCGGCAGACCAGCGAGTCCGCGCCGTTCACGCTGTGTGTTTGCCCACACCCGGCCGTATGTGGTCCGGTGCGCTCCGGCGGGCGGGCGCCGGCGGGTAGGTTGCGACCATGCGAGTCCTGGCGGTGACCACCTGGTTCCCCACCCCGAACGGGTCCTCGACGGGTGCCTTCGTGGTCAAGGACGCCCTGGCGATCGCCGGTCTCGGGCACGACGTGGCGGTGGTGCACCTGTGCCCGCCGCACCAGTGGGTGCAGGAGTGGGCCCGGGACGGGTCCGAGCAGCACGAGGTGCAGGGCCTGCCGGTGACCAGGATCCCGATGGCGACCTCGGACCCCCGCCAGATCGCCGCCGCGGGTCGGCTGCTGAGGGCGATGGGCCGCGGCGCTGACGTGGTCCACACGATGGCCTTCTCCACCCTGCTCCCACTCGCCTGGTGGCGACCGGACGCCCCCTGGGTGCACACCGAGCACTGGTCCGGGCTAACCGCCCCGCAGACGCTGCCCGCGAGCTGGCGCCGTGCCCTGCCGGCGCTGCGCCTGCTGCACCGGCGGCCGGACGTGGTGACCGCCGTCTGCGACTACCTCGCGGAGCCGATCCGGGCGGTCCGGGGCGACGCACCGGTGAGCGTGGTCCCGTGCATCGTCCCGGTGCCCGACCCGGTGCCGCCGCGGTCGGCCGACCGGCGCCGGCTGCGGCTGGTCAGCGTCGGCGGCCTGATCGAGCGCAAGGACCCGGTGCTGGCCGTGGACGTCGTCGCCGAGCTCCTGGTGCGGGGGCACGATGCCCGGATCAGCTTCGTCGGCGAGGGGCCGCTGCGCCCGCGGATCGTGGAGCGGGCCCGGTTGCTCGACATCGCCGACCGGGTCCGGCTCACCGGGTCGCTGGACGGCGCCGGGGTGCTCGACGCGCTGACCCGGGCGCACCTGTTCCTCGGGCCGACCCGGGGGGACAACTTCTTCGTCTCCTGCGCCGAGGCGCTGGTGGCGGGCCGGCCGGTGGTCGTCGGCTCGACCGGGGGCCAGGGGGAGTACATCGACCCGGCCGTCGGCCAGACCGTCGACGAGCAGACGGCGGGGGCCTACGCCGATGCCGTCGAGGCGGTGCTGACCCGCACCGAGGGGCTCAGTGCGCAGGACATCTCGGACACCGTCGGGCCCCGCTTCTCGGTGGACGCCGTCGCGCGGGGCTACCAGGCGGCATACGAGCGCGCCGTTTCGGTGCGGACCAGCTAACCCGCATATCCTCGGACCACCGCACATCTCGGAGCACAGGAGTGTCATGAAGATCGCCGTTGTCGCGCTGGGCAAGATCGGGTTGCCGTTGGCGGTGCAGTTCGCCGACGCTGGCCACGAGGTCGTGGGGGTCGACGTGAACGCGCAGGTGGTGGACCTGGTCAACCGGGGCACCGAGCCGTTCCCGGGGGAGGCGCACCTGCAGGAGAAGCTGTCCGAGCTGGTCCCCGCCGGGCGGTTGTCGGCGACGACGGAGTATGCCGAGGCGATCCCGGGTGCGGACGCGGTGGTGCTCGTGGTGCCGCTGTTCGTGGACGAGGAGACCGGAGCGCCGGACTTCGGCTGGATGGACGAGGCCACGCAGAGCCTGGCGGCGCACCTGACCCCGGGGACGCTGGTGTCCTACGAGACCACGCTGCCGGTCGGGACCACCCGGGGGCGGTGGAAGCCGATGATCGAGGAGATCTCCGGCCTGACCGAGGGCTTCGCCGAAGGCTTCCACCTAGTGTTCTCCCCGGAGCGGGTACTCACCGGGCGGGTCTTCGCCGACCTGCGGGCCTACCCCAAGCTGGTCGGGGGCCTGACCGAGGCGGGCACGGCCGCCGCGGTGGAGTTCTACGAGTCGGTGCTGTCCTTCGACGAGCGCCAGGACCTGCCCCGCCCGAACGGGGTGTGGGACATGGGCAGCGCCGAGGCCGCCGAGATGGCCAAGCTGGCCGAGACGACCTACCGGGACGTCAACATCGGGCTGGCCAACCAGTTCGCGGTCTTCGCCGACAAGGCCGGCATCGACGTGCGCAAGGTGATCGAGGCGTGCAACTCCCAGCCGTTCTCGCACATCCACCAGCCGGGGATCGCGGTCGGCGGGCACTGCATCCCGGTCTACCCGCGGCTCTACCTGTCGACCGACCCGGACGCCTCCGTGGTCTCCACCGCCCGCGCGGCGAACGCCGCGATGCCCGAGTATGCCGTGGCCCGTGCCGAGGCGCTGCTGGGTGACCTGTCCGGGTTGCGGGTCGTGGTCCTGGGTGCGTCCTACCGCGGCAAGGTCAAGGAGACCGCCTTCTCCGGGGTGTTCCCCACGGTGACCGCGCTGGACTCCCGCGGCGCGACGGTGGCCGTGCACGACCCGATGTACACCGACGAGGAGCTGTCGGCATACGGCTGGACCCCCTACCACCTGGGCGAGCCGGTCGACGTCGCGATCGTCCAGGCCGACCACCCCGAGTACGCCACCCTGACCGCCGCCGACCTGCCCGGCCTTCGGCTGCTGCTGGACGGCCGCCGGATCACCGACCCGGACAACTTCACCGGCACCCCCCGACTCACCATCGGCGGGGGTGAACCGGTCACCTCATGACTTGGTGGGTGGTGCTGCCCGGCCTCGTCCTGATGGCCGCCCTGTGGGTCCTGCCGGGGTATGCCGTGCTGCGGGCCCTCGGGGTCCGCGGCCTGGTCGCCTGGGGCGCCGGACCGGCCCTGACCTCGGGCGCGGCGGGGATCCTGGCGATCGGGTACGACCTGATCGGGCTGCGGTGGACGGTGTGGACCTTCCTGGGCGGGTGCCTCGTCCTGGTCGGGATCGCGGCGCTGCTCGGCTGGCGGCTGGGCACCTGGAACGACCCGGCGGGCGAACGGATCGCCGGTGAGCACCGGATGTCGATGCGGGAGCGGCGCTGGCTCGCGCTGAGCTCGCTGGTCGGCGGGGGCATCCTGGCGGCGGCGATGATGACCGGCATCGGCCGGGCCGACATGCCGCTGCAGGCCTGGGACGGCGTCTACCACCTGAACGCGCTGTGGGTGATCCGTGAGTTCGGCAACGCCTCCAGCCTGGGTGGCCTGGCGCCGCTGTATGCCGACACGATCGCGCCGTACTACCCGACCGTCTGGCACAGCATCGTGGCCGTCGTGCCCGGCTTCGAGGGCGTGACCGAGGCCGCCAACGCCTCCTCCATCGTGATCGGCACGGTCATCTGGATGGGTGGCCTGGTGGCGCTGAGCCGGGTCGTCTGGCCCGGCCGGCCGCTGCCGGTGATCTTCACCCCGCTGCTCGCCGCCACCTACGTCGCCTTCCCTGCGATCGCCGTCTCGATGCTGGGGGTGTGGCCGTTCGCGGTCAGCGTGGCGTGCCTGCCGGGCACCCTGGCGCTGCTGATCGTGGCGCTGCGGGGCGACCAGCCCTGGCGGCTGCACCTGGCCCACGGGCTGGGCTTCCTCGGGGCGCTGTCCGGTGTCGTGCTGGCCCACGGGTCGGGCCTGTTCTCGATCGCGCTGCTGGCGGCGCCGCTGCTCACCGTGCTGCTGGCCCGGCAGGGACGTCGCTTCTGGCGCCGGGGCCACAAGGTGCCGGTCGCCGTGGCGGCTGTCGTGATCGTGACCGGCGTGGTGGGCCTGACCCTCTTCCTGCTAGATTTCCCGCCCTTGCAGGCGATCGTGGGCTACCAGCGGGGCGGGTCGCCGAACTACTGGGGCGCCATCGGCTCGACCCTGATCGACCACCCGCTGATCTACGTCTACCCGTTCCAGTCGTTCAACATCGTGGTCACCGCGCTGGTCTTCGTCGGGGTGTGGATCACCATCCGCAACACCCACGCCCGTTGGCTGGTGGTGGCGCTGGTGGCGACCTGGCTGCTCACCCTGCTCGCCGCCGGGCCGCCGGAGAACCCACTGCGGGTGCTCGCCGGCTTCTGGTACACCCAGGCATCCCGGCTCAACCAGCTCCTGGTCATCCCGGCCGTGGTGCTGGCAGCCGGCGGCGCGTCGCTGGTGGCGCGCAAGGTGGCCGACCGGTTCTCGGTGGGGATCGTCCGGGGCGGGATCGCCCTGGCCGTCGTGGTAGTCGTGGCGACCTTCGGGCTGCGGTGGCCCAGCCAGACGACGGTGATGTCCTCGGTCTACTCCACCTGGCCGATCGCCTGGGGCACCATGATCGACTCCTACGACGAGCTGGCGATGATCGACCGGGCGGGGGAGACGCTGCCCGAGGACGCCGTGGTGCTGGGGGAGCCGATCAACGGCTCGCCCTACCTGCTGGCCCGCAGCGGGGTGGACGTGGTCTACCCGCAGCTGACCGGCATCGCCGACTCGCCCGAGCGGGTGCTGCTGCAGACCGACTTCGACCGGCCCGCCTCCGCCGACGGGCCCGCCACGGGGTGGTGGAAGGACCCGGCCGTCTGCGAGGCCGTCAACGCCCTCGGGGTGACCCACGTCTACACCGACGACCTCACCTTCGAGGAGGGCGGCAAGTGGGAGGAGACCACGCCCGGGCTGCGGGACGTCGACCCGCACCGGGAGGGCTTCGGCGAGCTGGTCGACGAGGGCGGTCAGGCCCAGATCTGGCGGTTCACCGGCTGCGACCGGTAGCCGCTCACCGGGTCCCAGCCGGCGGATTGCCCCGCAGCGCCCCCTCGACGAAGTACCTGACCTCCCCGTCCTCCACCTCGACCCCGATCACGAACTTGCCCGAGGCCGTCGCCCGCACGTCGACCACGGTGCCGCGTCCGCGCGGCGTGACGACCTCGGACCCGGGGGTGAAGACCTTCTCGCTCATGGGTCCAGGGTAGGCCGACAAAACACCTTGACCCTGACGCAGCGTCAATGCCTACCGTGGCCGGCATGACGATCACGGTGCTGGACACCTACCGGCAGACCCACGACATCCTCGGCGCACCCGCGGCCGACCGGCCCGAGCTGCTGCGCCGGATGGCCGAGCCCGCCGCGGGTCTGTACCGGTACTTCCCCGGTGAGCCGGACCTCGTGGCGATGCACCGGATGACCGGCGGGTTCCCGCTGGACCGGGACGAGGGACGGTGCCTGGAGGCGCTGGCCGCGATGCACGGGGCGGACGTCTGGGACAGGGTCGGCCGGGCCCTCGAGGGCGGCCTCGGGGCCCTGCAGGAGGCCGTGCCGGGCTTCGCGATCCCCGACATCACGGCATACATCCTGCTGGGCGACCCGGCGAACCGTTACTTCATGAACCACGCGCTCGGGATGACCGGCAACGGCAGCGTCACCGGCTACCTCGCGCTCACCTTCTGGCCGTTCGAAGAGGTGCTGGCCAGGGTGGAGGCGACGGCGGTGCACGAGCTGCACCACAACGTGCGGTTCGCTCCCGGCGGCGCCGACTGGGACCCGGCCACGGTGACCGTTGGCGACCACGTCGTCTCCGAGGGGCTGGCCGACGCCTTCGCCCGCCAGCTGTACGGCGACGAGCTCGGCCATACCCGCATTGGGGTGCCGCACCTGGCCGACGACGAGGTCTTCGCCAAGGTGGTCACGGGCCTGGGCGTCACCGGGATGGAGAACTTCGGGGCGTGGGTGCTCGGGGACGAGGCCGCCACCGCGTTCGGCGGGACCCCGGTGGGGTTGCCGACCGGCGCCGGGTATGCCGTGGGGAACCGCCTCGTCGACCGCTACCTGGCGGTGACCGGCCGGACGGCCGCCCAGGCGGTCCACGACCCGGCCCGGGAGATCATCGAGACCGCCCTGGCCTGAGTGAATCGTCGGGGCGGCCGGCCCGTCCGGTCCGTCCGGTCAGTGGGCGCGGGCGTTCACCTCGTAGGAGGTGTTCGTCGACTCGAAGAAGTTCACCAGCTCCAGGGTGTCGTTGGCCGCGGCCATCCACTTGGCCGGGTTGGCCACCCGGTAGTGCGGCTCGAAGCCGAGCTCCTCCAGGCGCCGGTCGGCCAGGTACTTCACGTACTGGTTGATGTAGTCGGCGTTCAGCCCCAGGATCCCGCCCGGCAGCAGGTCGCGGTTGTACTGCTCCTCCATCGCGACCCCGTCGAGCACCATCTGCCGGATCTCCTCGGCGAACTCCTCGGTGGCGATCTCCGGGTTCTCCTCGAGCACGGTCAGGATCAGGTTGATCCCGAACTTCAGGTGCAGGCTCTCGTCGCGCACGATCCAGTCGATCAGGCTGCCGAAGTTGCGCAGCAGGTTCCGCTGCCGGAAGCTCAGCGCCACCATGAAGCCGGAGTAGAACCAGATGCCCTCCAGGATCACGTTGTAGGCCACCAGGTTCCGCACGAAGTCCTGCTTGCCCTCCACCGTGCTGATGTCCAGGGTCTGCTCGGTCATCCGACGGATGTAGCGGACCTCGAACTCCTCCTTGGCCGCCATCGAGGGGACCGTCACGTGCGACTCGTAGGCCTGCTCCCGGTCCACCGGGAAAGTCTCCAGGACGTACTCGAAGGCCATGCAGTGGTTGGCCTCCTCCCACATCTGCTTGGCCAGGTAGAGGTGGCACTCGGCCGCGTTGACGTAGGGGTAGACGCCGAACGCGAGCGCCTTGTTGACCAGCAGCTCGTTGGGGTTGAAGTAGCTCATCAGGAAGGTCAGGGCGTGCCGCTCGTCGTCGGTCATCCGCTCGAAGTCGCCCAGGTCCTCCCCGAGCTGGACCTCGTTGGGGAACCAGGTGTTGGCGACCGCCTGGTTGTAGAGATCGTAGGCCCACGGGTAGGTGACCGGCTTCAGGAGCAGGCCCTCCTGGATCCCGGTGCCGAGGATGCCGCGGGGCGATCCGGTGCCGGTCTGAGCGGTGGTGGGAGTGGTGTCAATGCTCATGTCAGGTCCTTTCGGGTATGCCGGGGCGTGGGGCTCACTGGCAGGAGTCGCACTGGAGGCGCTCCTGCGGGTCGATCGGGCAGGCCTGTCCGTCGATCAGCTCGAGCTGGGTCGTGTCGGGGTCCGGGGTCAGGTCCGGTTCCGGGGCCGGAGCGGTGGCGGGGACGGTCGGGGCCGGAGCCACGGCACCGAACCCGCGCGCGGCAGGAGCCGTCCCGGAAGCGCCCGCCCGGGCGACGCCGCCGAACCCGCGACGCGGCGCGCCGTTACCGCCCGCCTCCTCGGCCTTGTTGACCCGCACGGTGGACTGCTCGGCCTGGTGGCGCGGCATCATGTGCAGGTAGTAGGTCGTCTTGACCCCCATCCGCCAGGCGGCGGAGTAGAGCTCGACCATGTCGCCGAGGTCGCGGCTGGCCAGGTAGATGTTGCGGCTGATCGCCTGGTCGATCCACTTCTGGGCGCGGGCCGCGACGTGCAGGAAGGCGTAGGGGGAGAGCTGGAAGGAGGTCCGGTAGATCTCCTGGAGGTCGGCGGGCACGCCCTCGACCTTGGACAGGTCGCCCTGGTGGCGCAGCAGCTCCTCGCGCACCTGCTCCCACAGCCCCGCGTCCTGCAGGTCCTGGACCAGGTTGCGGTTGACCTCCAGGAACTTGCCCGAGCTGGTGGACCGGCTGAAGATCTGGCTGAACTGCGGGTCCAGCCCGGGGGTGGTGCCCGCCACGAGACCGATCGAGGCGGTCGGGGCGATCGCCATCAGGGTGGAGTTGCGGATGCCGCCGGCCACCTTGGCCCGCAGCGCGTCCCAGTCGAGCCGGGTGGTCCGGTCGACGTCGACGGGGGTGCCGCGGTCGGCCTCCAGCAGATCGAGGGAGTCGACCGGCACCAGGCCCTCGCTCCACCGGCTGCCGGCGAAGTTGGGGTAGGCACCCCGTTCGCGGGCCAGGTCCGAGCTGGCGTCGATCGCGTGCCAGGAGACGAACTCCATGATCTGGTCCATCAGCTCGTAGGCCTGCTCGGACTCGTAGGAGAAGCCGAAGCGCTCCACGATGTCGGTGAAGCCCATCACGCCGAGACCGAGCGCCCGGTTGAGCTCGTTGGACCGCTCCGACTCCGGCACCGAGCTGATCGTGATGTCGATCAGGTTGTCCAGCTGGCGCACCGCCAGCCGGGTGGACTCGGCGAGCCGGTCCCAGTCGACCCGGGCCTGCCCCCGCCGGCCGGTGACGTGCCGGGACAGGTTGACCGAGGCCAGGTTGCAGACTGCGGTGTTGTCCCGGTCCTGCGGCAGGCAGATCTCGGTGCACAGGTTGGACAGGTGGATCGTCCCGGTGTTCTGGTTCAGCGCCCGGGTGTTGATGGTGTCCTTCCAGGTCAGCCACGGGTGGCTGGTGGTCTGCAGGGAGATCAGGATGGCCCGGAACTGCTCGCGGGCCCGCATCCGGCGGTGCCGCAACTCCCCGGCCCTCGCCCGGGTGACGTACTCGGCATACAGCCTGCTGAACTCGGCCCCGGTGGCCTCGACCAGATCGGGGGTCTCGAGCGGGTCGAAGAGGTACCACTCGTCGTCCCGCTCGACCCGCTTCATGAACTCGTCGGAGATCCAGACGGCGGTGTTGGCGGTGCGGGTGCGGCGGTAGGGGTCGCCGGAGTTCTGCCGCAGGTCGAGGAACTGGGCGAAGTCGAGGTGCCAGTTCTCCATGTAGAAGCACAGCGCCCCGAACTTCTTGCCACCACGGCTCACCGCGCGCAGCGTGGAGTCGATGGTGTGCATGAACGGGATCGGGCCGGTCGAGGAGGTGTTGTTGGACCGGATCGGGCTGCCCTCGGAGCGGAGCTTGGAGACGGACAGGCCGATGCCGCCGGTGCCCTTGGTGAGCCACATGACGTCGCGCACGCTCTTGGCGATGTGCTCGATGTCGTCCTCCATCTGCATCACGAAGCAGTTGGACAGCTGGCTGTAGGAGGTGCCGGCGTTGACCAGGGTGGACCCGGCGGCCAGGTACTCGAGGCGGGACATCTTGTCGTAGAAGCTGATCGCGGCGCTCGTGGCGTCGTCCTCGGTGAGCGAGAGCCCCATGGCAACCCGCATCCAGAAGAACTGTGGCACCTCCAGCGGCGAGCCGTCGGCGCCGTCCAGGAGGTAGCGCACCCGCATGGTCTGCACGCCGATGAACCGGAGCAGGTCGTCCCGGGAGGGGTCGAGGGCCTCGGCCAGCCGCTCCAGGTCGAAGACCTCGGTCAGGCGGGTGTCCAGTTGCCCGGACCGGACGCCGGCCTCGATGTAGCCGGGGAACGCCGCGCGGTGCAGCTTGGCGATGGTGCTGGGGTCGACGTCGCCGAACAGGTCGTGGGTCTCCCCGAAGACCTGCTTGTAGAGCGACTTGACCAGCAGCCGGGCCGCGATCGTGTCGTAGGCCGGGTCGTCCTTGACGTTCTGCAACGCCACCTGGATGACGGCCTGGTCCAGCTCCTCGCTGGTGATGCCGTCGAACAGCGTGATCTCCAGCTCGGACTGCAGCTGGGTGGTGCGGGTGATCGCGTCGTCCAGACCGCGGGCCGCCGCCTCGATGGACCGGGCGACCTCGTACCCGTCGTATGCCGTGCGCGTGCCGTCGCGCTTGATGACCGTGATGCTCATCGGTTCACCCCTCGTGAACTCGGATGCGAAAGCGAGCCCGTATGCCGGGGGAGGGGAGGGCGGGACGCCTGACCGCCCGCAGGTGGTCGCGTCGGGCCCTGACCGTCCCGCGCGGTCAACGGACCACCGCCGTCGTCGGGACGGCGGTGCACTGGCAGGTCTTCGGACTCACGGGCCAGACCTGTTGCCAGGTCGCCTACTGTTCGCCGCTTCCCGGACCTGGATGGTCCAGTGCTTCGTGGCGAAGGTCGTTCCCGTTCACCGCTGCGGGGCAGTCCCGGAATCTCACCGGGTTCCCTCTTGCGACGACCACCTCCCCGAAGGGAAGCGGCCGAACCAGCTGCGTTCGCCACTATATACACGAAATCACACCGATGTAACCCCCCACATCTTGTGTCCCCCTCCCGCCCCCCATTTCCCGACCGGACGCGTGAGATGGCGGCCTCCACACCCCACCAGACGTCTGACCTGTCGGCCATTCACCCCCACCGGACGTCTGACCTGGCGGTCTCGACCCCCGACCGGACGTCTGACCTGGCGGCCTCCACCCCCGACCGAGCGCGCGACCGGGCGGCCGGTCCCGCAGGTCAGGACCAGGTGCCGCGTTCCTGCAAGACCTGCTTGAGTAGATCGGCCCGGTCGCTGACGAGTCCGTCAACGCCCAGGTCCAGCAACCGGTGCATTTCGGCGTCGTCGTTCACCGTCCAGACGTGGACCTGGACGCCCACGGCGTGGGCCGCCTCCAGGGTCGCCGCGTTGACTACCTTGATGCGGCCGAAATCCTCGGGGACCTGGAGGCAATCCACGCCGCGCAACACCCGCGCCAGTGCGGCTTCGCGTCGTCGGGGGAGCCGGGCGGCGGCCAGGAACCGGGCCACCGTGCGCTGGCCGGCCGACGTGGCGACCGGTCGGCTGAGCCGGCGTAGGGCAGCCGCGCGCCGGTGGTCGGAGAAGGAGGTGACACAGACCCTGTCGTGGGCGTTCGTCCGCTCGATCGCCCGGACCAGCGGCACGATGGCGCCCGAGGTCTTGATGTCGATGTTGACCCGCAGCTCGGGCCACGTGTCGAGGATCTCCTCGAGCCGGGGGACGGGCTCGACACCCCCGATGCGGGCACCGCTCACCTCGGCCCACGGCATACCGGTGATCGAGCCGGTGCGGTCGGTGACCCGGTCCAGGCGGGTGTCGTGGAAGGCCACGAGCACACCGTCCTGGGTTGCGTGCACGTCGGTCTCGACGTAGTGGTATCCCAGGGCGACGGCTGCTGCGAAGGCCGACATCGAGTTCTCCAGCCCCTCCTGCGAGAAGCCACGGTGCGCCAGCGGAATCGGGCCGTCGTGCTCCAGGTATGGGGTGGCTGCCACGTCACTCAAACTACCCGAATCTCGGCCGTGGCTAGCGCTGCGGCGCCTCTGGCCGCCAGATCGCGCGTTCGGTGGCCGTTTAGAACCGCCCGCTCACGCGTCCGGTCGGGGTGGAACGCCGCCCGCTCACGCGTCCGGTCGGAAGGGAGGCTGGGTCAGATGTCGCGGAAGGTCTGGATGCTGGCGCCGAGGTTGTTCAGGCGGGTGGCCAGGTCCTCGTAGCCGCGGTTGATCACATAGACGTTGCGCAGGACCGATACGCCGGGGGCGGCGAGCATCGCGAGCAGGATCACGACGCCCGGACGCAGCGCAGGCGGACACATGATCTCGCCGGCACGCCACTTGGTCGGGCCCTCCACCATCACTCGGTGCGGGTCCATCAGGTGCACCTTGGCGCCCAGCGTGGTGAGCTCGGTGAGGTAGATGGCGCGGTTCTCGTAGACCCAGTCGTGGATCATGCTCGAGCCCTCGGCGCACGCGGCGATGATCGCGAAGAAGGGCAGGTTGTCGATGTTCAGCCCGGGGAAGGGCAGCGGGTGGATCTTGTCCAGCGGCGCCTTGAGGGGACCGGGGATGGTGCGCAGGTCGACCAGGCGGGTGAAACCGTTGGCGGAGGTGTACTCCTCGCTCAGCTCGTACTGCAGCCCCATCGTGTCGAGCACCGCGAGCTCGATCTCCATGAACTCGATCGGCACCCGCTTGATGGTGATCTCGCTGCCGGTGACGACGCCGGCGGCCAGCAGGCTCATCGCCTCGATCGGGTCCTCGGACGGGGAGTACTCCACGTCCATGTCGATCTCCTCCACGCCGGTGACCTTCAGCGTGGTGGTGCCGATGCCCTCGATCTGCACGCCCAGGGTGCGCAGGAAGACGCACAGGTCCTGGACCATGTAGTTGGAGGAGGCGTTACGGATGACCGTGGTGCCCGGGTGCAGCGCCGCGGCGAGCAGCACGTTCTCGGTGACCGTGTCGCCGCGCTCGGTGAGCACGATCGGCCGGGTCGGGCGGCGGGAGGCGTCGACCGTGGCGTGGTAGGAGCCGTGGGTGGCCGTGACGTCCACGCCGAACTGGCGCAGCGCGGTCATGTGCGGCTCGACGGTGCGGGTGCCGAGGTCGCACCCCCCGGCATACGGCAGCTCGAAGTTGTCGAACCGGTGCAGCAGCGGGCCGAGGAACATGATGATGGTCCGGGTGCGCCGGGCGGCCGCCTCGTCGATCGCGGCCAGGTCGATCTTGGCTGGCGGCACGATCTCCAGGTCGTTGCTCTCCCCGAGCCAGCGGATCTTGAAACCGAGGCTGGTCAGGACCTCGGTGATCCGGTTGACCTCCTCGATCCGCGCCAGGTTGCGCAGCGTGGTCCGGCCCTTGTTGAGCAACGAGGCGCACAGCAGCGCGACGGCGGCGTTCTTGGAGGTGCGCACGTCGATCTCGCCGGACAGTTTCACCCCACCGGTGATCCGCAGGTTCTGCGGGACGGCGCTGCCGACGGAGACGATCTCGGAGTCCAGGCTCTCGCCGATCCGGGCGAGCATCTCCAGGGAGAGGTTCTGCTTGCCCTGCTCGATCCGGGCGATGGCGCTCTGGCTGGTCCCCAGCAGGCCGGCGAGCTCGGCCTGGGTGAGTTCCTTGTGTCGCCGGGCGTCCCGGATGAGGTTGCCAATGCGCGACAGGTAGGTCTCGGTCATACCCACCATGGTAGATCACATATGAGATATTGCCTCACGCGTCGTCGGCGTGGTCGCCGATCGCGCGGTGCAGGATCGGCCCGACCAGCTGGATCTGCCAGGGCCGGGCCCCGTGCGCGCCGAGCACCGACCCGAGGTCGTCAAGGGTGAGCTCCCCGCCGTCGGACGGCTCCGGCGGCTCCCACAGGACCCGCCGGACGGTGTCGGGGGTCAGCAGGTTCTCCACCGGGATGGTGTGCTCCTCGGAGAGGTCCGCCAGGTCCTGCCGGGCCTGCGCCAACCGCGCCGCGGCGACCGGGTCGCGGTCGGCCCACGCGCGGGCCGGCGGCGGCGCGTCGGAGCGGCGGGACAGCTCGGGCAGGTCCTGGTCGGGCAGCGCGCTGGCCTCCCGGATGGCGGCGAGCCAGTCGCCCTGGTAGCGGGTCAGCCCCTGGTGGGCGCGCCGCTGCCGGGACCGGGTGGACTCGGCGCTGCGCTCCCCGACCAGGGACGCGGCCGTCCGCGGGGCGCGCGTGGCCAGGTCGATCAGCGTGGCGTCGGGCAGCACCCGGCCGGGGGAGACGTCGCGCTCCCGCGCGATCTCCTCCCGCGCCTGCCAGAGCTCGCGCACCAGGGCCGCTCCGCGGCGATTCCGTATGCGGTGCATGCCGGACGTGCGCCGCCACGGGTCGGGTCGGTCGGCGGTGCCCTCGAAGTGGGTGAGCGCCTCGAACTCCTGGGCGGCCCAGTCGGCCTTCCCCTGGGACTCCAGGTCCGCCGCGAGCGCGTCCCGCAGCTCGACCAGGAGTTCCACGTCGAGGGCCGCGTAGCGCAGCCACGGCTCGGGCAGCGGCCGGGTCGACCAGTCCACCGCGGAGTGTTCCTTGGCCAGGCTCACCTGGAGGTAGTGCTCGAGGGCCGCGGCTAGCCCGACCTTGGGCAGGCCGGCCAGCCGCGCACCCAGCTCGGTGTCGAACAACCGGGTGGGCCGCATCCCCAGCTCGGCCAGGCACGGGATGTCCTGGGTGGCGGCGTGCAGCACCCACTCGGTCCCCGAGAGCAGGTCCCCGAGCTCCGCGAGCTCCTCGAAGGGGACGGGGTCGATGAGCCAGGTGCCCGAACCCCGGCGGCGCAGCTGCACCAGGTAGGCGTGCTGGCCGTAGCGGTAGCCGGAGGCGCGCTCGGCGTCGACGGCCACCGGCCCTGTGCCGTCGGCGATCGCGTCGAGGGCCTCCTGCAGGTGGCCGTCGTCGGTCACCAGGTCGGGCAACCCCTCGCGGGGCTCGGTCAGGTGTTCGATCGGCGGGCCCTCGGGCTGCGCCGTGTCCTCGGTCACCGCCGGGACCCCGGCAGCGGGACGACCCCGTCTGGCAGGGGCGGCAGCCCGGCGATGGTGCAGAGCAGGTCGCCCCAGGCCTGCAGGTGCTGGTCGATCGTGTCGTCGTCCACCGGGGTCCAGGACGCGCGGATCTCCATCTCGACGGTCTGGTCGCGGTCGGACAGCGCCCCGAAGCTCTCGGAGATGACGCAGGTCACCGCGCCGGCCTCGGCGGCGAAGGCCAGCCCCCGCGACTCCAGGGCCTCGGTCAGCCAGGACCACCCCACGTGGCCCATCATCGGGTCGCCGCCGACCTCGGGCTCCATGGTGGCCTTGGCGTAGGTCACCACGCGCCAGACGCCCTCCCAGGGCTCGGGAGCGCCCGGGTCGTGGAGCAGGACGAAGCGTCCGGTCGCGGTGGGCTCCTCGTCCTCGCCCCGGGTCGGGAAGACCTCGCCGGACAGCGCGAGCGCCGCCGGCGCGAGACGGGTCGGTGCCGGGACCTCCTCGACGAGGAGCTCCGGACGGAGCGCGGCCGCACGGATCGCCTCCACGGCGCGCTCGAAAGCAGCCGGGTCCACTCCGGTCCCGGCTGGCGCCGTGCGGTCACGGCCGACGTCGATGCGGCTCACCACCATGACAGGTTATGCCGGTTGACCTCGGCACGCCCGGAGGCCACGCCGCGGCCGCATGCGAGGATCGGACCGTGACCCTCCCTGCCGCCTCCCACGACCCGAGTCCGACCTCGTCCCCGAGCCCGTCCGAGAGCATCCTGGTCCGCGCCGCCCGGGGCGAGCAGGTGCCGCACACCCCCGTCTGGTTCATGCGCCAGGCCGGCCGCTCGCTGCCGGAGTACCGCGCCCTGCGCGAGGGCGTGCCGATGCTGCAGGCCTGCCGCACCCCGGACCTGGTCACCGAGATCACCGTCCAGCCGGTGCGCCGGCACGGGGTGGACGCCGCCATCTTCTTCAGCGACATCGTGGTCCCGCTGCACGCCGTGGGCGTTGACCTCGACATCGTGCCGGGCACCGGGCCGGTGGTGGCGCAGCCGTTCCGGACCCGGGCCGACCTGGATCGCCTGCCCGAGCTGACTCCGGAGACGGTGCCGGACATCACCCAAGCCGTCCGCCAGACCGTCTCCGAGCTCGGCGCGACACCGCTGATCGGCTTCGCGGGGGCGCCGTTCACGCTCGCCTCCTACCTGGTCGAGGGCGGGCCGTCCAAGACCCACCAGCACACCAAGGCCCTCATGTACGGCGACCCGGAGCTGTGGAACGACCTGTGCGCCCGTCTCGCCCAGATCTCCGGCGCCTTCCTCCGGGTGCAGGCGGAGGCCGGGGCGTCCGCCGTGCAGCTCTTCGACTCCTGGGTCGGGGCGCTGCCGCGGGCGGACTACCTGCGCTTCGTCGAGCCGCACAGCCGCGCCGTGCTCGAGGGCGTCGCGGACCTGGGCGTCCCGCGGATCCACTTCGGGGTGGTGACCGGTGAGCTGCTGCCGGACATGGCCGCGGCCGGCGCGGACGTGATCGGGGTCGACTACCGGGTGTCCCTCACCGACGCGGTGGCCCGGACGGGCGGCCGGTATGCCGTGCAGGGCAACCTCGATCCCGCGCTGGTGTTCGCCCCGTGGGAGGCGCTGGAGGCCAAGGTCAGGGACGTCGTGGAGCAGGGGCGCCAGGCGCCGGGCCACATCTTCAACCTGGGCCACGGCGTGCTGCCGGACACCGACCCGACCGTGTTGACCCGCGTCGTCGAGCTGGTGCACGAGGTCTCGGCCCGCTGACCCCGCGCCCGCGAGCGAGGCCTCAGATGGCGACCTGGGGAGGCTGGTCCTCCGGGGTCCCGGGGCCCTCGGGCAGCCGGATCACCAGGTGCGGCAGGAAGAACTGGGTGAGCGGACCGATGCTGATCGCGAACAGCACCGTGCCGACCCCGACGACGCCGCCCAGCAACCAGCCCAGCAGCACCACGACGACCTCGATGCCGGTCCGGATGGTGCGCAGGCTCAGCGGGATCACCCGGGGCAGCCCGGTCATCAGCCCGTCGCGGGGGCCGGGGCCCAGCTGCGCCCCGATGTAGAGCCCGGTGGCGACGGCGTTGAGCACGATGCCCCCAGCCATCAGGCCGACCTGGGCCGGGAGGCGGGTCAGCTCGGGCAGCAGCGCGAGCGACAGGTCGGCCGCGACGCCGACCCACAGGGCGTTGGCGACCGTCCCGAGGCCGGGCATCTCCCGCAGTGGGATCCACAGCAGCAGGACCACCACGGACAGCAGGATCACGATGACCCCGAAGCTCAGTGGCAGGTGCCGGGCCAGCCCGAAGTGCAGGACGTCCCACGGGATCATCCCGAGGCCGGCCCGGATGAGCATCGCCATGGAGAGCCCAAACAGGGTCAGCCCGACGAAGAGCTGGACCAGGCGCCGCGGCAGGCGGCCCGCCCGCAGCTGTTGCGCCGGCGTCATCCGGCGCAGACCCAGCGCCTCGGTGTGATCCTGATGCTCTTCCGCCACCGGCACATCGTGCCCCCTGCCGCCCGGGGACCGGCCCCCGGGGGGCGGCACGACATACACTCCGGCTACACGTCCGTCCAGCGAGAGGCCGCACCACGATGAGTCACGCCGCAGCACAGCACCACGACATCGCGGGGGACTGGACCATCGACCCGGACCACAGCCGGTTCGGGTTCTCCGCCCGGCACGCGATGGTCACCACCGTGCGGGGAGCGTTCAACCAGGTGCAGGGCCGCTTCTCGGTGGGCGCGACCCCGACCGACACGAGCGTGCGGATCACCCTGGCCACGGCCGCGGTGGACACACGCAACGCCCAGCGCGACGAGCACCTGCGCAGCGCCGACTTCTTCGACGTCGAGCGGTGGCCCGAGATCGTCTTCGTGGGCACCTCCGTCGAGGAGGTCGAGCAGAACGCCTACCTGGTCACCGGCCGGCTGACCATCCGGGACGTCACCCGGGAGGTGACCATGCCGATCGAGCTGATCGGGGTGCAGCGCGACGCCTACGGCAACCTGCGGGCCGGCTTCGAGGGCAGCCGCCGGCTGAACCGGCGCGACTTCGGCCTGGAGTGGAACGTCGCGCTGGACGCCGGCGGGGTCCTGGTGTCCGAGCGGATCAACGTCGAGTACGAACTGTCGGCGATCAAGTCCGACACCGCCTCCTGATCCGGTGTCCGGCGCCAGCCACCTGATCGTCGGGGCGGGGATCTCCGGCCTCGCCGCCGCCTGGGAGCTGACCCGGCACGTCCCGCCGTCCTCGATCACGGTGCTGGAGGGTACGGACCGGGTCGGGGGCAAGCTGCGGGCCGGGACCGTCGCGGGGGTCACCCTCGACGTGGGTGCCGAGTCCGTGCTGGCGCGTCGGCCCGAGGCGGTCGACCTCATGCACGAGGTCGGACTGACCGAGCACGTCGTGCACCCCGCCACCCGCGGCTCCGCCATCTGGAGCCGCGGCGCCCTGCACCCGATGCCGCCGCGCACCCTCATGGGGGTGCCCGCGGACCCGGACGCGCTGCTCGGTCTCCTCACCGGGCCAGAGGTCGACCGGGTGCGGCGGGAGGAGCCGGCCGCCCCGGGCACCGAGCCGGACCTCAGCATCGGCTCGCTCGTGGCGCAGCGCCTGGGGGAGGCCGTCACCGACCGGCTCCTCGAGCCGCTGCTCGGCGGTGTGTATGCCGGGCACGCCCGGTCGATCTCCGCCGCGGCTACGATGCCGGTCCTCTGGGAGGCCTACCGGTCAGGCGAACGGTTGCTCGACGTCGCCGCGCGGGCGCTCCCGGCCCCGGACACCACGGCCACCCCCGCACCGGTCTTCGCCGGGCTCCGCGGCGGGCTGCACCGGCTGCCCGCCGCGCTGGCGGCCGCACTGTCCGAGCGGGGGGTCACGATCCGGACCGGCTGCACCGTCCGCGAGCTCCACCGCGACCCGGACGGGGCCGGGTGGGAGCTGGTCACGGGCCCGGTGCCCGCCCCCACGGCATACCGGGCGAACCGGGTGCTCCTCGCGCTCCCGCCGGCTCCCACGGCCCGGCTGCTCCGCGACCACTGCCCTGGCGCGGCCCACCTCGTCGGGGGGATCGAGACCGCCTCGATGGCCGTCGTCGCCCTCGCCTTCCGCGCCGCGGAGCTGCCCCCGCTCACCGGCACCGGGCTTCTGGTGCCGCCGGTGGAGCGGCGCGCGGTCAAGGCGGCCACGTTCAGCGCGAACAAGTGGGCCTGGGTCGCCGAGGCCGGGGTCGGCGCCGGGCCCGCGGGGGAGGACCTCGTGGTCCTGCGCACCTCGCTCGGCCGCCACCGGGAGGAACGGGCGCTGCAACGGTCGGACGCCGACCTGGTCACGGCCTCCCTGGCGGACCTGGCCGACTTCCTGGGCGGGCCGGTCCCGGCACCGGTCGACGCCCTCGTCCAACGGTGGGGCGGGGGACTGCCGCAGTATGCCGTGGGCCACCTGGACCGGGTGGCCGCCGTCCGCGCGGAGACCGCCCCGGTCCGCGGGCTCGAGGTGACCGGGGCGGCCTACGACGGGGTCGGGATCCCGGCCTGCATCCGCGCCGCCCGCGCGGCCGCCCGGCGGCTGGTCGACCGACCCTGACCCGGCTGTCCGAGCCGGAAGCGCTCATCGGACAATGGGGCCATGACCGAGCAGCCTGAGCCCGCCCCCCTCGACACCGAGCGGATCAACAGCGAGATCCGTTACGCGATGTACTCGGTGTTCCGCACCGTCTCCCCGCTGGGCGAGGACCGGGCCGACCTGGCCGCCGAGGTCTCCGCCCTGCTGGACGGACTCGCCGGGGAGGGGGTCGTGGTCCGGGGCGTGTACGACGTGTCCGGTCTGCGGGCCGACGCCGACTTCATGGTGTGGTGGCACGCCGACAACGTGGAGGCCCTCCAGTCCGCCTACCAGCGGTTGCGGCGCACCCGCCTGGGGGCGTTCCTGGAGCCGGTCTGGAGCAACGTCGGGCTGCACCGGCCAGCGGAGTTCAACCGGGGGCACGTGCCGGCCTTCCTGAGCGGGGAGGAGCCCGGCTCCTACGTCTGCGTCTACCCCTTCGTCCGGTCCTACGACTGGTACGTGCTGGAGGAGGACGACCGGCGCGCCATGCTGCGCGAGCACGGCCTGGCCGCCCGGGACTACGGGGACGTCCGCGCCAACACCATCTCGGCCTTCGCGCTGGGCGACTACGAGTGGTTGCTGGCCTTCGAGGCCGAGGAGCTGCACCGGATCGTGGACCTGATGCGCGAGCTGCGGGCGGTTCGGGCCCGGCTGCACGTCCGGGAGGAGATCCCGTTCTTCACCGGCCCCCGGGTCGCGGTGGCCGACCTGGTCGAGCGCCTGCCCTGACCGGCTCGCCCCGGCGGGTCAGTCGCCGAGGGGGCTCAGGGTCAGGCTGATCGAGTTCATGCAGAACCGCTGGTCGGTCGGGGTGTCGTAGCCCTCGCCCTCGAAGACGTGGCCCAGGTGGGAGCCGCAGGTGGCGCACCGCACCTCGGTGCGGACCCGCCCGAGCGAGCGGTCCTCGAGATACTCCACCCGGTCCTCGGCCAGCGGCGCGTAGAAGGACGGCCAGCCGCAGTGGCTTTCGAACTTGGTCTCGCTGCGGAACAGCTCGGCGTTGCACGCGCGGCAGGAGTAGACACCCTCGGTCGTGGTGTCGGTGTACTCGCCGACGAACGGACGCTCGGTCCCCGCCTGCCGGAGCACCGCGTACTCCTCGGGCGACAACTGCTCCCGCCACTCCTGGTCGGTCTTGGTGACCTGGTAGGTGGACGTGCTCTGGCTCTGCGCGGAATCGGTCATGGTGAGGTCAACGCTACGCCCGTCAGGCGGATTCCTTGCGGGGGGTGCGTTTGCGGGGGGTGCGGGTGGTCTCGCGGCGCACGATGGTGGGGTTGACGTTGTCCAGGACGACCTCGCGGGTGATCACGACCCGGGCGATGTCTTCCTCCGAGGGCACGTCGAACATGACCGGGTTCAACACTTCTTCCAGGATGGCCCGCAACCCCCGGGCCCCGGTGGCCCGCAACAACGCCTGGTCGGCGATCGCGGCGATCGCCTCGTCGGTGAACTCCAGCTCCACGTTGTCGATCGCGAACATCCGCTGGTACTGCTTGACCAACGCATTGCGCGGCTCGGTCAGGATCGAGACCAACGCGGACTGGTCCAACGGGGCCACCGTCGTGATCACCGGCAACCGGCCGATGAACTCCGGGATCAACCCGAACTTCATCAGATCCTCGGGCAACACCTCACCCAACCGTTGCGCATCATCCTTGGCCGTGTGCAACCGGGCCCCGAACCCCAACCCCTGCTTCCCCGCCCGCGCCTCGATGATCTTCTCCAACCCGGCAAACGCCCCACCCACCACGAACAACACGTTCGAGGTATCGATCTGGATGAACTCCTGATGCGGATGCTTACGCCCGCCCTGCGGCGGCACCGACGCCGTCGTCCCCTCCAAAATCTTCAACAACGCCTGCTGCACCCCCTCACCCGACACATCCCGGGTAATCGAAGGGTTCTCACTCTTCCGACTGATCTTGTCGATCTCATCGATATAGATGATCCCGGTCTCGGCCTTCTTCACATCGAAATCAGCCGCCTGGATCAACTTCAACAAAATGTTCTCCACGTCCTCCCCGACATACCCCGCCTCCGTCAACGCTGTCGCATCCGCGATCGCGAACGGCACATTCAACATCCGCGCCAACGTCTGCGCCAGATACGTCTTCCCACACCCCGTCGGACCAATCAACAAGATATTGCTCTTCGCGATCTCCACCGCGTCCTCGCCCTTGCCCACCGACCCCAACCCCGCCTGGATCCGCTTGTAATGGTTATACACAGCCACCGCCAACGCCCGCTTCGCCGGCTCCTGCCCCACCACATACTCACCCAAGAACCCAAAAATCTCCCGCGGCTTGGGCAACTCCCCCAACCCCAACTCCGAAGACTCCGCCAACTCCTCCTCAATGATCTCCGTGCAGAGTTCGACACACTCGGTGCAGATGTAGACACCCGCGCCGGCGATCAGGCGGCCGACCTGCTTCTGGCTCTTCCCGCAGAAGGAGCAGGTGGGCTGGTCGTTACCGGTGCTCATGAGACAACCTCCCGGTGGAAGCGGGTCCAGGCGGACTGGCGGGTCATCCCGAGTCCGCTGCCAATACGTTCCCAGGTGACCGAGCGGCGGCGCAGCTCGGTCACCCACTGCTGCAGGCCGTCCTCGGCCTGGTCGGCGAGTGCCCGCATCCGGGGCAGTCGGTAGAGCATCTCCTCGTCGGACAACTCGCCCCAGGGCAGGACCGCCGAGGCGGTGCCTGCGGGGGAGTGGGTCAGCTGGTCGTCCAGGATCTGGGCGCAGAGCCGGACGCAGTCGTCGCAGATGAAGATGCCGGGTCCGGCGATCAGGTATCGCGCCTCGACGTCGAGCTTCATGCAGAACGAACAGCTGCGGTCGTCCGCCACGGGGTCCTCCCAGGTTCGGTGCTCCTGTACCCGACCGTAACCTGTCAGTCAGTGACTGACAACACGCGGGTCTTTCCCGGTGTGTCGTCGGGTCTCGCCGGGGTGCGACCAGTGCTACTGGCGGGTGAAGCCGCGGTACCAGGTGCCCTGGTGCGTGACCTGGCCGGTGTCTCCCTCGGCCAGCATGCCGTACTCCTCGCCGGAGACGGACAGCTCCATCCGCATCCCGTCGGGGCGCTGGAAGGTGACGAAGTAGTGGGTCCGCGTCCGCGTCTCGCCGCCGCCGGAGGTGCCGGTGCGTTTCGCGACCACCTGCGCGGGGAAGGTCAGCACGGGCGCCGCCTCGTTGGCCTGGCGTTCCCGTCGGGCCCGCTGCACCTGGGTGACGATCAGCACGATGATCACGGCGAAGACGGCGAGGACCCCGAGGAAGATGATGAGGAAGGAGCCCGCGACCAGTCCTGTCATGCGCCGGATGCTACCCGCCGTATGCGGTCTGCCCGCGCTTCTGCACCCGCCTGTCGGCCCCGGGGTCTACGGTGGCCGGTATGGCGAGCAACGCGACGACGCTGCAGGTCGGGGGCCCCGCGGGGGAGCGGAGCGTGCGGCTGTCCAGCCCCGACCGGGTGGTCTGGGCGGAGACCGACCGTGGACAGGCCGTCACCAAGGCCGACCTCGCGGCCTACGTGATCGCGATGGGCGACCCGCTGCTGCGGGTGCTCGGCGACCGGCCGGTGACGCTCCAGCGGTTCCCGCGGGGGATCGACGGGGAGGCCTTCTACTCCAAGAACCCGCCCAAGGGTTATCCGGACTGGGCGCGCACCACGATGTGCACCTACCCCTCCGGCCGCAGCCATCCGCAGGTCGTCGTCGACGAGGTGGCGACCGCGGTGTGGGCGGTGCAGATGAACACCATCACCTACCACCCCTGGCCGGTGCGCAGCGCCGACAACGACCATCCCGACGAGCTGCGGATCGACCTGGACCCCCAGCCCGGGCGGGACTTCGGCGACGTGGTGACGGTGGCCCTCGGCCTGCGGGAGCTGCTCACCGAGCTGGGACTGACCCCGTTCGTGAAGACCTCCGGCAGCCGGGGCGTGCACGTCTTCGCCCGGGTGCTGCCCGACCGGGAGTTCCTCGAGGTGCGGCACGCGGTGATCGGCATCGCCCGGGAGCTGGAGCGGCGGATGCCCGACCTGGTGACTTCGGCCTGGTGGAAGGAGGAGCGCGGCGAGCGGATCTTCGTCGACTTCAACCAGGCGACCCGGGACCGCACGATCGCCTCCGCCTGGAGCCCCCGGCCGTTGCCGGGAGCTCCGGTCTCGACCCCGCTGGCGTGGGAGGAGCTGCCGGAGGTCGACCCGCAGGGGTTCACCGTGCATACCGTCCCGGACCGCGTCGCCGAGTCCGGTGACCCGTGGGAGCAGATGGACACCACCGCCGCCTCCCTGGACCCTGCCTACGCGCTGTGGGAGGCCGACTTGGAGCGCGGCCTGGGGGAGATGCCGTTCCCGCCGGACCACCCGAAGATGCCCGGGGAGCCGCGTCGGGTCCAACCCAGCCGCAAGCGGCACGACCTGCCCGACCCACCGGACGTCCCCGACCGGGACGCCCAGGACCAGGAGTGAGCCGATGGACCTGCCCGTGATGCCGCCTGTGAAGCCGATGCTGGCCAAGCCGGTGAAGGGGATCCCGCCCGACCAGTTCTACGAGCCCAAGTGGGACGGCTTTCGCTCGATCATCTTCCGCGACGGGGACGAGGTCGAGATCGGCTCTCGCAACGAGCGACCGATGACCCGCTACTTTCCCGAGCTCGTGGAGGCGGTGCTGGCCAGCTTCCCGGAGCGGGCCGTCGTCGACGGGGAGATCGTGGTCGCGGACCCGGAGGCCAACCGGCTCGACTTCGAGGCGCTCCAGCAGCGGATCCACCCCGCCGAGTCTCGCGTGCGCAAGCTCGCCTCGGAGACGCCGGTCAGCTTCGTGGCCTTCGACCTGCTCGCCCTGGGCGACGAGGACCTCACCGGACGGCCGCTCTCGGAGCGCCGGGCACGGTTGGAGGAGGCCTTCGCCGACGTGGCGCCACCGGTCCACCTGACCCCGCTCACCCGGGACACCGAGGTGGCGCAACGCTGGTTCGAGCAGTTCGAAGGGGCCGGCCTGGACGGGTTGATCGCCAAGGACCCCGCCGGCACCTACCAACCCGACAAGCGGGTGCTGTCCAAGATCAAGCACGTGCGGACCGCCGACTGCGTGGTCGCCGGCTACCGGGTCCACAAGTCGGCACCGGATGCGATCGGGTCGTTGTTGCTCGGTCTCTACGACGAGGAGGGGAGCCTGGCCAGCGTCGGGGTGATCGGGTCCTTCCCGATGGCGCGCCGCAAGGAGCTGTTCACCGAGTTGCAGGAGCTGGTGACGGACTTCGAGGACCACCCGTGGAACTGGGCCGCCCACCTGGAGGGGGAGCGCACGCCCCGGAAGAACGAGACCAGCCGGTGGAACGCCGGCAAGGACCTGTCCTTCGTCCCGTTGCGTCCCGAGCTCGTGGTCGAGGCCCGCTACGACTACCTGGAGGGGGCGCGGTTCCGACACACCGCACAGTTCGTGCGCTGGCGCCCCGACCGGGAGCCGGCGAGCTGCACCTACGCCCAGTTGGAGCAGCCCGTGTCGTTCGACGTGTCCGAGGTCCTCACCAGTGGATGAGCCACTCCGTGCCACGATGTGACCCGTGAGCAGACTCGCAGACTCCGCGCGCCATGCCGCCCGGGCCACCGGCCCGAAGGTGGCCGCGACCGCCGCGGTGGGTGGCGTCGGGGTGGCGGTGACCAGCGCCCTGGCCTCCCTCGGCGCGGCCACCTACTTCGCCCGGCGCGTGGTGACCCCCGAGCACGAGAAGAAGGACGACACGTGGGTGCTCGCGGTGGAGGGGGACATGGTGACCCTGCGGGCCGCCCCGCACACCCTGTCACCGGGCCGCTACGGGTTGTGGCTCGAGGGGGGACAGGGCCACGCCCGGCTCGGGGAGGTGCTCTCCCAGGACCTGTCGCCGCGGCGGGCGATCGACCGGACGGTCACCCGGGAGGTGCACGGCATCGACAGCGGGGTCCTGGAGCCGGGACCCGCCCGCTGGAACTCCTACTACTACGCCGGCGACCCGGGGTCGGCACTCGGCCTGGACTTCGACGAGGTCATGGTGACCTCCGACATCGGGGAACTGCCCGCGTGGCGGGTCCCGCCTGCCACGGCCACCGGCCGCTGGGTGATCCTCGTGCACGGCCGCAGCGCCCGCCAGGAGGAGACGCTGCGCGCCCTCCCGTTGCTGCACCGCCTCGGCTACACCGCACTGGTGCCCAAGTACCGCAACGACCTCGGCGCCCCGCCCAGCAGCGACGGCCGCTACAACCTCGGCATGTCGGAGTGGCGTGACGTCGAGGCCGCGATCCGGTATGCCGTGGGGCACGGCGCGCGCGACATCGTCCTCTTCGGGTGGTCGATGGGGGGCGCCGTGGTGCTGCAGACCCTCAACCGGTCGGAGCTGTCCGGGTGGGTCGACGACGTGGTGCTGGACTGCCCCGTCATCGACTGGGGAGACGTCCTGTCCCACCAGGCGGACCTCAACCGGCTGCCGCGGTCGATGGCCCTGCTGGCCAGCGGCCTGATGGGGCGCCGGTGGGCCCGGCCCCTGGTCGGTGTGTCCGAGCCGATCGACCTGACCGTCGCCAACTGGGTGACCAGGGCCGACGAACTCGTCCACCCGATGCTGATCCTGCACTCCCGCACCGACGCCATGGTCCCCTACGGACCCTCCGAGCGGCTCGCGGCACGGCGACCCGACCTGGTCACCCTGCACCTGTGGGACGGCCCGCTGCACTGCCGTGAGTGGAACACCGACACCGCCCTCTGGGAGCAGCAGGTGGGAGACTTCCTCACCCGCGACCGGGCCTGAGCCACGCCGAAGGGGACCAACATGAGCACACCGTCGCGGCCCGGCCGGCTGAGCCGCTGGCTCCACGGGTCCTCGGCGGGGTGGCGGCACCCCGGGGCGGTGCGGGCACGGGTCCTCGGCGCCCTGGCGGTCCTCGGTGCCGTCGCCCTCGGGGTGCTGACCGTGCTCCTGGTCGACGCGGACGTCGGGGACTCGCTCGCCGCGGGGGAGATGGCGGCCATCTACTACGGCTTCCTCCTCGGGGCCGCGGCCATCGTCTTCGCGATCGCCTTCACGCACGCGCGGTACTGGCCCGCGATCGGTCAGATCGCGCGCTACTGTTGGCTGCGGACCTGGGTGTTCCTGGGAGCGGTGGCGATGGTCCTGTCCTGGCTGGGCGCCATGCTCGATAGCGACGAGCTCGGGCGGGCCGGGGCCGCGGTCTGGGTGGCGGCGGCGCTGTTGGGCACGTTCAGCCTGGTGAGGGTGGTGAAGCTGTCGAACGCCACGACCCTCAACGGGGTCATGTCGGAGCAACTCCTCGCCACCGTCCGGGCCGGGCGCTCGCTCGAGCCGTTCCACCTCGCCGCGCGCGAGGCACTCGCCCAGTCCGACCCGGTCCGGGTGCGGGACCTCACCGGCCAACTGAGCCACGTCCGCCGGGTGGCCCCGGAGTTGGCGGCGGGCCGGGAGCTCCAGGCCTCGTACGCGACGACGGTGGTGCGGGCCGCGCTGGTCGGTGACTTCGACGGGGGCACCGCCGGTCACGCGGTGCGCGAGGCGCTGTTCGGCTACGCCCCCACCTGGGACTCCGCGCAGGACCGCGCCGACCTGCTCACGAGGGTGATCGTCGAGTCGGCTCCCACGGTGGCCCGGTTCGAGCACCGCGCCCGGATGCTCGCCGGGGCGGGCGTGGCCTCGGTCGCCCACGCGATGGACGTCCGTTCCGGGGCCCTGGCCGTGCACCAGAACCTGCGACTGCTGTTCGATCCCCAGCCCAAGCGGACGGAGCACGACGAGGGGTCGGTCACCCTGGACCTCGACCTGGAGACGGCCCTGACCTGCTACCGGGCGCTGACCATCCGACCGGTGCCCGATGCGAGCAGCGTGTGCTACGCCCTCTACCAGCACGTCCGCGGTGAGCGGTTCGGCGGCAACTACTACGCCGGCGCGCCGATCCTGGAAGAACTCAAGGCGTCCCCCGAGGTGTCCGACCAGGCCGCGTTGGCGCTGGAACTCATCGTGGCCGAGCAGATCGTCACCTGCACCAGCCGGGAGGGGCAGCACCCGCCCGGTGCCGACTGGTATGCCGCGGACGACGAGCGCACCGTCCGCGGGGTGCTGCGGATCGCCGCCAGCCTCGGCGCCTTCACCGACGCCCGGGCCGCCCGCCGATCCTGGTTGGCGCACAGCGCGCGGATCCACGAGCCGGTCCCCGGCTTCGCGCACCCACCGAGACGCCCGTCCGGCCCGGCCCTGGTGATCGGGCTGGCGGTCTCCCACCTGGCGCGACTGGCGGTCGTGGACAAGGGGGCGCCCGCCCGGTGCCAGGACTTCTTGGACTTGCTGCCGTCCGATCTCGCACCGCTGGTGCGGCACAGGGTGGTGGGACTGCTCGGCGCCACCCAGGACGAACCGCTGTGGCCGCGCTTTGTGGCCGCAGCAGGCCCCGAGGAGGGATGACCGTGCCCATCTCCCTGCCGGAGTTCCGGGAGTCAGTCACCGCCCATCGAGCCGTCCTGCTGGTCCAGTGCTCCCCGGACTGGTTCCCGGACGGGGCGTGGACCGAGCTGGTCGCGCTCGAGCGGGAACTGGCCCGCCTGCAGCTCACACCCGGGGCCGATCGCTGCCGGCTGACCCGAGTCCTTCCCTATGACCTGCCTGCCCGAGCCACGAGCACCGATCCGGCACGGTTCCGGGACTGGCTCGACGTGGTGTCGATCACCGGGACGCTGCCGGACGGGATGCGGATCCGGATCTACCACTCGACCGACACGGACCCGGCTCCCCGAGACGCCTTGCTCGTCGACGACGAGGCAGAGGCCCACCTGGAGCGGATCCGCCCCCGCCTGATCCACCCTCCGGACGACTGGCGGGACGACCCCTCCGGGCCGGACCACAACGCCTACTGGGAAGGTGATCCACCATGACGACCGACGAGTACCTGGCCCGCGCGATCGAGTTGTCCCGCAGCTTCGAGGACGAGCCGGGGCTGACCCCGTTCGGTGCCGTCGTCGTGCTGGACGGCGAGATCATCGGCGAGGGCATCAGCTCCGTCGGGGCGCTGGTGGACCCGACGGCGCACGCCGAGGTCCTGGCCATCCGGCAGGCGTGCCGCACCATCGGCAACCACCTGCTGGAGGGGGCCACGCTCTACTCCAGCGCCTACCCCTGCCCGCTGTGCCTGATGGCCTGCTACTGGAGCCAGGTCGCCACCGTCTGGTATGCCGCGGAGCTGGAGGACTCCGCCCCCGCCGGCTTCGAGGACACCGAGTTCTACCGTCAGCTGACGCTGCCACCGGCGCAGCGGTCCCTCCCGGTGCGCGGGGTCGGAGGCACGGTCCGGGCCACGGCGGCCGGGGCCATCGCCGACTGGCACGCCGCGTGGCAGCGTGAAGCGGGGGAGGGCTCCTGAGCAGTCGGCCGTAGCCGCTACTCGTCCACGCCCTCGGTGAGCAGCTGGACGATGCTGGCGACCTCGGGGTCGTGGCAGCGCAGGAAGTGCGCGTCGAACTCCAGCGCCAGGGTGGCGAAGGCGGCGGTCGTCCACAGGTTGCGCAACCGGGGCACGGCGACCAGGACCGGGGCGCCGAGCGCCTCCGCCAGCCTGGGCGTGCGGCGGATGGTCTCGACCTGGTACTGCGAGAACTCCTTGTAGGGGACGGGGTAGGAGAACCCGATGCCGGCGTCGGCGATGATCGAGCGCACCCCCGCGGCCCGCAGCGTGTCCATGTTGTCGGCGAGCCCCTGGGACAGCCGCTCCCGCAGGTCCTCGTCGAGGCTGACGTCCTGCACCTGGTGCGGGGAGTCCCGCGGGGTGAACGCGGTGATCACCGAGCAGCCGCTCCGGGCGAGCGCCGACACGACGTCCGGGTCCCCGATGCCGCCGGTGAGGTTCACCACCCGGGCGCCCGCCTGGGTGCACTGCTCGATGACGGCCGCCCGGGCCGTCTCCACACAGACGGTGTGCCCCTCCCTGGCCAGGGCCTCCACGACGGGCAGGAGGACCTGCAGCTCCTCCGCCTCGCCGAGGCCCCGGCTGGCGTAGTGCGAGGACTGGGCACCCAGGTCGACCGAGTAGAAGCCCGCCTCCCGGTACTCCTCGGCCAGCCTGCGCGCGTCGTCCACGGACCCGGCATACCGCAGCGTCCCGGGCTTCTCCGTCAACAGGTTGAGCACCCCGAACAGGCCCCGGGCCGGGAGCTCGTGGGCATCCCCGCCGGCCGGCGTCAGCAGAGCCACTCGCCCTCCCGCATGACCTGGCGCCCGTCGTTCTCGACCTGCGGCCCCCAGACGTCGATCCGCGACGGGTGCAGCACGAAGTAGCTGAACTCGCCCTGCGTCGTCGTCGGGTCCCAGTCGGCCTGTCCGGAGAACTGCTGCCGGACCTCGGCGGGCGCCTCGTCCCTGGGGTAGGTCTCCGCCACCTCCGCGGTCACCAGGACCAGGTCATCGGTGGTGCCGAAGGCGGCCTTGACCGTCCGGGACGCCGCGAGGTTCTTCCCGGTGGGGGAGGAGGGGCTGGTGCACAGGATGATCCGGGTGCCGAGCGCGGCATACGACATCGGGATCAGGTGCGGGGTGGACTCCCGGGCCGTGGCGACCCACACCTGTCCGTGCTGCCGGGCGAAGACGTTCTCGGCGTGCTGGCGCCGCTCCAGGCAGGTCCGGGGTTGCATGGGGCCAGGCTACTGGACCTGCCGGGCGGCTCCCGGCCGCCCATCGCCGGACGTGCGAGGATGCTGGCCATGGGCAAGAAGGGCAAGAAGGGCAAGAAGAAGAAGTCCACGTCAGCGGCGTCCGGGACCCCGTTCAGCGACGCCCTGCGGGTCGGCGAGGGATACGTCCTGGCCGACCTCGACACGCGGCGCACACCGGCGTTCGACGGCGACAAGTCCGACGGGGTGGACGCCCTGCTGGCGGCCGACGGGGAGCTCGACGGGCTCCAGGAACGGCTGTATGCCGAGGGCACCGCCGGCGGTAGCAAGCGTGTGCTGCTGGTGATCCAGGGGATGGACACCGCCGGCAAGGGCGGCATCATGCGCCACGTGGTCGGGTCGGTGGACCCGCAGGGGGTGGACCTCACCGCGTTCAAGGCACCCACCGAGGAGGAGCTCGCGCACCCCTTCCTGTGGCGGATCCGCAAGGCACTGCCCGGCCCGGGCAAGATCGGCGTCTTCGACCGGTCGCACTACGAGGACGTCCTCGTCGTGGCGGTCAACGACCTCGTGCCACCGGCCCAGTGGAAGCGCCGGTTCAGCACGATCAACGACTTCGAGCAGGAGCTCATCGAGGACGGCACCACCCTGATCAAGGTCGTCCTGCAGATCTCCAAGGAGGAGCAGGGCGAGCGGCTGGCCGAGCGGCTGGACCGCCCGGACAAGTACTGGAAGTACAACCCCGGTGACGTGACCGAGCGGGAGAAGTGGGCGGACTACCAGGTCGCCTACCAGGAGGTCCTCGACAAGTGCTCGCCGGCGTCCGCGCCGTTCTACGTGGTCCCGGCCGACCGCAAGTGGTATGCCCGGCTGGCCGTCCAGCAGCTGCTGCTGGAGCACCTGCGGGCGATGGACCTCACCTGGCCGGAGGCCGACTTCGACATCGAGGTCGAGAAGGAGCGACTGGCCAACAGCTGAGGGCTCACTCCCCGGCGAGCTCCTCCCGGGGCGTCCCCGTCAGCACCACGACCGAGCGCGCGGGCACCTCGTAGGTGGCGCCGGTGGGCCACGGGTCGGCGTCCTCGTCCCACTGCCCGGTGGTGTCCGCGACCACCGTCCAGCTCGTGGCGTCGATCCCGTCCGGGACGGTGAACTCGACCGGCTCGTGGTGGGCGTTGAACAACAGCAGGAAGTGGTCGTCGGTGACCGGCCGCCCGGTGTTGTCCGGCGCGGCGATCGCCCGCCCGTTGAGGAAGACCATGATCGACCGGGCATACCCGTTGCGCCAGGCGTCCTCGTCCATCACCAGGCCGACGGGGGCATACCAGACGATGTCGCCCAGCTCGCTCTGCCCGCCGTGGAAGGCGTCCCCGGCGAAGAACCTCCGGCGGCGGAACACCGGGTGGGTGCGGCGCAGCTCGATGAGCTTGCCGGTGAAGTCCAGCAGGTCGCTCTGCCACGGGTCGAGGTCCCAGTCGACCCAGGCCAGCTCGTTGTCCTGGCAGTAGACGTTGTTGTTGCCCAGCTGGCTGCGGCCCAGCTCGTCGCCGTGCGCGAGCATCGGCACGCCCTGGCTGAGCAGGAGGGTGGCCAGGAAGTTCTTCTGCTGCCGCAGCCGCAGCGCGTTCACCGCCGGGTCGTCCGTGGGGCCCTCCTCGCCACAGTTCCAGGACCGGTTGTGGCTCTCCCCGTCGGTGCCGCCCTCACCGTTGGCCTCGTTGTGCTTGTGGTTGTAGGAGACCAGGTCGCGCAGCGTGAACCCGTCGTGGGCGACGACGAAGTTGATCGAGGCGATCGGGCGACGCCCGGACTGCTCGTACAGGTCGGAGGACCCGGTGAGCCGGGAGGCGAACTCCCCGAGCGTGGCCGGGGTGCCGCGCCAGTAGTCGCGCACGGTGTCCCGGTAGCGCCCGTTCCACTCGGTCCACAGCGGCGGGAAGTTGCCGACCTGGTAGCCGCCGTCGCCGAGGTCCCACGGCTCGGCGATCAGCTTGACCTGGGAGACGACCGGGTCCTGCTGGATGATGTCGAAGAAGGCCGACAGCTTGTCCACCTCGTGGAACTGCCGGGCCAGGGTCGCCGCGAGGTCGAACCGGAAGCCGTCGACGTGCATCTCGGTCACCCAGTAGCGCAGCGAGTCCATGATCAGCTGCAGGACGTGCGGGTTGCGCATCAGCAGGCTGTTCCCGGTGCCGGTCGTGTCGTAGTAGTGCGACGGGTCATCCGGCACCAGCCGGTAGTAGGAGGCGTTGTCGATCCCGCGGAAGGCCAGCGTCGGCCCCAGGTGGTTGCCCTCGGCGGTGTGGTTGTAGACCACGTCGAGGATCACCTCGATGTTGGCATCGTGGAGCGCCTTGACCATGCTCTTGAACTCGGTGACCTGCTGGCCCCGGGTGCCGTTCGCGGCATACGCGTTGTGCGGGGCGAGGAAGCCGATGGTGTTGTAGCCCCAGTAGTTGGACAGTCCCTGCTCGACCAGGTGGTGGTCCTGGACGAACTGGTGCACAGGCAGCAGCTCGACGGCCGTCACTCCCAGGGAGGTGAGGTGCTCGACCATCGCCGGGTGGCCGAGCCCGGCATACGTGCCGCGCACCGCCTCGGGGATGTCCGGGTGGGTCATCGTCAGGCCCTTGACGTGGGCCTCGTAGATGACGCTGTCGTGGTACTCGTGCCGCGGCGGGCGGTCGTGGCCCCAGTCGAAGTAGGGGTTCACCACGACCGAGAGCATGGTGTGTCCGGCCGAGTCGTCCTCGTTGACCACCGAGGGGTCCTCGAAGTCGTAGGAGAACAGGGACGGGTCGCCGTCCACCTGCCCGTCGACCGCCTTGGCGTAGGGGTCCAGCAGCAGCTTGGCCGGGTTGCACCGGTGGCCGCGCTCAGGGTCGTAGGGCCCGTGGACCCGGAAGCCGTAGCGCTGCCCGGGCTGGCCGTTGGGCAGGTAACCGTGCCACACGTGCGCGTCGATCTCGGTCAACGGGTGCCGGGTCTCGACACCGTCGTCGTCGATGAGGCAGAGGTCGACGCCCGTCGCGACCTCGGAGAAGATCGCGAAGTTCACGCCGGAGCCGTCATAGGTCGCGCCGAGCGGGTAGGGCTTGCCGGGCCAGATGTCCATCCAGGGTCTTTCTCTACGGGGGTCACGGGGGGTTGCTGCGACCACGTTGTCGACGACCCATCATCCCGTATGTCGACACGTGGGTGCGTCTTTCCCGGCACCCACGGCGTGGGCTGAGTACCGTGGGGGAGTGCCGCACCTCGCTGACCAGCCCAGTCGCGGGAGCTCTCGCGGATGGTGAGCGTGCGACGGGCCGCCTACACGGTGCTGCGCCCCATCCCCGGCGCGATCCCGGTGATCCGGTTGGTCATCGAGACGGTCAAGATCGCGATGCGCTACCGGGTCACCGGCCTGTCGGCCGAGGGCGCCTTCTTCATGCTGTTGTCGATGCCGCCCCTGCTGCTGGGACTGATCGCCGGCGTCGGTTTCATGTCCGAGTGGATCGGGGCCAACGCCCTCACCAACGTGACGCAGGCGATCCAGGAGTGGTCCGGGCGGTTCCTCACCCCCGAGGTGGTCGACGAGCTGATCATGCCGACGGTCAGCGACACCCTGCAGGGCGGGCGCGCCGATCTGTTGTCCATCGGGTTCGTGCTCTCCCTGTGGTCCGGCTCGCGGGCCCTGCACGTCTTCATGGACACCGTCTCGATCATGTACGGCCAGACCGGTATCCGGGGGATCATCGGCTCCCGGTTGCTGAGCCTGTCGCTGTATGCCGGCTCGATCCTGTTCGGCTCCATCATCTTCCCGCTTGTGCTGATCGGGCCGGACCTCTTGGCCCGCTGGCTGCCCACCCAGGTGGAGCCGGTGCTGATCGCCTACTGGCCCGTCGTCGGGGTCTCCGCCCTGGTCGGGCTCACCGGGCTGTACCACTTCGCCACCCCGCAGAAGTCGCCCTTCGTCCGGGACATCCCGGGCGCCGTGCTGGCCGGCGTCATCATCGTGGTCGCCTCGGGCCTGCTGCGCGCCTGGGCGGTCGTGGCGATCGGTGGTGCCACGATCTTCGGCCCGCTGACCGCACCGATCATCGTGCTCATCTGGTTCTACCTGATCGCCCTGGCCATCCTGATCGGCGCCGCCTTCAATGCGGCCATCCGCCGGCTCTGGCCCCCGCCGGAGTACCGCGGGCCGATCACCCGGGCCAGCGACTGGTGGGAGGACCGCCGGTCCGGCGACGACCCGCCCGAGCCCCGGCATACGCTCACGCCGGTCGACCGCGAGGGGATCGAATGAGCCGGTCCCGGGACGGTTCGCACGCGCCGACACCCCGATTTTGGACAGAGGCGGTCCGTCGGCTAAAGTTCCGTGACGCCCCAAGGGAAACCTGAAGGGGTCATTCGCGGACGTAGCTCAGTTGGTAGAGCGCAACCTTGCCAAGGTTGAGGTCGCCGGTTCGAACCCGGTCGTCCGCTCGGAGGCAGCATCATCGGATGCCTCGCGGTGGAGTGGCCGAGAGGCGAGGCAACGGCCTGCAAAGCCGTCTACACGGGTTCAAATCCCGTCTCCACCTCGCAGCTGGACGCTTCAGCAGCACGCCCGGGCGATTGGCGCAGTGGTAGCGCGCTTCCTTGACACGGAAGAGGTCACTGGTTCAAACCCAGTATCGCCCACCAGTATCACCCCAGGTCAGAACCCCTTCGGAAGGGGTTCTGACTTTTGCTGTGTCCAGGATGGCTACGGTCGTGGCGCAAGTTCAAGGCGCGCCGACGCATGGTGGGCCATCCGCGTATGCCGTCTGCTCAGCGGTGCCGTCGATGGAGTCCTTGAGCGCAGGAGAAGAGATCTTGACCCGCGGCTCGATGTGGCTACACTTGTGGCTATGAGTGTGGATGCTGCGATGGCCTTGAGGGACGTGAAGAATCGCCTGTCCGAGGTGGTGGATCAGGTCCAGCGGGAGCATGACCGGGTCGTCATCACTCGTCACGGCAAGGCGGCTGCGGTGGTTGTCAGCATCGATGACCTGGAGTCGCTGGAGGAGACGCTGGAGGTCGTGAGCCGACCCAAGCTCCTCGTCCAGGTTCAAAACAGCCTTGATGAGCTCGTCGCCGGCGAGGCCGACGTCCTCAGCAAGGAAGAGATCCTTGCCACGCTGCACACCTGATGGCGGAGCAGTACGAGATCGCATGGACGCCAACGGCCAAACGGGCGCTGCACAGACTGCCCGAGAAAGTGGCTACGGCGGCCATCGAGTTCATCTATGGCCCGCTCGCGAACAATCCGCAGCGTGTCGGCAAGGCCCTGCGCTTCGACCTTGAAGGGCTGCACAGCGCACGCCGCGGCGACTACCGGATCATCTACCGGATCGACCATCGCGTGACCATCATCGCGATCGAGCACCGCGCGGACGTCTACCGCTGACGCTCCATGTCGTTCCGGTACTGCCGGATGGCTGGCCCCAGGGGACCCACGAGGTCCTCAGCGGTAGTAGGACGGTGGTGACAGCCGGATTGGTGTGGGGTTGGCAGACACCCAGGAGACCGCGAGCCTACTCAGTGTGTAGACCGTGTCCTGGTCGCCCTGTCCGGAGCGCAGCCGACGAGCTGATGACCTGGCCTCACGGATCGCTTCTGACGGCAGGGACTCGCCCTGCGCGAAGTACTTCGGAACGGCCTTGAGCATGGTGCGGAAGTCCTTGTCCCAGTTGGCTCCTCCGTTGTCGAGGATCTCGTGGGCGAGGCGCCCGGTGACCCGGATCACCTCACCCTGGACCGTGGCGGCGGCACCGCCGGAGGGCACCAGAAAGTCCCAGAGTGCTTGGTGCTGGTCCTGCCACGAGCCCGCGGGCACAGTGATGGGGGAGGACCCGTCATGCAGCTGCCGACGAGCCGCCGGCGTCGCCCCGAAGAGCTCATACAGCGCTGTCAGTCCTTCCTCGGTCTTCGTGAGGAACTCGGTGGAGAGGTTGGCGCGGTGGAACTCGAAGTCCTTGCCGATGCGCTCCACCTGGACAGATAGGTCGTCACTGACGGTCGCCCCGGCATCGATGAGCAGCGTCGCGATCTGCGCCATCGCGGGGATGGTGATGTTCCGGGTGCGGCGGAGGCCGAAGGCCAGTGGCGTATGCCCGGAGGCATTGACGGCGTTGACGTCGGCGCCGTGCGCCAGCAGGACCCGCACGGAGTCAACCCTCTGGTAGCCCGCGGCGCCGTGGAGCGGGGTGCCGCTGGAGGCACGCTGGTGCTCGATGTCGGCGCCGAGAGAGAGCAGGAGCGGGATCTGTTCAGGCCGCCCGCGCGAGGCCCGGAGCCACAGTGGCGAGGTGTCGTAGCTATCGCCGGCGTCCACGTCTAGACCCTGGCCCACAAGCCACTCGATAAGCCCGTCAGGGCAGTCGATGAGGCCGATCGCGGTCATCCCGCCGGGTCTGACGCGGGCGTCGAGCTCGCACCGGTCGAAGACCGCCACCAGGTCATCGAGCGACGCCGCGGGCAACTGTTCGGCAAAGTCCTTGGGTAATGTCGTGCGCTTGGGCATGGAGCCTCCCCACCGTGGTCATCTCTCAACGGGGGCCAGTCTGTCATCCGCGGTGAGCCGGGAGACGTGCTCCTCGCGCCGGTCCGAGAGCCCGAGCTGGCTGCCGTCCAGGTGAGGGTGTCCACCAGGTCAATACCGAACAGCGAACGCGAGCGGAGGTCATGCCGGACGAGCTCCCGCATGCACGACGCGGGAGTCCGGCTTCCTACCAGCCCATGTAGTGGCCACCGTTGATGGCCAGGTTGGCGCCGGTGACCCAGCCCGCCTCGTCGGGCAGGAAGAAGGACACGGCATACGCGATCTCCGCGGGATAGCCGAGGCGGCCCACGGGGATCTGCGCGGTGATCTTGGCGCGCACCTCCTCGGGGACGGCCATCACCATCTCGGTGCCGACGTACCCGGGGGAGACCGTGTTAACGGTGATGCCGAACTTCGCGCTCTCCTGGGCCAGGGAGATGGTGAACCCGTGCATGCCGGCCTTGGCGGCGGCATAGTTCGCCTGGCCGTACTGGCCCTTCTGGCCGTTGACCGAGCTGATCTGCACGACCCGACCCCACCCGGCCTCACGCATCGGGCCGATGACCGGCCGGGTGACGTTGTAGACGGATCCGAGGTTGGTGTTGATGACCGACTGCCACTGCTCGGGGCTCATCTTGTGGAAGGTGGTGTCCTGGGTGATCCCGGCGTTGTTCACCAGGATCTCTACCGGGCCGAGCTCGGCGGAGACCTGCTCCACCATGCGTTGGGAGTCCTCCGGGTCCGAGACGTCGCCCGGCACGACCAGCACGTCGTGGCCCGCCTCTTTCATCTTGGCCTGCCAGGCCTGCGCCTTCGCCTCGTTGCGGTAGTTCGTCGCTACCCGGTGCCCTTCGGCGAGCAGTCGTTCGACGATGGCCGAACCAATGCCCCCCGTCCCACCGGTAACCAGAGCCGTGCGTGCCGTGACCATCGAAACCTCCTAGTAGGCGCCATTGCCTGTGATGGTGCCGATGGTACTGAGAACCGGGCCGGTCCGCTCCGCGGGGTGTCCGGAGCGCAGAAGGAGCTGGCCCGTCCGGGCTCAGTCCGGGGTGTCGGTGGACTTCGGGGTGTCCGCCACCGGGGTGTCGGCAGCCTTCGCCGGCGGCGTGGAGGCCACCGTGGAGCGCTTGGCGGCCTGGCCCGTGGTGGTCTTTGGCGCGGTGTCCTTCGGCTCGGCCTGCGCCGTGGTGGGCTTCGGCGTCGCGGCCTTCGCCGGCGGCTTGACGGCAGCCGTGGACCGCTTGGTGGCCCTCGGCTTGGTGACCTTCTCCTCAGCCTTCGCTGTCGCAACCTTTGAGGTGGCCGCCTTCGGCTCGCTGGTGGCCCGGGAAGTCGTCGTCGCTGCCGCGGTCCGCTTGGCCGGCGTCGCCTTCCGCTTGGCGGGCGCGGCCTTACGGGTGGCCTTGGGCTTGGCGGCCGTGGTCGTGCGCTTGGCCGGCGTGGCAGCCGGCTCGTCCTCGGTCTTGGGAGCCGCGGTCTTGCGGGGCTCCACCCGGGAGATGGTGCGGATGTCCCCGAAGATCGGACCCCAGTGCTCGCGCAGCGCCTGACGGCCCATGAACAGGCCCAGGTGGCCCGCCTCCAGGAGCCGGCTGTGCACGTCCTGCGCCGGGGTGTTGGCGTGCTCCACCAGGGCCCAGACCTGCTCGGGCGGGGTGATGTGGTCGTTGGTCCCGGCGAGGAGGTAGAGCGGCACCGTGATCTTGCCGAGGTCGACCGTCTCGCCGGCCACCCGGAGGGTGCCCTTGACGAGCTCGTTGTTCATGAACAGGTGCTCGACCACCCACAGGTAGAAGGTGCCGGCCATGTCCTGGTCCCACTCGAACCAGGTGACGAAGTCGCGGTAGCGCTGCACGAAGTCCGGGTCGTCGATGTGCGCCCACAGATCCATCTGCCGCTGGACCTGGCCGGCGGGCTCGAGCATCTTGAAGCCGGTGACCTGGTTCTGGCCGCGGTAGACCCCGCCGCCAAGGGCGACCATGCCCCGGTATGCCGCGAGCTCGCCCGTCGCGCGGAAGGCCTCGGTCCAGTCGCGGATCGCCGAGTAGCCGGCGTGGAAGTCGATGGGGGCCGCCCCGATCGCCAGGCTGTTCACGACGCCGGGACGCAGCGCCGCGTAGATCGCGGCGAGCCAGCCGCCCTGGCAGTCGCCGACCAGGTTGATCTTGCCGCCCAGCGCGGCGGCGGTGTCGTCGAGGATCGTGATGTAGTCCTCGATCGTGGTGTCCTTGGTCTCCTCCGTCGCGCCCTTCCACTCCAGCACGTAGAGTCGGTCCAGGCCGTTCTGCAGGGCGGTGCGCACCTGGCTCTGGGTCTGCGTGTAGTCCACGATCGTGGAGGCGTGACCGGCCTGCGGCGGCAGGATCACGGTCGGGACCATCGCGGTGTCCGCGTCGGAGAAGTCCAGCAGCCGGGCGGTGGCCCATTCGCGCTCCACCCGGAACGGGGTGGACCAGGTCGGCTCCACCTTGGTGTGCACGGCCTGCCACCACTCCAGGGCGTCGTGGGCCAGGTCCAGCGGCGTGGCGCGCCGCTCCACGGCACGGGTCAGGTAGTCCACCCAGCCGGTGGTGATCGCGGTCATCGCGTCGAACGGGGCGAACGCCCACCGACTCAGCTGCGGCTCCCTCACGTGCTCCAGGTAGGCACCCACAATCGGCTCGAAGGCCAGCTCGATGGGGCCGGTGCTGTTGCGGCTGCTGCTGGTGGTGGCGGTCATATGCACTCCAGATTCACGTGGGACGAACGGGGCCACAGCATGAGGACGGCCCGGACCCGGGGTGACGGGCCCGGGCCGAACCCGGACTACTGGGCCTACTGCAGAGTAGGCTACGCGGTGCCGACTTACTTCAGCGCCTCGCGGGCGGCGGTGGTGAACGCCTTGCTGATGTCGCTGATGTAGGTGGAGTGCGCCTGGGTGACGGCCTGCACGAAGTCCAGCTGGGTCGCGCCGGCGGCCTTCTGGGAGAAGGCGAGCATGTCCTTCAGGGTCTTCTCGTAGGCGTCGAGGGACACGTTGCCGCTCTGCTTGGCGGCGGCGATCAGCTTCTCGTTGAGCTCACGGATGCGCTCGACGGCCTCGTCGGCGGTGGGGAAGGGGGTTTCGTTCTTGCCGGTGGTGGCCATGGGAGGCCTCCTTTCGTCTCGGGGGCAGTCTGTGTGCGACTGTGTTAGCAATGTTAGCAGCCTCGTGCTAACGGTGCAAATCGTCAACCCCGGACGTAGTCGCCGGGGGCGTCACCCAGCGGGCGGTACTTCCGGCTGCCCATGCGGGGAGGCCTGGTCAGGGCGCCGGCCCGCTCGGTCGACCAGCGCGCCCAGTCCTCCCACCACGACTCGGTATGCCGTGTCGCGGCCTCGCGCCACAGGTCCCCGTCGGTAGGGGTGTCGGTCCCGAGCGGGATCGCCTCGTACCAGGCCTTCGGGCTCGGCGGGTTGACGATGCCGGCGATGTGACCGCCGGAGGAGAGCACGTAGCGCACCTGCCCCCCGAGCAGCCGGGTGGCCGCGTGGGAGGAGAGCCACGGCACGATGTGGTCGTTGACCGCGCCCACGACGTAGGCGTCCGCAGTCACCGTGGACAGGTCCAGCGTGATGCCGCCGAGCGCGTACTCGCCCTTGGCCAGCAGGTTGTCGCCGTACAGGTCCCGCAGGTAGGTGCCGTGCATCGCTGCCGGCATCCGGGTGGCGTCGGAGTTCCAGGCCAGGATGTCGAAGGCTGGCGCCTGCTCGCCCTTGAACCAGCGGCTCGGGACGTAGCGGAAGATCAGGTCGCGCGGGCGCAACAGGTTGAACGCCATGGCCATGTCCTCCGAGGCCAGGAAGCCCGTCTCGGCCATCCGCACGGTCAGCCGCTCCAAGGTGTCGGCGTCGACCATGCAGCCCAGCTCCCCGGGGTCGGAGTAGTCGAGCAGGGTGTTCATCGTGGTGATCGACCCGATCCGCTCATCGCCCCGCGCCGCCAGGTGGGCGGCGGCCATCGTCGCCAGGGCCCCGCCGAGGCAGACGCCGACCAGGTCGACCTTCTCGCTCCCGGTGACGGCAGTGACCACGTCGAGCGGGGCCAGCACGCCCTGCTTGAGGTAGTCGTCCATGGTCAGGTCGCGCATCGACTCGTCCGGGTTGCGGTAGCTGATCATGAAGACCGTGCGCTGGTGCTGGATCGCCCACTCCACGAAGCTCCGGGTAGGCGCCAGGTCCATCACGTAGTACTTGTTGATCCACGGCGGGCTGCACAGGATCGGGACCTCGTGAACCTGGTCGGTCTGCGGGGCGTACTGGATCAGCTCGATCAGGTCGTTGCGGAAGATCACCTTGCCCTCGGTCGCCGCCAGGTCCCGGCCCAGCTCGAACCCGGAGGCGTCCACCTGCTCGGGGACCCCGCCGCGCTCCCGCAGGTCCTCCAGGGCGAGCCGCAACCCCTGCAGGTAGCTCAGGCCACCGGTCTGCAGCCCCCGGACCAGCACCTCGGGATTGGTCAGCGGGAAGTTGGTCGGTGCCAGGGCCTCGGTGACCAGCCGCGCCGCGAAGTGGGCCTTCTGGTCGGCCAGGTCGTCCCCCCGGTTCCCGGCGGCCAGCACGTCGTCGGCGTAGCGGCAGGCCACGGCATACAGCTGTTGGAGGGCGAAGAAGGCGGGGTTGCCCTCCCAGGTGGGGTCGGAGAACCGCCGGTCCCGGGGGTCCGGCTCGACCGCGGGGTGGGCGGGCAGACCCAGTGAACGGGCCGCGGCAGCGACCGGGGTCAGCGCCAGACCGGTCGCCAGGCGCGTCGCGGCACCGACGAGGCCGACGGGGTTGCCGGCGGCCCGGGAGAGCACGGTGCCGGCGGCGGGGACCAGCCCGAGCGGGTCCAGCTTGGCCTGGGTCGTGCGGACTGCCCCGGTCACCGTGGCGAGTGTGGGCACGAGCGATGTCTGGGGGATCCCCGTCGTCTCGGCAGTAGTCACAGGAACAACCTCCGTCTCGGCTCGCCCCGAGCGTAGCGCCAGGACCCGCTGGGTAGCATGGCAGGATGAGCGACGCCGACCCGTTCCCGATGAGCATGGGGGAGCTGATCCGCCGCCAGCGCGAGTTGGCGGCCGTGCCGATGCGCCAGTTCGCCTCGATGGTCGGGATCTCCGGTCCCTACCTGTCCCAGATCGAGAACGGCCTCCGCGCCCCCAGCGAGCAGGTGCTGCGCAACATCGCCGAGCACCTGGGGGTTCCGGTCTCCGACCTGGTCGACGAGCGCACCGAGGACGACACGGACTCCGAGGAGGCCATGCGGGACCTGATCAAGGCCGACCCCAACCTGACGGCGGCTCAGCGTCGGGCGCTGACCGAGGTGTATGTCGCGATGGTCACCACCACCCGCGTGCAACGGGCCGCGACCGGCTGAACCGTCCGGCTCCGGGGCCGGTCAGTCGGCAAGGAACGTGGCCACCCGGTCCTTGGGCCGACCGATGATGGCCCGGTCGCCACGCACCAGCACCGGGCGCTGCATCAGCTTCGGGTGCTCCGCCAGCACGGTGACCACCTGGTCGACCGTGGCGACGTCCTCGTCGGTGAGTCCGAGCGCGGCGAACGCCGCGTCCCTGCGGACCAGGTCGGTGACCGGGTCCTCCAGCTTGGCGGCCAGCTCGCGCAGCTGCTCCTCGTCCAGCGGGGTACTCAAGTAGCGGACCACCTCGGTCGGGACACCCGCGTCGGTCAGGGTCTCCAGGGCGGAGCGGGAGGTGGAGCACCGGGGGTTGTGCAGCAGGGTCACGTCGTCGGCCATGGCGGCACCCTACGCGCCGTGGGGATCGGCCTCTTCCCACGTCCCCCCGGCGTCCCTACCATCTGATCGTGGGCACCGTCCGCGTCAACCTGGTCGCGCGTGGCCCGGAGCTGACCCGCCTGGACGAGACCTTCCAGCAGGTGCTGGGCGGCGACGGGCGGGTCCTCTTCGTGCGCGGGGAGAGCGGTGCGGGCAAGACCTCGCTGGTGAACGAGTTCGCCGCCAGGGCGCGGGCCGGCCACGAGGACCTGGTCGTGGCCGTCGGGCGGTGCGACCCCCAGTCCGGACGCGGGGACGCCTTCCTCCCGTTCCGGGAGGTGCTGCAGAGCCTGACCGGCGACGTGCCGGGCGGCCCGGGGGAGCCGGCGCCGGCGGAGGGGACCGCCCAACCCCACCGGGTCCGCGCGCTCAGCCGGGAGACGGTCTCCGCGCTGGGCCCCTCGTTGGTGGGCCTGTTCATCCCCGGTGGTGCGTTGCTGGCCAACGTGGGCATCCTGATGGCCAAGAAGTCGGCCGCCTCGCGGCACCAGGCCGGGCTCCAGGCGGGCCACCCGGCCGCCTTCCGCGACACCGCGTCCCACGCCCGGGACATGGCCGACCCCGAGGTCAACGGCGCGGTCGACCAGGACCAGATCTTCGAGCAGTACGTGCGGGTGCTCTGCCGCCTCGGCCAGGACCTGCCGCTGCTGGTGGTGCTGGAGGACCTGCAGTGGGCCGACGCCGCCTCCCTCGCCCTGCTGGGCCGGCTCGGCCGGAGGCTGGAGGGCAGCAAACTCCTCGTGGTGGGGACCTACCGTACCAGCGAGGTGACCCTCGGCCAGGGGCCGGACCGACACCCGCTGGACGAGGTGGCCGCCGAGCTCGCGCGCCAGTTCGGCGACATCACGGTCGACCTGGACGAGGGACACGACGGCAGGGTCTTCGTGGACGCCTTCCTGGACCAGGAGCCCAACCACCTCGACGAGGACTTCCGGGCCACGCTGCACTCCCGGACCGGGGGCCACCCGCTGTTCACCGTGGAGCTGGTGCACCACCTGCAGGACCACGGGGGCATCCGGTGGCTGGACGCCCAGGGGTGGGTCCCGGCACCCGGACTGGACTGGGAGAAGCTGCCCGCCCGCGTCGAGGGCGTCATCGGCCAACGGCTCGCCCGGCTGCCCGAGGAGCTGCAGCGGGCCCTGACCGTGGCCGCGGTCGAGGGGGAGGAGTTCACCGCCGAGGTGGTGGCGCTGGCCTGCCGGGTGGAGGTCCGGGACCTGGTCCGCGACCTTAGCGGGCCGCTGAACAGGGGGCACCGGCTGGTCTCCGCCGTCGGGATCGAGCGCTCGGGCAACCGCCGGCTCTCCCGCTACCGGTTCTCCCACGTCACGGTGCAGCACTACCTGCTCCAGCACCTGGACCCGGTCGAGGCGGGGTTCCTGCACGAGGACGTGGGGGCGGCGCTGGAGGAGCTGTACGGCGCCGACAACCCGGAGGTTCTGGCCGCGTTGGCCCGCCACTTCCACCTGGCCGGGGTGCCGGACAAGGCGCTGCGGTATGCCGAGCTCGCGGGGGACCGGGCGGCCGCCGCCTTCGCCCGGGAGGACGCGCTCCGGCTCTACGCCCAGGCGCTGGAGTGGGCCCCGGACGATGCCGACCGGGTCCGGCTGCTCACGGCCCGGGTCGGGGTGAACGCCGTGGCTGCCGACGACGCGGCGGCGGACCAGGACATCACGGCGCTGGAGGAGCTGGTCGACCGTTCCACCGATCCCACGACGCGGGCCGCGGTCCGGTTGCTCCGTGCCGAGCACGATGAACGGACCGGCGACTACCCGGGGGCGGTGAGCCACGCCGAGGCCGCCGCCGACGCCTACCTCGTCCTCAGCGACACCCCGGGCGAGGCGCGAGCCCGGGTCGTGCTCGGGGACGCGCTCGTCTCGGCCCAGTCGTACGAGGCCGCAGGGGAGGCCTTCGACCGCGGCATGACGCTGGCCCGTCTGGTGGGTGACCGGGAACTCGAGGCGCGTTCACACGCCGGGCTCGGGCTGGTCGCCGACCTGACCGGGCACCGGGACGAGGGACGTCGGCACTTCGAGCAGGAGCTGGCGATCAACCAGCAGGACGGGCGCACCTTCGGGGTCGTGGGGGGCCTGATGCACCTGGGGGTGAACAGCTGGCGCAGCAACGACCTGACCGATGCGACGGCCCGGCTCGAGGAGGCCCTGGCCCTGGCGCAGCAGATCGGTGCCCGCCGGGCGGCCGGCCGGACCCAGGCGAACCTGGGGCTGCTGCTGTCCACCCGGCTCCGGCTGGTGGAGGCGCGCCACCACCTGGAGCAGGCCCTGGTGCTGAACCGCGAGGTCGGTGGGCCGTATGCCGTGTCCCGCACCGTGGGTCTGCTCGGTGGGCTGCACCGCACCCTCGGCGACTACCCGGCGGCCGAGGTGGCGGAGAAGGAGGGTCTGGAGATCGACGAGGCCGTGGGGGACCGGCAGGACCAGGCCTTCCGGCTGGCCAACCTGGGCGAGGTGGCCCGTGCCACCGGACGGTTCGCACACGCCCGGGACTACCTGGACCGCGCGCTGGCGCTGGGCGCCGAGGTCGGTGACCGGGACGTCGAGGTGTTGGTCACCATGCAGTTCGCCGCCCTCCGGTTGGCCGACGGAGATGCCGAGGGCTGTGACGACCTGGCAGGTCAGGCACGCGACCTGGGCGTCGAGCTGGGAGACCCCCGCGTCGAGGCGGAGGCACTCCTGTTGCTCGGACACGCCCAGCTCGAGGGGGAGCGGGACCTGTCGGCCGCCCGCGAGTCCTATGCGGCCGTCCTGACCCTGGATGTGCCCGTCGCCCACCCCGTGGCCAGGGCCGGGCTGGCGGCGGTCGCCGCCCGGGCGGGGGACGTTCCGGAGGCCCGGCTGCAGCTGGACGAGGTCGTGCCGCAACTCCTGGAGCGCGACCTGCCGGGTGTCCTGGACCTACCGGAGGTCTACGCGCGGGTCGTCGGGGTGCTACGGATGATCGGGGACGAGCGGCTGGCCGCCGTCCTGGACGTGGGTCGCACGTTGCTCCGGGAGCAGGCCGACCGGTTCACGGACGCCGACCGCCGGCGCTCCTTCCTGGAGGACGTGCGGGCCCACCGGGAACTGCTCGAGGGAGCGCCGGCGCCCGTGGGCGAGCAGGTCAGCCCGGGAACTCGATGACCTGACGGATGGCCAGGCCGTCGGCGAGCTGGTCCATCGCCTCGTTGATCCGGTCGAGGCCGAGGGTGGCGGACACCAACTTCTCGACGGGCAGGCGACCCGCGCGCCACATGTCGACGAAGACCGGGAGGTCGCGCTCCGGCACGGCCGAGCCGAGGTAGCTGCCGCGCACCGTCCGCCCCTCGGCCACCAGGCCGAGCGGGGAGATCTGCGCCAGCGCGTCGGGAGCCGGGAGGCCCACCGTGACGGTGGTCCCGCCCGGCGCGGTCGCCCGCACCGCCGACTCAAAGGCGCGGGCGTGGCCGACGGCCTCCACGACCACGTCGCCCTTGATCCCGCGGTCCACCACCTCCTGCGGCGTCAGCGCCTCGGCGGCGCCGAGGGCGCGAGCCGTGTCCAGCTTGTCGGGGACGGCGTCCACCCCGATCACGGTGACCCCCTCCAGGCCCACCCCGGTGAGGACGGCGGCCATCCCGACCCCGCCGAGCCCCACGACCAGCACGGTCTGTCCGGGTCGGGGAGGGGCGGCATTGATCAGGGCACCGCCCCCGGTGAGGACCGCGCACCCCATCAGCGCCGCGACCGTCGGCGGGACGTCGTCGTCGACCGGCACCACGGACCGTCGGTCCACGACGGCGTGGGTGGCGAAGCCGGACACACCCAGGTGGTGGTGCACCGGCGCGCCGTCCCGGGTGAGCCGCCGGCCCCCGGCCAGGAGCTCGCCGGCGTTGTTCGAGGCCGAGCCGGGCACGCACGGGAGCTGGCCACCGGTCCCGCAGCCGGCGCACTCGCCGCACCGCGGCAGGAAGGTCATGATGACCCGCTGCCCCGGACTCAGGTCGGAGCCGCCGGGCCCGACCTCCTGCACGACGCCCGCGGCCTCGTGCCCGAGCAGCATCGGCACCGGCCGCGGTCGGTTGCCGTCGACGACGGACAGGTCGGAGTGGCACACCCCGGCCGCCTCCATCCGCACCAGGAGCTCACCCGCGCCCGGCGGGGCGAGCTCGAGCTCGGAGACCGTGATGGGCGCGGTGGCGGAGAACGGCCGGGCGCGGCCGATCTCCTCCAGGACGGCTCCGTGGATCTGCACGCGAGTCTCCTTCGGTCGGCCGGACCGGGGGGCCGGGCCGGCGGGGGGTGGGCGACAGGCCCAACCGTAGCCTCAGGCGTCGACCTGCAGGTCGCTGCGGGGTCGGGAACAGCACGGCAGGAACTTGCCCAGGGCGACTTCCCGGGCCCGGATGCCGCCCTGGTGCTGCATGTCGACCTCGCCGGACACCAGGGTGCTCTTGCAGGTGCCGCACAGACCCTCGGTGCAGGACGAGGGCAGGGACATGCCGGCCGCGGCCGCGGCGGACAGCACGGTGGTGTGCTCGTCGCACTCCAGGACCCGTCCGCTGCGCAGGAACTCCACGGTGTATGTCGTGGGTGCCGTCCCGGAGCCCAGGGACGGATCGCCCGGCCCGGAGGGTGTCGCGCCGGGGGCCGGCGGGGCCCCGGCGGTGCCCAGCACAAAGGACTCCTCGTGGCACCGGGCGGGGTCGGCCGCGACGAGGGTGAGGTGCTCGCGGACCGCCGCCATGAAGGGCGGCGGGCCGCAGCTGAAGACCTCCCGCTCCAACAGATCCGGCGCCGCCCCGAACAGTGCCGGGAGGGTCAGCCGACCCCGCGGCCCCTCCCAGGTCTCGGTGGGCGAGTCCTCCTCGCACAGGATGTGGACGGCCGCGACGCCCGAGGCGGCCAGCTCGGCCAGCTCCGTGCGGAAGATGATGTCCGCGGGAGTCCGTGCGCAGTGCACGAAGACCACGTCCGCACCGTCCGCCCGGTCCCGCAGGTCCCGGACCATGGACATCAGCGGGGTGATCCCGCTGCCGGCGGACAGCAACAGGTAGCGCCGACTGGGGTGGTGGGCCGTGCTGAACACGCCCAGTGGGCCCGACGCGCGGAGCACGTCGCCGGGCCGCAGGTGGTCGTGCAGCCAGTTCGACACCGGGCCGCCCGGCACGCGCTTGACCGTGATCGTCGGGCCCGCCGACAGCGCGGGGGAGGAGGAGATCGTGTAACAGCGTTCGACGGTCCCACCGTCGAGGTCCAGCTGGAGGGTCAGGTACTGCCCCGGGTGGAACAGCAGCCCGGCCCCACCGGGGAGGGCGAAACTGAAGCTGCGGACGTCGTGCGTGATGTCGGTGACCGCGGTGCAGGTCAGCACGCCGGCAAACTCCTCGACCCACTCGGGGGAGGTGGTGCCGGGGGTCCTGGTCAGCATGTCCGTCATGGTGCGAGGTGCTCCTCGAGTCGCTCGATGTACCAGCTGACGAGGGCGTCCACCTGGTACTCGTTGGTCGAGTAGGGACCGGGCTCGAAGGCAGGGCTGCTCACCCCTGCCTGGGTGCGTCCGACGAAGGCGCCGTCCTGCTCGTTGGTCATCCGCCAGACGTCCGTGAGGATGTCCGGGTCGTAGTCGACGCCCTCGACCGCGTCGCGGTGCACGTGCCAGGTGGTGCGGACCAGGGTCCGGTCCGGTGCCAGCGGCAGCGCGGTGAAGGTGACCACGTGGTCGGCCAGGAAGTGGAACCAGGAGTTGGGCTGGAAGTGCAGGCTGAGCCGTCCCAGCCGTGGGGTGTCGAAGTCGGCGAGCAGCTTGCGGGAGGCAGCGCGCCCGTCCCTGGTGTAGGACTCCCCGGCGCCGTCCAGCGCCTCCCGCTGGACCCGGAACGCGGTGGACCGTCCCTGCAGCTCCTCGATCGGCGCGAACGGCATGCCGCGCTCGGTGCAGGCCCGTTCCAGGTGGGCTTCGGCGGCGAGGTACCGCGCGTGCGCGGGCATCAGCCGCGGCGGGATCTCCTCCAGCGCATAGCCGTAGGTCGGGAAGAAGGTGCAGGTCAGCTCCGGGTGCCCGGCCTCGCAGTGGTAGCACTCACGGTTGTTCTCCATGACCAGCTTCCAGTTGCCCTCCTCCACCAGGTCGACCTGGGCGGCGACCTTGGTCTCGGCGAGACGGTGCGGGGCCAGGTAGGGCGCGACCCGTTCGGCGACGTCGTCGAAGTCCGGCGGCGGCGCGGGCGAGAGGCAGATGAAGATGAGGCCCCCGAGGGTGCGGGCGGCGACCTTCTTGAGGCCGAAGCATCCCTTGTCGAAGGTGGGCGGCTGGTCGCCGGCGTGGAGCAGCCGACCGTCCGCCGCGTAGGTCCACTGGTGGTAGCTGCAGACCAGGTTGCCCACCGAGCCCTTGGCGTCCAGCAGCACCCGGGACCCGCGGTGCCGGCACACGTTGTGCAGGGCCTGCACCCCGCCGTCGTCGTCCCGGATCAGGATCACCGAGTAGCGACCGAGCTCGACGGTGATGAAGTCGCCCGGCTCGGGGATCTCGGGCTCGGTGGCCACGAAGATCCAGTGCTTGGCGAAGATCGCGTCGATGTCCAGGTCGAAGAACTCCCGACTGGTGTAGAACGGGCCCTCCAACGCGTATCCCGGGCGGCGCCGGGCGACCAGTGCCGCCGGGTCGACCGGCTGGTCTGTGGTGACGGGGTGGTCGGTGGTGACGGGCTGGGACGCGGGGGGAAGGACGGTGGTCACGGAGGGCTCCTCGGGGTCGATCAGGCGGTGTGGCAGAGCCGGAGGGCGTCGTAGATGGCGGCGTGGATGTTGCGGCTGGCGACGGCGTCGCCGATCCGGAACAGCTGGTAGCGACCGTCCGGATTGGTGGTGACCTGTTGCGGGGTGCCCGCGAGCAGCGCCCGGTGGTCCACCTCGCCCAGGTTGCTCGAGCCGGGGACGAGGTCCCGGTAGAGCTCGTCGTTGGGCAGCGTGCCGTGCTCCACGACGACGCGGTCCACCGGCTGCTCCAGGGTCTGGCCGCCGTACTCGCTGTGCAGCGAGGCCACCAGCCGACCGTCGACCTGCCGGACCCCGGTCAGCCGGTGGGCGAGCCGGACCTGCACGTCGTGCAGGGCGAAGGCGCGCAGGTAGGCGGGGGAGTTCATGCTCCCGACCAGCGGGGCCAGCGCCCGCTCCGGGGTCACGTAGTGGACCCGCGCACCGGCGAGGGCGAGCTTCTCCGCGGCGTCCATGCCGGGCTCGGCGCCGTTGTCGTCGTAGAGCAGCACGTCGCCGCCGGCCCGGACGTTGCCCTCCATCACGTCCCAGCTGTCGCTGACCAACCCCTGGCCCTCGGCGAGGAAGGTGCGGTTCGGCATACCGCCGGTGGCGACGACCACCAGGTCGGGCTCCTCGGCGAGCACCTGGTCCCGCTCGGCATACATGCCGAACCGGAAGTCGACCCCCGCGTGCTTGGCCTCGGCCACCCGCCAGTCGACGATGCCGATCAGGTCGCGGCGGCGCGGGGCCGACGAGGCGAGCCGGACCTGGCCACCCGGGGCATCGGCAGCCTCCAGCACCACCACCCGGTGGCCGCGTTCGCCGAGCACCCGGGCGGCCTCGAGCCCGGCCGGGCCGGCGCCCACGACGACGGCGCGGCGCGACGGGCCCCGGCCGGGGCGGATGCGGTGCGGCACGGACAGTTCCCGGCCGGTCGCCGGGTTGTGGATGCACTTCGCGTCGCCCGACTCGTAGATGGCATCGAGGCAGTAGTTGGCCCCGACGCACGGACGGATCCGGTCCTCCTGGTGCGCCGTGAGCTTGGCCACCAGGTGCGGGTCGGCCAGGTGGGCCCGGGTCATCCCGACCAGGTCGACCAGCCCGGCGCGGACCGCGTGCCGGGCCGTGGCCACGTCCGCGATCCGGGTGGCGTGCATGACCGGGACGTCGACCGCCCGCCGGACCTCTCCGGCGAACTCCAGGAAGGGCGCCGAGGGCGTGCCCATCGAGGGGATCCCGCGCGCCAGGGTCGCGTCGCTCTCGATTGTCCCGTGCACCACGTTGAGGTAATCGATGCCGTCGCCCACGTAGTGCCGCACCGCCGCGAGGGCCTCCTCCCTGCCCAGCCCGTCGGGGCGGTCCTCGTCCATAGACATCCGGATGCCGACCACGAAGTCCTGCCCCACCGCCGCCCGGACCGCCTGGATCACCCGCCGGGGAAAGGCCATCCGGTGTTCCAGCGAGCCGCCGTAGTCGTCGGTCCGGTGGTTGGTGGCGGGGGAGAGGAAGGCGTCCATCAGGTGGCCCCAGTGCTGCAGCTCGATGCCGTCCAGGCCCGCCGCGACGCAGCGCTCGGCGGCGCTGGCGTAGTCCCGCACGATCCGGTCCAGGTCCCACTCCTCGGCCACCTTCGGGAAGGAGCGGTGCGCGGGCTCGCGCAGCGGTGAGGGAAAGACCAGGGGAAGCCACTCCCCGGAGAAGTTGCTGCTGCGCCGGCCCAGGTGGGTGACCTGGGTCATCACGGCGGCCCCGTGCTCGTGCACCTCCTCGACCAGCCGCGCGAGCCAGGGCACGATCTCGTCGCGGTGCAGCTGCAGGTTGCCGAAGGCCGGCGGGCTGTCCGGCGCGACCACCGCGGAGCCACCGATCATGGTCAGCCCGATCCCGCCGCGGGCCTTCTCGACGTGGTAGGCGCGGTAGCGGTCCGTGGGCAGGCCGTCCTCGGAGTAGGCAGGCTCGTGCGAGGTGCTGACGATGCGGTTGCGCAACGTCACTCCCTTGATCCGGAACGGTTCCAGCAGGGGGTCGAGCAGTGCCATACGGCCCAGTGTGGACCCGATGACTCCTGAGGAGAATCAACAGTTTGTGCACGGAACCGTGCAATAATGGTCCATGATCGACCCCCGTCTCCAGGTGCTGCGCCTGGTCGCCGCGCACGGCACGGTCACGGCCGCCGCGGCGGCCCTCAACTACACCCCCTCCGCGGTGTCCCACCAGCTGCGCAGCCTGGCCCGTGACCTCGACCTGGTCCTGCTGGAGCCCGATGGTCGGGGTGTCCGGCTGACCGCCTCCGCCCGGCTGCTGGTCGAGCGCGGCGAGGAGCTGCTCGCGCGGTGGGAGGAGATCCGGGCCGAGCTCGCCGAGTCCGAGCCGGAGCGGGTCGGGTCGCTGCGGCTCTGCGGGTTCTCCACCGCCGCCGCGGCCCTGCTGCCCCAGGTGGCTGCCCGGGTCCGCGCCGCGCACCCCTACTGCACCGTGCGGATCATCGAGGCCGACCCCGCGGACTGTTTCGACCTGCTCCTGGCCGGACGCGCGGACGTCGCGGTCGTCGTCGCGATCCCGGCGCTGCCGCCGCCGTCGGACCCGCGCTTCGACCAGGAGGCGCTCCTGGAGGATCCCCTGGACCTCCTGGTGCCTGCCAACCACCCCCTCGCGCGGCGCAGCTCGGTGTCCCTGAGCGAGGCGGCGCAGGAGTCGTGGATCCTGGACCGGCCCGGCCGGCCGCTGCACGGCCTGGCCCAAGCCGCGTGTGCCGCGGCCGGGTTCTCCCCGTCCGTGGCCCACGAGGCCGCGGAGTGGGACACCGGTGCCGCCCTCGTGGATGCCGGCCTGGGGGTCTCGCTGGTGCCCCGCCTGGCCCGGCTGCCAGGTGGTTACGACATCACCCGGGTGCCCCTCCGGGGTGACCCGACCCCCGCCCGCTACATCCGCACCGGGGTCCGTCGCGGCAGCAGCCGGCAGCCCGTCATCGCGGCCGCGCTCGAGGCCCTGAGGGAGGTCGCCGCCGGTGCGGCACGGGCTCCGGCGAGCGGTCCCGCCCCCGTCGACACGGCGAAAAGGTAACGAGAACGTTACCGGCGAGCGGGCTTCCAGAGCCCCACCGGCGCCTGCTGGTTGGTAGTTTGGGCGGGCGGCAGGTCACTGACGCGCTGTAGGTCCGGGTCCCGTGTCCCGCTCTGCGACAACCAGCAGACGCCCTTCACGCGCCACGCCGCCGCACCGAGGTGACGGCAGACGGCCGACGCCGAGGACGATGGGAGCGCACTACGGTGCCAGTCATCCAGGCCGACCATGTCTACAAGGTCTTCGGCAAGCGCCCCGAGCGTGCCGTGCAGCGGCTCGCCGAGGGTGCCAGCCGGGAGGAGTTGCGCAAGGAAGGGATCACCGCCGCCGTCATCGACGCCTCCTTCGACGTCTCCGAGCGCGAGATCTTCGTGGTGATGGGGCTGTCGGGGTCGGGCAAGTCGACCCTGATCCGGATGGTCAACGGCCTGCAGCCGCCGACCTCCGGCAGCATCACGGTCGCCGGCGAGGACGTCGGGGCCCTGGACGCCAAGGGGCTCCGGGCGCTGCGCCGGGAGCGGGTCAGCATGGTCTTCCAGCACTTCGCCCTGCTGCCGCACCGCTCGGTGGGGGAGAACGCGGCCTACGGGCTGGCGCTGCGCGGCATGAACCGCTCCGACCGGGAGGCCAAGGCCGAGCAGGCCCTGTCCATGGTCGGACTCGGCGGATGGGGCGGCTCGCTGCCCGGGGAGCTGTCCGGCGGCATGCGCCAGCGCGTCGGCCTGGCCCGCGCGCTGGCGGCGGGCACCGACGTGATGCTGATGGACGAGGCGTTCAGCGCCCTGGACCCCCTCATCCGGCGGGAGATGCAGGACCAGCTCGTCGAGCTCCAGCACAAACTGGGCAAGACCATCCTGTTCATCACCCACGACCTCAACGAGGCGATGCGCCTCGGCGACCGGATCGCGATGATGCGCGACGGGCGGATCGTCCAGGTGGGCACCGCCGAGCAGATCCTGAACGACCCGGCCAATGACTACGTGGCCCAGTTCGTGCAGGACGTGGACCGGACCAGGGTGCTGACCGCCTCCTCGGTGATGGAGGCGCCCGTCGCCGTCCTCGGCTCCGAGCAGGGGCCCCGTGTGGCGCACCGCCTGATGCGGGAGAACCAGCTGTCCTCCCTGATGGTCGTCGACCGCGACTACACGCTGCGCGGGGTGGTGACCGAGGCCGATGTTGCCGCCGCAGTGCAGACCCAGGGCGACGACCTGGCCGGCGTGCTCCAACCGGCCGTCACGGTCGCCCCGGACGTGGCGGTCGCCGACCTCTTCGCCTCCTCCGCCGACAGCAGGACGGCCCTCGCCGTCGTCGAGGGCGGTCGCCTCCTGGGAGTCATCCCGAAGGTCACCCTGCTCAGCGCGCTGGGCGGTGCGGGGCACTCGGACGACGCAGCACACCGCCCGGGCGACGGGATCGACCAGCACGCGAGCCAAGGGGTTGCCCCATGACCAGACTGCCCACCGTGGAGTTCGTCGACGCGGGGATCCCACGCATCCCGCTCGGCGCCTGGATCGACACCGGCTTCGACTGGGTCAAGGCCAACTTCCGGGACTTCTTCCGCGCCATCGCCGACGTGATCGAGACCTCGGTCGAGACGCTGGCCGACGCCCTGACGGCGCCCCCCGCGCTAGTGGTCGTCGTGATCCTGGCCCTGCTCGCCTGGCTGGTCAAGGACTGGAAGCTCGGGATCGGGTCGCTCATCGGGCTGGCGGCCGTCGTGGGCATGGACCAGTGGGACAACGCGATGCTTACGCTGTCGCTGGTGCTCATCGCCACCCTGATCGCGCTCGTGATCGGCATCCCGCTCGGGATCGCCGCGGCACGGTGGCGCCGGGTGAGCGCGCTGGTCCGGCCGGTCATGGACCTGATGCAGACGATGCCGGGCTTCGTCTGGCTGGTCCCCGTGGTCACCCTGTTCGGCATCGCGGTGCCCGCCGGCATGGTCGCCACCATCATCTTCGCGCTGCCGCCCGCCGTCCGGCTCACCGAGCTGGGGATCCGGCAGGTCGACGCCGAGGTCGTCGAGGCGGGCCACGCCTTCGGCGGCACCCCACGGCAGATCCTGCGCGGCATCCAGCTGCCGCTGGCCATGCCCACCGTGATGGCCGGCGTCAACCAGGTCATCATGCTGGCCCTGTCCATGGCGGTCATCGCCGGCCTGGTCGGTGCCCCCGGGCTGGGCGCCGAGGTCATCTCGGCCATCTCGACCCTCAATATCGGGCTCGGCTTCGAGGCCGGCCTGTCCGTGGTCGCGCTGGCCATCTACCTGGACCGGCTCACCGCCTCGGTGGGCGGTGGCAGCCTGGCCCGCCTGCGCCGGCGCCGACCCATCCGCGCGGACGCGGCCCAGCAGACCGAGGCCGACCTGGAGGAGGACCCGGCGGGCCGCCCCTCGGCAGGGGTACACACCTGAGACCCGACGCGCGCCGAACGGCCCGCACCGACCAATCCATTCCCGGCCAGACCGCCGGGAGCGCACCAAGGAGAGGAAGAGCACAATGAAACGCAATTCGATCGTGCGGCGCAGCGGCGCCATTGCGGGGGCGCTGGCCCTCGTCCTGACGACAGCAGCCTGCGGATCCGACGACGCCGGTGACGGCGACGGCGATGGCGGCGACGCCGGCAACAGCGACGCAGGCGACGACGCCGGTGAGTCCGGCGAGGCCGCCGGTGGCGGCGGTGGCGAGGGCGGCGAGATCACCCTGGGGATCATCCCGTCCTGGACCGACGGTCTGAGCACGGCCTACCTGTGGAAGAACGTCCTCGAGTCCGAGGGCTACACCGTCACCGTCACCGACATCCCGGAGGCAGCCCCGCTGTTCACCGGTGTCGCCGAGGGCGACATCGACATCTACCCCTCCGCCTGGCCCCAGGTGACGCACTCGGCATACATGGACGAGTACGGCGACCAGCTGGAGGACCTCGGCGCCTACTACGAGGGCGCGGTGCTCACCTTCGCGGTGCCGGAGTACACCGACATCACCTCGATCGCCGAGCTGCCCGACAACGTGGACATGTTCGACGGCAAGATCATCGGGATCGAGCCGGGCGCCGGGCTGACCCGGGTGACCAAGGAGAGCGTCATCCCGACCTACGGGTTGGACGACTACACCCTGGTCGAGTCCTCGACGACCTCCATGCTGACCCAGCTCGGGGACGCGATCGACAACGAGGAGGACATCGTCGTCACGCTGTGGCGTCCGTTCTGGGCCAACAGCGCGTTCCCGGTGAGGGACCTGGAGGACCCCGAGGGTGCCCTCGGTGAGCCGGAGACGCTCAACGCGATCGCGACCAAGGGCTTCAGCGAGGAGTTCCCCGAGGTGGCGGAGATGTTCGCCAACTTCAAGCTCGACGACGAGGCCTACGGGTCCCTGGAGGACACCGTGGTCAACCAGTTCGAGTCGGGCCAGGAGGAAGAGGCCATCGAGGCCTGGCTGGAGGAGAACCCCGACTTCATCGACAGCCTGAAGGGCTGATCGGACCACTGGTCGGGATGGCCCGCGCCGGACACAGCGTCCGGCGCGGGCCATCGTCGTCGGGGCGCGCCACCACCGGATCCCGGCGCGGCTCTGGCACAGTGGCTCGTCATGAGCACGCGTGAGGAGACCTCCGGACGTCCCGGCCCCACGGCGGCGGAGGACCGCAGCGCCTACCGCGCCGTCACGATCTTTCCCCTGCTGGTGCTGCTGGCGGGGGTGCTGGGATACGTCGCGGCCGACCCGATCTCGACCCAGGCCGACCTGATCACCCCGTTGCTCGGGGTGATCATGTTCGGGATGGGGCTGACCCTGACCCTGCCGGACTTCCGGCTGGTCCTCACCCGGCCGCTGCCGGTGCTCCTCGGCGTCTTCGCGCAGTATGCCGTGATGCCGCTGGTCGGGTGGGGCGTGGCCAAGGCGCTCGGCCTGTCGGACGAGCTCGCCGTGGGGGTCATCCTCGTGGGCTGCGTCCCCGGCGGCACGGCCAGCAACGTGGTCGCCTACCTGGCCCGGGCCGACACGGCGCTGTCGGTGGCGATGACCTCGGTCTCCACCCTGCTGGCGCCGGTGATGACCCCGCTGCTGACGCTGTGGTTGGTGGGGGAGCGCCTGCCCGTCGACGGGCGGGGGATGGCCGAGACGATCGTGCAGATCGTGCTGATCCCGGTGATCCTGGGGCTGGCCGTGCGGATGTTCCAGCCCGCGCTGGTGCGCCGCGTGCTGCCGGCCATGCCGTGGTTCTCGGTGCTGGTCATCTGCATCGTGGTGGCGATCGTGGTCTCCCTGTCCGCCGACCGGCTGGTCGAGGCCGGGCTGATCGTGACCCTGGCGGTCGTCCTGCACAACGCGCTGGGCATCCTGCTCGGCTACGGCTTCGGCCGGATCACCGGGCAGACCGAGCTCAGCGCACGCACCATGGCGATCGAGGTGGGGATGCAGAACTCCGGCCTGGCCTCGGGCCTGGCGGCCACCTTCTTCACACCCGTCGCGGCGCTGCCCGGCGCGGTGTTCTCCGTCTGGCACAACCTCTCCGGTGCCCTCATCGCCGGCTGGTTCCGGCGGCACCCGACCGGCCGGTGATACCGGCGCCGGCGCGCCCGGTCACCCGGTGAGCGGTCCCGTGATCACGGCGCCCACCGGGTCGACCGGGGCCCCGGGACGCATCAGCCGGTGACCGAGCTCAGCTCGTTGGGCACCACCGGCAGGGTGGTGCTGTCGATCACCTCCGCCGTGGTGAGGTCGACCACGTGCAGCGTGCTGGTCGCCGGCTCGGTGACGTAGCCGAAGTTGCCCTGCACGCGTAGCGTCGGCCGGGGTGCCTGCCAGTCCTCCGGCTCCTCCCACTCCGACACCACCGCGGTCTCGGCGGTGACCTCTCCCGTCTCGGGGTCCAGCGACCGCAGCGTGCCGTCCGTGCCGAGCACGAGGGCCGCACCGCCCGGTCCGCGGCCCAGTGAGCGGAAGGAGTAGCTGGCCGGCAGGTCGACCACGGTCAGTTCCTGGCTCCGGGTGTCGATCAGCGCCACGCTCGTGGGGCGTTCCAGGTCGGCGTCGGGGTCGGTCTTGTAGTCGCCCAGCACGACCGGCGACTCCTCGGAGCCGGCCAGGTTGCCGCTGCGCCCGTAGGCATCGGGGGCGCTCACCTTGTGGAACTCGCCGTCGCCGTACAGCAGGACGCCGTCCTCACAGCCCAGCACGACGACCTCGTCGGCGGCGACCGTCTCACCGTGCACGCCCGGGCATTCGTGGCTGGCAGCCACCTCGTCCCCCGAGGCGTCGAGCACGACCGCTCCGCTGCGGGAGTCCTCGTTGCCCACGGTGTGCAGCAGGCTGTCGTCGGAGAGCACCACCGCGACCCCGTGGTGCGCCTCGGGGGTCGCGAACTCGGCCAGGTGCGGTAGGGCCGTGCTGCTCAGGTCGGCGGGATCGAAGACGTCGATCTGCCCGGTGCCGTCGTGGAACAGCACCGTCCGTCCGCCGTGGTGGACGACGTGGCCCGGGTGGTCGCCCGCGAAGGACTGGTCGGTCAGGAGCGGCTCGGTGGTGTAGGAGTGGTCGTGGTCGCCGTGCGGCTCGCTCCAGGCCCCGGCGTCCAGCACCCGGAAGGCGTCGCCCTCGGTGACCAGGAAGTGCCGCCCGTCACCGGCCGGGTTGAGCCGGAGGAATCCGTCGGCGGGGAAGTCGCCCAGCACCTCCAGCGTCATCGCGTCCAGCACGAGCACGCCCCCGTCGAAGGTCACGCCCAGCCGCGGGCTGGCCCCGGCCGACTCCGCGGTGCTGCGGGCATCGTCGGAGTGGCCGGCGCCGTGGTCGTGGCCCTCCTCGTGGTCGTGGCTCTCCTCGTGGTCGTGATCATCGTCGTGGGCGTGGTCCTCGTCGTTGTCCTCCGCCGTCGTGCCGCTCCCCGCCGTGGCCTCGACGGCGGCGTCCCCTTCCACCTGACCTCCGCAGGAGGCGAGCAGGAGCGCGAGGGCGGCGACGGGCAGGGGCAGGAGTACGGATCTCTTAGTCATAGCGAGAATCATTCTCATTCGAGAAGCGCGCGTCAACTCGGGCACTCTCGGGGTGCGGTAGGGGGGCGCCGGGGCCTGGGCGGTCGTCCTCCAGTCCGCGCGGTCGTCGCTCAGTGCGTGGGGCGGGTGCCTGCTACCGAGGAGTCGAGGTGCCGGACCAGGCCGCGGTGGCCCTGGCGGAACAGCCAGGCGTGGTTGAGGCGCACGGGGCCGCTGAGTGCGACGCTGCGCAGCCGCGAGGCGTTGAGGGTCACCTCGTGGTGGTAGCGGGCCAGGGTCGTCCCGGGTTCCCGTCCCGGGCCCAGCAGCCACTGGGCCCACCCCTGCAGGTCGCCCGAGACCCAGATCCCCAGCCGGTGCACGACCTCGTCCGCGGTGCGCGGGCTCAGCGTGACCTGGATCCGGCGGGGGAGGAGGCCCCGGACGTGGACGAGGCAGGTCTGGTCGGGGCGGATCTCCTGGATCTCGACCTGTGGCCACCAGGCGGGATAGGCGGACAGGTCGGCGAGCGTCTGGAAGACGCGACCCGGTGCAGCGGGCACCTCCCAGGTCGTGGTGAACCTGAAGGCGGCTCGGGGCTGCCGTTCGGCCATGTCTGCCAGGCTATGCCCGTGGCGACCGCCGGTCCATGATTTCCGCTTGCGGCCCAATCGAGTCCGCGCGGCGATGGGGCACCGCTCGCCGCCGGCGCTCAGGCGGAGCGGTCGTGGCGTCCCTCGCGGTCCTCCGATGCCGTCCCACCGATCCGGGAGAGCCAGGAGCGGGCTTCGCCGGATCCGAGCTGTCGGGCGAGGGTGTCGCGCAGGCCCTCGGTCCCGCCGTGTCGCTCCAGGAACTGACCGATCGTCGACCGGGCGCGGTCGGCATACGCGCCGCTGGCCGACTCCGCCCTGGCCGCGACCTGGGCCGCCCGCGCACGGTTGCGGGGATCGGCCGCCTCGGAGCGGACGTACCGCTCGGCCGCCGACCGGACCTGTTGCCACCTGAACGGCACCACGTCGGTCCCGCTGAGCACCCCGTGCGCGCCGCGGCCACCCGCCAACCAGAGGACACCGAGGACGAGGGTGAGCGCGATCGTGACCTCCGCGAGCTCGGTCGCGCCGGGGACGCCGAGCAAGCCCGCGCCCGTCATGATCCCGGCCAGGACTGGCGGGCCGATCAGGACGGCGGTGCGCAGCCCGGTCCGGAGCACCCGGGTGGACCAGGGGTGGGCCGACCTGTGCTCGGCGCTGGCGGAGGCCCGGATTGGGTCCATCGGGTGCTGCGGGACGACCCGCAGCCTGAGCAGCCCCTTGCCGGGGGTGCTGCCGGTCGTCGAGAGGAAGAGGACCTCGTAGCACCAGAGCACCAGGAGTTGCAGGAGCAGCGCCCCCAGCACGACGGGCTGCAGCTCACCGAGCGCGGTGGCCAGCGCCGAACCCGCCGGCGCGTCGCCCGGGCCGGCCCGCAGGAAGTCCAGCAGCGAGGTGAAGCCCCCCGCGGAGAGGGCGTCGGTCACCGCACCCCAGGTCAGCGGCCAGACGATGAGCGTGGACAGGATGCCGCCCAGGGCCAGGTCCAGCAAGCGCGCCAGGAGCCGGGGCAGGAGCATCGGCGGCGGCTGCTCCGGCGCCGTGGTGCGGTCGATCGGCTGGATCATCGCTGCCTGCCTGTGGGGTCGTGGCGTGTCCCTCAGCATAGGCGGGCGGCCCCGCCGCGGCGAGGACCCGGAACGCCCTGGACCGCGGGATCGCGCTCAGCCGACGGCCCGCGTCCCCGACAGGTGACGACGGGCGGCGGGCCTCACCGGTCCCGGTCGAACCGGGACCGGTGCAGCTCGCGCATCTGCTCCTCCAGCTCGGGCGCGGGGCCCACGACCTCGACGCCCGGCGCCACCTGCTCGACCGGCAGCGGGGCGACCGGCCCCGGAGCGGCCCCCCACGACTCCTGCCACGCGGTCAGCTGGGCCGAGGACACGGCATACACGATCGTGCCGAGGCCGACCCAGGCGTGCGCGGCGGCACACATGGGGCAGTGCTCCCCGGAGGTGTACACCGTCGCGGCCGAGCGTTCCGCCTCGGTGAGGTGCTCGACCGCCCAGAGTGCGGCGGCCAGCTCCGGGTGGCGGGTGTGGTTGCCGTCGGCGACCCGGTTGTGGTCCTCGAAGACCACCTCGCCGTCCCCGGTGACTAGGACCGAGCCGAACGGCTCGTCACCGGCGGCGAGCGCCTCGCGCGCCAGCTCGACGCAGCGGCGCAGGTGGGTCAGGTCGGTGGGCTCGGGCGGACGGTGCGGCATTGCCGCATCATCGCACCGTAGGCTGGCGGCATGTGGACGGGGACGGAGCGGTGCTGGTGAGTCGCGCGGGGTGGACGGTGCTGATCACGGCGGTGGTGCTGTTCTTCGCCTGGTGGGGGCTGCGGATGCTGTGGTGGCGGATGAACTACCTGGTGCCCGCCTTCGGCCTCGGGCTGATCTGCGGGATCGCCCTGACCCTGTGGGTCGGCGGCTTCCGCCGCCGGGGGACCCGCTAGCCCTCCAGCAGCGCCGCCGCCTGACGGGCGATCTCCCACTCCTCGTTGGTGGGCACCACGAAGGCCGCGACCGGGCTGTCCACGGTGCTGATCCTCGCCTCGCCGTCTGCGGCGCCGTTGGCGGACTCGTCGAGCCGTATGCCGAGCAGGCCCGCCCGGGACAGCACGGCCGACCGCAGTTCGGCGTTGTTCTCCCCGATGCCGGCCGTGAAGGTCACGGCGTCCAAGCGCCCCATGACGAGCGCGAGGGCCCCGAGGTAGCGCACCAGCCGGTGCACCACGACGTCGAAGGCCAGGGTGGCGTCCGGGTCGCCGGCGGCACGCCTCGCCATGACCTCCCGGAAGTCGCTGCTGCCCGTGAGCCCGAGCAGCCCGGACTCCTTGCTGAGGGCCCGATCGAAGTCCTCGATGCCGACGCCGGCCACCCGGGCCAGGTGTCCGCCAACGCCAGGGTCCAGGTCACCGCCCCGGGTGCCCATGACCAGACCTTCCAGGGGGGTGAGCCCCATGGTGGTGTCGACGCTGCGGCCGTCCAGGACCGCCGTGGCGCTGGCCCCGTTGCCCAGGTGCAGCACGACGACCGCGACCTCCTCCGCGGGGCGACCCAGCAGGGCGGCGGTGCGCCGGGCCACGTAGTCGTGGGAGGTCCCGTGGAAGCCGTACCGCCGGACCCCGTGCTCCTCCCGCCAGGCGCGCGGCACGGCATACGTGTAGGCGGCCGGGGGCATCGTCTGGTGGAAGGCGGTGTCGAAGATCGCCACCTGCGGCAGGTCCGGGAAGGCCTCCCGCGCGACCTCGATCCCGGCGATGTTGCCCGGGTTGTGCAGCGGCGCGAGCGGCACCAGGCGGCGCAGCGCCTCGAGGACCTCGTCGTCGATGAGCACGGTCGAGGCGAACCGGGATCCGCCGTGCACCACCCGGTGCCCGACCGCGACCGGGGGCTCCTGCGCCAGGTCCGGGCCGTACTCGGCGAACTGGGCCCGCAGCACCTCGAAGGCACGGTGGTGGTCCGGCACGTCGACCGGCGTCGCATGCTCCTGCCCGTGGGCGGCATGCGTGACCCGGCCGCCGTCCAGGCCGATCCGCTCGACCAGCCCGGTCGCAAGGGAGGCGCCGGACCCGGGGCGGACGAGTTGGTACTTCAGCGAGGAGGAGCCGGCGTTGATGACGAGGACGGGACGGTCGGTGCTCATCGGGCCCCCTTGGCCTGGATGGCGGTGATGGCCACGGTGTTGACGATGTCGCGGACGGTGGCGCCGCGGGAGAGGTCGTTGACCGGCTTGTTCAGGCCCTGCAGCACCGGCCCGACGGCGACCGCCTGGGCGCTGCGCTGCACCGCCTTGTAGGTGTTGTTGCCGGTGTTCAGGTCCGGGAAGACCAGGACGGTCGCCCGCCCGGCCACCAGGGAGCCCTTGAGCTTGGTGGCGGCCACGGCCGCGTCGACGGCCGCGTCGTACTGGATCGGACCCTCGACCGACAGCTCGGGCGCCCGCTGCCGGACCAGATCGGTGGCCGCCCGCACCTTCTCCACGTCGGCCCCGCTGCCGGAGCCTCCGGTGGAATAGGAGAGCATCGCCACGCGCGGCTCCACCCCGAACTGCGCGGCGGTCGCCGCCGAGGAGACCGCGATGTCGGCCAGTTGCTCGGCCGTGGGGTCGGGGTTGACCGCACAGTCGCCGTAGACCAGGACCTGGTCGGCCAGGCACATGAAGAAGACCGAGGAGACCACGGAGACCCCCTCCACCGTGCGGATCACCTCCAGCGCCGGCCGGATCGTGTGGGCGGTGGTGGTGATGGAGCCGGACACCATGCCGTCGGCCTCGTCGTCCAGCACCATGAGCGTGCCGAAGTATGCCGGGTCCGTCATCGTGTCCCGGGCGAGCTCGACGGTCATCCCCTTGTGGGCCCGCAGCTCGGCATACCGCCGGGCGAAGCGCTCCCGCCGCTCGTCGGTCGTCGGGTCGAGCACCTGCACGTCCTCGATCCGGATGCCGAGGCTCGCCGCGCGGGACCGGATCTCCTCCTCCTTGCCCAGCAGCGTCAGACGGGCCACGCCCCGGCCGAGCAGGATCTCCGCGGCGCGCATGATGCGTTCCTCGCCGCCCTCGGGGAGCACGATGTGGGCGTCGGCATCCCGGGCCCACTCGGTGAGCTGGTGCTCGAACATCAGCGGCGTGACCACGCCCGAGGCGTGCTCGGCCGCCTGGGGGAGCAGCGAGGCGACGTCGAGGTGCGCCTCGACGGCGCCGACGGCCGCCTCCTTCTTGCGCAGCGAGCCGGACCCGATCCGGGGCCGGGCGTTGTGGCAGGCGGCAGCGGTGACGAAGGTGCCCCCGGCGGTGGTCACCACCGGCAGGTGCACCCCGAGACCGTCGACCAGCCGCTTCACCTGCGGGCTCAGCTCGAACCCGCCGTTCAGGATGACACCCGCGAGGGTGGGGAAGGTGCTGGCCGCGTGCGCCTGGAGCGCGGCGATCAGGACCTCCTCGCGGTCGCTGGGGCAGATCACGACGGCGCCCTCGGTCAGGCGCTCCAGCACGTTGGGCATCGTCATGCCGGCCACGATCAGGCTCCTCGCCTCCCGGTCCAGCAGGTGGTCCTCGCCCAGCAACAGGGTGCCGTCGGTGGCGCCCATCAGGTCCCGCACGGTCGGCGCGGCCAGGACCGGGTCAGTCGGCAGGACGAAGGTCTCCTCGTCGCCGAACTGCTCGGCCAGTCCCGCCCGCACCTCGTCCACGTCCTCCGCGGCGACCCGGTTGGCGATGACCGCCAGCACCCGGGCGTGCCGGAGCCGCGCCTCGTGCGCGGTCAGGCCCGCGGCCGTCACGACCTCGGACGGCGACCGCTCGATGCCGGGGATGACCAGCAGCATCGGGGCACCGATGTTGGCCGCGATGCTCGCGTTCACGGAGAACTCGGTCGGCCCCGGGATGTCGGTGAAGTCCGAGCCGACGACGAGCACGGTGTCGTGCGCCTCGGCATACGCGTGGAACCGGTCGACCACCAGCCCCACCGCGGCGTCCGCACCCGCGTGCACCCGCTCATAGGTGGTGCCCACCGCCTCGGAGACACCCAACGGGGAGCTGGCGTGGGGCAGCAGCAGGTCCAGCAGGGGGTCGGTGACATCGGCGCGGACGATCGGCCGGAACACCCCGACCCGGCCACCGAGGCGGGTCAGCTGCGCCAGGATCCCCAGGGCAACGGCGGATTTGCCGGAGCGGGACTCCGCGGAGGCCAGGTAGAGGCTCGTGGTCACGGGTCCGAATCTAGCGGCAAGCCCACCCTGCCGACACCCGAGCGACGGACGCCCACCCGGCCGCTCAGCGGGTCGTGACAGGCTGGCCCCATGAGCACAGACCAGATCAGGGTGTGGGTGGACGGCCGGCGCGTGGACGAGGGGCCGGCGATCGCCGCCCTCGACCATGGCGTCACCGTAGGTGACGGCGTCTTCGAGACCGCCAAGATCGTGGACGGGGAGGTCTTCGCGCTGACCCGGCACCACGACCGGATGGACCGCTCCCTGGCGGGCCTGGGCCTGCCAGCGCTGGACCGCGCCCGAGTGGCGGAGGGGATCGAGGCCGTGCTGGCCGACGGCCCGATCGCCTTCGGTCGGCTGCGCTACACGATCACCGGGGGAGCGGGGCCGCTCGGATCGGACCGCCTCGGGGGGCCGATGACCTACATCGTGACCGCCGGGGAGCAGCCCCGGGCCGCCGCCAGCACCACGATCGCGGTGGTCCCGTGGGTGCGCAACGAACGTGCCGCCACGGTCGGGCTGAAGACGACCTCGTATGCCGAGAACGTCGTCGCCCTCGCGACGGCCAAGGCGCTGGGTGGCACCGAGGCGATCTTCGCCAACACCGCCGGTGAACTCTGCGAGGGGACCGGCTCCAACATCTTCGTGGTCCGCGGCGACGTCGTCTCGACCCCGCCGCTCGAGGCCGGGCCGCTGGCCGGGATCACCCGGGCGCTGACCATCGAGTGGCTGCGCGAGGAGGGCGTCGAGGTCCGCGAGGAGCGGCTGCCGCTGTCGGTCCTGGCCGACTGCGACGAGGCGTTCCTCACCTCCAGCACGCGGGACGTCCAGGCGGTCGCCGCCGTCCGGGTGGCCGCCGACGTCGAGACCCTGGCCGGGCGCCTGCCGGCACCGGGCCTGGCCGACCGGGACTTCGACCCGGCGCCCGGCCCGGTGACCGCCCGGGCGGCGGAGATCTTCGCCCGGTTGGGTGCGGAGCGGCTCGACCCGTGAACGGGCTGCTCGACGGCTGAGCCCGTCGATTAGGATGGGCGCGCCGCGGCGGGTTACATTACCTGCCGCAACATGGACGTGTAGCTCAGTTGGTTAGAGCGTTCGCTTCACACGCGAGAGGTCAGGGGTTCGAGTCCCTTCACGTCCACCCACTCTCAAGCATCTGACCTAGGGGAACACGACTCCACTTCCGCGCGGCTCTGTCCGGCCGCAAGGAGTTCATACTTCGGAGGCCCGCGCGGCGGCTCGCCCCCGGCGCAACCGCACCAGCGTCAGGAGGATCATCCCTCGGGGCCGTGGCGTTACTCGGTGCCGGATGCGCCGGGGCACCCCGTTTGGTCAGTCGGAAGCGCTCGAGGGCCTGAACGTGAATGTGGCCGTATGTCTTGACGTGGCTGCCGATCAGCATCCGATGGTGAGCGTCGATGAGTTTCAGAACACTTCCGACCGTCCCGTTCAGATCCAGTCCGTCGCGCTGGTGAACCCCGAAGCCGGGCTCGCACTGGAGGAGTGGATCGTAGAGCTCCAAGCAGGAGGCAGGGCCGGCACCGTCCGGGGTACGACCGCCGTCGAGGGGCACTCGGATCCCGGGGGACAACCTGCACCCTCGGCATGCTCCCGGAGGGACGAGGCCTGAACGCCCGCACGGTCCTACCGTGGACGTCGAACCACGAGGAAGGTGCAGCCATGGGCGAAGGTGCAGACGGATCGGTGTGGTCGGGTGCGGCGCTGGGCCTGGTCGAGACCAGGGGACTGGTGGGCGCTGTCGAGGCGGCGGACGCGATGGTCAAGGCGGCCAACGTCGTCCTGATGGGGCACCGGGTGCTGCGCAGCGGGCAGGTGACCGTGGCGGTCCGCGGTGATGTGGGGGCGGTCCAGGCGGCCGTCGACGCCGGTGGTGCCGTGGCGAGGGCTATCGGCGACCTCGTGTGGACCGAGGTCATCGCCCGCCCCGACGCCACGGTCGAAGCCGAGCTCGCGACCATGTTCGCGACCCGTCCCGCCCCAGCCTCCTGACGAACCCCCAGGGAGACGCCCCTATCCCTGCGTGGGGGGAACCTCGTTGGTCTGCAGAATCCGCAGCGCGATGTCCGCCCGGAGCCGGTCGTCGTGGCGGCTCAGGTCGAGGCCGGTCAGTTGTCGCACGCGCTCCAGTCGGTAGCGCATCGTCTTGTGGTGGATGAACAGCCGCTCCGCCGCGACCTTCTGGGGAACAGTTGGCATCGAAGTAGGCGCGCAAGGTCGCCACGAGCGCCCCTCCCTGCTCCCGGTCGTAGCTCAGCAGCGGACCCGTCACCTCATCGAGGAAGCGACGCATGTCCGGGTCGGAGTCGCGTCCGAGCAGCAGGCGGACGATCCCGAGTTCGTCGAAGAGGGCGACCGTCTCCGACTCCAGACGTAGCGCCGCCGTGAGCGCCGTCACCGCCTCGTCGGACGCCGCCGCAAGGGCGAACGGATCCGTCTTGGCCCGGCTCACGCCCCAGGAGAGACCGACGCCCTCACCCACGGCGAGCGCCGCGCGACCCCACTGTCCGATGAGATCCCGGATGCCGGCGGCGTCATGAGCGGGGACTACCGCTACCAACTGGTCGCCGCGCAACCCGACGAGGGTATGCCGTGGGGTCGCCGGAGAGGTACGGATCGCGCGGACGATCTCGTGGGTCATCCGATCCACGGCCGCGGTGTTCGAGGCGTGGGAGGCAAGCCCGATGATCTGTGCCCGCACCACCTGGAGCGGACCCTCGAGGTCGATGCCGAGCCGCCGAACCCGGCTCCGCGCCGCCATCCGGTGCTCGATCGGCCCCTGCAGCAGGTCCCAGAGGGACTGCTCCAGGGCCTCGTCGCGGGCCCTGCTCGATGCCTGCTGCTGGAGGTGGGTCAGGGCGCAGGCCATCGCCACCTGGCTCACGGCCACTGCCACGACGTCGTCGTGCACCTGGCTGTCCAGGAGCAGGACCGAGCCGACATACTCCTGGTCCGCCACGATCGGGTGTGCCCAGCCGTTGCCCTCGGGCCGGTGGGCACCGGCTCCCGACCGGCAGGAGTAGGTGGCCGGCACCCGTGCGCCGTGGGGCCGCAGGGCGACGTTGGCACCCTCCGGACCGTAGACGGCGACCACGCCACCGAGTTCATCGTGCACGGCCGCGGCGATGGCCGCGTAGGTGGCCCCGCCAAGGACGAGGCGATCCACGGCCTCCTGGACGCTGGCGGTCCTGCTGAAGACCTCGACCTTGTGCTCGAGCTCGACCCGGGCCTCGGCCAGGTCCCGCAGCATCACCTGCTGCTGGTCGTAGAGACGGGCCTTGTCGATCGCGATGGACGCGAAGTCGGCCAGGGTGACGAGCCGCTGGACCTCCTGGCTCGTGAACACCGAGGCCCGCCGTCGCCATACCTCCAACACACCGATCAGGTCACCCCGCAAGGTCAACGGAACGGCCAACGCCGACCGGGTGGCCTCCTGCGCCGCCAACGACATGAAGTCCGAGCTGATCGTGTGGTCGGCCAGGTAGTCGTCGATCTTGCTCGGACGCCCCGTCTCGAACACCTTGCCCGCCACTCCCTGCCCACGGGCCATCCGCAGGCAGGCCGTGTCGGCCATCGTGTGGCCGACGCAGGCGGTCATCACCAACTCCTCCTCGTGGCGGAGCAGGACCCCGCAGATGTCAGCGCCGAGCAGGTCCAGCGTCCGGGTCGCGATGGAGTGCAGCACCTGGTCCAGGTCGTCCACGGAGCGCATCTGCTCGGAGACCGCCCGCACCACCCGCGCTTCCCGTGCTGCATCATCCGCCGCGCTCCCCGCAACATCCGCGGCCAGGTGGAGCGCCACCCAGGCGCAGGCCTGTCGGATGGTGTCCACCATCGGTTGGTCAAAGGCCTCGGCACCCAGCACCGCCACGGGGCCGCCTCCCACCTGGGTGACGACGGAATCGTCAAGCAGGGGCGAGGCTGAAGTCTCGGGCAGCGGCAGGGACCCGCCGAGGTGGCGCCACGCGCCGTCGTCCTTCTCCACCACCGCAACGTCGGTGCCGAGGACGAACTCCAGATGCTCGGCGACGGCCCCGGCCGCGGCCCTTCCGTCCGTCGTGATGGTCGCCAGCAGCCGGGACAGGTACGGATCGGCTCCCTGGACGGACAACCTCGCGGTGGCCAAGCGGTGCACTGAGGGTGTGGGCTGCGGCATCGTTGCTCGCTCCTGGGCTAGGACTGACGACTCATGGGTAGATGAGTGGCTTCAGGGTAGTTCGGTTCCGCACCGCCGAGTAGGCCTCGGCGGCACGGGTGAGGGGCAGACGGGTGGTCACCAGGGGTGAGGGGTCGAGCAGCCCGGTGCCGAGCATCGCCAGGAGCGGATCGGCGTCCCGCAGCATGTTGCCGACGACGAAGTCGATCGAGATGCCGGCCGTGAACGCGGCCGTGAGTGGGAGGTCCCACGCGGCCTCGCGGGGGACTCCCACGGACACCAGGCGTCCGCCCTTCCTGAGCAGGGGGAGTGCCGCGTCGAGGATCGCGGCTCCGCCCACGGCGTCCACCACGGAGTCCGCCCCACGCCCATCCGTGAGTTCGATGATGACGTCCGGTGCCTCGGCAGGGCTGCAGGAGACCGACCCCAGGGAGCTTGCCACGCCCCGGCGCGTGGCATCCATGTCGGTCAGCACCACGGTGCCCGCACCCAGCGCCTGCGCGACCAGGGCCGTGAGTTGCCCCACGGGGCCCCCACCGACCACGGCCACGCAGTCGCCGGGGAGGGGGGCACAGACCCGCGCGGCGGCATACCCCGTGGCCAACGCATCTCCCACGAGCACGGCATGTGAGGGATCGAGACCGGCGGGGATGCGGCGCAGGGTGGTATCCGCCATGGGGACGCGCACCAGCTCGGCCTGCCCGCCGGGCAACGCCGGCCCGAAGGTCGTGCCGGTGCCGAAGAACGCCCGGCTCGCGCAGTGCCAGTGCTCGCCGCGCCGGCAGAACCAGCAGGAGCCACAGGCGGTGTAGTCCCCGGCGACCACCAGGTCACCGACGCCGACGGAGTGCACCCCCCGCCCCACCTCCACGACCTCACCGACGAACTCGTGCCCCATGACAAAACCCTCGGGCAGCCCGGCCGGGTCGTCCAGGAGGTGCAGGTCGGTGCCGCACACCGAGGCCCACCGCACCGCGACGATCGCGTCCGTGGGTTCATCGATGGTGGGCTCCGGCACGTCTCGCACCACGACACCACCGGCGCCGTCGTAGGTCACCGCCTGCACTGGGACTCCCTCCCGTCCTCTGGTTACCGGGCCGACGACGACTCCAGGTCGCCGAGTCGATCTCGGATGCGGGCGGCCGCCGCCTGGAGCTCGGTGACTTCCGTCGTGCTGAGCGGGAGCTCGATGATCTGGTCCACCCCGCCGGGTCCGAGACGCACGGGCAGACCGACGTGGACGCCCTCCAGCCCGTACTCACCGTTGGGCCGGACCGAGGCCGACAACACCTGCCCGGTCTCGTGCTTCATCGCCAGCACCATGTGGGCCGCGCTGGTCCCGGGCGCCAGGAAGGCGCTGCCGCTCTTGAGCAAGCCCACGACCTCCGCGCCGGAACTCCTGGTGCGGTCGACCACGGCCGCTACCCGCTCCGCCGGGACCAGGTCGGACAGCGCCTGGTTGCCGACCGTGGACTGGGAGAGCGGGATCGACATCTCGTCTCCGTGGCTGCCGAGGGCAAAGCCCTTGATCCGGTCCGCTCGGCCCGCGCCCTCCAGCGCCGCGAGGGCCTGGAACCGGGCGGTGTCCAGCACCCCGGCCATACCCATCACCCGCTCGGCCGGGAACCCGGAGGTGACCCAGGCGTGGTGCGTCATCTCGTCCAGGGGGTTGGTGACCACGACGATGACCGCCTGTGGGCTGGTGCGCGCCACGTCGCGGGCAACTGCTCCGACGATCTCCGCGTTCGTGCTGATCAGGTCACTCCGGCTCATCCCCGGCTGGCGTGGCTTACCGGCCGTGATGACGACGTAGTCGCAGGTGCCGGCGTCGGCCACGGCCTCGACGCCGCGCACGGTGGTGGCGAAGTGTCCGAGCGCGGAGGTATGCGTCAGGTCCAGCGCGATCCCGGCGGCCAGGCCGGGGGCCACGTCCGCGAGGACGATCTCGTCGAACGAATCGGCCTCGGCGAGCCGGAGGGCTGTGATCTGGCCGACGTGCCCGGCTCCCACGACCAGGGCCCGCCCGCCGCGCAGGGAGCCGGATCCGCGGAGACCGACGGGCACGGGCGCGCCGCGGCGGAGGAGCGCGTTGGACGGCGTGCCCACCGGTGCCGGCGGGGTCTGCAGCCCGCCACTGCCCTTCGCCGGGCCGCCGGGGTGGTCTGCCCGGGGTGCAGCTGGCGGTGGGGCGGAGACAGCACCACCGTGGACCAGCCGCACCCCGAGGTCTGCCGCCCGTTCTCGCGCCAACGGCGTGACGACGTCACCCGGAGCCAGGTGCAGCACACCATCGGAGGCTGCCTCGACGTCGCGCACGCTGCGGAGCGCCATCACAGATCCCTTCCGCTCAGGTCCTCCAGCGCCGCGACGGCGGCGTCCCGCGCCGTCTGCACGTCGCTCTCGGTGCCCGACAGGAACATCCGGCCGAATCGTCCGACCGCCCGGAGCTCGATCACGGTGATGTCCGCGGCCTTCTCGGCCTCGTTGGCCGCCAGCGCGATGTAGGCGGCCGGGGCGCACTCCAGGACGAAGAGGCTGCTGCCGGGCATCAACAGGCTGCCCTTGCGCCACTTGTTCAGGAGTTGTGCCTGGTAGGGGTGCACGTTGGTGATGAACTGGCTGGACGCGACGACCGGGCGGACCCGGTCGGCCTCCGACATCCCCAGCTCGTCGAGCACGGCCTGCCCCGATGCCAACACCTCGGCCTGTTGCTCCGAGTGGATCTCCAACAGGCCGAACTCCCGCTCGATGATTTGGAGGGCGGGCCGCACCCCGGCGGCCTTGAGCGCGATGTCCGCGGCGCGGAAGACCTCGTTGCCGGGGGCCATCTCGATGAACAGTTCCGCCATGCCCGCGAGGGGGACATCTCCCGGGCTGGTCGCCGCGATGTGGGCGGCGCACTGGGGTTGCATGCGGTCGACGTAGGCGTACGTACGCAGTGTGGCCGTGCTGGTCATGCGGCGCTCCTGGCGATTCCGAGGGGTGTGATCAGGTGTGCGTGCGGATAGCTGATGACGGATCGGTCGAGGTAGCCGGCCAGGACGCGGTCCGCGCCGGGCAGCATGAGTGCGCCGCCCGACAGGTGGACCGGCAGGTCCGTGGCGTCCGCACTCAGGGCCCGGATCGAGTTCCCGATCCGCTCGATACCCGGGACGAGGAGCGGCAGAGACTCGCGGGCGTGGGTGACCTTGTGCTTCTCCGCCTCGTGGACCCCCATACCGAGGGCCCCGGCCAGGATCAGGTCCAGGTGGTGCCCGCCGCCGGGACGGTCATCGACCGAGACGAGCCGGCCGTCCCGGAACACACCGACCCCGGTCGACCCACCGCCGACATCGACGACCACCGCGTCACGGAGGGCAAGGGTGTCGCCGGCCGCCGTCACCTCGTCCACCAGGAGGACGTCGGTGAACCCGGCCTGCTCGCAGACGTAGCGACAGGCGCGGCTCTCCCCGATGCCCACGCACGGCGGATAGGCGGTGGCGACCCGGGTGAAGGACACCCCGAGCGCCCGCTCCGCCTCCTCGCGCAGCCTGGTGACGGCGGCGACGGCCCCGGCGAAGTCGACCACCACGCCGTCCTGGAGGGCGGCACACGGTGTGCTCTGCACCCAGACGGGGTCACCCGAGGCGTCCAGCACCACGATCACGCAGGTGGCGGTGCCGAGGTCCACCCCGACGCGCAGCGGAGCCACCACCTCCTCGGCCGCCCGCCCGAGGTGCGCGCGGGCCGACGCGAGGAGTCGCCCGACCTCCGACCGGTCACCCACGGCCGGGTGCCCCGTCATAGACCGAGCGCCACGGACGCACCTCGTGCGCGAGCCGCTTGATGTTGATCAGGTGCAGGGGAGTCACGTTGTCGGAGCAGATGGACCCGCTCCAGGTGCCGGTCCCCAGCTGGAACGAGGGGTCCATCTCGCAGGAGTAGCCCATCCCACCGAACAGGGCCGGTGAGTTGACCACGATGCGCCCCGCGGGGAGGGTGCCGAAGGGCGCGATCTCGGCCGCCTCGGCAGCGTGCACGGCGACCGTGTGCCCTTCACCTCCCAGGGCCAGGATCTCCCGGCACCGGCGCCAGCCCGCCTCGGGGTCGGCCGCGCGGTAGATGGACAGGACGGGGCCCAGGATCTCCCGGGACAACGGGGTGTCCTCACCCACCCGGTCCAGCTCGGCGGCCAGGACCCGAGTCCCTTGCGGCACGGAAAAGCCGGAGAGCTCGGCCAGACGCGCGGCGCTCTGCCCCACGGACTCGGGGCGCAACGCACCCCGCTCGTCGAACAGCGTCCGCACCAGGGCGTCCTGCTCGTCCTGCGTCATCCAGTAGCCGCCCTTGTCCCCGAAGGCCGCGATGAAGGCGTCGACGACGCTGGCGACCACGACGACGGACTGTTCGGCCACGCACGCCGTCCCGTTGTCGAAGGACTTGGAGGAGAGGATCATCTCGGCCGCCTCGGCCGGGTCCTCACAGCTCACCCCGACGTATGCCGGCACGTTCCCCGCTCCCACCGCGATCGTCGGCTTGCCGGAGGAGTAGGCGGCGCGGACCATGCCCGGCCCGCCGGTGGCCAGCACGAGGTTGACCTCGGGGCGTTGCATCAACTCCCGGGTCGCGGCCAGGGTCGGCGCCTCGAGGCAACTGATCAGGCCGTCCGGGGCCCCGGCACGCACGGCCGCCTCCGCCATCACCTCGGCCGCCTGCGCCGAGCACCGGGCGGCCCGGGGGTGCGGGGCATGCACGATCGCATTGCCCGCCTTGACGGCGGCCAGGCTCTTGAACAGCACCGTGGACGTCGGGTTGGTGACCGGGATGATCCCCGCGAGGACCCCGATCGGGGTGCCGATGGCGGTGACCTTGCGTTCCGGGTCCGACCAGAGCACGCCGACGGCCCGTCGCTCCAGCATCCAGTCGGCGACGAAGCCGCTGTTGAAGCGGTTCTTGACGACCTTGTCCTCGTACACGCCATACCCGGTCTCGTCGACCGCGGTCCTCGCCAGGGACTCCGCCGCAGCCGTCCCCGCCCGGGCCATCTCGCGGACGAGGGCGTCGAGGAACTCCTGGTCGGCCCCGTCGATCGCGGCGAAGGCCTGGCGCGCGGCCTTCGCCTTGGCCCGGACGTCGGCCAGGGCGCGAAGGTCCGCGTCCAGTTCGGCGGTCAGTTCAGTCATCGGTCACCCCGGTGTGTCTGCCGGCAGGTAGGTCAGGACTTGGGACGGACGAGGGCCGACAGGATGTCCTCGGTCTCGTCGTGCGGACGGGCGATCACGTGGACGGACACCACCTGACCGGCCTTCTCCGCCGCCACGGCACCGGCGTCGGTCGCCGCCTTCACCGCGCCGACATCGCCGCGGACCATGACGGTCACCAGGCCGCCGCCGATCTCCTTGTGCCCGAGCAGGTGTACGTTCGCGGCCTTCACCATCGCATCGGCCGCCTCGACGGCCCCGACAAGGCCCTTGGTCTCGATCAGCCCGAGGGCGCCGCGTGCTCCGGAGCTGGGGGTTGTGGTCGCCATTGATTCCTCCTGTGGTGGGGTCACGACGTGGTGTACGTGACGGTTCCGCTGTGGCTGACGCTGTCGACGATCCCGACGACCGCGCAATCAGTGGGGACGAGCTCGGCGTCGCCCCCGATCCGGGCCGCGCTGCCGGTGGTCACCAGGACCACCTCTCCGTCGCCGGCTCCCACGTGGTCGACAGCCACGTAGGACTGCCTCGGTGAGGTGCCGTCGGGGATCTCGGGCCAGTCGCTCAGGAGCAACAGTCGGTGCGTGGCAAGACCGCTCTCCTTGACGGTGGAGACGACTTGACCGATGACCAGCGCCAGCTTCATCGTTGCCCCTTCCGTCCGGCAGGGCCCGTCGCCACCGCCGATCACGACCGAGCGTAGAAACGCTGCGGTCCGGCAGGCTCTATCCGGCGCGGACAACAGCTGACGGGTCGGTTGTCCCGTGGTGGGCTAGGGGCCCTTCCCGGCGTTGGGCAGAGTAGGCGGTACCCGTGGGGCTGATCGGTCGGGCCGCCCGGGGTACGTCCAGCGACCGAGCGGAGGCCGCCACCATGATCCGTCCCGAAGACGCGCAACTGCACGAGCCCACCACGGACGACCCGCTCTGGGGGGAGACGAACTACTTCGGGTTCTACCTCCCGGAGCCAGCCATGAACATCGGGGTCTACACCCTGTGGCGGACGAACACGGGCGTCATCAACACCAACGTGTCCGTTAACAGCCAGCGGGTACAGGCTCCCTGGGAGGCGGACTACTGGGACGCCTGGGCACAGGTGGCGATCCCGCAGGAGCGCAGCCTGCTGGACTACTCCCTGCCGAACGGTCTGCACGTCGTGTGCCACGAGCCGAATGCCGTGTGGGACATCCGCTACGAGGCCGGTCCGGCCCGGCTGGATGTGCGGTGCACCGCCCTCATGGAGCCGTTCGACATCAACGACCCGGAGCAGGATCCGTTAACCGCGGCGGCGCAGCAGGGGGAGGGCTTCACCTGGGGGCACGCCTACGCCGGCCACTTCGACATGACGGCCCGCTTCACCGGGGAGCTGACGCTCCGTGGGACCACGCACCAGATCGACTGCGTGTCCACGATGGACCACTCCTGGGGCGTCCGGCAGGAACGACAGTCCTCGGTCATGTCCTGGATGCACGCCCACTTCTCCGAGGACCTGGCGGTGCACGGCATCTTCTCGTTCGACCCGCAGCTGGGCAGCAACGCCGAGACCCCGCTGTCGCTGAGCCACGGGTACGTCATGGACCACGGCAAGGTGCTCGGCCTGACCGCCGGCTCCGGGACGTCCCGTCGGGCCAAGTTCTATCCCGAGGAGATCACGATCCAGGTGACCGACGAGACGGGCCGGACCCTGGACCTCGTCGGGCAGGCGCAGACCACCTTCCCCTGGCAGGCATGGCCCGGGACGGTCGGCCACAACGTGCTGGCCCGCTGGAGCTCCCCGCAGCTGCCGGGCCAGACGGGGTGGGGCGAATCGATGGACTTCATCGGTCTCGAGGAACTGACCGGGCTGTACGCGCGGGAACGTTCCTGATGGCCGCCCCTGCTCGGGCTGTCCTGTTCGACCTGGACGGCACCCTGGTGCAGACCCGGGTGGCCTCGTGGGAGGTCTTCCGGACGATCAGCGACGACCTGGGCCTGGGCATCTCGGCACCCGAGGAGTACTTCGCCCTGTTCGACGGCAATGTCTACTCCTCGCTCCGTGCCGTATGCCGGGACGATGCCCAGGCGGCCGAGGTCAAGCGGCTGCTCCTGGAGCGGATGAGGGAGCACTACTATCCGCGGGTGGTCCCGGGGATGGCGGCCGTGGCCAGGCGGCTGGCGGCCTCGGCGACGCTCGCCGTGGTCTCGAGCAACGCCACCGCCGTCGTCCGACGGGTCCTGGCGGACCACGGCCTGAACTTCTGCTTCTCGCACGTCTTCGGTGGGGACGTCGTAGAGAGCAAGCAGGAGGCGATCCGGCAGCTGTTGGCGGAGGACGTCACGGTCGGGCGGCGGTGTGAAGGGCCCTACGACGAGGGCGGTCCCCAGGAGCACCTCACCCCGGAGGGGATGGTCCTGGTGACGGACACCGTCGGAGACGTCCGGGAGGCACGCGCCGCGGGGATCCGGGCGGTCGGGGTGACCTGGGGCATGCACCGGGCCGAGGAACTGCAGGAGGCCGGTGCGGAGTTCGTGGCCTACTGGCCGCAGGAGATCACCGCCCACCTGTGCGACACGTCGGCCGCCCCGAGGGGTGCCTGCGCCCTGACCGCGACCTGCAGCGGATTCCGCCCCCAGCAGCCGGCACCGGGCAGCGATCACACCGGTTGCCGGTGTGGTGGAGCCTGCTCGGGCAAGACGTCCACACCGGACGCGACGTCGCCGGTGGACGCCGTCGCCGCCGCGAAGGCGGCCAGCGCGGTGCGCCGGGCCAGACGGGTCCGGCTCGAGGCGGTGGAAACCCCGCGGCAGCGCGCGGTGCCGGCCCCGGAACCCGTCGACCCGCGGCACGGCGCGGTGGCCGCACAGATCCGCTCGGCCCTCCACGTCGTCCTCGGCTGACGGGCCGGGCCGATGAGCGACCTGGAGGCGCTGGAGGGCACCCTCAACACCCGCGACGTGGGCGGGCTCGTCGGCGCCGGGGGAGGGGCCGTCCCGCCGGGCCGGTTGGCCCGGTCGGACAGCCTGAGCGAGCTGAGCGCCGACGATGCCCAGCGGATGCTGGGCTGGGGAGTGCGGTCGGTGCTCGACCTCCGCGGTGGGGCGGAGGCGGTCGAGTTCGGGCGGGGGCCGTTGGCCGCGCACCCGGTGGCCTACGTGAACATCCCCATGCTCGAACTCGCCCCGACCGGTCGTCCCGGCCGGCTCCTCCTGGACGCCTACCTGGACCTGATTGAACGGGACCCGATGGTGCCCCTCGCCCTGGAGACCGCCGGCATCCTGCTGGCCCGGGGCCCCCTGGTCGTCCACTGCACGGCCGGCAAGGACCGCACCGGCCTGGTGGTCGCCCTGCTGCTCGCGTGCGCGGAGGTCCGTGCTGACGACATCGTCGCGGACTACCTGCGGTCCGGTTCGGCGATGCCCCTCGTGAAGGCGCGTCTGGCTGCCTTCCCGCGCTACCGGACCGTCATGGAGCAGTACCCGGAGCTCTACGAGGCCAGGGCGACCACGATCACCGGACTGCTCGAGCACCTCGACGGCCGGTACGGCGGTGTCCGCCGGTGGGCCGCCAGCCGGAACGTGCCGGACGTGGTGCTTGACATGATCCGGAACGCCCTGCGCGGCTAGGACGCCCACCGGTGGCGGGGTCGGTCAGGCGGGCTGGGCCGCCGCCTTACCCAGCGCGAAGGTCAGGGGGCGCAGTTCGTCGATGTCCACGGCGAACCTGCGGAACCCCAGGCGATAGAGGCTGTCCACCAGGTCGTCGGTGACGGGCATGCTGAGTCGGACCCCGGGGCGGGTGCCGGCAGCGCAGGCGCCCACCACGGTCTCGAGGGCCTGACGCATCGGTCCCTCGATCTCCACCCGCGGGTCCAGCCCGAGGTGTCCGGCCTGGACGTACTCGTCCAACGGCTTGGCCGCGTTGAAGAGCCTGGCCGGCAGCCCGACGTAGGCAGCCAACAGCAGCTTGAGCTCCACCCAGTAGACGTCGGTGCTCGCGGTGAGCTTGCCCACGTGTGCGAGGCCCCGCCCGCTGGTCGCATACGACCCGACCCGGACGGAGCGACCGTCCTTGATCCCGGCCGCCAGCTCGGTCAGGGCACGGGCCTCCCGTTCGTCGCTGACGTGCCGCACCGCCAGGACCGGAGGCAGGGTGCGCCCGGCCTCGGCCGCCGCCCTGGCCAGCCCGGCGAGCTGGGCCCGGATCAGTTCGGGGACGCCGAGCGGCAGGCTCAGGGCCGGGTGCACCGTCAACAGGGGAGTCTGCTGCAGGAACTCCCGGGACTCGTCGGCGATGAAGTCGAGGGCACGCACGTTGACGTCCTGCTCGCCCGCCTCGGCCAGGACCGGCGCCAACGCCGTGGCGACCGCGTCCTCCAACTGTCGGGCCGTGTCGGCGCCGATGGTGCGCCGGGACATCAGGGCGCTCACCAGGTCGTCCAGGTGACCAGTGGCCGCGAGCACATCGTCGATCGCGGTCACCAGACCCGTGGCTCCCGTGCGCCGGGCCTGCTCGACGTGGGAGGGCAGGGTCACCCGGGCATACACCTCACAGCCCGCCATCTCCCGGCACCGCGCGAGGAGATCATCGACCTGCTCGAGGTGGGAACCCTCCGTCCCCGCACCCAACCGACCCGCGAACAGTTCCCCGCTGCTGCCGTCCAACGAGACCTCGTCCCCGGAGCGCAGCACCGTCTCACCCACGGTGAGCGTGCCGGCCCCCGGGTCGATCCGGGCATCGGCACACCCGACCACACAGGCCGTGCCCAGAGCCCGGGCCACGACGGCCGCGTGGCTCGTCGCGCCGCCCTTGCCCGTGACGATGCCGCGCGCGGCGATCATGCCGTGCAGGTCCGCCGGGCTGGTGATCGGCCGCGCCAGGATCACCGGTTGCTCGTCCTCGGCCAGTCGCTGGGCGTCGGCCGCCTCGAACACCAACGAACCGGAGACCTGGCCGGGGCTCGCCCCCACGCCCGTGGTCACCAGCCGTCCCTCGTCGCGGGCGGCGCGGACGTCGTCCTCGGCGAAGCGTGGCCGCGCGACCTGCCGGACCTGGGCGGCGGTGAGTCCCTGCAGCGCACGGGTCGGTGGCTGTCCCTCGGCCAGGAAGTCCAGGGCGATCCGCACCGCGGCCTCCGGGGTCCGCTTGGCGGATCGGACCTGGAGGAAATAGAGGGTGCTGCGCTCGATGGTGAACTCGATGTCCAGGACGTCGGTCCGCTGCCGCTCCAACTCGGCACAGTAGCGGCGCAGGTCCGCGAACGGCGCCGGGAGTTGGTGCTCGATGTCCTGGATCCGGGAGGGGGTGTAGGCCCCGGAGACCACGTCCTCCCCCTGGCTGGCGGTCAGGAACTCCCCGTAGAGCTCGGGCTCCCCGGACACGGGGTTGCGGGTGAAGGCGACCCCCGAGCCGGAGTCCTGTCCGAGGTTGCCGAAGACCATCGCCTGGACCACGACCGCGGTCCCCAGGTCGTGGCTGATGTGGTGGAACTCGCGATAGGTGCGTGCCCGCCGGGTGTTCCAGGACCGGATCACCGCGCCGATCGCCCCCTCGAGTTGCGCGACCGCGTCGGTGGGCACCTCCTCGGCGAGCTCGTCCTCCAGCGCGGTGGCACACAGGCCCCAGATGCGGTCGTATGCCTCGCCCGGGTCGACCGACGGGTCGAGGGCGTCCAGGGCCTCGGCGACCTCCTCGGAGGGTTCCAGCGCACCCAGCACTGTGTCGGCATACATCTCGTGGAACCGTCGAGTGACGTCGGCGACGAAGCGCGTGCTCCCGGTGACCTCGCCCAGTGCCTGCGCCGCGGTCCGCGTCAGTCCCAGGTTCAGGATGGTGTCCATCATCCCCGGCATCGAGATCGGCGCACCCGAACGCACCGAGAGCAGCAACGGCGTGGGGCCGGCGCCGAAGACCTTGCCGGTGGTCTCCTCGAGCTCGGCCAGGGCTGTCCGGGCCTGCTCCAGGCACTCGGGCGGGACCGTGCCGGTCCGGAGGAACTCCCGACTGGCCTCGGTGGTGATGACGAAACCGGGCGGGACCGGCAGACCGTTCTGGATCATCGAGACCAGGCCCGCGCCCTTGCCTCCCAGCAGGGCGACGTCGTCAGGGTCACCGTCGGCGAAGGTCCGGATGTATGCGGTCACCATCACTCCTGTCGCGCTCGACCCAGCGTCCGCAGGAGATCCTCGTGGAACTCGAACCAGACGTTGTGCACCGAGTCGATCGTCGGGGAGGACACTCGCTCGGTGTCCCCGCGGTCGACGGCGTCCAGGGCCGCGCGGAACCGGGTTTCGTAGGACATGAACCGGCGGTCGTGGCCGGCCAGCACGAGCAGGATCGGGTTGAGCCGCTCGACCAGGCGGTTGATCCGGGTGATCACCTTGTCGTCGTACTCGGCGTCGGAGTGGTCGTTGGGCACCGACCGCCCACCCAGGGAGACGAGCTGCCAGTCCGACATCGCGCCGAGGAAGGCACTGTTGACCTTCTCGAACCGGTCGGCGGCCAGCAGGATGTCCGGGTCCTGGCGGGCCGCGTCGTATGCCGTCGCCGCGTAGTCCTCCAGGGTGGGGACCGCGGTCTCGCCCGGGAGTGCCTGCTCGCCCAGGAGGGTGACCAGGCCGGTCTCGGCGAGGCCGCTCAGCACCTCCGTCACGCGCGCCTCCTCCAGGCCGGTCGCGTCCGCGACCTGCTCGGCGGTGGCCATCTTCTTCAGGGCCACGACGTTGAGGACGTCGTAGTCGGTCTTTTCCTTCAGGGACGGCATGCAGGGTCTCCCGGGCTCGGCGTCGGGGGCCCACCACGGCGGGCCCCCGACGGTGTCAACTGGGCGGCGACTTCAGAGGATGCGGTACTTGGAGCGGCGCAGATCGGCCCCGTCGGAGAAGGGCAGGTAGCCCGCGCCGGAGAAGATCTTGTTGGGCACCGTCTCGCTGGCGAAGCCGCGCTTGGTGATGTCGTAGTAGTAGTTCGACACGCGCTGGTCGATCTCCCAGAGCTGGTAGTCCGTGCACGCCTTCTCGTAGGTGCCTCCGAGCCGCAGGTAGGGCAGGATCATGTCCACGTAGTAGACGTACTGGCCGTTCCAGATCAGGTCCCGCCGCGGCATCCTGGCCGTCTTGGCGTACAGCTTCAAGGTGGCGTTCTGCACCCGGGGGAGGTGGTCGTCCAGCTCGGAGATGGGGATGGACTGGACCTGCCCCATCGGGGTGTTCCACTTCTCCCGGGCGAAGACGGCACCACCCACGATGGCCCCGATGTAGTTCTTGGGGCGGGTGAACGTCGTCGAGATGTCGTTGACGCGGATTTCCTGCAGACCCAGCATCTCGGGGTCGATGACCAGGGCGAGGGTGTAGGCATGCGGGAGCTTCTCGTCGTCGCAGACGTCGCTCCAGTGGAAGACCTCCTCGTTCACGAACAGGTCGCGCAGGATCAGGATCTTGCCGTCCGGCAACTCGTACGGTCCGGTGTCGCCCAGGCCCAGCCGGCAGTCGTAGTGGTCCAGGAAGGACAACAGCTCCGCCGCCGCGTTGAACTGGGTGAACTTGGCGTGGCGCTCGTCGCCCGGCTCGAAGTTCTCCACCTGCCCGAGCAGGTCGGCGAGGAAGTCGTCCTCGTGGATCTGACAGCGGTACCGGTCCTGGGAGTTCAACAGGTAGCCGTCCTGGCGCTTGCCCCAGAGGATCCGCTGCATGAACTTCAGGATGGTGTTGCTCTCGGCGATGTAGTCATCGGGCTCGATGGCCTCCAGCGCGAGGAGACCGCACCGGCCCATACCGAACCCGACCGCTCCGATGGCCCAGTCGTGGACCGAGTTGACCTTGGTGCCGATCTCCCGTCGTGCGGTGGCCCCGATGTCCATCACGCCCTGCGCGCCGCCGACCTCGTCGGTGGTCATCGCCAGGATCTCGGGCCACCGGTAGAACTCGTGCATGAAGGCCAGGATCTCGTACTCCTGGCGGGGGATCATGCCGGAGACGCCCTCCGTGGCCCGCATGACGAGAACGTCCCAGATGTTCCACGCCAGGTAGTTGTTGAGGTCGTTCAGCTCGTCGATGCTGAACTGGTCCTTGAGGACCTCCTCCTTGCCGACCTTCTCCAGGATCTTGGTCTTGGCGCGGGCCTTCATCTGCTTGTCGCCCTTGATCCCGTCGACGACGGGCTCCATCCCGACGAAGTTGCCGGTGTAGGTGAGGTCCTGGAACCGTAGGCCGTCGTCGTCGGGGGCGTACCGGTCGCGGTGGCTGTCGCGTCCCTGCTTCTGAATGGTCATCGTTGTCCTCCTCAGTCAGCCGACCCGGACCACACGGCCGAGGTCATGATCGGAGCAGTCCAGCCGGACCGCAGCACCGTCGAGACCGTTGATGATCTCTTGGAAGTGGGAGTCGGGGGTGTTGCCGACGACGTAGCGGGAGTCGCTGGCGGTCAGGTGGGCGGTCATCACGCAGGGGGTCTGGAACTCCCGCGACAAGATCCCGAGGTGGGACTCGGGGGCACCGGACATGGTGACGACGCCGATCGCGCCCATGCTCAGGGCCGGCGCCAGGAAGGTGGTGGTGCCGCCCCGGACGAGGAGGATGTGGTCCTTCAGCTTGCCGGACTGGAGCAGGGCGATCACGTCCTGGGGAGAATCCAGATACTTGATGGTGCCCTCCGGCGACTTATCCGTCTCGAAGGCGTTGTATCCCTCGGCAAGTACGTCCATCCCGTCCTCCATTGTTGAGTGGCGGTGGGCCACACCTACCGCCGTTGGTCCCGGTGTCGTGTACGTCACACTGCCAGCGCCCCGCGCGGTCGCCGAGTGCTTGCCTAGACAAAATGGGCGCGGTCGGTTGTCCGGAGTGGATAGCACGAGGAGACCCCACGCCCGCGGGCGGGGCGTGGGGTCAGGGGACCGAGGTCACGGCCGGGCCGCCACGTCGGCGACCCTCGCGGCCGCGTCCCGGTCCTTGGAGAGCCGGACCGAGCGTCCGACGGCGAGCATGGTGACCGCCGCGATGCAGAGGAAGGCGGCACAGACCAGGATGGCGTTCGTGGTGCCCGACGCCGCGCCGTCCTCGCCCTTGATCAGGGCGACCATGTAGGGCGCCACGAAGCCCGCGATGTTGCCGATGCTGGAGATCAGCGCGATCCCGGCCGCCGCGGCGATCCCGGTGAGCAGCTTGGGTGCCTCGGACCAGAAGCAGGGCAGCGTCGAGATGCACCCGACGGCCCCGAAGGTGAAACCAATCAGCGCCACGGCGGGGGAGGACACCACGGTAAAGGCGGCGACCACGAGGCCGGCCGTCCCGACGGCGGCGGGCACCGCATAGTGGTAGACCCGCTCGTTGGCCCGGTCGGAGTGGATCGCCAGCGCGACCAGGCCGACCGAGGCGCCGACATACGGCAGCGCGGTCAGCAGCCCCACCTGCAGGGTGCTGAAGGTGCCCATCTGGTTGATGATCGTGGGCAGGAAGAAGGCCAGCGCATACAGCGGGATGATCATCGAGAAGTAGACGACGGACATCCCGAGGATGCGCACGTCCTTCATCGCCCCGAGTAGGGACCCCACCCGGTGGCTGTGCCCGGCGGCCTGCTCCTCCTCCTCCCGCATCGCGGTGGCGATCCAGTCGCGCTCGGCGGGGGAGAGCCAGTCGGCCTGCTCGGGCCGGTCGGTCAGGTAGCGCAGCACCAGGACGGCCAGGATCAGGCAGGGGAAGCCCTCGACCAGGAACATGAACCGCCAGCCGGTGAGCCCAAACGGCTCGAACCCCATCAACCAGCTGGACAGCGGGGCACCGATCACGGTGGACAGCGGCACCGCCAGGTAGAACATCGCGATCACCCGGGCCCGGCGCACGGACGGGATCCAGCCGGTCAGGTAGAGGATCACCCCGGGCACGAGGCCGGCCTCGGCGACCCCCAGCAGGAAACGCAGGATGTAGAAGCTCGTCTCCCCCTGGACGAAGGCCATCGCCATGGCGACCAGCCCCCAGGACACCATGATCCGGGCGATCCAGAGGCGGGCCCCGACCTTGTACAGGATGACGTTGCTCGGCACCTCGAAGATCACATAGCCGACGAAGAACAGCCCCGCCCCGAGTCCGTATGCCGCCTCGCTGAGCCCGATGTCCGGCTGCAGCTCGAGCTTGGCGATCCCGATGTTGGTCCGGTCCAGGTAGTTGAAGATGTAGACGAAGAAGAGCAGCACCACGAGTCGCCGGGTGATCTTGCGCATCGCGCTGCGCTCCACTCCGGCGGACTCAGGACTCATGGCGGTGGCTGTCATTGCTGCTTCTCTCGTGAGTGGGGGTGGGCGCCCGGCGCCCGACGGACCGTCAGGGATCTTTCATCGGACACGGCCGGTTCTCAAGTGGAATGTCCCGCTGAGCGGACACCTTGGCGTGGGGGCTAGCGTGGCCGGGTGGAGCAGGACAAGACGGACCAGGGGAACCCAGGCATCGTGCGACGGGCGACCGACCTCCTGGCGGCCTTCTCCGCGGAGGACCGGTCCCTGACAGTGGCCGAACTGGCCCGTCGCGCCGGGCTCGCCCGGTCGACGGCCTACCGGCTCGTGGAGCAGGTGGTCGAGGTCGGGCTAATGGAGCGGCACGGGACCCGCATCCAGCTCGGGCTGCGCCTCTACGAGCTGGGTCTGCAGGTGCCGCAGCAGCGGACGCTGCGCACAGCGGTGAGTCCCTACCTGCACGACCTGCGGGACGCGACACGGCATACGGCCAACCTCGCGGTTCTGGACGGCGCGGACATCGTGTATGTCGACCGCGTCCCCGGGCCGAACGCCCCGCCATTGCCGTTCCGGCTCGGGGGCCGGCACGTGGCGCACGCGACCGCGATGGGCAAGGCCATCATGGCGCACCTGGAAGCCGACGAACTGGCGGCCATCCTCCCCGAGACCCTGGGGGCGGTGACCCCGCGGACGACAACCGACCGGGCGACGCTCACCCGGGAGCTCGCCAAGGTCCGGTCCAACGGTTTGGCGATCGACCACGAGGAGACCCGCCTGGGCGTCACCTGCGTCGGGAGCCCGATCTTCGACCGGCACGGGCGGGTCCTGGCGGCCATCTCGGTGACCGGCCTGGCCGGACCGGCCGCCCTCGGGCGATACGGTCCGGCCGTGCGGATGGCGGCGCTGAACGCCACGCGTTTCCTGCAACGCACTGCCATCCACGCGCGCTGAGCCCCGGAGGAGTGGCTCAGCGGGTCAAATGACGCCGGTGCCCCACAGGGCGAGCACCCCCAGCATCGCAACAACCCCGTTGACGAGGGTCACCCCGCCATAGCAGATCATTGCCGATCGCAGGGGCATCCGGGACAGTGAGGTGCAGACCCAGAAGTAGCTGGAGTTCACATACTTGATGATGATCGAACCCGCGGCCGCTGCGAGCATCGCTGCCTCGGGGGAGAGGTCGACCTGTCCCAGCAGCGGCGCCGTGATGGACGCCGCTGTGATGACGCCAACAGTGGTGGAGCCGGTGATGATGTTGCCGACGATCCCCAGGACAAAGGGCAGGAAAATGATGGGTAGACCGGTGCTCGCCACTCCATCGGCGATGACGTCAACGGCCGGGGTGCCCTTCAGGATTTCGCTCAGGGAGCCACCCAGCCCGGTCACCATGATGATCATGGCGGAGCCGCGTAGGGCCTCTTCGACCCAGGCGTCCCGTCGGTCGGCCGAGTCCTTCTTGCCTGTCATCCTGATGGACAGGATGTAGGCGATGACGACGCCCACGCCGAGGGCAAACACCGGCCAACTGATGAATGTCAGGAGCTGGTGAGCCGTGGTGCCCTCCTCCATGGTCAGGTTTGCGATGCTGCCGCCGGCGATCAGGATGAGCGGCACCACGATGGGGGCATACGACATCCCCAGCGGCGGGAGCTGCTGGCCCTTCTCGACGAAGGACTCCCCAAGAAACTCTTTCGACGGGGGGGAGGTCACCCGGCTACCGATGAGCATCGCGTAACCCCAACCGGCAAGCGAGGCCACCAGCGTGACAGCCGAGCCAAGAACGATCACCGTGCCCAGGTCGGCGTCGACCAGAGCGGCTGCTGCCAAGGGCCCCGGCGTGGGAGGCACCATCGCATGGGTTGTCTGCATGGCGCCAACCAGTCCGGTGGCCATGGTGCCCATGGTGCTACCGCTGGCGATGGCAGCCCCGTGGACGAGTGGGTTGAGGATGACATAGCCGACGTCGGAGAAGATGGCAATCCCGATGACGAACCCCGCCAAGGTCAGGGCGAGCGGCATCCGGCGTCGACCCACAAACCTGATCATCGAGTCTGTGATTCGTTCCACGCCACCCGACCGCTTCAACAGCTCGGCGATCAGCGAGCCCAGCACGATGACGACGGCGATCTCCTCAATCGTCCCGCCGAATCCGGTGGTGAAGGCTTCGACGAACGCGCCCCGATCCACCCCGGGAAGGAAGGCGAAGAGGACGATGGGTAGCAACAGGGCGATGAAGACGTGCCATCGGTACTTGGCAATCAGGAAGAACAGCACCACGATGACCGCGGCAAATCCGATCAATGTGAGGGGCACGCTCTCGGTGACCACTGTGTCCACGACTTCTCCTTTGAATAGGACTTCCAGCCGAGCAGACGACTCCACCACCCCGTGCTGGACTGCCGGCGCGAGCCCTCGGGTGGCGACGTTGCCACCGAGTATGCAGATTCCACTCAATGGAATCCGAAACTCGCTTGGCCAGCGATACTGCTTCGGGCCGTAGGTCCCGTCAAGTGGCCAAACCGGGCCGTTGCGACCTCGGGCGCCGAGCTAGCAGTCCGCGCTGATGTGAGCCCGGGCGAGGGGTTGACGCGTTCCGTCCGCTGGGTGTATAGCGGCCGCCAGTGCGTTCCGGAGGTGCTCGGGCAGGGTCGCCCGCATGGTCTCCGCGAGGGCGGCATCTGCGGGCGACAGGGTAGTGCGCTGGTGCCGCACGAGGCCCACCGAGCGCACGACGGACGGCCCGGTGAGGCGGACGACCCGCTCCGGTTCCCGGGCCGCGTCATGCAGTGCCGTGAGCGCGGGCATGAACGCCGCGGCCACGCCGGCGACCGCCAGCTCGCGGGCCAGTTGCTTCTTCCCGACCTCGACCCGGTTCCTCGGGTGGAACCCCGCCTCAGCGCAGGCGTCGTTCAGCATGTCCCGCAGCTGGTTCCCGGCCTCCGGCAGCAGGACGTCCTCCTCCGCGAACGCGGTGAGGGGTGCAGAACCGCTGCCGCACAAGGGATGACCGGCTGGCACTAGTGCCACGAGCTCCTCCTCGAAGAGGGGCTCGGCGACCAATTGCTGGGGCAATGTCTGCGGCAGGATCATGAGGGCCTGCGGGATGTCCCCGGAGAGCACCATCCCGCCCAGGATCGAGCTGGGCTCCTCCGTGATCCACAGCTCGACCCCCGGGTAGGTGTCCAGAAACGCACTGGTCACAGCCGGCATCAGCCAGTTCCCGACCGTCCCCAGGACGCCAAGTTGGGCGTTTCCCGCGGTGAGCCCCCGGAGCGCGTCCAGGGAAGAGCGGGCGTCCTCGAGGGTCTCCAGAGAGGCGCGGATCCCGGGCAGGAAGGCCTCGCCGAAAGCAGTCGGGACGACCTCGTGCGGCCGGCGCTCGAACAGCTCCACCCCCAGCTCTCGCTCCAGCTTGCGGACCTGGGCGCTGACGTTGGACTGCACGACGTACAACCGCTCGGCAGCGCGGGAGAAGCTGCCGGTCTCGGCGACCGCCAGGACATAGCGCAATTGGTGCAATTCCACCCCGGGAGGCTATCCGAAGGGCCCGCGACGAGGTCTTCACCCGTGGCTGTGGGTGCTGCCGGCCAGCACTGACAGGCATAGGGACGACACGCCGGGGCAGGTGGTGCTGGCCCGCAGCACTGACAGGCATAACGAAGGGGCCCCACGCGTCCCGAGTCGGTGTGAGACTGGGCGGACAAGTCAGCACCGCCTCAGCGCCGACCGCCGGCGACCGTGGCGGCCGAGTGAAGGTGACATCTCATGACGCACACTGGACGGCACTTCCTGCAGATTCCGGGACCCACGAACTGTCCCGACGAGGTGCTGCGTGCCATCTCCCAGCCCACGATCGACCACCGGGGCCCCGAGTTCCAGGAGCTCGGGAGCCACCTGGTCGAGGCCATCAAGCCGGTCTTCGGCACGACCAACCCGGTCGTCATCTACCCGGCCTCCGGCACCGGGGCCTGGGAGGCCGCGCTGGTCAACACGCTGAGCCCGGGGGACCGGGTGCTCTGCTTCGAGACCGGCCACTTCGCCACCCTCTGGCAGGACATGGCCACCCGGCTCGGGCTGGAGGTCGACTTCGTCCCCGGGGACTGGCGCCACGGGGTCGACCCGGAGGTCGTGCGGGAGAAGCTCGCGGCCGACACCGGGCACGCGGTCAAGGCGGTGTGCTGCGTGCACAACGAGACCTCCACGGGCGTCACCAGCCGGATCGGTGAGGTGCGGCAGGCGATCGACGCCGCCGGCCACCCCGCGCTGCTCCTGGTCGACACCATCTCCTCCCTGGGCTCGATCGACTACCGGCACGACGAGTGGGGCGTGGACGTCACCGTCTCCGGGTCGCAGAAGGGACTCATGCTGCCGCCGGGGCTAAGCTTCAACGCGGTCAGCGACAAGGCGCTCCGGGCCCGGGAGAGCGCCACGCTGCCCCGCTCGTTCTGGGACTGGGGCCCCATCCTGGAGTCCAACTCCCGCGGCTTCTGGCCCTACACCCCGGCCACCAACCTGCTCTACGGGCTGAAGGTCGCCCTGCGGATGCTGGACGACGAGGGGCTGCCGCAGGTCTTCGCCCGGCACCAGCGGCACGCGGCCGCGACCCGCGCGGCGGTGCGGGGGTGGGGACTGGAGGTGCTGGCCCTCGACGAGCGGGAGTACTCCGGGGCACTGACCGCGATCCTGCTGCCCGACGGGCACGACGCCGACACGGTGCGCCGGATCATCCTGGAGCGCTTCGACATGTCGCTCGGTGCCGGGCTGGGCAAGGTGGCCGGCAAGGTCTTCCGGATCGGGCACCTGGGACACTTCAACGACCTGACCCTCGCCGGGACCCTGAGCGGGGTCCAGCTCGGGCTCAAGCTCGCCGGGGTCCCGATCGACGAGTCGGGCCTGCAGCAGGCGCTCGACGTCCTCGAACAGCCCTGAGAACCCGCCCGCAGCCAACCCCGAGGAGGCCGGTCCGGTGACCGCCACGACAACCCCCAGGCCCACGACCGCAGGAGACCACGCCGCGCTCGCATCCCGGCTGGAGGCCGAGCTGCGCGGTGAGGTGCAGTTCGACGACTACTCGCGCCACCTGTTCTCCCGCGACGCGAGCATGTACGCGATCATGCCGGTGGGTGTGGTGTTCCCCATGGACGCCGACGACGTCGCCGCCACGGTCCGGATCGCCGCCGAGTTCGGGGTGGTGGTCACCCCGCGCGGTGCGGGCACCAGCCTGGCCGGTCAGACGATCAACACCGGCATCGTCCTGGACTTCTCGCGGCACATGTCCCAGATCCTGGCCCTGGACCCCGAGGCGCGCACCGCCCGGGTCCAGCCCGGCGTGGTGCAGGACGACCTGAACCAGGCGGCCGCGCCGTTCGGCCTGAAGTTCGGCCCGGACACCTCGACCAGCAACCGCGCCACCATCGGCGGGATGATGGGCAACAACTCCGCGGGCAGCGGGTCGTTGCGGCTCGGGATGACCATCGACCACGTCGAGGCGATGGACGTCGTGCTCTCCGACGGGTCCCGGGCATCCTTTGCCCCGGTCGACGAGGCCGAGCGGGAGCGCCGGGCGGGCGCCGACACTCTGGAGGGTCGCATCTACCAGGGCCTGCCGCGGATCGTGGCCGGGCACGCCGAGGGCATCGCCGGCGGCTTCCCGCCGTTCTGGCGCCGGGCCGGTGGCTACCGGCTGGACCGGATGACCGACGGGTCCGACTTCGACCTGGCCAAGTTTGTGGTCGGGTCCGAGGGCACCCTGGTGATCACCACGGAGGCGACCGTGCGGCTGGTGCCGACGGCACGGCATACGGTGTATGCCGTGGGGCACTTCGAGACCCCGCAGCACGCCATCGAGGCGACCCGGGACGCCCTGTCGTGCGGCCCCGACCAGGTCGAGATGATGGACAAGACGATCCTGGACCTGTCCCGCCGCAAGATCGAGTTCGCCGACCTGGGGGCCAGCCTGGTGGGCGACCCCGGGGCACTGTTGTTCGTCTCCTTCATGGGCGATGACCTCGGGGCGCTGCAGCCCAAGCTCGAGGAGGTGACCCGGCTCTGGCAGGAGCACGGGCACGGCTACCACACGCTGCAGCTGGTCACCAAGGAGCAGCAGGCGGCGCTGTTAAAGGTCCGCAAGTCGAGTCTGGGCCTGCTGATGGCCGCGAGCGAGGGGACGAACCGGCCGTTGGCGTTCGTCGAGGACACCGCGGTGGACCCCGAGCACCTCGCCGCCTACACCGCGCGGTTCGCCGAGATCCTGGACCGCTACGAGATGAAGGCGGGCTTCTACGGCCACGCGTCGGTGGGGTGCCTGCACATCCGCCCGTTCGTGGACCTCAGCCGTCCCGACGAGATCGAGCGGATGCGCGCCGTCGCCGAGCAGATCAAGGACCTGGTGCGGGAGTACGGCGGCGTCAACTCCAGCGAGCACGGCGACGGGCTGGCCCGCAGCGAGTTCAACCGGGAGCTCTTCGGCGACGACCTCTACGAGGCGATGCGCGAGGTCAAGGCGCTGTTCGACCCGGACAACCGGATGAACCCGGGCAAGATCGTCGACGCCCCCAGCATGACCGAGAACCTGCGTGACGCGGCCCTGCCGCCCGCCGGTCCGCTGCAGACCCGGCTCCAGTTCGACGTCGTCGGCGGGATGCGCGGCGCGGCCGACAGGTGTATGAACATCGGCCAGTGCCGCAAGAGCACTTCCGGGGTGATGTGCCCGTCCTACATCGCCACCCGGCAGGAGGAGCACGCCACCCGTGGCCGGGCCAACGCCCTGGTCAAGGCGCTGTCCGACCCCGACCCCAAGAAGGCGCTGGGTGACGAGCGGCTGCACGAGATCCTCGACCTGTGCCTGATGTGCAAGGCGTGCAAGTCCGAGTGCCCCCTCGGCGTCGACATGGCCAAGCTCAAGAGCGAGTCCCTGTCGCACTACCACGACGAGCACGGTGTGCCGGTGCGGTCGCGGGTCTTCGGCAGCATCCGCAGCCTGAACCGGCTGGGTTCGCTCTTCGCCCCCGTCGCCAACGCCTCCGTGCGCATCCCGCTGGTCCGGACCGGGATGGAACGTTTCCTCGGGATCACCGCGCAGCGCAAGCTGCCGCACTTCGAGTTCCGCAACCTACGCCGCTGGTATGCCGCGCAGCAGCGGGCCGTCGGGGCCGGCGCCCCGGCGCCGATGGGCACGGTGAACTTCCTGGCCGACTCCTTCACCACCTACACCGAGCCGCACATCGGGCAGGCCGCCATCGGCCTGCTGCAACGCTCGGGCTGGGAGGTGAGCCTCACCAGCGCCGGGTGCTGCGGCCGGTCGGCGCTGTCCAAGGGCCTGATCGACCAGGCCGCAGCGTCGGCCGCACAGCTGGCCAGGGGCCTGGCGGAGGACACCCCGGCCGGGTCACCGATCGTCGGGTGCGAGCCGTCCTGCCTGTTCACGCTGCGGGACGAGCACGCCTCGATGTTGCCGGGCAACCCCCACGTCGCCGACGTCTCCGGGCGGGTCCGGCAGGTCGAGGAGCTGCTCACCGAGGCGGTCGACGAGGGACGGCTGCAGCTGTCCGAGGACTCCTGGCTGGCCGGGCGCCGGATCCTCTACCACGGCCACTGCCACCAGAAGGCCGAGGTCGGGACGGCCGCCACCGTCGCGATGCTGCGCCGGATCCCCGGGGTCGAGGTGGTCGAGGTGGATGCCGGCTGCTGCGGCATGGCCGGCTCCTTCGGCTATGAGAAGGAGCACTACGCGCTGTCCATGCAGGTGGGTCGGGACCGGCTGTTCCCGGCCATCGAGGCCGAGGACGGACAGACCGTCATCTGTGCCTCGGGCACCTCCTGCCGGGAGCAGATCTTCCACGGGACCGAGCGTTCCGCCTGGCACCCGGTGGAGCTGCTGCAGGAGGCGCTGGTGGCCGGCAGCCGCAGCGACGCCGACCACGGCCACGCCTGACCCCTCGCCGGAACCGCAGGCGGGAGGCTACGGCCGCACGGCCAGGGTCGCCTCCCAGGTCTGCCGGAACCACAGGCCGTCCTCGCGCCGCTCCGGCTGCGTGCCGGTCGGTTCGCCGCCGTCGATCTCGGCGGCGAGCCGGTCCCGGACCTGCTGGGCACGCGCCGGCGGGGTCACCGACTGCTCGAGCCACGGCTCCAGCGGCCGGACCAGCTGGCGCTGCTCGGTGCGGGTGACCGTGCACCCGCGGCACTGCAACCACCGGCCCACCTGAACCGGCCGGGGCATCCGCAGGTGGGAGTCGTCCCGCAGGATCTCGATCTCGTCCTGCCGGGCCGCGAGCCGCTCGTCGGCGTCCGCGGTGAGGTCCTTGACCAGGATCCACCCGCCGGCGGCGGTGACCCGCACGATCTCGTCCAGCACCCGCTCGGGTTCGGGCACGTGGTGCAGCGAGAAGCGGGTCACCACGGCGCCGAAGCTCCCGTCGCCGAACGGGAGGTCCGTGGCATCGCCCTCCAGGTAGCTGACGTTGTCCAGCCCCTCGGCTGCGGCCGCGGCACGGCCCGCCTCCAGCATGGGCACCGTGATGTCGACCACGGTCACCGACTCCACGTGCGGCGCGAAGGCCCGGGCGACCAGCCCGGTCCCACCGGCGACGTCGAGCAACCGGTCCGTCGGCCGCGGGCCCGCCAGCTCAACGAGCCAGCCGAGCCCGGAGGTGAACGCGGTGTTCAGCGCCGGGTCCTCCATGGTCACCGCCTGCTGGGTGAACGCCTGGGTGAGTCGGTCGCGGTGCGGGTCCGTCATGCCCCGGAGTCTAGGTCGCCACCCGTGCCGGGACCCGCTGCTACGGTCACCTCCATGACGGCCCTGCTGGTGTGCGGCATCGTCGGTGCCGTCGGATTCGTGGGGACCTTCCTCCTCGACGGGGCGACCCGTCCGGGCTACCGGCCGACCTACCACCCGGTGAGCGCCCTGGCCCTCGGCCCCCGCGGCTGGCTGCAGGCCGGCAACTTCATCGGCTCCGGTGCCCTGATCGGGGCCTCCGGCGTCGGCGTCGGGATGGCCACCGGGAGCCTGCTCCTCGGGACCCTGGTCATCCTCTTCGGGGCGGCGCTCGTGGCCTCGGGCGTCTTCCCGATGGACCCGATGCGCGGCTACCCGCCCGGCACGCCGGAGGGCACCCCGGAGGAGACAAGCCGCGCCCACGAGCTGCACGACCACGCCGGCGCCGCCGTCTTCTCGCTGTTGCCCGCGGCCGCCGCGGTGGCGGCCTTCGTCCTCGACGGACGCTGGGCCTGGGCCTCGGGACTCGTCGCGGTGGGGCTCGTCGCGCTCTTCGTGGCCTTCGGGTATGCCTGGGAGGGCGACCGTCCCCGGGCGGGACTGGTCCAGCGGGTGCTCATCGTCCTGGGCTGGGCCTGGCTGGCCGTCCTGTGCTGGTCACTCCTGCCCTGACGGGTACGCTTTCGACGCACACCCGACCCGACAGCAAGGAGCACCACGTGTCCGCCCAGATCACCGTGACCGTCGCCGGAGACGAGCGATCGGTGGACCCGGGCACCACGGCCGGTGACCTGTTCGACGGCGACCGCTCGGTCGTGGTCGCCCGTGTCGACGGGGAGCTGCGCGACCTGGTGCACGTGCTCAGCGGGGGAGAGACCGTGGAGCCGGTGACCATCGACTCCCCGGACGGGCTGGACGTGCTGCGGCACTCCTGCGCCCACGTGCTGGCCCAGGCCGTCCAGCAGGTCAACCCGGACGCCAAGCTGGGCATCGGCCCGCCAATCCGCGACGGCTTCTACTACGACTTCGACGTGGCCGAGCCGTTCACCCCCGAGGACCTGAAGAAGCTCGAGAAGGTGATGCAGAAGATCATCAACTCCGGGCAGACCTTCGCACGCCGGGAGGTCGAGGACGACGCGGCCCGCGAGGAGCTCGCCGCCGAGCCCTACAAGCTGGAGCTGATCGGCCTGAAGGGCGGCGCCGCGGAGGACGCCGCCGAGGGCGCCTCCGTGGAGGTCGGCGGCGCCCAGCTGACCATCTACGACAACGTGGACCGCACCGGTGAGGTCGTCTGGGGCGACCTCTGTCGGGGACCCCACCTGCCCAACACCAAGCTCATCGGCAACGCCTTCAAGGTGATGCGCAGCGCCGCGGCCTACTGGCGCGGCAGCGAGAAGAACCCCCAGCTGCAGCGGATCTACGGGACGGCCTGGCCCACCAAACCCGACCTCACGGCATACCTGGACCGGCTCGCCGAGGCCGAGCGGCGCGACCACCGCAAACTGGGCGCAGAGCTCGACCTGTTCTCCTTCCCCGACGAGCTCGGCTCCGGCCTGCCCGTCTTCCACCCCAAGGGCGGGGTGCTGAAGCGGGAGATGGAGGACTACGTGCGCCGGCGGCACATCGAGGAGGGCTTCGACTACGTCGGCACACCGCACATCTCCAAGGAGAGCCTGTTCCACACCTCCGGGCACCTGCCGTACTACGCGGACACGATGTTCCCGCCGATGGAGCTGGAGGGCGGCAACTACTACCTCAAGGCGATGAACTGCCCGATGCACAACCTGATCTTCAGGTCGCGCGGGCGGTCCTACCGCGAGTTGCCGATGCGGCTGTTCGAGTTCGGCTCGGTCTACCGCTACGAGAAGTCCGGGGTGGTGCACGGGCTGACCCGGGTCCGGGGGATGACGCAGGACGACTCCCACTCCTACGTCACCGCCGAGCAGGCCCCCGACGAGATCCGCCACCTGCTGACCTTCATCCTCGGGCTGCTGCGCGACTTCGGGCTGGACGACTACTACCTGGAGCTGTCGACCCCGGACATGGAGGGGGAGAAGAAGGACAAGTTCCAGGGCACCCCCGAGCAGTGGGAGCAGGCCATCGCGGTCCTGGAGGAGGTCGCGGGGGAGACCGGCTTGGAGCTGGTGCCGGACCCGGGCGGCGCGGCCTTCTACGGCCCGAAGATCTCGGTGCAGGCCCGCGACGCGATCGGCCGGACCTGGCAGATGTCGACGATCCAGTACGACTTCAACCAGCCCGAGGGCTTCGAGCTGGAGTACCAGGCGGCGGACGGCACCCGGCAGCGGCCGGTGATGATCCACTCGGCCAAGTTCGGCTCGATCGAGCGGTTCATCGGCGTGCTGGTCGAGCACTACGCCGGCGCCTTCCCGCCCTGGCTGTCGCCGGTGCAGGTGGTCGCGATCCCTGTCGCGGAGCCGTTCGAGGACTACCTGCAGGAGGTCGCTGGGAAGCTGCGCGCGCAGGGGATCCGGGTCGAGGTGGACACCTCCGACGACCGGTTCCCCAAGAAGATCCGGACCGCGCAGAAGGCCAAGGTGCCGTTCATGCTGATCGCCGGCGAGGACGATAGGTCGGCGGGCGCGGTCTCCTTCCGCTACCGCGACGGGTCGCAGAAGAACGGCGTCCCCGTGGACGAGGCGGTCGCCGAGATCGTCGCCGCGGTCCGGGACCGGATCCAGGTCTGAGGCCGGACGGGCCGAGGGGACGACGGGCGACTCGATGGTGAGCGACGTGCGGGTGCGGCAGTTGCGACCGGAGGAGGGACTCCTCGCGGCCGCCCTGCACGTCCAGTCGCTGCGGGCCGCCGGACGGACCGCGCCACCGGGTCACCTGGACCGGTTCGCCTCGGCCTGGGGCCGTCAGCGGGCCACCCTGCCCACCTGGGTCGCCGAGCACGACGGGACGCACGCCGGCGTGGTCATGGTGCAGCTGCCCGCGCCCCTGCCGGCCGACCTGCTGGGCCCGCAGTGGGCCCGCGTGGTGCTGCTGTATGCCGTCCCGTCCGGCCCAGTCGAACGCGCCACCCACGCACTCCTCCAGACCGCGACCCGGTGGTTGCGCAGCGACGAGGGCGTGGCCGTGGCCGCGGGGACGCCGGGACTGGAGCTGGTCGAGGGGATCCGGGTGCCGGCGGCGACGCTGGACTCCCTCGGCGCCCGGGTCGAGGAGCCGCGCCGGGTGCGCCTGCCGGCCGGTCGCTGATCCGCCGGACCCGGCTCAGGCCTGGTAGTTGGCGATGAGGTAGACGCACATGCCGGCTCCCACGATGAGCGCCAGCGGGACGGAGAGCAACAGGCCAACGATCAGGCCGATGCCCCACCGCCGGGTGACCGGGATGACCGCCAGGGCGACCACCGCGATGAGGCCCGCCAGGACCACGACCGGGCCGAAGTCACCCAGCCCGTAGGAGGCCACGGTCAGCAGCACCGCCAGGACCACCCCGAGCAGGGCACCGATCCAGATCGGCATCGACGACCGCTTCGGCGGGGGTTGGTAGGGCGTCCCGTAGGAGCCCGGCGCATAGGGGTTCTGGCCGTAGGGGGACTGCTGCCCGTAGGGCGGCTGCTGGCCGTAGCCCGGCTGCTGTCCGTAGGGCGGCTGCTGGCCGTACTGGGGCTGCTGTTGGCCGTAGGGCTGGGATCCGCCCGGGGGCGGCGGGGCATACGGATCGGTGGGCTGGTCGCCCTGGTCCTGCGAGTCGTTGCCGGCCATTGGTCCTCCCGTCTACATCCGCATGAGCTGCAGGAAGAGCAGCCCGCACACGCCAGCACCGACGATAGCGCCGATGCACACCCCGAGCAGGAGTCCCGCGCTGAACTGGCGCACCGCCGGGACGAGCAGGCCGATGACGGCAAGCAGCGCCGGCACCCCGAGCGACATGGTCAGGGCCGGACCCTCAGCCATCGCCGAGGAGTTCAGGAGGGTGAAGGTGAGCATCCACGACAGCAGGACGCCGGCCACGACCCCGAGGGCCACCAGGAACCCGTTGACCGGTCGGGGCGGCTCGCCGCCCGAAGGGGTCCGATCAGGCGTCATCCCCTCACCACCACCAGAGGTGCAGCCAGACCCCGACGCCGGCCAGGACGACCAGCGCGCCGAGGTATGCCAGCACCAACCGGGTGTCCCGGAGCAGGCAGTCGGAACGGGTGAGACCCGCGCGGCGCGCCTTCCAGTAGCCGGTGAAGCCCAGGACGGCGAAGAAGGCGAGGGCGAACGGCCCCGCCAACCAGCCGAGCAGCGCCACCGTGGCAAAGATGCACAGCCGCAGCGGGTCGAACGGCGCGGTCGCTTCCTCCGGCCGGGCGGCCGGAGTACCCGGGATCCCCGGCGTCACCGCCGGTCGCTCCCCGGTCACGGCGCCCCAGCCCCGAGCAGGTTCTCCCGGCCATCCGGCATACCGGTAGCGGTGGAGATCCGGGTGCGGGCGAGCGGCGCCCACGCCTGCACCGCGCAGAACGGTGCGCACTGGTGGGAGCTGTCCTCGTGGACGGTGGCCACGTGCACGCAGCACTGGGTGAGCCGCTCCTCGATCATCGTGTTGATGTCCATGAACGGCTTGACGGTGACCCGGAGCACGCGCTCGCCGAGCATCGCCCGCAGCCGCTTCTGGCCGCCCGGCAGCGAGGACGAGGCCAGCTGGGTGAGCGTCCCGATCCCGATGTCGCAGTTCGTGCAGATGTCCCGCCAGATGCTGCCGATATCGGGGTGGGACAGCGAGGACTGCTCGCTGAGCAGGTCCAGGATGGAGTCCTTGACCACCTTCTTCAGCTCTGCCGGGAGCGCCTGGTCGGCGATCCGGTTGGCCAGCATGTCCGGCTCCAGGTCGAGGAACTCCTTGAGCCGCTCGTGGCCGATCAGCTCCACCAGGGACCTCCACTGCCCGCCGTCGTCCCGCAGCAGGTAGCCCACCGAGCAGCAGTGCGGGTGGGAGCAGGGGAGCGCGGTGAGGTCGCGCCAGGTGACCCGGCCTTCGGTCTGCGGGCCGAGCCGGGCCAGCACCCCGGTGTGCGTGAGACGGTCCATCGGGTCCACACCCGCGGACCGGCCGGAGCCGAAGACCGGCTGGATGGTGACGCCCCCGACGTAGGGGGTGCGCAGGCCCAGGTCGAGGACGTCCCCGATCTCCTCGTCGTTGACGCCCAGGGCCGCGGTCATCGTGAGCGTGGTGAAGATCCCCGCGCCGGACAGCCGCTCGATCGCCCGCTCCTTGAAGCGCCGCAGGTCGGCCGCCCGGTGGTGCTTGGACGCCTTGGCGGTGAGGCCGTCGAACTGCAGGTAGACCTCGACCCGCTCCCGGTGCTTGACCAGCAGCGCGAGCAGCTCGTCGTCCTGCGCGATCCGCAGCCCGTTGCTGTTGACCAGGATCCGCACGATCGGGCGGGCCACCGCCGCCTCGATGAGCTCGGTGAACTGTGGGTGCAGGGTGGGCTCTCCGCCGGAGAGCATCAGCACGTCGAGCCGGTCGTGCTCGCGGGACAGCCGGGTGTCGATCGAGGCGAGGATCTCCTCCAGCGGCGCGGTCGCCATCAGCTGCGGCGCGGAGTCGGCGAAACAGGTGGGGCAACGCAGGTTGCAGTGGTCGGTGATGTCCTCCAGCAGGATGCAGGTGTGCTGGGTCTGCATCTGGGGCAGGCCGTCGAGGTATGCCGAGGGGACCGGTTTGAAGTTGCCGCTCAGGTCGGCGGTGTGCTCCTTGGTCGGGGCCGTCCACTGCTCGAGGTAGCGCAGGATCTCCGCGGACTCGTCATACAGCGTCCGCACGAACCCGTGGTCCGGACAGCCCCGCTCCAGGAAGACCCTGCCGTCCCGCTCGGCCAGCCAGCCGGACAGGCGCCGCACCTCCTCCAGGGGGCGGTCGGGCGCCTCCTCGTGGCAGTGCGGGCAGAAGGCGTTGACGTAGCGGTGGACACGGAAGTCGCGCAGCTTCACGCCGGGGCCGATCGTGGGCTTCACCAGGACTCCTATCGGGTGCTGTGGGCCACCTCGCGGCGGCGCGGGCTCAGGACGTAGGTGCCGCGGCGAGCCTGCCACACGACGCGGGCCAGCAGCAGCGGGATGGTCAGGGCCAGGAACAGTTGCGGCCGGGTCAGCCCCCACCAGGCCACCTCGTTGCCGCGGACGAACTCCACGAGGAACCGGAAGACCGCGTAGCCGGCGACGTAGAGGACGAACGACTCCCCGGGTGGCAGCCGGTCGCGCAGGACCGACCAGAGCACCACGAAGGCGATCAGGTGGAAGGCGATCTCGTAGCCGAAGGACGGGTGCAGCGCGACCCCTGCGGGCGCGCCCAGCCGCTGCGCGGTCGCCTCGTCCAGGACCGGGCCGAAGCCGAGGGAGTTCGGGGTGCCCGGGAGCTCGGTGAGCAGGCACCCCCACCGCCCGACGGCCATCCCGAGCGCGACCGCCGGGGCGAACAGGTCGCCGGTCCGCAGCCGGTAGCCGCAGAGCCGCTTGGCGACGTGGACCCCCAGCCAGGCACCGACCAGCCCGCCCAGAATGCTGCGGTTGCCGTAGAGCCACTGCTCCACCAGGGTCGCGTTGGTCCGCAGGTCCGCGTCCTGCAGCCAGGTGCCCAACCGCATGAACACCGCGCCGCCGAAGAGGGCCCCGGTGACGACATACAGCAGCCGTTCGTCGGTCTGGCCGGTGTGCCGGGCCTGGACCACGAAGATCGCGAGCGCGCACAGCACCCCCAACCCGACGAAGAACTCGTGCGTCGGGACCGGGAGGTCCGTCCCCAGGAGATCGCCGAGCGTGGGATACATGAGCCACAACCTAGCCGCCCGGGGCGCAGGTGTGAGGGGCGCCACAGCGCCGGCCCGGAATCCCCACGATGTGGTTGAGCGTTCAAGGAACGTGACTGCATACGCACCCGAGACCCCGGACCTGCTGACCCTCGACCCGGAGGCCCAGGACCTGCTCTTCCGCGAGGCGCGCACCGCCAACACGTTCACCGATGAGCCGGTGAGCCGCGCCCAGGTGCAGGCCATCTACGACCTCATCAAGTGGGCCCCGACCGCCATGAACGCCCAGCCGCTGCGGATGGTGCTGCTGGAGAGCGCCGAGTCGCGCGCCCGGCTCCTGCCGCTCATGGGTGAGGGCAACCGGGCCAAGACCGAGACCGCCCCGATGACCGTCCTGCTGGCCGCCGACACCTCCTTCCACGAGGAGCTGCCCCGGACCTTCCCGCACGCCACGGGACTGAAGGACATGTTCGAGGACAACGCGGCAGCCCGGCAGCGCACCGCGCGGCTGAACAGCAGCCTGCAGGTGGGCTACTTCATCCTCGGCGCCCGTGCCGCGGGCCTGGCGGCCGGGCCGATGACCGGGTTCGACGTCGACGCGGTGAGCGCCGAGTTCTTCCCCGACGGCGACCACGAGGTGCTGGTCGTGGTGAACCTGGGCCACCCTGGCGAGGGTGCCTGGATGCAGCGGCTGCCGCGGCTGGACTTCGACGAGGTCGTCACCGCACTCTGACCCTGCGACGCAAAAGGTGGGGCCCCGGGTCGACCGGGGCCCCACTTCGTCGCTCTCGTCGTCTTCGCCGTCCCGGCGTCAGGCGGGCTTGACCGGCTCCAACAGGTAGACCGGGATCTGCCGGTCCGTCTTCTCCTGGTACTCCGCGTAGGGCGGGAAGGCGGCCACCGACCGCTCCCACCACTCCTCGCGCTCCGGCCCCTCGGCCAGGCGGGCCCGCAGCCCCGCGTGGTGCTCCGTCCCGTCCTGCACCGCCACGTCGGGGTGCGCCCGCAGGTTGTGCACCCATACCGGGTCCTCCGGGCTGCCGCCCTTGCTCGCCACGGCCGCGTAGGTGCCCCCGTGCTCCACCCGCATCAGCGGCACCCTGCGCAACCTGCCGCTCCTGGCCCCCCGCATCGTCACCACGACCACCGCGCGGTCGTGCACCTGCGCGGCGTCCGTCGTCCCCGCCGCGTCGATGGCCTCCAGCTGCTTCTTGACCCAGCCCTGGGCCGGTTGGATGTACTCGTCGGTGTGCGTCATGGTTGCGTCAACCACCGCACCCCCCCGCCTTCTTCCGCCCTGGGTTGCCCCCTGCAGGATTATCGGGTTACCCGAGAATCCTGCGCTTCGTAGGAGAAGCTTCCCGGTCGATAGCGCCAGGTTCCGGGGTGAAGCGAGGCCGACGCCGCCCTGCGGGCCGCTCTTGGCTCGTGGCCGGCCGCCCATCGGGTTATCCACAGATCCGTCGGAGGCCGCCCACGGGCCAGGCGTCGGTGCCAGCGTAGGAGCATGAATGAGGCATTGAGGCTCCTGGAGGAGCAGGGGGAAGTGCTCTTCACAACCCAGCAGGCGTATGCCGTGGGGCTGGATGATCGGAGCCTGCTGCGGTTGCGCAAGACGGGGGAGTGCGTGCGGTTGACCCGGGGCCTGTATGTCCTCGGCTCCCACCAGGCCGTGGAGCCGGAGACGGCCCACCTGCAACTGGCCAGGGGGGGCCTGCTGCTCTATCCCGATGCCGCGTTGAGCCACGAGTCGGCCCTCCTGGCCCACGGCTTCCCGGTGTGGCGGATCAACCCGTCCGTGGTCCACCTGCAGCGCCCGGTCCAGCACCAGGTGCGACGGGGAAGCTTCGTCATCGACCCGTGGTGGATGGCCATGCCCGACGACCGCGAGGGGGCGGACGCGGCGCCGACACCGGCTGTCCCCGTGCCCACCCGGGCCGGCCCGGCGGTGGAGCCCGCCGTCGCCGTCGTGCAGACGACCCGGGTGCGGGGTCTGGTCAGCGGGGTGATCGCGGCCGACCACGGCCTGCACCACGGAGTCTTCACGGAGGCGGACCTCGCGGCGGCGGCCCGAGTCGTGTCCGGGTGGCCCGATTCCTCGGCGGTCGGCGCCGCCCTGGAGCTTGCCGACGGTTCCTCCGAGAGCCCCGGCGAGTCACGCTGCCGGGTCTGCCTGACCGTGGCCGGGTTCGAACTGGTCCCGCAGGTCCGGATCTGCGACGAGCACGGGGTGTTCGTTGCCCGGGTCGACTTCCTCCTGAAGGGGACGAAGATCGCCCTCGAGTTCGACGGCAAGGTCAAGTACGACACCGGCGACCCCTCCGTCCTCTGGGCCGAGAAACGGCGCGAGGACCGCCTGCGTGAACTCGGGTACATCGTCATCCGGGTGACCTGGGCCGACCTGGACCGACCGCAGCAACTGTTCGCGCGCATCCGCGCGGCCATGGCGATCGCCGCCTGACTAGACTGGGCCGCTGGAAGGCCGCCCGACCCACCTTCACCCCGGAACGTGGCGCTATCGACCGGGAAGCTTCTCCTACGAAGCGCAGGATTATCGGGCGACCCGATAATCCTGCAGCCCCCCAGCCCCTAAGATCAGGGGCATGGCGCAGGGTGAGGACCGGGTGGAGGACGCGGCCGGCTTCGTGGGGGTGGGCGACGGGTTCGAACGCCTCTGGACCCCGCACCGGATGGTCTACGTGCAGGGGGAACGGCCGCCCAGCGACGCGGGGGAGGGCTGCCCGTTCTGCGACGCACCGGGCAAGGGCGACGCGGAGGGCCTGATCTTGCACCGGGGGGAGCACTGCTACGTGGTGCTCAACCTGTTCCCGTACAACCCCGGGCACCTGCTGGTCTGTCCCTACCGGCACGTGCCCCTCTACACCGAGCTGGACGACGCCGAGACGCAGGAGTTCACGGCCCTGACCAAGGCCGCGATCGCCGCGCTCCGGCAGGCGTCCGGCCCGGCGGGCTTCAACATCGGGATGAACCAGGGCGCGGTCGCCGGCGCCGGCGTGGCGGCCCACCTGCACCAGCACGTCGTGCCCCGCTGGGAGGGCGACAGCAACTTCCTGCCGGTCATCGCGCAGACCAAAGCGCTGCCGCAGCTGCTGGAAGACGTGCGGACCCGGCTCATCGCCGCGTGGCCGACCGCCTGAGCGTCCGGCGCCCGTTACGCTGTCCCCGCCATGCTCAACCGATACGCCCGTGCGTTCTTCACGGCCATCTTCACCCCCATCGCCCGCGTTCTGCTGCGGCTGGGGGTCAGTCCTGATGCCGTCACCCTGGTGGGCACGCTCGGCGTCTGCGCCGGCGCCCTGGCCTTCTACCCGCGCGGGGAACTGTGGTGGGGCACCATCGTGATCACCTGCTTCGTGTTCACGGACCTGATCGACGGCACCATGGCCCGGATGTCGGGCCGCACCAGCAGCTGGGGCGCGTTCCTGGACTCGACGATGGACCGGCTGGGCGACGGCGCGGTCTTCGGCGGCCTCATCCTCTACTTCACCGGTGTCGGCGACGACGACCTGTCCGCGGTCCTGGCCCTGGCCTGCCTGGTGCTCGGCTTCGTCACCAGCTACAGCAAGGCCCGCGCCGAGGGCCTCGGCATGACGGCGGACGTCGGCATCGCCGAACGCGCGGACCGGCTGGTCGCCGTGCTGGTCACGACCGGGTTCGTCGGACTGTTCCTGCCCACCTGGGTGCTCACCGTGGTGCTCGCCCTGCTCGTCGTGGCGGGCGTGATCACCGTCGCCCAGCGGATCCTCACCGTGCGCCAACAGGCCAGGGCGGGTATGCCGTGACGCTGGCCGACCCGGTCGCCGCCGCCAGGTCCGTGGCCGGGCGGGCCTCGGAGGTCGCCTCCCTCGCCTCGTTCCGCGTCGGGTGGCGGGCCGTGCGGGTGCTGCCGGCAGGGGCGGCCTACCGGCTGTTCGACGGGATCGCCGCGGCGGTCTACCGGCGGCAGGGCAAGGACGTGCAGCGGATGCGCGACAACTACCGGCGGGTCCGCCCCGACCTGGACGACGCCGCGCTCGAGGCACTGGTCCGGTCCGGGGTGGCCTCCTACTTCCGCTACTGGTGCGAGTCCTTCCGGCTGCCGGACCGCACGGCCGACGAACTGGCCCGCACGGTGCGGGTCGAGGGCGACGGCCCGGTCCGCGAGGCCCTGGCGCGGGGGCGGGGCGGCGTCTGCTTCCTCGGGCACCTGGGCAACTGGGACACCGCGGGCGCATGGGCCACCCACCACCTGGCCCCGGTGACCACGGTCGCCGAGCGGTTGCGCCCGGAGGAGCTGTATGACGAGTTCGTCCGTTACCGGGAGGCGCTCGGGATGCGGATCCTGCCGCTGACCGGTGGGGCGCCGCCCTTCCGGGAGCTGGTCCGGACGGTCCGCGACGGCGGGTTCGTCCCCCTCCTGGCCGACCGGGACCTCACCGACTCGGGGCTGACCGTGACCTTCTGCGGCCACCCGGCCCGGATGGCCGCCGGCCCCGCCTCGCTCGCCCTGGCGACGGGGGCGCCGCTGTACCCCGTCGCCACCTACTACGAACCCGACCCGTCGCCCCGACCGGGGGCCGGCGGGCACCAGCTGGTGATCGCGTTCGGCGCCCCGCTCACCCCGCGGGAGCCGGAGGCGCCGCGCGCGGAGCAGGTGCAGGACCTGACCCAGCAGTGCGCGGACTACCTGACCGGCGCCGTGCGGGCGCACACCGAGGACTGGCACATGATGCAGCGGGTGTTCGTCGCCGACGGACCCTCCGCCGGCGACGGCCCCGCTCCCGCGACCGGAGCGGCCCCATGAGGGTCGGACTGGTCAGCCCGTACTCCTTCGACGTCCCCGGCGGTGTCCAGCTGCACGTCAAGGACCTGGCCACCGAGCTGATCAGCCGGGGCCACCAGGTCAGCGTCCTGGCGCCGGCCGAGGACGACACCCCCCTGCCCGACTTCGTGGTCAGCGCCGGCAGCGCCGTCCCGGTGCGCTACAACGGCTCGGTGGCCCGCCTCGCCTTCGGCCCTCAGGTGTCCGCGCGGGTCGACGCCTGGCTGGCCGAGGGCAGGTTCGACGTCATCCACATCCACGAGCCGGCCAGCCCCAGCGTCTCGCTGCTGGCGCTCTGGGCCGCCCAGGGGCCGGTCGTGGCGACCTTCCACACGGCCACCCTGAAGTCCCGGGCGATGCGGATGGCCAACCCGATCCTGCGGCCCAGCCTGGAGAAGCTGTCGGCCCGGATCGCCGTCTCCGAGGCCGCCCGCAAGACGGTCACCGCCCACGTCGGGGGCACGACCGTGGTCATCCCCAACGGGGTCTACGTCAAGGACTTCCGCCCAGACCCCACGGACCAGCGCCGCTGGGGCTCCCGGACCGACGGCCCGCGGGTGGTCTTCCTGGGCCGGTTCGACGAGCCCCGCAAGGGCCTGCACGTCCTGGCCGAGGCGGTCCCGTCCATCCTGCGGGCGCACCCGGACGCGCAGATCCTGGTCGCCGGCCCGGGGGACGTCGCGGAGCGGGCCCGGGCGCTGCCCGACGACGTGGCCAAGGCGATGCGCTTCCTGGGCGCGCTCAGCCACGAGGACAAGGTGTCCCTCCTGGCCGGCGCCGACGTCTACGTGGCACCCAACACCGGCGGGGAGAGCTTCGGCATCATCCTCGTCGAGGCGATGGCCGCCGGGGCGCCCGTCGTGGCCTCGGACCTCGACGCCTTCACCGCGGTGCTCGACCACGGCCGCGCCGGCCTGACCTTCCCGGTCGGGGACGGCGCCGCCCTCGCCTCCCAGGTATGCAGTCTGCTGGACGATCCCGAACGCCGGCGCCGGGTGGCCGAGGCCGGGACCGCACGGGCGTGGGCCTTCGACTGGTCCAGGGTGGGTGAGCAGGTGCTGGCCGTCTACGAGTCAGTGCGGCCCGCGGACCTGGCCACGGTGGAGCTCGAGCGCAGCGCCCGTCCCTGGTCCGGGTGGTGGCGCCGATGAAGGTCTCCCCGGTCACCGAGGCACTGATGTATGCCGGGCTCATCCTGGCCGTGGTGCTCGCCGTCGGCTGGTTCCTGTCCTACACCGCGGTCCGGCTGGACCGGCTGCACCACCGGATCCAGGCGACCGCGGCGGCGCTGGACGCCCAGCTGGTCCGCCGGGCCGACGCCGCGCTCGAGGTGGCCCTGGGCGGGCACCTCGACCCGGCCACGGCCACGCTGCTGGCGACCGCGGCCAACGCGGTGATGGGCGCCGGCGGGGCGTGGACCCCCGAGCGCGCCGCGGCCGAGTCCGAGCTCACCGGGGTGCTGCAGGCCGCGTCCACCACGCTGGAGACGCTGCAGGAGCACGAGGACGAGGGGGCGGTCGAGGGATTCGACCGGTTGCGGGGCGCCGGCGTCCGGGTGCAGCTCGCCCGACGCTTCCACAACGAGGCGGTCCGGGACGTGACCGCGCTGCGCGGCAGCTGGGTCGTGCGGTGGTTCCGGTTGGCCGGGCACGCCCGGATGCCCCAGCCGGTGACCTTCGAGGATGCCTGGCCCCAGATCGCCGTAGACTGAGCACCCGAGGACGTCCGCAACGGCGCCACTCGGCATACGCCCCACGAAGCCCACGATCACCCCCTGTCACCGAAGGACGTCACGAGCATGAGCACCCACGACACCACCGACCAGCACCAGGCCGGGACGACCCGGGTCAAGCGGGGGATGGCCGACATGTTGAAGGGCGGGGTGATCATGGACGTGGTCACCGCCGAGCAGGCCAAGATCGCCGAGGACGCCGGCGCCGTCGCGGTCATGGCCCTCGAGCGGGTCCCGGCCGACATCCGGGCGCAGGGCGGGGTCTCCCGGATGAGCGACCCGGACATGATCGACGGCATCATCGAGGCCGTGTCGATCCCGGTGATGGCCAAGGCCCGGATCGGACACTTCGTCGAGGCGCAGGTGCTCCAGTCCCTCGGTGTCGACTACGTCGACGAGTCCGAGGTGCTCACCCCGGCGGACTACGCCAACCACATCGACAAGTGGGCCTTCACCGTGCCCTTCGTCTGCGGCGCGACCAACCTGGGCGAGGCGCTGCGCCGGATCACCGAGGGCGCGGCGATGATCCGCTCCAAGGGCGAGGCCGGCACCGGTGACGTGTCCAACGCGACCACCCACATGCGGTCCATCCGGGCCGAGATCCGCCGGTTGACCAGCATGTCCGAGGACGAGCTCTACGTCGCCGCGAAGGAGCTCCAGGCCCCATACGACCTGGTCAAGGAGGTCGCGCTCCAGGGCAAGCTGCCGGTCGTGCTGTTCACCGCCGGGGGCATCGCCACGCCGGCCGACGCCGCCATGATGATGCAGCTGGGCGCCGAGGGCGTCTTCGTCGGGTCGGGCATCTTCAAGTCGGGCAACCCGGCCGAGCGGGCCGCGGCCATCGTCAAGGCCACCACCTTCCACGACGACCCCGACGTCATCGCCAAGGTCTCGCGCGGCCTCGGCGAGGCGATGGTCGGGATCAACGTCGACGACATCCCACAGCCGCACCGGCTGGCCGAGCGCGGCTGGTAGGCCCCGGCACCGCCGACCCGGCGCGGCGCCCAGCGGCCCTCACCGGGATCGGGAGGGGGCGTCCGACCGCCAGGAGTTGACGAGGCTCGTCAGGACGAGCCGATGAGATGGAGGACATGCTGGTGACTTCGCCCCGGCCACGCATCGGGGTGCTCGCCGTCCAGGGAGACGTCGCGGACCACCTGCGGGTGCTGAACGCCCTCGGTGTGGACGCGCGCACCGTGCGCCGCCCCGAGGAACTCGCCGAGGTCGACGGGCTGGTGCTCCCGGGCGGTGAGTCCACCACGATCGACCGGCTGCTGCGCATCTTCGACCTGGCCGAGCCGCTGCGCGCGCGCCTGCGGGCGGGCATGCCGGCATACGGGTCCTGCGCCGGCATGATCATGCTGGGCAGCGCGGTCCTCGACGGACGGACCGACCAGGGCTGCCTGGCTGCCCTCGACATCTCGGTGCGCCGCAACGCCTTCGGACGCCAGGTCGACTCCTTCGAGGCCGACCTGGAGATCGCCGCGCTGCCCCGCGCCGACGAGGGGCCCTTCCGCGCGGTCTTCATCCGCGCCCCGTGGGTCGAGCGGGTGGGCCCCGGGGTCGAGGTCCTGGCCACCGTGGAGCACGACGGCGCCGAACGGGTCGTCATGGTCCGCCAGGGACCCGTCCTGGCCACCTCCTTCCACCCCGAGGTGACCCCGGACGCGCGGGTCCACGAGTTGTTCGTGCAGATGGTGCGCGAGCAGGCAGGTAGCATCGGGGACCGATCCGGACCGAGCACCAGCAGGAGCAAGGGAGACTGATGAGCGGCCATTCCAAATGGGCGACCACCAAGCACAAGAAGGCAGCGATCGACGCCAAGCGCGGCAAGCTGTTCGCCAAGCTGATCAAGAACATCGAGGTCGCGGCGCGCACCGGCGGGGGCGACCCGGCCGGCAACCCGACGCTGTACGACGCGATCCAGAAGGCCAAGAAGACCAGCGTCCCCAACGACAACATCGAGCGCGCCGTCAAGCGCGGCTCCGGTGCCGAGGCCGGTGGTGCGGACTGGCAGGCGCTGACCTACGAGGGGTATGCCCCCGGCGGCGTCGCCCTGCTGATCGAGTGCCTGACCGACAACAAGAACCGCGCCGTGATGGAGGTCCGCACCGCGCTGACCCGCAACGGCGGGACCATGGCCGACTCCGGGTCGGTGTCCTACCTGTTCAACCGCAAGGGCGTGGTCCTGGTGGCCAAGGAGGGGCGCTCGGAGGACGACATCCTCGAGGTGGTGCTCGACTCCGGGGCCGAGGAGGTCACCGACATCGGTGAGTCCTACGAGATCGTCAGCGAGGCGGGCGACATGGTGGCCGTGCGCACGGCGCTCGTCGACGCCGGGATCGACTACGACTCCGCCGACCAGCAGTTCCTGCCCAGCGTCGAGGTGCCCCTGGACCTCGAGGGCGCCAAGAAGATGTTCCGCGTGATCGAGGCCCTCGAGGACTGCGACGACGTGCAGAACGTCTACGCCAACGGCGACATCAGCGACGAGGTGCTGGCCCAGCTGGACGAGGAGGACTGAGCCGCCCGGCGCGTCGCGCCGCCGTCTTCCGGCCCCGCTGACGTAACGTTGTGACCTGCGAACAGGTGTTCGCAGGAGACAACGCCGGACGAGGGAGGCAACCAGGTGCGCGTCCTCGGAGTCGACCCGGGCCTGACCCGTTGCGGCCTGGGTGTGGTCGAGGGGCGGGCAGGTCGCCCGCTGCGGATGGTCGCCGTGGGCGTCGTGCGCACCCCGGTCTCGGACGACCCGCAGGAACGCCTGCTCAGCCTGCAGACCGAGATCGACCAGTGGCTCGCCGACCACCGGCCCGACGCGGTCGCGGTCGAGCGGGTCTTCGCCAAGGCCAACATCAAGGGGATCATGGGCACCGCCCAGGCCTCGGCCGTCCCGATGCTGGCCGCCGCCCGGCTGGGGCTGCCCCTCGCGCTCTACACCCCCACCGAGGTGAAGGCGTCGGTCAGCGGCAACGGTCGGGCCGACAAGGCCCAGGTCACCTCGATGATCACCCGGATCCTGGGACTGGACGTCGCGCCCCGGCCCGCGGACGCCGCGGACGCCCTCGCCCTGGCGATCTGCCACGTATGGCGTGGCGAGGCCCACGACCGCCGCCACGCCGCGGCGGCCTCCGACCTGATGGTGCGGGCCCAGCAGCAGGCCGCCGCGGCCGGCCCGAACCGGCTGGCCCAGTTGCACGCCCAGGCCCGCTCCGCCCAGCGCCCGGTGCCAGGCAGCTCCACGCGCGCGGGGGCCGCCGTCGCCGGCCGGGTCGTGTACCCCCGGACCACCACCCCGACCACCCCGTCCGCGACGGCGCGACCGCGCCCCACCACCGACCGGCCCACCCAGGGCAAGAACGGAACGACCCGATGATCTCCTCGGTGCGAGGCACCGTCCTGCACGTCGGACTCAACCACGTGGTGATCGAGGTCGGCGGCGTCGGCCTGCAGGTCCACACCACCCCGGCCACCGCGGCGGAGTGCCGCACCGGCACGGAGGCCCGCCTGGCGACCACCCTGGTCGTCCGGGAGGAGTCGCTGACGCTCTACGGCTTCCCGGGGGCGGAGGGTCGCGCCCTCTTCGAGCAGGTGCAGACGGTCTCCGGGGTGGGACCCCGGCTCGCGCTGGCGATGCTGTCGGTGCACGCCCCCGAGGAGGTCCGCAGGGCCATCTCCACCGGCGACCTGGCCGCGCTGACCAAGGTCCCCGGGATCGGCAAGAAGAGTGCCGAGCGGCTCGTCCTGGAGCTGCGCGACAAGATCATGGTCGGCGTCGACCAGCCCGAGGGTGCCCCGGCAGCCACCCCAGCCGCCGCCCTGGGCGCCGCGCAGGAGCAGGTGCGGGAGGCGCTGGTCGGCCTCGGCTGGAGCGCCAAGCAGGCCGAGGACGCCCTCGGCCGCGTTGCCGCGGGTCCGGACGCGCCCACCCAGGTCTCCGAGCTGTTGCGCGCCGCGTTGCGGGAGCTCGGCCGGTGACCGGGGGTGTGCCGGAGGGCCCCGGCGACGACCGGTGGGGGAGCGACGGCGGTTGGGACGACGGGTCGCTGGACGCGACGGCGCGCGTGGTGGATGCCGACTCCAGCGAGGAGGAGCGCCGGATCGAGGCGGCGCTGCGGCCCCGCCGGCTGACCGACTTCCCGGGCCAGCAGCGGGTCCGCGACCAGCTGGGCCTGGTCCTGGAGGCCGCCCGGCGCCGCCAGGCACCGCCGGACCACGTCCTGCTGTCCGGCCCGCCCGGGCTGGGCAAGACCACGCTGGCGATGATCATCGCGGCCGAGTTGGAGCAGCCGATCCGGATCACCAGCGGACCGGCCATCCAGCACGCCGGTGACCTGGCGGCCGTGCTCTCCTCGATGAGTGAGGGGGAGGTGCTCTTCCTCGACGAGATCCACCGGATGTCCCGGCCCGCGGAGGAGATGCTCTACCTGGCGATGGAGGACTTCCGGGTGGACGTGATCGTCGGCAAGGGGCCGGGCGCCACCGCGATCCCGCTGGAGCTCCCACCCTTCACCGTCGTCGGGGCCACCACCCGGTCCGGCCTGCTCCCGGCCCCGCTGCGCGACCGGTTCGGCTTCACCGGACACCTCGACTTCTACAGCACCGAGGACCTGGTCAAGATCCTGACCCGGAACGCCACGTTGCTGGAGATCGAGGCCGACCCGGCCGGCGTCGAGCAGATCGCCTCGCGGTCCCGCGGCACACCCCGGATCGCGAACCGGCTGCTGCGGCGGGTGCGCGACTGGGCCCAGGTGCACGGACGGCACGTCGTGGACCTCCCCGCCGCCGAGGCAGCCCTGGACCTGTTCGACGTGGACGCCCGGGGGCTCGACCGCCTGGACCGCGCGGTCCTGGAGGCCCTGTGCCAGCGGTTCGGCGGCGGCCCGGTCGGGCTGAGCACCCTGGCGGTCGCCGTGGGGGAGGAGCCGGACACGGTCGAGACGGTGGCCGAGCCCTTCCTGGTCCGCGAGGGGTTCATGGTGCGCACGCCGCGCGGGCGGGCCGCCTCGCCACTGGCCTGGCAGCACCTGGGCCTGACCCCGCCGCAGGGTTCCCCCGGCGCCGGCGCCGGCAGCCAGGACACGCTGCCGCTGAGCGGGGACGTCGGCCGGTTCAGCGGCTGACCGCCCCTGGGCACCGGCATCCGGGCAGGTCACGATTCGGGCAACAGACCCGCCGAACCGCGGGGCGTCTTTGGTGGCTCCCGGTCGCTCACCTAGACTGCCCCGGGTGCACGCCGTGTGATGCGTGCCCCTGGCGGCCCTCCACGGGTGCTGCTCCAACGGACGTTTATAAGGACCCACCATGTCGTTTCAGGCCGCGGCGAGCACGCCGCAGGGGGGTGGCTTCGGGACGCTGCTCCTGCTGGCGCTGCCCCTGCTGCTCATCGCCTACATGATCTTCTCCCAGCGTCGCAAGGCCAAGGCCATGCAGCAGATGCAGTCGGAGTTCCAGGTCGGCGACGAGGTGATGACCAGCACCGGCCTCTACGGCCGGATCGCGGCGTTGGAGGACGGCGTCGTCCGGCTCGAGGTCGCCCCCGGAGTCCAGCTCGAGTGGGACCGCCGGGCGATCGTGCGCTCCCCGCGGGCCGGTATGTCGGACCAGGCGGGGACCGACAACGAGCCCACGGAGTGATGCGTTGATGGCCAAGAAGACCAAGAGCGGACGTAACCGCACCTCGATCAGGACCATCATCGCCCTGGGCTTCATCATCGCCCTCGTCTTCGGCGGCGTCGGTGCCGCCAAGCTGTGGAGCAACCCCCCGGGCCAGCTCACCCCGCTCTTGGGGTTGGACCTGGCCGGCGGACGCCAGATCGTGCTGGAGCCGGTCGTGGAGGGCGATGCCGACATCAGTGCCGAGACGGTCGACCAGGCCATCGACATCATCCGGCGCCGGATCGACGGCAACGGCGTCGCCGAGGCCGAGGTGTCCCGCCTGGGGGCCACCAGCATCTCGGTGGCGATCCCCGGCAACCCCACCCAGGACCAGCTCGATGCGTTGAGCCGCTCCTCCCAGCTGCAGTTCCGCGCGGTCCTGGTCGCGCAGGCCACCCAGCCGATGGAGACCACCCCGCCGACGCCCACCCGTGAGCTGCCGATGCCCACCGGGTCCACCGACGACCCCGCGGCCACCGGCGACGAGGCCACCGACGACGCGACCGGCGGCGAACCGTCCGTGAGCGTGCCCGAGGGGAGCGGGGAGGACGGCGCGACCGTCACCGACGGCGCCTACCCCGAGGGCCTGCTCGCAGCCGGTGACGCGGCGGACGAGGCCACGGCCACCGATGCCCCCGGGGCCACCGGCGCCGACGACGAGCAGACCACCGACGACGCCGTGTCCACCGAGGGCCCGGAGGACACGGACCTGCCGACCCCGACGGACGCCAGCGACCTGGCCTGGGTCACCCCCGAGCTGCAGCAGGAGTTCATGGACCTGGACTGCTCGGACCCGGAGGCCGCCTACGACGCGACCAGCGAGAACCCCGCCGTGGCGACGGTGGCCTGCTCCTCCGGCGGCCTGGAGAAGTTCATCCTCGGCCCCTCCGAGGTGACCGGCGCGTCGGTGACCGACGCGTCCTCCGGCCTGGAGATGGGCCAGGCCGGCCCGACGGGTCGGGTGCAGGTCAGCCTCACCTTCGACGCCGAGGGCACCGAGGCGTTCCGCGAGATCACGGCCCGGCTGGCCGCCATCTCCAAGCAGGACGCTCGCAACCGGTTCGCGATCGTGCTGGATCGCGAGGTGATCTCGGCGCCGGGAGTCAACGAGGCGATCCCGAACGGCACCGCGAGCATCGCCGGCGGCTTCACCAACGAGTCCGCCGAGCTGCTGGCCAACCAGCTGAAGTTCGGTGCGCTGCCGATGTCCTTCACCATCCAGACCAGCGAGCAGATCAGCCCCACCCTCGGCGGCGAGCAGCTCCGGCTGGGCATCATCGCCGGCATCATCGGTCTGGTGCTGGTCTTCATCTACTCGCTGTTGCAGTACCGCGCCCTGGGCCTGGTCACCGTCGGCTCGCTCCTCGTGGCCACCGCGCTGACCTACGGGACCATCACACTGCTCGGCACGACCCACAACTTCAGACTCACCATGGCCGGGGTCACGGGTGTGATCGTGGCGATCGGTGTGACCGCGGACAGCTTCATCGTCTACTTCGAACGGATCAGAGACGAGGTCCGCGCCGGGCGACCACTGCGGTATGCCGTGGACACCGGCTGGCGGCGCGCCCGCGGCACGATCATCATCTCCGACGCGGTCAACCTGATCGCCGCCAGCGTGCTGTACTTCCTGTCCGAGGCCGGGGTGAAGGCCTTCGCGTTCACGCTGGGCCTCACCACGGTGATCGACCTGTTGGTCGTCATCATGTTCACCCACCCGGTCGTCAGCATCCTGGCCAACACCGAGTTCTTCGGGCAGGGCCACAAGTGGTCCGGGATGGACCCGGAGCGACTGGGTGCCAAACGGTCCACCTACCTGGGGCGCGGCAGGTTCTCCGCGCCCGAGCCCAAGAAACCCCGGCACACCCGCGAGGAACTCGAGGGAGGGATCGTCTGATGGCCAGTTTCGCCCAACTCGGCAACGACCTGTTCACCGGCAAGCGGTCGGTGGCGGTCGTCGGCCGCCGCAACGTCTGGTACGGGATCGCGGGCATCCTGCTCGTGGTCTCCTTCCTCGGCATCTTCGGCCGGGGGCTCAACTTCGGCATCGAGTTCACCGGCGGCACCGAGCTGCGGGTCGGCGGGGTCTCCCAGATGGAGGACTACGAGTCGCGGTCCGATGAGGTGGTCAGCGAGATCGCGCCCTCCTCGGGCGAGGTCGCCGCCACCACCATCGGCACCGAGACCATCCGGATCCAGACCGGGGAGATGACCCCGGAGCAGGCCAACCAGAGCGCCGCCGCCCTGGCCGAGGAGTTCGGTGTCCCCGGCGACAACGTCACCAGCTCGCTGGTGGGTCCGTCGTGGGGTGACACCGTCACCACCAAGGCCATCCAGGCCCTCGTGGTCTTCCTCCTGCTGGTCACCATCGTCCTGGCGTTCTACTTCCGCACCCTGAAGATGGCGGTCGCGGCGCTCGTGGCGCTGCTGCACGACGTGGTCTTCACCGTCGGCATCTACGCCCTGGTGGGCATCGAGATCTCCCCGGCGTCGATGATCGGCTTCCTGACCATCCTCGGCTACTCGATCTACGACACGATCGTGGTCTTCGACAAGGTCAAGGAGAACACCGAGCACGCCTTCGACACCAAGCGGCAGACGTATGCCGAGGCGGCCAACCTGGCGGTCAACCAGACGATGATCCGGTCGATCAACACCTCTGTGGTGGCCCTGCTGCCGGTGGCCGCGATCCTGGTGGTCGGCATCTTCTTCATCGGTCCGGGCACGCTGCTGGACCTGTCCACCGCGTTGTTCATCGGAATCGCGGTCGGCACCTACTCCTCGATCTTCATCGCCACCCCGCTGCTGGTGCACCTGCGCCAGAACGAGGAGGAGATCAAGGACCTGGACAAGAAGGTGGCCCGCAAGCGCCGCCTCGAGCCGGACCCCGAACCCGCGGTCGAGGCCGACCCGGAGGTGGAGGTCGACGAGGTCGGTGCCCCGCTCGCGGCCAACGTCGCCGGCACCGGCGCGGACGAGGAAGCCGGCTCCCCGGCCCGTGCGGAGGGTCAGCCGAGCACCACCGGCCGGCAGATCCACCCGATGGCCCAGCGGGGACCCCGCAACCAGCCGCGGCGGGCCCCCCGCTCCCGGCGCTGAGCGGGACGCGCCGAGGAGCGAGATGTCGAGCACCGACCAGGCGGGACAGGAGTCCCACCACGACGAGTCGCTGGCCCGCGACGTGGACGCCGCGTTGCGTTCCATCCCGGACTTCCCCGAGCCCGGGGTGGTGTTCAAGGACTTCACGCCGGTGCTGCTGGACCCGGCGCTGCGGACCCGGGTGGTCCGGGACGTCGTGCGGCGGCACCGCGGCGGCGTCGACGTCGTCGTCGGCATCGAGGCGCGCGGCTTCATCATCGGCGCCGTCGTGGCGCACGAGCTGGAGGTCGGGTTCGCCCTGGTCCGCAAGGAGGGCAAGCTGCCCGGCGCGACCCACTCGGTCAGCTACGACCTGGAGTACGGCAGCGCCACGGTCGAGGTCCACGAGGACGCGATCCGGCCCGCACAACGGGTGCTGGTCGTCGACGACGTGCTGGCCACCGGCGGCACCGCGGCGGCCACCTGCGACCTGGTGGAACGCTGCGGCGGCAGTGTCGTCGGGGTCGAGGTGGTCCTCGAGCTGGGCTTCCTGGACGGCCGTTCCCGGCTGGGCGACTACCCCGTCACGGCACTGTTGACCGACTGAGCCGCGGAGCGGGCCTAGAATCCCCCTATGAGTGAGGACGGCGTCTCCCCGACCTCCTCCCAGGGCACGGGTGTGCGCGCGCGACTGGCCCGGCTGGGAGGGGCCCGCCCCGGGGTCAACCCGGTGCTGGAGCCGCTGCTGCGCGCCGTCAAGGCCACCCACCCCAAGGCGGACCTGTCACTGATCGAGCGCGCCTACACGGTGGCCGAGAAGGCGCACCGCGGCCAGCTGCGCAAGAGCGGCGACGCCTACATCACCCACCCGCTGGCCGTCTCCACCATCCTGGCCGAGCTCGGGATGACCCCCTCGACCATCGCCGCGGCGCTGCTGCACGACACGGTGGAGGACACGGCATACACCCTCGAGGACCTGACCAAGGACTTCGGCGAAGAGATCGCCATGCTGGTCGACGGGGTGACCAAGCTGGACAAGGTCAAGTACGGCGAGGCCGCCCAGTCCGAGACCGTGCGGAAGATGATCGTGGCCATGTCGCGGGACATCCGGGTGCTGGTGATCAAGCTGGCCGACCGGCTGCACAACGCCCGGACCTGGCGCTACGTCTCGGCCGAGTCCGCGGCCCGCAAGGCGGCCGAGACCCTGGAGATCTACGCCCCGCTGGCGCACCGGCTGGGGATGAACACCATCAAGTGGGAGCTGGAGGACCTGTCCTTCGCCCAGCTCTACCCCAAGGTGTACGACGAGATCGTCCGGATGGTGGCCCAGCGCGCCCCGGCGCGCGAGGAGTACCTGGCCAAGGTGCGTCAGCAGATCTCGGCCGACCTGAAGTCCTCCAAGATCAAGGCGGTGGTCACCGGCCGGCCCAAGCACTACTACTCGGTCTACCAGAAGATGATCGTGCGGGGCCGCGACTTCGAGCAGATCTACGACCTGATCGCGGTGCGCGTGCTGGTCGACACGGTGCAGGACTGCTACGCGGTGCTGGGGGCGCTGCACGCCCGGTGGAACCCGGTGCCGGGGCGGTTCAAGGACTACATCGCGATGCCGAAGTTCAACATGTACCAGTCGTTGCACACGACGGTCATCGGCCCCGACGGCAAGCCGGTCGAGATCCAGATCCGGACCCACCAGATGCACCGGCGGGCCGAGTACGGCGTCGCCGCGCACTGGAAGTACAAGGAGGACGGTCCCAGCGGCGGCAAGATCACCACGGGCGCCGACGGCGGCACCGGCCCGATGGAGGGCATGGAGTGGCTGCGCCAGCTGCTGGACTGGCAGCGGGAGACCTCCGACCCCGGGGAGTTCCTGGAGTCGCTGCGCTTCGAGATCAGCGCCGCGGAGGTCTACGTCTTCACCCCGGGCGGGGACGTCATGGCGCTCCCGTCGGGGGCCACGCCGGTCGACTTCGCGTATGCCGTGCACACCGAGGTGGGCCACCACTGCGTCGGGGGACGGGTCAACGGCAAGCTGGTCCCGCTGGACAGCAAGCTGGTCAACGGCGACGTGGTGGAGATCCTGACCTCCAAGTCCGACAGCGCCGGCCCCAGCCGGGACTGGCTGGGCTTCGTCACCAGCGCCCGCGCCCGCAACAAGATCCGCCAGTGGTTCTCCAAGGAGCGCCGCGAGGAGGCCATCGAGTCCGGCAAGGAGCTCATCGCCAAGGCGATGCGCAAGCAGAACCTCCCGCTGCAGCGGCTGATGACCCACGAGACCCTGGTGGCCGTCGCCTCCGACCTCCGGCACAACAGCATCGACGCGCTGTATGCCGCGGTCGGCGAGGGCCATGTCTCGCCCGAGCACGTGGTCAAGCAACTGGTCGCCACCGTCGGCGGCGAGGACGCGGCCACCGAGGACCTGGCCGAGGCGACCACCCCGCGGCGGGCCCGCCCGCAGCAGCAGTCGGTCGACCCTGGTGTCACCGTGGTCGGGGCGGACGACGTGTGGGTCAAGCTGGCCAAGTGCTGCACCCCGGTGCCCGGCGACCCGATCATGGGCTTCGTCACGACCGGCAACGGGGTGTCGGTGCACCGCACCGACTGCAACAACGTCGAGGGCCTGCAGCGCTACCCCGAGCGGATCATCCCGGTCGCGTGGGCGCCCACCGAGTCCAGCGTCTTCCTGGTGCAGCTGCAGGTGGAGGCGCTGGACCGCCCCGGGCTGCTCTCCGACGTGACCCGCGCGCTCACCGAGCACCACGTCAACATCCTGTCGGCCAGCGTGCAGACCAGCCGGGACCGGGTCGCGCTGTCCCGGTTCACCTTCGAGATGGCCGACCCCAGCCACCTGGAGTCCGTCATCCGCGGCGTGCGCCGGGTCAACGCCGTGCTGGACGCCTACCGGATCACCGAGACCAGCTCGGACCCGGAGCGCCGAGGCCGCAACGCCTCGTAGTTGGTCTCCTAGCCGCGTGCCGAGGGCGGGGACAGGAAGGCGGCCAGCGCCGCGGCATACATCGCCTGGTCGGCGACGCCGGCCAGTTCCCTGGTGGAGTGCATCGACAGGGTCGGCGCACCGAAGTCGACCGTGGTCGCCCCGGTCAGCGCCGACGTGACGGGCCCGACGGTCGAGCCGCACGGCAGGTCGGTCCGCGAGACGAACGTCTGCACCGGGACCCCCGCCCGCTGGCAGGCCTGGGTGAAGGCGGCGGCGCCGCGGGAGTCCGTGGCGTAGCGCAACTGGGCGTTCACCTTGAGCACCGGCCCGCCGTTCATCCGGATCCGGTGCGTCGGCTCGTGCCGGTCGGCGTAGTTCGGGTGCGTGGCGTGCGCCATGTCGCCGGAGGCGACCACCGACCCGGCCAGCGCCCGGTGGTAGTCCTCTCGGCCGCCGCCGGCCGCCAGCACGATCCGCTCCAGGGTCGCCGGGAGGTAGCCGGACTGCGCCCCCCGCTCGGAGGTGCTGCCCACCTCCTCGTGGTCGAACAGCACGAGCACCGGCACCACCGCCGGGCCGTCGTGGTGCTCCACGGCGTCCACCAGGGCCCGGATGCCCGCGTAGCAGGTGGCCTGGTTGTCCAGCCGGGCCGAGGCGACCAGGTCGGCGTCCCGCCCGATCCGACGGGCCGGGGTCAGGTCGTGCGTCATCACGTCCCAGGCCAGCACGTCGGCGGACCGGGCCCCGACCAGCTCGGCCAGGTAGCCGCGGAAGTCGCCCGGCTCGGTCCCCAGGCCCCAGTGCGGGGCCAGGTGCTGTTGCGCGTTGAGCCGCAGACCCTCGGTGTTCACCGTGCGGTCCAGGTGGACCGCCAGCTGGGAGACCCGCAGCACCGGGTCGTCCACCCGGACCAACTGCTCGCGTATGCCGTCCCCGTCCCGGAGCGCGACACGGCCGGACAGCCCGAGGTCACGGTCCAGCCAGGAGTTGAGCAGCGGGCCGCCGTACACCTCGACCCCGAGGGTCTGCCAGCCGGCGCTGGTGCCGTCGGGCTGCGGCTTGACCCGCAGGTTGGGGGAGTCGGTGTGCGCCCCGACCACCCGGAACGGCGTCGCCGGACCGTCGGCGAACTCCGAGGACCACGCCACCAGCGAGCCCCCACGCACGGTGAGGTAGCGGCCCGGCTCCATCGGGGTGGGATCGGTCTCCGACACCTCGGTGAATCCGTGCCCGGCCAGCAGCTCGGCCGCGGCTCGGACGGCGTGGAACGGGGAGGGGGAGGCGTCCAGGTAGGCGCACAGCCCGGTGGCGACGTCGTCGACGTCGAAGCGTTGCAGCACCACCGGCTCAGCCGCCGAACTCGGCCAGGCCGCCGCGGGCGGACTCCAGCCAGGTGCGACGGGCCTCGAGGGCCTGCTCCGCCTCCGCGATCTTGCGCTCGTCACCGGTGGCCCGGGCGCTCTCCAGGTCCTGCTCCAGCCCCTGCACGGCGCGCTCGAGCTGGTCGACCATCGACTGGGCGCGGGCGGAGACCTCGGGGTTGGAGGACTGCCACTTCTGGTCCTCGACGTCGCGCACCGCCTGCTCGACCTTGCGCAGCCGGCCCTCCACGCGGGACATCGCCTCGCGGGGCACCTTGCCCGCCGCGTCCCACCGGTCCTGGATGCCCCGCAGCGCGTTCTTCGCCGCGTCCAGGTTGCCCGCGTCGACCGGCAGCAGGGCCTCGGCCTCGACCAGCAGCGCCTCCTTGACCTCCAGGTTGGCGGTGAACGCCTTGTTCTCCTCGGCCACCACCTCGTCTTTGGCGGCGAAGAAGGAGTCTTGGGCGGTCTTGAAACGTTCCCAGAGCGCGTCGTCGTCGCCCCGCTGGGCGCGGCCGGCGCGCCGCCAGTCCTGCATGAGCCGCTTGAAGGCCCCCGCGGTCGGTCCCCAGTCCTTGCTGGTGGCCAGCTTCTCGGCCTCCTCGACCAGCCGCTGCTTGACCCGCTTGGCCTCGGCATGCTCCTCGTCGAGCTGGCTGAACCACGTCTTCCGGGTCCGGTCGAAGCTGCTGCGCGCCCCGCTGAACCGCTGCCAGAGGGCGTTCTCCACGTCCTTCTCCAGGCGGGGTCCGGAGCGCTGCATGCCCTTCCACTCATCCAGCATCGCCCGCATCCGGGTGCTGGCGGCCTTCCACTGCACCTTGGCCGGGTCCTGGGCCGCCAGCTTCTCCGCCTCGACCACCAGGGCCTCGCGCGCCGCCCCGGCCTCGGCCCGTGCGGCGGCCCGGGCCTGCGTCTCGACGGCCTGCTTGGCGCTCACCGCGGTCTCGATCCGGCCGACCAGCGCGGCCAGCGCCGGCAGGTCGCCGACCACGTTGGCCTCGCCGATCTGCTCGCGCAGCTTGGCCAGGGACTCCCGGGCGTCGTGCGCCGACAGGTCGGTCTGGGTGACCCGCTGCTCCAGCAGCACGGCGTTGGCCGCGAGCTCGTCGTACTTGCGCGCGAAGTAGGCCAGGGCCTCCTCGGGCGGCTGCCCGGGGTAGGAGCCGACCGCACGTTCCCCGTCATCGGTGCGCACGTACACGGTGCCGTCCTCGGCGACGCGGCCGAACTCGGCCGAGTTGCTTACCGGTTCGGCCGCCGGGGCCGGGGGTGCGACAGGGTGCACCGCGGCCTTGCGTCCGGCCAGTGCCGCCGGTGACGGGGCCTGGGGCCTGGGCTGCGGTTTGGGCTGTTCACTCACGAATCCGGTGCCTTCTCCTCGGTGATCTCGACCGAGAGGATGCTGATCGGCTGCACGGGCAACCCATCGGCTCCTCCACCGTCCACGCCCTGCTCGGCGATGTGGTCGATGACGTCCATTCCACTGGTGACCCTACCGAAGATGGTGTAGCCACCCCCGGCCACGGGCAGTTCCGTGTCGTCGAAGACGATGAAGAACTGCCCCCCGTTGCTGTTCGGGTCGTTGCTCCTGGCCATCGCCACGGTCCCGCGCGGGTAACGGCCGTCCTCCGGGGCGTTCTCCAGCCCGAAGGTGTAGCCCGGTCCGCCCCGCCCGGTGCCCGTCGGATCCCCGCACTGCAGCACGAAGATGCCCGCGGTGGTCAACCGGTGGCACGGGCTGGCGTCCCAGTAGCCCTCACCGGCCAAGAAGTCGAAGGAGGCGACCGTCACGGGGGCCTTGTCCCCGAAGAGCTCGAGCTCGATGTCCCCGCAGGAGGTATGCAGCACCGCCCCGTGCACCGTCCCCTCCGTCGCCGAGGGGGCCTGCTGGGTGCCGAAGGTCGGCACCGTCGAGGGGAGAGCGGGCGGGTCGACGCACTCGCCGGTGTTCACCACGGGGGCCGAGACCTGACCGTCGGAGGTCTCGTCCCCACCCTCGGCGTCCACGGAGGCGCACCCGGCCAGGAGGGCGATCGCGGCGACCGCGACGACCCGCATCACGCGACGTGGCCGCAGGGTCATGGATCTCCTTCCGGCAGCCATCGCTGACCTGGGGGACGGTGGTCGGCCGCCAGTGTAGGCAGCCGGACTCGGGGGTCGGGTCACGGGCGGATTGCGGTTTGGACACGATCGGGATGAGGTAACTTCCGGCGTTGTTCTGGTCCCGCGCCCCGGCGCTCGGCGGCACCTTTCGCGCTCGTTAGACTCGCCGACGTGATCACGCCGCGCACACCCTCCGGGGTCCTCGAACTGCTGCCCGCCGAGCAGATCGCCTTCCAGCGGATGCTGGACGTGATCCGCTCGGCCTACGAACGGTTCGGGTTCCTGCCGATCGAGACCCCCGCATACGAACTCTCCGAGGTCCTGCTGACCAAGACCGGCGGGGAGACCGAGCGCCAGGTCTACTTCGTGCAGTCCACCGGCGCGCTGGAGAAGTCGGCCGCGGGGGAGACCACCGGCCTGCCGGAGATGGCGCTGCGCTTCGACCTGACCGTGCCGCTGGCCCGCTACGTGGCCGAGCACGAGCACCAGCTGACCTTCCCGTTCCGCCGCTACCAGATGCAGCGGGTCTACCGGGGCGAGCGCGCCCAGCGGGGCCGCTACCGCGAGTTCTACCAGTGCGACATCGACATCATCGGCAAGGACGAGCTCAGCCCCCGGCACGACGCGGAGTTCCCCGCCGTAATCCACCAGGTCTTCACCGACCTGGCGATCGGCCCGTTCACCATCCAGCTGAACAACCGCAAGCTGATGCGCGGCTTCTTCGAGGACCTGGGCATCGCCGACGGCGACCTGCAGGCCCGGGTGCTGCGCGAGGTGGACAAGCTGGACAAGCGCGGGCCGGACTACCTGCGCACGACCCTCACCGGTGAGGGGTTCGGGCTGTCGGCCGACGCCGTCGAGCAGGTCCTGGACTTCGTGGCCGTCCGGTCCACCTCGCACGAGGACGCGCTGGCCCGGCTGGACGACGTGGTCGCCCGCTCGGCGGGCTCCGCCGCGCTGGCCGAGGGTGCCGCCGAGCTCAAGGTCGTGCTGGACCTGGTCCGCGCCCTCGGGGTGCCGGAGGGGGACTACCGGCTGAACTTCTCGATCGCCCGCGGGCTGGACTACTACACCGGCACCGTCTACGAGACCACCCTGGACGAGCACCCCGAGATCGGGTCGATCTGCTCCGGGGGGCGGTATGACGACCTGGCCGGGCAGTACACCAAGTCCCGGCTCCCCGGGGTCGGCATCTCGATCGGCCTGAGCCGGTTGTTCTGGCAGCTGCGCGAGGCCGGCCTGGTGCACGCCGCCGAGTCGACCGTGCAGGTGCTGGTCCCGCAGATGGACCCGGACCTGCTCCCGCAGACCCTCGCCCTGGCCACCGAGCTGCGCCAGGGCGGGATCAACACCGAGTCGGTGCTGGACGGCGGCAAGCTCGGCAAACAGCTGAAGTATGCCGACCGCGCCGGCATCCGCTTCGTAGCGATCCTGGGCCCCCAGGAGGTCGAGGCCGGGACCGTGACCGTCAAGGACCTGCGCCGGGCCGACCAGTTCTCGGTCCCGCAGGACGAGGTGGTCCGGGCGCTGCGGGTCGAGCTGGCCCAGCCGCTCGAGCTCACCTGAGCTGGCCTGCCCGCCACGTGTCTGACCACGCCCCATCGTGTGTTAGCGTGATAGCGCACTGTTACGTCATGACACGGGAGAGCCACGCAGATGAAGCGACGGGAACACCTGGGTGAGGCCGAGTGGGCCGCCCGGACCCGCGAGTTCCTCGCCGAGGCGCTGAGCGCCATCAGCGACCCGGCCGAGATGTCGGCCTTCCTGGACGACCTGTGCACCCCCGCCGAGCTGGAGGCCCTGGCCGACCGCTGGGCCGTCGTGCCGCTGCTGGCGCACGGGACCCCCTACCGGCAGATCCACGAGGAGACCGGGGTGAGCGTGACCACCATCGGTCGGGTGGCCCGCTGCTGGGAGCACGGGGCCGGCGGCTACCGCGCGGCGTTGTCCCGGCATACCGGCGGCGCCCAGCCGGCCACCGGCTGACCAGCGTCGACCCCAGACCGCCGAGCCACCACGGCTCCGGCACGCCAGCCACCGCCGCCCGGTCGTCGAGGACCGGGCCCACCAGCCCCACGGAAGGTCTCATGACCCCGCCTGCCATCACCCGCGACCGCCTCCGGGTCGCCATCCAGAAGTCCGGCCGCCTGGCCGACCCCGCCCGCGACCTGCTCGCCAGCTGCGGTCTCACCTGGCGGGAGAGCCGCGACAAGCTCTTCTGCTACGGCGAGTCCCTGCCGGTCGACCTGCTCCTGGTCCGCGACGACGACATCCCCGGCCTGATCGCCGACGGCGTCTGCGACCTGGGCATCGTCGGACGCAACGTCGTGGTCGAGTACGACCTCGGGCGACAGGCAGGCGGGGCACCCGGCGCCCTGGAGGAGTGGCGCCAGCTGGGCTGGGGCACCTGCCGCCTCGACATCGCCATCAACGACGACGAGCGGTGGGCCGGCGCCGAGCAGCTCGCCGGCAAGCGGATCGCCACCTCCTACCCGCACACGCTGGGCCGGTGGCTGTCCGAGCGTGGAGTCGAGGCCGACATCGTCACCCTGTCCGGCTCGGTGGAGATCGCCCCGCGCCTGGGCCAGGCGGACCTGATCTGCGACCTGGTCTCGACCGGGGGCACCCTGGCCGCCAACAACCTCAAGCCGGTCGAGACGCTGCTGCACTCCGAGGCCGTCATCGCCGGACCGACCCACCCCCTGGAGGATGGCCGGGCCGACATCGCCGACATGCTGCTGCGCCGGATGGACGGCGCCCTCCGCCTGAAGGAGACCCGCCTGCTCATGCTGCGCGCCGGGCGCGACGTGCTGCCCGAGGTGCTGGGCAAGCTCCCCGAGGGCGGCGAACCCACGGTGCTCCAGGTCGACGGCCGCGACGAGGTCTCGGTCCAGGTGCTGTGCCACAACGCGGTCTCCTGGCAACGCCTGGAGGACCTCAAGCGCGCCGGCGCCCACACCCTGATGGTGCTCCCGGTCGAGGGGATGCTGCCGTGAACGTCACCACCTGGTCCGAGCTCGACCCCGCCACCCGCGCCGAGACGCTGCGCCGGGCCACCGCCGGCGCCGGCCCCGAGGTCACCGCCGCGGTAGCCGACATCGTGCAGGCCGTCCGCACCCGGGGCGACGCGGCCCTGGCGGAGCTCGGCGCCCGGTTCGACGGGGTCACCCCGCCCTGGCTGCGGGTGCCCGCGGACGCGATCGCCGAGGCGGTCGCCACGGTCCCGGCCCCGTTGCGGTCCGCGATCACCGCGGCCGCGACCCGGATCCGGGCCTTCCACGAAGCCGGGATGCAGTCCGACTACGCCGTCGAGACGGCCCCCGGGGTCACCTGCCGCCGCGTCGTCCGCCCCATCCGCCGGGTCGGGCTCTACGTCCCGGCCGGCACCGCCCCGCTGCCCTCCACCGCGCTGATGCTCGGCATCCCCGCCCAGCTGGCCGGTTGCCCCGAGGTGGTGCTGTGCACCCCGCCGGGTCGCGACGGCCGCCCCAACGCCAGCGTCCTGGCCGCCGCCGCCGAGTGCGGCATCGACACGATCGTGGTCGCCGGCGGGGCCCAGGCGATCGCCGCGCTGGCCTACGGCACCGAGTCGGTCCCGCGCTGCGACAAGATCTTCGGCCCCGGCAACGCCTACGTCACCGAGGCCAAGCGCCAAGTGTCTACCGCCGAGGGCGGGCCCGGCATCGACCTGCCGGCCGGGCCGTCCGAGGTGCTGGTCATCGCCGACTCCGGGGCCGACCCCGAGTTCGTCGCCGCCGACCTGCTGTCCCAGGCCGAGCACGGCCCCGACTCCCAGGTGCTGCTCCTCACCGACGACGCCGCCCTGGCCCGCGCCGTCGCCGACCAGGTCGAGGAGCAGGTCGACCAACTGCCCCGCGCCGAGATCGCCCGCAAGGCGCTGGCCTCCAGCCGGCTGGTCGTGACCGAGGACCTCGCAGAGGCCTTCACGATCAGCAACGACTACGCCCCCGAACACCTCATCCTGGCGCTGCGCGACCCCGGGTCCTGGGTGGACCGGGTGGAACGCGCCGGCTCGGTCTTCCTGGGGGACTGGGCCCCGGAGACCCTCGGCGACTACTGCAGCGGCACCAACCACGTGCTGCCCACCGCCGGCGCCGCCCGGTGGACCGGCGGGGTGGCCGTGGCCAGCTTCCAGATCGCCATGACGGTGCAGTCGGTGACCCCCGACGGCCTCGCCGAGGTCGGCCCGTCCGCCGTGGAACTCTCCGGCGCCGAGGGCCTGATCGGCCACCAGGCGGCCGTGACCCGGCGACTGGCCCGGAGACCCTCGTGAGCGCGACCGCCACCCCGTTCCCGCGCGAGCTGGTCCGCGAGGACCTGCGCGACTTCGCCGGCTACTCCTCGGCGCGCACCAGCTGGGCGGGCACCGCCCGGATCTGGCTGAACGCCAACGAGGCGGCCCGGGCCAACCACGCCGACCCCGAGGACCTCCTGCGCCGCTATCCCGACCCCCAACCGGCACCGTTGGTGCGCGCGCTCGCCTCGGCATACGGCGTGGACCCGGCGGACCTGGTCGTCGGCCGGGGGAGTGACGAGGCCATCGAGCTGCTGGTCCGCGCCCTCTGCCGGCCGGGCGGGGACGGCGTCGTGGTCTCCTCACCCACCTTCGGGATGTATGCCGTGAGCGCCCGGTTGCACGGGGTGCCGCTGCACGACGTGCCACAGCGCGACCTCGGCGACCGGTTCGAGGTCGACGCCAACGCCCTGACCCGGACGGTCCGCGAGACCGGCTCCCGCGTGCTCTTCCTGACCACCCCCGGCAACCCCACCGGCAGCACCGTCCCCCTGGCGACGATCGGGGCGCTGGCGAGCGACCTGGCCCGGTCGGCGGTCGTCGTGGTCGACGAGGCCTACCAGGAGTTCGCCTCCGGCCCCTCGGCGATCACCCTGCTGGGTGACCACCCGAACCTGGTCGTGCTTCGCACCCTGTCCAAGGCGCACGCCCTCGCCGGTGCCCGGGTCGGCGTCGCCATCGGCCACCCGGACCTGGCCGCCGTGCTCCGCCGGGTGCAGGCGCCCTACCCGGTGCCCGAGCCCGTGTCCCGCCTGGCCCTGGCCGCGCTCGAGCCGTCCGCCCTGTCCGACACCGCGGCCCGGGTCGTCGCCACCATCGCGGGCCGTGACCGGCTCCGCGACCTCCTGGACCGCAGCGACCTGGTCGAGCAGGTCTACGCCTCCGAGGCCAACTTCGTCCTGGCCCGGGGCGCCGCGGGGCCGCTGCTGGAGACCCTCGCCGGGACTGGCATCGTGGTCCGCGACATGCGCCACCAGGTCGAGGACGCCGTGCGGGTCAGCGTGGGCACCGACGCCGAGCTCGACGAGGTCGCCCGCGCCCTTCACCTCACCCCCGCCCCGACAACCCAAAGGAAGCCATGAGCATCGCCCGCCCCGTCCTGTTCGTCGACCGCGACGGCACCCTGATCGAGGAGCCGGCGGACTTCCAGGTCGACGCCTACGACAAGCTGCGCCTGGTCGAGGGCGTCATCCCGGCGCTGCTGCGGCTGCGCGACGCCGGGTGGGACTTCGTGCTGGTCAGCAACCAGGACGGCCTGGGCACCGACAGCTTCCCGCAGGCCGACTTCGACGGCCCGCACGAGCTGTTGCTGCAGATCCTGGCCAGCCAGGGCATCACCTTCCGCGCGCAACTGATCGACGGCACCCGCCCGGAGGACAACGCCCCCACCCGCAAGCCGGGCACCGCGATGTTCACCGACCTGCTCAAGGACCGCACCATCGACTGGGACCGCAGCGTCGTCGTCGGGGACCGGGAGACCGACGCCCAGCTGGCCGCCAACCTGGGCCTCACGGCATACCTGGTCCCCAGCCGGGCCACGGAGGAGACGACCGACACGCTGGACTGGGCCGAGATCGCGCACCGCCTCGTCGACCGTCCCCGGATCGCCACCGTCCAGCGCGACACCAGCGAGACCCAGATCCGGGTCGAGGTCGACCTGGACAAGCCCGGCACGATCGAACTGTCCTCCGGCGTCGGCTTCCTGGACCACATGCTCGACCAGCTCGCCAAGCACGGCGGGTTCTCGCTGAAGGTGCACTGCGACGGCGACCTCCACATCGACGAGCACCACACCATCGAGGACGTCGCCCTGGCCCTGGGTCAGGCCCTCGACCAGGCGCTCGGCGACAAACGGGGGATCGGTCGCTACGGCTTCACCCTGCCGATGGACGAGGCCCACGCCCAGGCGGCGCTGGACTTCTCCGGCCGGCCCTACCTGAAGTTCGAGAGCACCTTCGACCGCGAGCGGGTCGGGGACTTCCCGACCGAGATGGTCGAGCACTTCTGGCGGTCGCTGTGCGAGTCCGCCCGCCTCAACCTGCACCTGAGCGTGACCGGCGACAACGCCCACCACGTCATCGAGTCCGGGTTCAAGGCGGTCGCCCGCGCGATGCGCCAGGCGCTGCGCGTGGAGGGCGCCGAGCTGCCCTCCACCAAGGGCGTCCTGTGACCACCAGCGTCGCCCTGGTCGACTCCGGCGGCACCAACATCGGCTCGGTCCGGTATGCCCTGGACCGGCTCGGCGTGCGCTCCGCCCTCACCGCGGACGCGGCCACGATCACCGCGGCCGACCGGGTCATCCTGCCCGGTGTCGGCGCCGCGGGTCCGGCCATGCGCCGCCTCCACGACGCCGACCTGGTCGAGGTGCTCCGTGGCCTGGAGCAGCCCCTGCTGGGGGTCTGCCTGGGCATGCAGCTGCTCTTCGAGTCCTCGGCCGAGGACGGCGGCACGCCCTGCCTGGGGCTGCTCACCGGCCAGGTCGTGCCGATCCCCGCGACCCCCGGCGAGCGGGTCCCGCACATGGGATGGAACACCCTGGACGTCCTCCGCGAGGACCCGAGCCTGCACGGCATACTGGCCGGTTCACGGGCCTACTTCGTGCACAGCTATGCCGCACCGGTCACCGAGGACACCGTGGCGGCGACCACCCACGCCGGCCGCTGGACCGCCGTCGCCCGGCGGGGCAACTGGTGGGGCGCCCAGTTCCACCCGGAGCGTTCAGCCGACGTCGGCGCCCGTCTCCTGACAAACTTCGTGTCGGAGGTTCCCGATGAGTGAGTTCACCGTCTACCCGGCCATCGACGTCCTGGACGGTCGTGTCGTCCGGCTGCACAAGGGCGACTACGAGAAGGAGACGCGCTACTCCGACGACCCGGTCGCCGTGGCCGACGGGTATGCCCGGGCCGGCGCCCGCTGGATGCACCTGGTCGATCTGGATGCCGCCCGCGCCGGTGGCTACACGCTGGCCGAACGGCTCGAGCAGATCGTCGAACGCACCGGCCTGCAGGTGCAGACCGGCGGGGGAGTGCGCACCGCCGACGACGTGCAACGGCTCCTCGACGCCGGGGCGTCCCGCGTCGTGGTCGGGTCGATGGCGGTCCGCGAGTCCGAGGAGGTCGCCACCTGGCTGGAGCGGTTCGGCCCGGACCGGATCACCGTCGCCCTCGACACCCGGGCCAGCGAGGACGGCGCCTGGGTGCTGCCGATCTCCGGGTGGACCTCGGTCGCGGAGAAGGACCTGCCCACCATGTTGCACACCTATTCCGAGGCCGGTCTCCGGCACCTGCTGTGCACCGACATCGGCCGGGACGGCACGCTGAGCGGGCCCAACATCAACCTCTACACCTTCCTGACCCACGCCGTCCCCGACCTGCAGATCCAGGCCTCGGGCGGGATGCGCCACGTCCACGACCTCCGCAGCTGCCGCAAGGTCGGCTGCGCCGGCGCGGTGCTCGGCAAGGCGCTCTTCGAGGGCCGGCTGACCGTCACCGACGCCGTGGCCGAGGAGGAGGTCGCGTGACCCTGGGCCGCCGGATCATCCCCTGCCTCGACGTCCGCGACGGCCGCGTCGTCAAGGGCACCCGGTTCCGCGACCACGTCGACGTCGGCGACATCGTCGAACTCGCCACCCGCTACCGCCACGAGGGTGCCGACGAGCTGGTCTTCTACGACATCACGGCCAGCCCGCAGGGACGACGCGTCGACACCGACTGGGTCCGCCGCGTGGCCAAGGTCATCGACATCCCGTTCTGCGTCGCCGGCGGCATCTCCTCGGTCGAGGACGCCCGCGCGGTCCTACACGCCGGGGCGGACAAGGTCTCCGTCAACACCCCCGCCACCCAGCGTCCCGAACTGGTCCGCGAGCTGGCCCGCGAGTTCGGCGTCCAGTGTGTCGTGGTGGGCGTCGACAGCCTGCGCGACGACGACGGGCAGTGGCGCATCCGGCAGTTCACCGGCAACCCGGACCAGACCCAGGCCCTCGAGGTCACCACGCAGGACTGGGTCCAGCGGGTCCAGGAACTCGGTGCCGGCGAGGTGGTCCTCAACTGCATGGGTAGCGACGGCGTCCGTCAGGGGTATGACGTGGAGCAGCTCGCCAGCATCCGTCAGGTCTGCGCGGTGCCCCTCGTCGCCTCCGGTGGCGCCGGGGCGATGGAACACTTCCGCGACGTCTTCACCACCGCCGACGTCGACGCCGCTCTCGCCGCCAGCGTCTTCCACTCCGGCGCCATCCCGATCCCCGACCTCAAGCGGTACCTGGCCGCAGAGGGCGTCGAGGTGCGCCCCGCTGCGCCCTCGCTCGGTGGCCCCGCCCAGGAGTCCGAGGGAGCCCGCGCATGACCGCCTTCAACAACCCCGGCGGCCCGACGGTCCAGGACGTCGACTTCGCCAAGCAGGACGGACTCGTCCCCGCCATCGTGCAGCACGCCACCACCGGGCAGGTCCTGATGGTCGGCTACCAGGACCAGGCAGCCCTGCAGGAAACCCTCGAATCGGGCTTGGCCACCTTCTTCAGCCGCAGCCGCGGCACCCGGTGGGTCAAGGGGGAGACCAGCGGCCACACCCTCACCGTCCGCTCGGTCCACCTCGACTGCGACCGGGACACCGTGCTGATCCTCGCCGAGCCCGCGGGCCCGACCTGCCACACCGGTGCCGACAGCTGCTTCGACGAGCCGGGCGCTCCGGCAACTTCCGCCCCGTCGGCCGCACCGTCGGCCCACTTCCTCGCCGAGCTGGACGCCCTCGTCGCCGCTCGGCATACCGAACGCCCCAACGGTTCCTACACGACCGAGCTGTTCGACTCGGGCACCCGCCGGATCGCCCAGAAGGTGGGGGAGGAGGGCGTCGAGACGGCCCTGGCCGCCGTCGCCCAGGAGGACGACGACCTCACCGGCGAGGCGGCCGACCTCGTCTACCACCTGCTGGTGCTGCTCCGTAGCCGCGGTCTGGGTTGGTCGGACGTCGAGCAGGTGCTCCGCGACCGGCACCGGCTGCCGCGCGGCCGGTGACGTGCGGCGCGGCCGGTGAGGTGGCCCGCGTCAGCCGATGAGCTTGTCCAGCCGCTCCTGGAGCAGCGGTCGTCGGTCGTCGTTGCCGTGCAGCGCCACGTAGTGGGCGCCGAACACCGCGAGCAGCGCATCGTCCAGCCTGCGCACGGCACCCGGGGGATAGCGGTAGCCCATCCGGTCGGTGATCGCGGCACTGTCCACGGAGGCCAGCAGCCCGCTCAGCTCCTCGAGCGAGGTGATCCCGAGCTCGAGCAGTAGTCCCGAGATCCACGAGTAGTGGTCGGTCTTGGACCAGCCAGCGTCGGCGAACTGCCCAGCCAGGAAGGTCGCCAGCTCCTTCGCCCCGATCCGCGGGTCGCTGGGGTCCTGCTCGCTCTGCTGGTCGGTCAGCGTCTCCTGGATCCGGTCCCGGATGGCGGTGAACTCCCGGTCCGCCAGCTCCAGCAGGCCGGCCGCCAGGGTGAACCTGCGGTTCAGGTCGGGCGCGTGCTCCTCGGGCAGGTGTCCCTTGTAGCGGATGTCGTGCTCGAACTCTGCCCAAGCATGCTGCAGGATCGTCCGGACCTGCAACGACAGGCTGCGACCGCGCAACATCTCGTCCTCGGGCGCCAGCTCAGCCGAGGGGTCCAGGGAGACCAGGATGTGTCGGCTGTTGTAGCCCCACTGGCCCTCCGCCGCGGTCTCCCGGCCCATGTCCCGGTCGTCCAGGACGGTGAGCTCGGCCGACACCAGCTCGGCGACCGCCGCGACGTCCGTGGCCAGGTACGTGATCACCCGGACACCCATCTGGTCGGTGATCTCCCGCAGCGGGTCCCGGTAGAGCGGCACCCCGTCCTCCTGCCGCACCGCCTTGCCCGCGAACGAGGCGACGCTCTTGGTCCGCCCGGTGACGCTGAGGTAGTTGATGCCGGCATCGTCCAGCATCCGGGTGATCAGCGACGTGAACCGCTCGGTGGCCTCGGACAGCTCCGGGAACCTCGCCGCGTAGTCACGCACCGCGTGCCGCACGATGTCCTCACCCTGCTGCTGCCGCTGCCGCTGTCGCGCCCCGCGGCTCCCGCTCCGTTCCATGGGAACAGCCTGCACTACCGGACACGAACTCGTGGCGCACGTGCCGTACCCGGACACCAGGCGTGCGGCCCCGCCCGGGACACCCACCTGGGCGTGCCGGTGTCCCGGGCGTGCCGGTGTCCCGGGCGTGCCGGTGTCCCGGGCCCCGATCTGGGGTCCGGGTGTCCGGCGTTATGGGTGGTTGAGCAGGGCTGGGGTGGGTGCCACCCCGAGATCTCGGGGTGGTCGGTATCGGGTGTTGCGGGCCCAGGTGGTGCCTCCGGGGGCCCGGAATTCGGGGATCCCGTCGCCGGGGTGGAATCTGATTTGCCAGTGTTGGTCGTGGATCAGGTGGTGGTGGAACGCGCAGAGCATCACGCCCTGGTCCAGGTTCGTCTCGCCCCCGGTGGACCAGGGGTTGCCGGCGTGGTGGAACTCACACCACCCCGGGGGTCGGTCACAGCCGGGCATGGCGCATCCTTGGTCGCGTTGCCCGATCCCGATCCGTTGGTGCTTGCTGAACAACCGGCGCAGGGTCCCGTGGTCCAACGGCAGGCTCTTGCCGTCGAAGACCTGGGGCAGGATCTGTTGGGTGCATGCCAACCGGCGGATCTGTCCGGCGGTCAACCGGATGCCGGTGGAGGTCGTGCCGCACCCGGTCCCGGTGGCTAGTTTCTCCTGGGACAGGGAGACCGCGACCACGGCCGTCGAGCCACCGGACTGGACGAACCCGTCGGTCGGGGTGTGCTCGATCAACGCGCAGAACGCCTGCCCCAGTTTCTGCGGGTAGGACCGGTCATCACCCGGACCACCCGGACCATCAGAGCCGCCGGGGCCGCCGGTGGGGGTGGTGGTGTGGAGGTGGTTGCGGCGGGGTGAGGCGACCGCGTCCAGGATGGTCTTGAGGAGCTCGCCCTGGACGGTGGGGATCGTGAAGCCGCCCTGGTAGGTGCCCTCACCGGTCTCGCGCATCCAGAACGTGGTCAGGGACCGGGCGCGGCGTTCCCGACGGGCCACGATCTGTTCCTCATCGGCATCGGTCTGCTCCGGGGTGGCCCTAAAGACCTCGCTGATCCGGTCGCCCCTGGCCCGCAGGTCCCGCAGGCTCATCGTCCCGGCCTGGCCGAGCAGGGTGGTCTCAGCCGCCTCCCGCTCCTCGGGGGTCACGTCCTGAGGCAGATCCTTGAGGATCTTGCCGATCACCCCGGCCTGGGCCCGGGTGATCTGCCCGGCACCGAACGCGTCCTCGGTCGCATCGGCGCGTGCTTGCTGCAGGGTGTCGCCGAGCCGGACCAGTTCATCGCCCTCGCGCCGGTCCCCGCCGAAGTCGGCCCCGAGTAACGACCCCGTCGAGGCCGCGCCCTCCGCCTTCGCCGTGCCGGCCGTTTCCAACACCCGTGCGGCGGCCATCTTGTGTGCCGAGACCTGCTCGGCCACCCGCGACAACCGGGCATACAACGCCCGCACCGCTGGTGCCTCCAACCCCGCCCACGCCTGACGCGACACCGCACCCAGCGCGGCCTCCACCCCCGCCACCATCGCCTCCACCGGATGCGGCAGTGGGTCGGCACCCTGCCCCGGGGCGGCCTGGGTGGGTCCAGAGATCTGAGACGGCCCGGCGAGCTGAGACGCCCCGGGCAGCACCATCGGCGCTTCCTCCTGCGGCTGTACCGCCATGCCCCTCACCACCCTCCGGCATCCCACCTGCCACTCCGACCAACGCCCTTCCCCGGGACCCTGATCGAATCTTTGTCCTAATCTAACTCACCCACCCGACACTCGTCAATACGTTCGACGAAAAAATGTTCGACAATTTTCGGGAGCCACCAAAGCAGCACGCAGCAGCCCCCGAAGACCGCGCAGCCAAGGCCTCCGTCACGCCGGACGTGGAGCCGGCAGGAGACCGGCGCGTCGCAGCTCGAGCGAGGCGAGGGCCGCCACGACCTCGGGGTCGCCCTCACGCCACCCCGCGGCAGCATCGGGGCCGACCTCGGCGAGCCGTCGGGGTGACTGGTTCACCAGGGCACGCAGGGCGAGCAGTTCACGGTCCCCGGCGACGGCGCGCGAGCGGGCGAGTGCCGTCATACGGCGGACGCTGCGGAACCGGAGGACGAGGTAGAGCCCGCCCACGAGGAGGATCGGCAGCCCGGCCACGGCGACCGACAACAGCCAGGCAAGACTGGTGACCCCCTCGTCCAGCCGTTGTCCTGCGGTCACCAACCGGTCGCCGGCCCCGGCGGCGCCCAGCAGGGGAGCCTCCAGGCGACTGCCCACCAACGGGATCTCGACCGCGTTCGCGGCGACGTCCTCAATTCGGCCCGACCAGGTCGAGCCCGCGTCCTGAAGCGGCTCGGCAGGGGCCGCCAGGAGTCGCACGACCCCGAAGACGGCCCGCCCGACCAGGATCCACAGGGCGACCCACGCCAGCAGGAGGAGGTCCCCGCCCATCTGGCGACTTCGCCGACCGGACGTCTCTGCATACCACTTCATGGTGTCCTCCTTCTGGGTCCACCGGCCTGTCTCGGTCACGTTGTCGGTGGCTGACTCCACAATGGCCCCATGGCGACCCAGACCGCTACGCCGACGCCCCGCCAGAGTGCGCTGGCCAGGGCTGCCCGTGGCTGGATTGACCACCTGCGGGTCGAGCGTGGCGTCTCCCAGCACACGCAACAGGCCTACTCGCGCGACCTGCGTCGGTACATCGCCTTCCTCGAGGCCCAGGGGATCGAGCGGCCCGAGGACGTGGGGGAGGCCAACGTCGCGGCCTTCCTCACCCACCTGCGGGAGGGCAGCGAGACCCACCCGCCGTTGGCGGCCTCGTCCGCGGCCCGCACCCTGGTCGCCGTGCGGGGCTGGCACCGGTTCCTCGCCGTGGAGGGGGACACTGCTGCCGATCCCGCCCGGGAGGTGGCACCGCCAGTGCCGGCGCGTCGGCTGCCCAAGGCGATCTCACTCGACCAGGTCGAGGCGCTGCTGGACGCCGCGGCGGTCGGGGACACCCCGGCCTCGCTGCGTGACCGTGCCCTCCTGGAGGTCCTCTACGGGTGCGGGGCGCGGGTCAGCGAGGCGATCGGTCTGGACATGGACGACGTCGTGTCCGGCGACGGGGAGGACGCCGGCCTGGTGCGCCTGTTCGGCAAGGGGAACAAGGAGCGGGTCGTCCCGCTCGGCCGGTACGCCCAGGAGGCGCTCGATGCCTGGCTGGTGCGGGGACGGCCGGCGTTCGCCACCAAGGGCAAGGGGACTGCCGCCGTCTTCCTCAACCAGCGCGGCGGTCGGCTGTCCCGGCAGAGCGCCTGGAACATCATCCAGGCCGCGGCGGACCGGGCCGGCCTCTCCGGACACCTGAGCCCGCACACCCTGCGCCACTCCTTCGCCACCCACCTGCTCGACGGCGGCGCCGACGTCCGCGTGGTCCAGGAGCTGCTCGGCCACGCCTCGGTGACCACGACCCAGATCTACACGCTGGTCACCGCCCGGCACCTACGCGAGGTCTACGCCCAGGCGCACCCCAGGGCCCAGTGACCGGGCGCCGGCGCTGTGCTGTGGTGCCGTGGGCGTCGCGGTGCGGCCACGGTCGGGCATTTCCCCGTATGCCGCGAGCCGGCCCGGGCGGTGCCCGCACCCGGGAAGCCCGGCAGGTGAGGCGCCCGGCGTTGGCCGGTCGTGCCCGGGGCGGTTAGGGTCGACTCGATCGGCGGGATGCCGACCACGACAGGTGAGGGCGGAGTGAGTGTGACATCGGAGGCGACGACCCACGACGCGGCGCGCGCGGGCGGCGGCAAGCAGCATGACCGGTTGCCGGGGACCGAGACGGTCGGATCCGGCCAGATCGGCCCGACGGGACGACCGATGCCCGACTTCCCGGTGCCCGAGCCCCTGACGGGGCACGGTCCGGCGCGGGTGATCGCGATGTGCAACCAGAAGGGCGGGGTGGGCAAGACCACCACGACCATCAACCTGGGTGCCGCCCTGGCCGAGTACGGCCGCAAGGTGCTCCTGGTCGACTTCGACCCGCAGGGTGCCCTGTCCGTCGGGCTCGGCGTGCGCACCCACGAGCTGGACCACACGGTCTACAACCTGTTGGTCGAGCGCGGCCACGACGTGCGCGACCTGATCCAGGAGACCCGCGTCGACGGCCTCGACCTGCTCCCGGCCAACATCGACCTGTCGGCGGCCGAGGTGCAGCTGGTCGGCGAGGTGGCGCGCGAGCAGGTGCTGATGCGGGTGCTGCGACCCGTGATGGACGACTACGACGTGGTCCTGATCGACTGCCAGCCGTCGTTGGGCCTGCTCACCGTGAACGCGCTCACCTGCGCCCACGGCGTGATCGTGCCCCTGGAGACCGAGTTCTTCGCGATGCGCGGGGTCGCCCTCCTGATCGACACGATCGACAAGATCACCGAGCGGCTCAACCCGCGGCTGCAGATCGACGGGATCCTGGCGACGATGTTCGACAGCCGGACCCTGCACTCCAAGGAGGTCGTGCGCAGCGTCGTCGACCACTTCCAGGACACCGTCTTCCACACGGTCATCAGCCGCACCGTGAAGTTCCCCGACGCGACCCTCGCAGCCGAGCCGATCACCTCCTACGCCAGCACCCACAGCGGGGCCGAGGCCTACCGCCAGCTGGCCCGAGAGTTGATCTCGCGCGGCGGCGCCCCCTGATCTTGGACCAGACCCTGTCCCAGTCGGCGGGGGACGCTCCCGACGACACGGTCGCGACCGACGACCCGGTGCCGGCCGGTGGGCCGGAGGAGTCGGTCAGCGCGCAGGCACCCGACCAACCGTCGGAGAACGTGCCCGGCGGCGTCCTGACCCGCCGTGGGGCGGCACCGTTCGAGGTGCACCTCGACGTCTTCTCCGGGCCGTTCGAACTGCTCCTCGGCCTGATCGCCAAGCACAAGCTCGACGTCACCGAGATCGCGCTGGCCAAGGTCACCGACGAGTTCATCGCCTTCCTGCGGACCGCCCAGGAGGAGCACGACGACTGGGACCTCTCCCAGGCCTCGGAGTTCCTCCTGGTCGCGGCGACCCTGCTGGACCTCAAGGCGGCACGGTTGCTCCCCACGACACGGGAGGACGACGAGGAGGACCTGGCCCTGATCGAGGCCCGCGACCTGCTCTTCGCACGGCTGCTGCAGTACCGGGCCTTCAAGCAGGTGGCCCACGAGCTCGACACCCGGATGGCCACGGTCGGGCGGATCTTCCCGCGCGACGTGGGGATCGAGGAGCAGTTCACCACCCTGCTGCCCGAGCTGGTTCTCGGGATCATGCCGGAGCAGCTGGCGATGATCGCCGCCCGGGCGATGATCCCGCGCCCCGCCCCCACGGTGGGGCTGACCCACCTGCACGCCCCCCAGGTGTCGGTGCGCGAGCAGGCCGCCCTGGTCGTCGACAGGTTGCGGGGTCGACGCCATGCCTCCTTCCGGGACCTGGTCGCCGATGCCGACAGCACCCTGGTCATCGTCGCCCGGTTCCTGGCCCTGCTCGAGCTCTTCCGGGAGTCGCTGCTGTCCTTCCAGCAGGACGAGGCGCTGGGCGAGCTGACCGTCCAGTGGGAGGGGCCCGACTCCGGGGACGTGGAGATCGAGGACGAGTTCGAAGACCAGCCCACCGAGAGTGACCCGAAGCCCGAGGACCCAGATGAGTGACCAGCCACCACTGCAGCCGGAGGGCGGGGCGGCGCCCGCCGACAGTGACGCCGAGACCGAGCAGGTCGCCTTCGACATCAACGACTTCCCGGGCGGGGCCCGCTCGGCGGTCGAGGCCATCCTGATGGTGATCGACGAGCCGATCGAGGAGGCCACCCTCGCCTCGGCCCTGGAACTGCCCGTGGACGACGTGGTGGACCTGCTCGAGACGCTCGCGACCGAGTACCGGGACCAGGAGCGCGGCTTCATGCTGCGCCGACTGGCCGGCGGCTGGCGGATCTACACCCGCCCGGAGTATGCCCCGGTGGTCGAGCGCTTCCTGCTCGGCGGGCAGCAGGCAAAGCTCACCCAGGCCTCCCTGGAGACCCTGGCGGTCATCGCCTACAAGCAGCCGATCTCCCGCGCCCGGGTCGGCGTGGTGCGCGGCGTGAACGTGGACGGCGTGGTGCGCACCCTGGTCGCGCGCGGCCTCGTCCAGGAGGTGGGGCAGGAGGGCGAGTCCGGCGGGGGAGCGGTGCTCTACGGCACCACCGACTTCTTCCTGCAACGGATGGGGCTGGACAGCCTGGACGACCTGCCGGCGCTCGCGCCGTACCTGCCGTCCCAGGAAGTGCTCGACGAACTGGCAGCGGAAGGACAGGCATGAGCCCTCGGGAGAACAGCCGCGGTGGCGGTCGGGGCGCCGGCCGCCCGGCCGGGGGCCGGGGAGGATCCGGCGCGACCGGAGGCCGCGGTGGCTCCGGCTCCTCGCGAGCCGGCAAGGGCTCGTCGCAGGGCGGCAGGAGCATGCCGCGGGGAGGCAAGGGCGCGCCAGGAGGCGGCAAGGCCAACCCGCAGCGCGGCCGTGGTCGACCGCCCGCCCGCCAGCAGCCACCGGTGCCGGACGTGGACGTCCACGACCCCGACGGCGTCCGGCTGCAGAAGCTCCTGGCCTCGGCCGGGTGGGGCAGCCGGCGCACCTGCGAGCGACTGATCACCGAGGGCCGGGTCGAGGTGGACGGACAGATCGTCACCGAGCTGGGCGTCCGGATCGACCCGGGCCACCAGGTCGTGCACGTGGACGGCACGCGGGTCGTGCTCGAGGCCGACAAGATCTACCTGGCGTTCAACAAACCGCTCGGCGTGGTCTCCACGATGAGCGACGACCGTGGCCGGCCGTCCATCGGCGACTACGTCGGCAACCGGTCCGAGCGGCTCTTCCACGTCGGACGCCTCGACGCCGAGACCGAGGGCCTGCTGCTGCTCACCAACGACGGCGAGCTGGCGCACCGGCTGCAGCACCCCTCATACGGCGTCCCCAAGACGTATATCGCCAAGGTGCCCGGCCCGGTGGCGCGCGACGTCGGCAAGCGGCTGCGCGCCGGGGTCGAGCTGGAGGACGGCCCGGTGACCGTCGACTCGTTCAAGCTGGTCGACTCCCAGCCGGGCAAGGCCATCGTCGAGCTGATCCTGCACGAGGGGCGCAAGCACGTCGTCCGTCGGTTGCTGGCCGAGGTCGGCCACCCGGTGCTGGCGCTGGCCAGGGTGCAGGTGGGTCCGGTGCGTCTGGCGGAGCTGCGCCCCGGCAAGACCCGGGCACTGAGCCGGGAGGAGGTCGGCGCGCTCTACCGGGCCGCCGGACTCTGACCGGCTCACGGGTTCGGAGACACCCGCCCCGGTCACCTAGTCTTGTGCCCCATGAGCCAGCCGCTGGAACCGCCCGTCACCATCGCGATCGACGGGCCCAGCGGCTCGGGCAAGTCCAGCGTGTCCAAGGCGGTCGCCCGGGAGCTGGGGCTGACCTACCTGGACACCGGCGCCATGTTCCGCGCCCTGGCCCTGTGGTGCGTGCGCGAGGGGATCGACCTGGCCGACCAGGACGCCGTCGAACAGGCGTCCCGGACCTTCCCGCTCGAGATGGGCACGGACCCGGCGGCGCCCGCGGTGCACCTGGCCGGTGCCGACGTCGGACCGGACATCCGCACCCAGGAGGTCTCCGCCGTGGTGTCCCGGGTGGCCACCAACCTCGGGGTCCGCGCCGTCCTCCGGGAACTGCAGCGCGACCTCATCCGGCAGGCCCGGGAGACCGGCCCGGGGATCGTCGTGGAGGGACGCGACATCACCACGGTGATCGCCCCCGACGCCGAGGTCCGGGTGCTGCTCACCGCCTCCGAGGAGGCCCGGCTGGCCCGGCGCGCCAAGGAGCTCTACGACACGGCGGATGCCCAGGCGCTGGCCGCCACGCACGACCTGGTGGTGCGCCGGGACCAGGACGACGCGACCGTCTCGGCCTTCTTCGAGCCCGCCGACGGGGTGGTCGGAATCGACACCTCGTCCCTGACGTTCGCACAATCAGTAGCCGCGGTCCTGGACGTTGCCCGCAGCGCGGCGCCGCAGGACCAGCAGACCCCCGATGGAGGAGACCGATGACGACCCAGACCGACCCGCAGACCGAGTTCGCCGAGTACGCCCACCCCGAGCGGCTCGTGTCGACCCAGTGGCTCGCCGAGCACCTCGGCGATCCGGGACTGGTCGTGCTCGAGTCTGACGAGGACGTCCTGCTCTACGACACCGGTCACGTCCCCGGCGCGCTCAAGCTGGACTGGCACAACGACCTCAACGACCCGCTGACCCGCGACTACGTGGACGGCGAGCGGTTCGCCCAGGTGATGGGGGAGCGCGGCATCGGCCGGGACACCACGATCGTCATCTACGGCGACAAGAACAACTGGTGGGCCGCCTACGCACTGTGGGTGATCACGCTCTTCGGGCACGAGGACGTGCGGCTGGTCGACGGGGGCCGCGCCAAGTGGGTCGCCGAGGGCCGCGAGCTGACCACCGACGTGCCGGAGGTGACCCCCGTGGACTACCCGGTCGTCGAGCGTGACGACCGGACCGTCCGGGCCTTCAAGGAGGACGTGCTGGAGCACCTCGGCGGGCCGATGGTGGACGTCCGCTCGCCGGGCGAGTTCTCCGGTGACCTGCTGCACATGCCCGACTACCCGCAGGAGGGCGCGATGCGCGGGGGCCACATCCCGGGCGCGAAGTCGGTGCCCTGGGCCCGCGCCGCGAACGAGGACGGCACCTTCAAGTCGCGCGCCGAGCTCGAGGCCATCTACCTGCAGGAGCAGGGGCTGGACCCGGCCGAGCCGACCGTCGCCTACTGCCGCATCGGGGAGCGGTCGAGCCACACCTGGTTCGTGCTCTCCCACCTGCTCGGCTTCGACGCGGTCCGCAACTACGACGGCTCCTGGACCGAGTGGGGCAACTCCGTCCGGGTCCCGGTGGAGCGTTGATGACCAGCCCGTATGCCGGGACCGCCGGTGCCCTGGACGACCTCCCCGAGCCGATGGCCGAGTTGGCACAGGACTTCCACGCGGTCACCCAGCAGGAGCGGCTGCAACTGCTCCTGGAGCTGAGCCAGGAACTCCCGGACCTGCCCGAGCGGTATGCCGGGAAGCTGGACCAGATGGAACGCGTGGACGAGTGCCAGTCCCCGGTCTTCCTCGCCGTCGAGGTGGAGGACCAGGACCCCCGCACGGTGCACCTGTTCTTCGACGCACCGGCCGAGGCACCCACCACCAAGGGCTTCGCCGGGATCCTGCGCGAGAGCTTGGACGGTCTGCCCGCCCAGGACGTGCTCGGTGTCCCGGACGACGCCCCCTACCGGTTCGGCCTCGCCGAGGCCGTGTCCCCCCTGCGGATGCGGGGCATGGTCGGCATGCTGGGCCGGATCAAGCGACAGGTGCGGGCCCGCACCAGCCTCCCACCGGCGTCCGCCGGCGACCCCACGTAGGAGACCCCCCGTGAACCACCCGAACGACCCCACCGCCCCCACCGGGGACGAGGGCGCCGTCGAGACCGCCCTGCGCGCCGGGTTGGCGGACTTCGAGCTCTCCGAGGAGGACCTGGCCCTCGTCGAGGGCGGCGACCTGGCCGAACGGGCCGAGTCGGCACCCGCCACCCGGCCCGTGGTCGCCGTCGTCGGCCGCCCGAACGTCGGTAAGTCCACCCTGGTCAACCGGATCCTGGGCCGCCGCGAGGCGGTCGTCGAGGACGTGCCGGGCGTCACCCGCGACCGGGTCGCCTACGACGCCGAGTGGTCCGGGCGCGAGTTCACCCTCGTCGACACCGGCGGGTGGGAGGTGGACGCCAGCGGCATCCACCTCCGGGTCGCCGAGCAGGCCGAAGTCGCCGTCGAACTGGCCGACGCCGTCCTCTTCGTGGTCGACGCGACCGTCGGGGCCACCGACACCGACGAGGCGGTCGTGCGGTTGCTCCGCCGGTCCGGCAAGCCGGTCGTCCTGGTGGCCAACAAGGTCGACGACCAGAAGGGGGAGGCCGATGCCGCCGCCCTGTGGTCCCTGGGGTTGGGGCAGCCGTGGCCGGTGTCCGCGCTGCACGGTCGCGGCAGCGGCGACGTGCTCGATGCCGTGCTGGACGTGCTGCCCGAGGAGTCGGCGGTCGGCAGCGCCTACGCCCGGGGCGGTCCGCGGCGGGTGGCCCTGCTCGGGCGCCCCAATGTGGGCAAGTCGAGCCTGTTGAACAAGCTCGCGGGGGAGGAGCGGGTCGTCGTCGACGACGTGGCCGGCACCACCCGCGACCCGGTGGACGAGATGATCCAGCTCGGCGACAAGGTGTGGCGCTTCGTCGACACCGCGGGCATCCGGCGCCGGGTCCACCACACCCGCGGCGCGGACTTCTACGCCTCGCTGCGCACGCAGACCGCCCTGGAGAAGGCCGAGGTGGCCGTGGTCCTGGTCGACGCCTCCGCCTCCATCGCCGAGCAGGACATCCGGGTCATCCAGCAGGTGATCGACGCCGGTCGCGCGCTGGTGCTGGCCTACAACAAGTGGGACGAGGTCGACGAGGAGCGCCAGTACTTCCTGGAGCGCGAGATCGAGCGCGACCTGGTGCAGATCACCTGGGCGCCCCGGGTCAACATCTCCGCACTCACCGGGCGCCACCTGCAGAAGCTCGTGCCCGCGCTGGAGACCTCCCTGGAGTCCTGGGAGCAGCGCATCCCGACCGCCAAGCTCAACGCCTTCCTCGGCGAGGTCGTCGCGGCCAATCCGCACCCGGTACGTGGCGGCAAGCAGCCGCGCATCCTGTTCGCCACCCAGGCCGACACCCGTCCGCCGCGTTTCGTGGTGTTCGCCAGCGGGTTCATCGAGCATGGCTACCGGCGCTTCATCGAGCGCCGGCTGCGCGAGCAGTTCGACTTCACCGGGACGCCCATCGAGATCTCCGTCCGGGTGCGGGAGAAGCGGCGCCGCTGAGATCTGCGGCCGAGGTCGACGTGCTTGGCACGGTGGCGGGGCGCCGATTCGGAGTCACCCGATCCGGTGCGATAAGGTTCAGGTCGCTCGCGAGTCCTCCCGGACGTGCAACGCTCTCACAGGTGTCTTGCTCCGGGGATCCGTGAGCCCGCGGCCGGAGGCCGACAACTGAACAACGGGATGTGGCGCAGCTTGGTAGCGCACCTGACTGGGGGTCAGGGGGTCGCAGGTTCAAATCCTGTCATCCCGACGAAAAGCCTTGGTGGAGAACCATCTCCGCCAAGGCTTCATCGTTTTGCGACGGCTCCGGCATTCCGGTGCCGCGACCGAAGGGTTCCTCGCATGGGTGTGCTCACGTTCAGCTACAACATCACCCTCGACGGGTGCGTCGACCACGCCGAGGGGATCGCCGACGACGAGACGCACGCCCTCTTCACAGACCTGATGCACGAGCACGACGCCATGCTCTGGGGGCGCACCACCTACGAGCTGATGGAGGGCTACTGGCCGGCGGTCGCCCGCGGCGACGTCGAGGCGAGCCCGGCCCTGCGCGACTGGGCGCGCTCGCTGGAGGCCAAGCCGAAGTATGTCGTCTCCTCCACCCGGCAGGAGTTCCCCTGGAGCAACAGCCACCACCTCACCGGGGACCTGGGTCCGGCGGTGCAGGAACTCAAGGACCGCATGCCCGGTGGCGTGCTCCTCGGCAGCGGCCGACTCGCCACCGCCCTGGACCGGCTGGGCCTGATCGATGAGTACCGCTTCCTCGTCCACCCGGTGCTCGCCGGGCACGGCCCCACGCTGTACCAGGACGGGCTGCCCAGCACCCGGCACCTCGACCTGGTCTCGGCGGACCCGCTGACCAACGGCGCGGTGCTGCTGCACTACCGACGGGCCGGGTGACCGCCGGGGAGGTGCCTCTGCGAAGGTAGGTTCGTGGTGCTCGACGTGTCCTCCCCGGTGGTCCTCGACCTGGCGGAGGTCACCTTCCGCCGCCAGGACAAGGAGATCCTGCAGGGCATCTCGTTCCGGGTCCAGCGCGGGGATCACTGGGTCATGCTGGGGCCCAACGGGGCCGGCAAGAGCACCATCCTGGCCCTGTGCGGCGCGGTGACGCACCCGACGACCGGGACGGTGCAGATCCTCGGGCACCAGCTCGGCCGCGTCGAGCTGCAGGCCCTCCGCCGCCACATCGGACACGTCAACCCCCGACACACCCTGCGGTCCCCGCTCACGGTCACCGAGATCATCATCACCGGCATCACGGGCACCATCGAGCTGCCGATGCGGTGGGAGCCCGGCCCTGCCGAACTGGCCCGGGCCGCGGAACTGGCCGGTCTCCTCGGTCTGGCCACGATCGCCGGGGACCGGTGGCCGACCCTGTCCCAGGGGGAGCGGGGGCGCACCCTGATCGCACGTGCCCTGGCCGGCGACCCCGAGCTGCTGCTACTGGACGAACCCTCCACCGGGCTCGACGTGGCCGCGCGGGAGCAGCTGCTGGAGACCATCGACCTGCTGTCCCGGACCCACCCGGACCTCACCTCGCTCCTGGTGACGCACCACCTGGAGGAGCTGCCGGAGTCGACGACCCATGCGCTGTTGCTCGCCGAGGGTCGGATCACCGCGGCCGGGCCGGTCACGGACGTCATCACCGGGCCACACGTCAGCGCCGCCTTCGACCACCCCATCGAGGTGGAGCACCGCGACGGCCGCTGGAGCGCGCGGACGGCCCGGGCCCGTCAGCCATCCTGACCCGCCTCCCCGACGAGCGGGCCGTGGGCACCGGTGCCGCCGTCGGAGTCCCCGTCGCCCGCCCGGGCCCGGCGGGAGTCCCAGGTCAGCGCCACCGCACCGAGGGTACCGGCGAGCAGGGAGGCCAGCAGGACCCCGATCTTGGCGCCCGCCAGGTGCTCCGCGCTGTCCGGGAAGGACAGCTCGGCGATCAGCAGCGAGACCGTGAAGCCGATGCCGCAGAGCAGGCCGACGGGGAGCAGGTCCCGCACCGCGATGGCGCCGGGCAACCGCATCGGGGTCAGACGGGTGACCAGCATCGTGGTGCCGAGCACCCCGATCACCTTGCCGGCGAGCAGGCCGACCACGATGGCCGGGACCACGGGCTGGCCGAGGACCGCACCGACACCGTCCCCGTCGACGAGGGTGACACCGGCCGAGAAGAACGCGAAGACCGGCAGCGCGATCCCGAACGACAGCGGCTGCAGCTTCTCGACGAACTGGTGGGTCCGGGGATGGTGCTCGTCGCCGATCGGCCGGGCAGCCACCGCGAAGCCGAGCAGGACACCGGCGATCGTGGCGTGCACTCCGGACTCGTGCATCAGCACCCAGGCGACGAGCGCCAACGGCAACAGCACCCACCACCGCACCCGTGCGGACCGGGCGGCGACCCCGAAGACCACCACGACCGCGATCGCCCCGGCGAGCGCCACCAGGTTGATCGAGGCTGTGTAGAAGACCGCGATGACCACGATGGCCAGCAGGTCGTCGACGACCGCCAGGGTCAACAGGAAGGTGCGCAGCCCGACCGGCAGCCCGCGGCCGAAGACCGCGAGCACGGCGACGGCGAACGCGATGTCGGTGGCCGTCGGGATCGCCCAGCCGCCCAGCGCCGCCGAGTCACCCTGCGCGGTGACCAGCACGACATACAGCACGGCGGGCACCGCCATGCCCCCGACCGCGGCCAGCACCGGCACCGCCGCCTCGGTGAGGTTGCTCAGGCTGCCGGAGACGAACTCCTGCTTGAGCTCCAGCCCGACGACGAAGAAGAACAGGGCGAGCACGCCGTCGGCCGCCCAGGTGGCCAGCGACAGGTCGAGGTGGAGCGCGGAGGGCCCGACGACGGTCGAGGACAGCGACTGGTAGGCGTCGCGCCAGGGGGAGTTGGCCCAGACCAGGGCGAGCACGGCTGCGGTGAAGAGGAGGGCCCCCGCCGTCGTCTCCTGGGCGACCAGCCGCACCAGCCGGGAGCGGAGGTCGGGGTGTGTGGCCGTGCCGTCGGATCCGGTCATGCGGGCACCTCGTCATCGAGTACACCCGCCGGGCGCTCCGGCAGGCGGCCGACCAGACTTCCCGGCACACCAGCGCCCACCCTACCGGTCCGGGGGAGGTGACGTGCGGCATACGTCCCCTTAGCGGCAAAGGTCCTGGCGCGCGGCATACGTCCCCAGAGGCGGCAAATATCGCGACATTTGCCGCCTCCGGGGCAGGAAGGCGCGCGCCGGGCAGGAAGGCGCTCACGCCCGCCGGGTGTGGCTGGTCATCCCGGGCACCCTCGGCGTCTTAGGCTGGGCACGTGAGCACGGACCAGGGGAGCGGCGCCAGGGACGAACCGCGCCGGGTCCCCCAGGTGGTCCCGGTGCGGGACGAGTGGCTGACCGTGCCCAACGTGCTGTCCGTGCTCCGGGTGGCGGGGGTGCCGGTCTTCCTGTGGCTCATCCTGGCGCACCAGGACGGGTGGGCGCTGATCGTGCTCATGCTCTCCGGGATCACCGACTACCTGGACGGCAAGATCGCGCGCAGGTTCGGCCTGATCTCCCGGGTCGGCCAGTACCTCGACCCCATCGCCGACCGCCTCTACATCGTCTCCACCCTGTTCGGGCTCGGGTGGCGGGAGATCATCCCCTGGTGGCTGGTGGCCGTGCTGGTGCTGCGGGACGCTTTCATCGCCGCGATGTACCCGGTCGCCCGCTACTACCGGCTCCCCGCGCCGCCGGTGCACTTCGTCGGCAAGGCCGCGACGTTCAACCTGGTCTATGCCTTTCCGCTGGTGCTGCTCGGCTATGGCGACTCCTGGCTCACCGCGGTCGCCCAACCGGTGGGGTGGGCCTTCGTCTGGTGGGGCACCGTCCTCTACTGGATCGGCGCCGTGATGTATGCCGTGCAGGTGGCGGATATGGTGGCGCAACGACGGCGGCAGTGGGGGGCGGTGCAGGCACCATGAAGCGTCCCCGGCTCGGCTTCGGCATGGGCCGACCGAACCCCGACCCGGCGGCCTCGATGGCCCTGCTGGCCGAGGTGCGCGACCGGCCCCTGGACCCCGGCTACGCCTCGGCGGCCCAGGCCCGTCGCGAGCGCGGGCTGCCCGCGTCGACCGGCCCCCGCAGCCTGATCCTGATCGTCTCCTCCGTGCTACTGGGGTTCCTGATGACGGTGGCCGCCCAGACGCTCCGCGAGCCGGATCCCGCGGCCGCGGACGCCCGCCTGGAGCTGGTCAGCAGGGTCGAGGCGCAACAGGACCTCGGCGACCGGCGCGTCGCCCGGATCGAGGCGCTGCGGGCCGAGGTCGCGGGCCTGGAGGAGGGCGCCCTGGAGGACGACTCCGCCGGGAGCCAGCTGGCCGAGTCGCTGCGGACAGCCGAGCGGCAGGCCGGCGCGAGCGCCCTGGTCGGCCCCGGGATCGTGATCACGATGGATGACGCCAGTTCCCGCGACCCGCTGGTCAACGGCAACGCCGAGGAGCGGGTGATGGCCCGCGACCTCCAGGTGATCGTGAACGGGCTCTGGGCCCAGGGCGCCGAGGCGATCTCGATCAACGACCAACGGTTGACGTCCACGTCCGCCATCCGGTTCGCCGGCGAGGCGATCGTGATCGACTTCCGCGGGATGACCCGTCCCTACGTCATCTCGGCCATCGGCGACCCCGAGGCCCTGGAGCGGGAGATGACCGAGGGCGCCACCGGGCGCTACGCCGCGGAGCTGCGCGACGAGTACCAACTGACTGTCGAGGTCACCACCGCCGACGAGGTCACCGTCGCGGCGGCGACCCGCCTCACCACGCGGCTGGCCGTCGTGCCCACCAAGGAGGACACCCCATGATCCCCGTGCTCGGACTGGTCGTCGGCATCGTGGCCGGACTGATCTGGGAGCCCAGCGTCCCGACCTGGCTGGAGCCCTACCTGCCGATCGCGGTCATCGCCGCCCTGGACGCCGTCTTCGGCGGCGTGCGCGCCGCGCTGGAGGGCATTTTCAACGACCGGATCTTCGTGGTCAGCTTCCTGAGCAACGTGGTCGTTGCCGCGCTCATCGTCTTCCTGGGCAACCAGCTCGGCGTCGGGTCGCAGCTGACGACCGGCGTGGTCGTGGTGCTCGGCCTGCGGATCTTCTCCAACGTCGCCGCCATCCGGCGACACCTGTTGGGTGCCTGATGGCCAGGCCCACCGACGACACATCCCCCGAGCGGCCCGGGGGACGCACCTGGAACCGGTCGCTGAGGCTGTCCCGCGGCAACGTCCTCGTGGGCGTGCTGACCCTGCTCCTCGGGCTGGCCCTCGTCGCCCAGGTCCGGACCACCCAGGAGGCGGACCTCTCGCAGCTGCGCGAGGCGGACCTGATCGCCCTCCTCGACGACGTGACCACCCGGGCCGACTCCCTGGAGGACGAGATCGTCCAGCTCGAGCAGGACCGGGACCAGCTGGCCAACGGCTCGGGGGACGACGCGGCCCGGGAGGCCGCCCAGGCCCGCCTGCAGAGCTACCAGGTGCTGGCCGGCACCGTCCCCGTCCAGGGGCCGGGCGTGACGATCCTGGTCGAGGACCCGGACCGCACGGTCACCGCGACGATGATGGTCGACCTCGTCCAGGAGCTGCGCGACGCCGGCGCCGAGGCGATCCAGGTCGGTGAGGTGCGCGTCGTCGCCTCCAGCTGGGTCGGGATCACCCCGGACGGCCAGCTCACCGTCGAGGGGGTCCCGCTGACCTCGCCCTACCTGGTCACCGCGATCGGCGACTCGCACACCCTGGCCGGCGCGATGAACATTCCCGGCGGGTTCAACGACAGTGTCCGGCGGGTCGGTGGGGACGTCACCGTGCTCGACAGCGCCACGCTGACCATCGATGCATTGCACGAGCCTGACGAGCCTCGTTACGCTCAGCCCATACCATCCGAGGAACCCTGACGGGGCATCTCGGCACAGCACCGGCCGGGACCACCCCGGCAACCGTCACGGCAGAATGAGGAGACCAATGAGCGACCTGGAGTATCCCGAGGACCTGCGCTACACCACCGACCACGAGTGGGTCAAGGAGTTGGGTGACGGCGTGCTGCGGATCGGGATAACGTCCTACGCCCAGGACGCCCTCGGCGACGTCGTCTACGTGAGCCTGCCCGCCGTGGGCGACACCATCACCAGCGGGGACGCCTGCGGCGAGATCGAGTCGACGAAGTCGGTGAGCGACATCTACGCCCCCCTCGACGGTGAGGTCACGGCCGTCAACGGTGCGCTGGACGAGACGCCGGAACTGATCAACAGCGACCCGTATGCCGAGGGCTGGATGTTCGAGATGCGCCTCTCCGACGGTGGATCCGTGGACGGGTTGCTGGATGTGGAGGGATACCGCGGTCACGTCGACTGACTCGACTAGAGTTTGACCACCAGACAGCATGGGCCAGCTGGCCCGAACCGGCAGGAAGTAGGGCGTTGTGACCGATCGCGAGCGGGAGCACCACGACCCGGGTATGGACCCGACGACCGCGCGGATCCCCCTCGGGACGGACGTGCCTGCCCTGGAGCACTCCTTCGAGGACGAGCCGCCGCGGCTGTCCACCGAGGACCAGCGCACGGTCGAGGCGCTGCGCCCGGGGACGGCGCTCCTGATCGTGCTGCGCGGGCCGAACACCGGTGCCCGGTTCCTGCTGGACGCCGAGGAGGTGAGCTCGGGACGTCACCCGGACAGCGACATCTTCCTCGACGACGTCACGGTCTCCCGGCGGCACGCGGTCTTCGCCAGGGAGGGCGAGGGCTACCAGGTCCGCGACGTCGGTTCACTGAACGGCACCTACGTGAACCGGGAGCGGATCGACCAGGCGACCCTGGAGGCCGGCGACGAGGTGCAGATCGGCAAGTTCCGGCTCGTCTACTACCTCGGTCGCCAGTGACACTGGCCGGGGGAGGGCAGCACGCCCACCAGGGGATGACGATCGGGCGCGTCCTCAAGCGCCTCCAGCCGGAGTTCCCGGACCTGACGCTGTCAAAGATCCGCTATCTGGAGTCCGAGGGACTGGTCTGCCCGGAGCGCCGGGAGTCCGGCCTGCGCAGGTTCACCGAGGACGACCTCGAGCGGTTGCGCTACGTGCTCAGCGCGCAGCGCGACCGGTTCTGGCCGCTGAAGGTGATCAAGGACGCGCTGGACCGGATGGACCGGGGGCTCGAGCCGGACAAGCCCACCGCGGTGCCGCCGGACTCCTCGCGGGGTGCCCCGCCCGCCGCGGCGCTGCCCACCGCCGAGGAACTGCGCCGGCGCCGGTCGGTCCGGCTCAGCGCCGCCGAGCTGCGCGAGCAGAGCGGGCTGGACGCCGCCAGCTATGCCACGCTCAAGGCCTACGGACTGTTCGCCGTCGACGCCGCCGGTCGTCACGGCGCGGACGACGTGGACATCGCGCGACAGTGCGCCGCCCTGGCCTCCTTCGGCCTGGAGGCCCGCCACCTGCGGCTCTTCCGGGTCGCGGCGGACCGGGAGATCGGCCTGACCGAGCAGATCCTGGAGCCGGTCCGGCGCCGCCGGGCCCGTGGCGCCGAGGGGGGAGACCCCGACGAGGTGCAGGCCGAGCTGCTCGCCCACACGATCGCGCTGCACGTCGCCCTGGTGCGGGCCGGGCTGGAACGCCGCCGCTGACCGGTCGGGCCCCACGACCCAGCAACACCGAGTAGCGTGGTTCGGGTGAAGGAACTCGATGTGCTCGGAGTCCGGGTGGAGATGCCCTCCAACAATCCCATCGTGTTGCTGCGCGAGCGGGACGGCCAGCGCTACCTGCCGATCTGGATCGCGGCACCGGAGGCCACGGCGATCGCCTATGCCCAACAGGGCGTGACCCCGCCGCGCCCGCTGACACACGACCTCATGGTCACCGTGCTGCAGACCCTCGGGCACTCCCTGGACCAGGTGCAGATCACCTCCATGGAGGACAACATCTTCTATGCCGTGCTGGTGCTGGACGGCGGGAAGACCGAGATCTCCTCCCGCCCCTCCGACGCCATCGCCCTGGCCCTGCGCTCCGCGACACCGATCGTGGCCACCGACTCGGTCCTCGACGCCGCCGGCGTCACCCTCGCGATGGAGGACGAGGACGAGGACGAGGTCGAACGCTTCCGGGAGTTCCTCGACAACGTGTCCGCCGAGGACTTTGAGGAGGACGCCGAGGGCGGTCCCGCGGACCCCTCCGCCGACGCACCGGAGGAGTCGGACCAGGGGGACGGCACCGGCGGTGACCCCGGCCGGGAATGAGACCCGCGACACACCGGCGGCGCCCCGGGAAGGTGCGTCGGTCGTTGACGTGGCCCTGACCTGGGCATACCGTCTATAAATACTGACGTTGTGATCTGTGCGGGGTCGGTGCCCTCAGGTGCCCGACACGAAGCCCGCTCCATCGATCCAGGAGGATGCTGTGGGCACGGGAGCCGAAGTGCGCGGTGGTAAGGGCAATGAGGGCTCGGCCCCTGCCCAGGGACTGCTCTTCACCGACGATGTCCCGGCCCTGGAGGAAGGCATCGGCTACCGCGGCCCGACCGCCTGCGGCGCGGCCGGCGTGACCTACCGCCAGCTCGACTACTGGGCCCGCACCGGCCTGGTGGAGCCGTCCGTGCGCAACCCGTCCGGCTCGGGCACCCAACGCCTCTACAGCTTCCGCGACATCCTGGTGCTCAAGATCATCAAGCGGCTCCTGGACACCGGGGTGTCCCTCCAGCAGATCCGGGTCGCGGTGAACCAGCTGCGCGAGCGCGGCGTCCAGGACCTGGCCCACATCACGCTGATGAGCGACGGCGCCAGCGTCTACGAGTGCACCAGCGACGACGAGGTCATCGACTTGGTCCGCGGGGGTCAGGGAGTCTTCGGCATCGCCGTCGGCAGCGTCTGGCGCGAGGTGGAGGGACAGCTGTCCACGTTGCCCTCCGAGCGCGCCGACGCACTGGCCAACCACCCCGGCGACGAGCTCTCCCAGCGGCGTCGGGCCCGCCGCTCCAGCTGACCGGACCACCCGAGCGCCACGGTGCGATCGCACCGTGCCGTGCGAGCCGTACCACCCCCTGCGCAGGCTGATATGTTGTGCCTGCCAGCGACGCCGCGCGGGAGAGTCCTCACCGTTTGCCGGGTGGGGCGCCGAAGGGGCAAACTCCCCAAGAAGCTCTCAGGCGCCAGGACCGCGCGGAGGAGGCAAATCTGGAACGGCTCTGTCGCGGACCCCGCGACATCCGGACAGATGGGGAGGCAGCCTGCACGCCCTTGAAGGAGCCTCATGAACCCCCACCAGCTGGACACCGCGGCGAGTTCCGACGTAGTCACCGACGACGCCGGCCCGCTGCCGGCCGGAGCCCTCGCCGAGTTCGTCGCCCGACACATCGGTCCCCGCGAGGACGACATCGCCAGCATGCTCGCCCTGCTGGGGCACGAGTCGCTGGACGCGCTGATGGATGCCGCGGTCCCGACCGCCATCCGCACGGACCGGCCGCTCGACCTGCTCCCCGCGCCGTCCGAGCAGGCCGTGCTCGACGAGCTCCAGGCCTACGCGGACCGCAACACCGTGCACGCCTCGATGATCGGGCTGGGCTACTACGGCACCCACACCCCCGGGGTCATCCTGCGCAAGGTGCTGGAGAACCCCGCCTGGTACACCGCATACACCCCCTACCAGCCGGAGATCTCCCAGGGCCGGCTGGAGGCCCTGATCAACTTCCAGACCGTCGTCTCCGACCTCACCGGCCTCCCCACGGCCGGCGCCTCGCTGCTCGACGAGGCCACCGCCGTCGCGGAGGCGATGACCGTCATGCGGCGCTCCAGCAAGGTCGCCGCCGACGCGGTCCTGCTCGCCGACGAGCACCTGCTCCCGCAGAGCCTGGCCGTCCTGAACACCCGGGCCCGCCCGCTGGGACTCACCGTCGTGACCACCGACCTCACCGGGGTCACCGACGCCGACTCCCTCGCCGAGGCCTCGGGTGGCAAGGCCGTGTTCGGCGCCGTGGTGCAGTACCCCGGCGCGGACGGTGAGATCCGCGACTGGACGGCGCTGACCAACGCAGTGCACGAGGGCGGGGGACTGGTGGCCGCCGCCGCGGACCTGCTGGCCCTCAACCTGCTCGCCTCCCCGGGCAGCTGGGGCGCCGACGTCGCGGTCGGCACCAGCCAGCGCCTCGGCGTGCCGATGGGCTTCGGAGGTCCGCACGCGGGCTACATGAGCGTGCGCAGCGGACTGGAGCGCACCCTGCCCGGCCGACTGGTCGGGGTCAGCAAGGACACCGAGGGGCGCCCCGCATACCGGCTGGCGCTGCAGACCCGCGAGCAGCACATCCGCCGCGAGAAGGCCACCTCCAACATCTGCACCGCGCAGGTGCTGCTGGCCGTGATCGCCAGCATGTATGCCGTCTACCACGGCCCAGAGGGGCTGCGCCGGATCGCGCTGGCCACGCACTCCAAGGCCGTCTACCTGGCGAAGGCGCTGGAGGCCGCCGGCATCGAGGTGGTGACCGAGCAGTACTTCGACACGCTCACCGTGCGGGTGCCCGGGAAGGCGGCCGAGGTGGTCGCCGCGGCGGTGCAGCGCGGGGTCAACCTGTGGCAGGCCGACGAGGACCACGTCCTCCTGAGCACCGACGAGCTGGTCACCCTCGGCACGCTGCACACCGTGCTGGACGCCTTCGGCGCGGACGCCCCGTCCGCGGAGGCCAGCTCGGTGCAGACCCCCGCGTGGGACGAGCAGTTCCTGCGCCAGGACGAGGTCCTCACGCACCCGGTGTTCCACAGCCACCACTCCGAGACGGCGATGCTGCGCTACCTGCGCACCCTGTCCGAGCGGGACTTCGCCCTGGACCGGGGCATGATCCCGCTGGGTTCGTGCACGATGAAGCTCAACGCCACGACCGAGATGGAGTCGATCACTTGGCCCGAGTTCGCCCAGCTGCACCCGTTCGCCCCGCACGACCAGACGGAGGGATCCCGGGCGCTGATCGCCCAGCTGGCCGACTGGCTCTGCGAGGTCACCGGCTACGACCAGGTCAGCCTGCAGCCGAACTCCGGCGCGCAGGGTGAGTTCGCCGGACTGCTCGCGATCCGCTCCTACCACCTGGCCAACGGCGACGACCAGCGCACCATCTGCCTGATCCCCGCCAGCGCGCACGGCACCAACGCCGCCAGCGCGGTGATGGCCGGGCTCAAGGTGGTCGTGGTCAAGACCGCCGAGGGCGGGGACATCGACCTGGAGGACCTGCGCGCCAAGGTGGAGCAGCACCGCGACCACCTGGCCGCGATCATGGTCACCTACCCCTCCACCCACGGGGTCTTCGAGGAGACGATCACCGAGCTGTGCGACCTGGTGCACGAGGCCGGGGGTCAGGTCTACGTGGACGGGGCGAACCTGAACGCCATGATGGGGCTGGCCAAGCCGGGCCAGTTCGGTGGCGACGTCTCCCACCTCAACCTGCACAAGACGTTCTGCATCCCGCACGGCGGGGGAGGCCCCGGGGTCGGCCCGGTGGCGGTGCGCTCCCACCTGGCACCGCACCTGCCCAACCACCCGCTGGACCCGCTGGCCGGACCGGAGACCGGTGTCGGACCGATCTCCGCGGCACCCTACGGCTCGGCCGACATCCTGCAGATCTCCTGGGCCTACATCCGCCTGATGGGCGGGGCGGGGTTGACCCGCTCCACCCAGGTCGCGATCCTGTCCGCCAACTACATCGCCGCCCGTCTGGCCGAGCACTACCCGATCCTGTACGCGGGCGAGAACGGCCTGGTGGCGCACGAGTGCATCCTGGACCTGCGGGAGCTCACCAAGACGACCGGCGTCACGGTCGACGACGTGGCCAAGCGGCTGATCGACTTCGGGTTCCACGCGCCCACGATGTCCTTCCCGGTGGCCGGCACCCTGATGGTCGAGCCCACGGAGAGTGAGGACCTGGGCGAGCTGGACCGGTTCTGCGACGCGATGATCGCGATCCGCAAGGAGATCGACGAGGCAGCCGGCGACGTCGAGAACAGCGCCCTGCGGCACGCCCCGCACACGGCCCGCAGCCTGACCGAGGAGTGGACCTACCCCTACTCCCGGGCGCACGCGGTCTACCCAGAAGGAGTGGACCCGCAGCGCAAGTACTGGCCGCCGGTGCGCCGGATCGACGGTGCCTACGGCGACCGCAACCTGATCTGCTCGTGCCCTCCGCCGGGGGCCTTCGAGGACTGACCGTCCGCTCCTGACGTCCCGTCGAACCGCACCGGGACCCGGCGTGCCGTTGGCTCACCGGGTCCCGGTGTGGTTGGCTCGGTCCAGGCACCACCGGACAGGAGTCGATCATGGGACAAGAGGTCAGTTCGGCAGCATTCTCGCGGGAAGAGCGACTGAGCTATCGGGAGAAGGTCCACCAGGACCTCGACGTGTTCGAACGGATGCTGGCCGAGCGCAGCTGGGACTTCACCCGCCCGCAGATGGGGCTGGAGATCGAGCTGAACCTGGTCGATGAGAACTTCCGGCCGGCGATGGTCAACGACCGGGTGCTGGAGTCGATCTCCGGGTCGGACTTCCAGACCGAGGTCGCCAAGTTCAACATCGAGATGAACGTGCCCCCACGGCCGATGGCCGGGGACCAGGCGCACCGGCTGGAGCGCTACCTGCGGCAGTCCCTCCAGATGGCCGGCGACGCGGCCCGGCGGCACGGCGCACAGGTGACCGCCGTCGGCATCGTGCCCACCCTGGAGCCCGAGCTGTTCGACTCCGACTGGCTCAGCCTCGGGGTGCGCTACCTCGCCCTGAACGACGCCATCCTGCGCGAGCGCGGCGAGGGGTTGGAGCTGGACATCGAGGGTCCCACCGGGGAGCGGGTGTCCAGCTACTTCGAGACGATCGGGCCGTTGGCCGGGTGCACCTCGGTGCAGCTGCACCAGCAGGTCACCCCGCAGGACTTCCCGACCTACTGGAACGCCGCCTCGGCGATCTCGGCGGTCCAGCTCGCGGTCGGCGCCAACTCCCCGTACCTGTTCGGCCGCCGGCTCTGGGCAGAGACCCGGGTGCCACTGTTCAGCCAGATGGTCGACACCCGGTCCGTGGAGCTCAAGGCGCAGGGGGTCCGCCCCCGGGCCTACTTCGGTGACAATTGGATCACCTCGATCTTCGACCTCTTCGAGGAGAACGTCCGGTGCTTCCCGGCGCTGCTGCCGGAGATGACCGACGAGGACCCGGTTGCCGTGCTCAAGGAGGGTGGCGCCCCGGCGCTGGGCGAGCTGAAGCTGCACAACGGCACCGTCTACCGCTGGAACCGGCCCATCTACGACAACGCCCAGGGCACGCCGCACCTGCGCGTGGAGAACCGCGTGTTGCCCGCGGGTCCGACCGTGGTCGACATGGTCGCCAACGCCTGCTTCTACTACGGGCTGCTCGAGAAAATGACCAGCAGCGGCCGGCCGATCTGGACCAAGATGCCGTTCAGCGACGCCCGGGACAACTTCGACGAGGCCGCCATGCACGGCATCGAGGCGGTCCTCAGCTGGCCCACCCTGGGCAAGGTGGCGGTGACCGAATTGGTCGCCGAGCACCTGCTGCCGCTGGCCGACGAGGGGCTGTCGATGCTCGGGCTGCGCCGCGAGGTGCGGGCTTACTACCTCGACGTTATCGAGCAGCGCTGCCGGCGCCAGACCAACGGGGCCAGCTGGCAGGTGGCGGCCACGGAGCGTTTCGAGGCCTCCGGCATGTCCCGCCCGGACGCCCTCGCCGCGATGTTTGCCGGGTACGTCGACAACATGGACCAGAACATCCCGGTCCACGACTGGGAGTTGCCCGAGGCCACGGCGGAGGCGGCCCCGGCGAGCGAGTCCGCCGCCATGGCGGGCGCGGGCGCGGTCCTCACCGGCTGACCGTCCGCACGCACCTGCTCAGCCGGTGAGGTTCCACCCGTCGATGACGGGGTCCTCGTGGTGGTGGGCCAGGACGCCCACCGCCCCGGCCTGGAAGGTCAGGTTGGCGCCGAAGCGGGGAGCCTGCCGCAGGTAGACGGCGGTCAGGATGCGCAGCGCCTGGCCGTGCCCGACGAGCGCCACGTCCCCCTCGAACAGCCGGGGGAGCACCCGGTCCAGGACCCGGCTGGCGCGCGCCGCGACCTCCTCGATGGTCTCGCCCGAGGTGTCGCCCGGCACGACCCCGTGCTCGAAGACCGTCCACGGATAGCCCAGGCGCTCCCGCAGGTCGCGGGTGGTCAACCCCTCGTAGCCGCCGTAGTCCCACTCGAGCAGGTCGGGGTCCACCTCGTCCACCCGCAGGCCGGCGAGCTCGGCTGTGCGGCGGGCCCGTTGCAGGGGTGAGCACCGCACGTGCCGGATGTCGAAACCCTCCAGCAGTCCGACCAGGGCGGAGGCGTCCGCCTCTCCCTCCGGCAGCAACGGCAGGTCGGTCAACCCGGTGTGCTGCCCGGTCCGCGACCACTCGGTCTCGCCGTGGCGGACCAGGACCAGGCGACCGGAGGGGATCTCGGGACCGGCGGCGGTGTGATGGGTCACCCGGGCAGGGTAGCGGTCCACCTGGCAGGCTGGCCCGATGAACACCGAAAACCTGCGCACGGTCGACCTGACCCGCACCGGTGCCTCGGCATACGAGGCCACCAACGTCCGGGGCGGCGCGATCCGCATCGGCTCGGGCGAGACGGCCGACTTCACCCCGGTCGAGCTCCTCCTGGCGGCCGCGGCCGGCTGCTCGGCCATCGACGTCGACATGCTGACCACGCGGCTCGCCGAACCCACCGACTTCGACGTCGTCGCCGCGGGGGAGAAGGTCCGCGACGAGGAGGGGAGCCACCTGGCCTCGGTGCGGGTCGAGTTCACCGTCAGGTTCCCCGACGGGGAGGACGGTGACCGGGCCCGGGACCGGCTACCGGACGCGGTCGCCAAGTCCCGCGACCGGCTGTGCACGGTCTCCCGGACGGTGGCGCTGCCGACGCCGGTGACCTTCGAGATCTCCTGATCGGTCGCCGTCAGGCGGACACAGGAACCTTGACGCGGGGCGTGGTCGGCCGGATCGCGATCGACATCACCGCCGCACCGAGGCACAGCGCCCCCGCGGCGAACCAGGCGAGGTCGTAGCTGCCCAGCGACGACCGGATCCACCCCGCGCCGCTGGCGGCCACCGCGGCCCCGAGCTGGTGGGCGGCGAAGACCCAGCCGAACACGACGGCGCCGGCCTCGCCGAACCGGTCGCGGCACAGGGTCACCGTCGGCGGCACGGTCGCGACCCAGTCGAGGCCGTAGAAGATGATGAAGACCCACAGGCTCGGCTCCACGCCGGGGGCGAGCAGGCTGGGGAGCACCATCAGGGACAACCCGCGCAGGGTGTAGTAGCCCAACAGCAGCAGCCGTGGGTCGACCCGGTCGGTGAGCCACCCCGAGGCGATGGTGCCGGCGACGTCGAAGACCCCGACCAGCGCCAGCAGCCCGGCCGCGGTCGTCGGCGGCATGCCGTGGTCGTGGGCGGCCGTCACGAAGTGGGTGCCGACCAGGCCGTTGGTGGAGGCCCCGCAGACCGCGAACCCACCCGCGAGCAACCAGAAGGTCCGGGTGCGGGCCGCCTCCCGCAGGGACCGCAGCGCCCGGCCCGCGGAGCTGCCGACCGGTGCGGTCCGGGGCAGGCCCGGCTCCTCCGGCGTCGCGCCGTAGGCGGTCACCCCCGCGTCCTCCGGGTGGTCCCGCACCAGGACGAGCACGACCGGCACGACGGCCAGCGCGCAGGCGGCCACCACGACGCTCGGCAGCCGCCAGCCGTGGTCGGTGGCCAGGCGGGCGACCAGCGGCAGGAAGATCAGCTGGCCCGTCGCGCCGGCCGCGGTGAGGATGCCGGTGACCAGGCCCTTGCGGGCGACGAACCAGCGGGACACCAGGACGGCGATGAAGGCCATCGACATGGAGCCGGTGCCGATGCCCACCACGACGCCCCAGAGCAGCACCAGGTGCCACGGCTCGGTCATCCAGATGGTGGCCAGGCTGCCCGCGCTGATCAGCAGGAGGGCGCTGGCCAGGACCCTGCGGATGCCGAACCGGTCCATCAGGGCGGCGGCGAAGGGGGAGAACAGGCCGAACAGCACCAGGTTGACCGAGACCGCCGTGCCGATCAGGCCGTGGGACCACCCGAACTCGTGGTGCAGCGGCTCGAGGAGGACGGAGGGCACCGACCGGAAACCGGCCGCACCGATGATCGCGACGAAGGCGACCCCGGCCATCAGCCACGCGGGGTGGCGCAGGCCGGACCGGGGGACCGCACGGGACGGACCGTGCTCGACAGGGGGCATCACGGGACCACTGTGCCCGACGGGACCCGTCACGACTAGTGGCGGAAAGGCCACATTTGGGATACATTCGGCCAATGACCTTGCACCGGCCCCACCGGGTTGCCGTCCTCGCCCTCGATCCGGCGGTGGGCTACGACCTGGCCATCGCGCCCCAGATCTTCGCCACCGCCGAGGACGACCGGGGACGGAGTCTGTATGACGTGACGGTCTGTGGGGTGCAGGACGGTCCGGTCCGCACCGGGACCGGCTACGCGATCGTGCCGACCCGTGGCCCCGAGGCCCTCGCGTGGGCGGACACGGTCGTGGTGCCCGGCACCCGGATGCCCGGTCCCCGGCACCAGGGGGTGCTGCCGCCCGAGCTGGCCGATGCGTGGGGGTCGATCCGTCCCGGCACCCGGATCATGTCGATCTGCACCGGCGCGTTCGTGCTGGGAGCGGCCGGCGTCCTGGACGGACGGCGGGCCACCACGCACTGGGCCCATGCCGAGGACCTGGCCCGGCTGTACCCGGCCGTGCAGGTCGATCCCGAGGTGCTGTTCGTCGACGACGGGGACGTGCTGACCTCCGCCGGGTTGGGGGCCGGGGTCGACTTGGCGCTGCACGTGGTGCGGCGCGATCACGGGAGCGCGGTCGCCTCGCGTGTGGCGCGGTACTGCGTCGTCGCGCCGTGGCGGGACGGCGGTCAGGCGCAGTTCATCCCGGCCCAGGTGCCGACCGACGAGGCCTCCACCGCGGCGACCCGGACCTGGGCCGTCGCGCACCTGGCCGAGGTGCGCAGGGTCGCCGACCTGGTGCAGCACGCGAGGATGAGCGAGCGCACCTTCGCCCGACGGTTCCGCGACGAGACCGGGCTGTCCCCGCACGCCTGGCTGTCCCAGCAGCGGCTGCGCCGGGCCCAGGAACTGCTCGAGACCACGGCCATCCCGGTGGACCAGGTCGCGGACCTGGCCGGGTTCGGGACGCCGGCGGCCCTGCGCCAGCGGCTCCGGGAGTCCCTGGGACTGTCCCCGCTGGCCTACCGGAAGCGATTCCGGGGAACCGCCGCAGCGTCCTGACCGGGGCACGGATGTATCAGGCGCCCTGGTGGTGACTCCTCAGGTGTGTCAAGGTGACCGAAGGCAGGCGTCTTCGCCTGCGCCCGAACAGGAGGCCCAGCGTGCCCGACCACAAACTGCCCGTCCCGGAGAACCCTCCGCCGGACGACCGCAAACCCGTCCCGAACCCCTACTGGGGCACTCACGGCGAGCCCGGCGAAGAAGCCCAGGCCCAGGAGGCCGCCGAGGAGTGACCCGCGGGGGCACCGCCCGACCGGGACCGGGGAGTCAGGGGTCCAGCAGGATCGCCTCGGTCCGGTCGGGCCGGTCGGGGTCGTAGACCAGGGGGATCGGCTGCCCGGGCACCGGGGTGTGCCCGTCCGCCGCCCAGGTGATCGAGCGCGCCTGGCCCTGCGCGTCGACGAACCGGACCGTCACCTCGGCCCTGGGCCGGGCATGGTCATCGGGCAGGCGGACCCGGGTGACCAGACCCGTGGCACGGGTCCCGTGACGTCCGGTGCGCCGTTTCGCGCGGCTTCGTCGCACGTCGAGGAAGGTCAGGGCCGCCGCCGATGCCGTGAGGACCAGGCCGAGGACCAGGATGTCCCAGGGGGCACCGGGCGCCGGTCTGCTCGCGATCGAGCCCGCGGCCAGCCAACCGACCCCGACGCTGAGCAGCCCGCCGCCGAAGGTGCCGATCAGCCAGGTATGGAGGACCCCCCGGTCCGCCACCACCTGGTGGATCAGGCCCCCCACCGCCACGATCGGGGCCAGTCCGAGGACGAAGACCATGGCCGGCAGGTTCGACGGCAGCTCGGAGCCGCCCCCGAACCGCAGCCGGACCAGACCTCCGGCGACCGCCCACAGCACGATGCCGACCAGAGAGCCGGTGACCGCGAGCGCGGGCAGGCGCCGGCACGGCTCGGCTGACTCCGGCCCGCCGTCGGTGTTCCTCATCTTCTATCCCCTCCTGCGGACGCCCCCTGCGTCCGATCCACCCAGCACTCTAGGGGATAGCGCCGACAGGCGCAGACAGCCCGGTGGCCGAGTCGACCACGGACAGTAGGTCAGTCGTGCCGCTGCAGCGTCTGCTGGAGGGTGAGCACGGTGGCCCAGTTGCGTGCCGTGGCACGATCCAGCCCCGCCGCCCTGACCCTGGCCATCTTCTCGGCCAGCGCGCTGTGGCCCAGCCCGTCGGGGGTGTGCAGGTAGCAGACACGGCCCAGCACCGTGAGGTCGTCCGCGCCGCCGGCCTCCCGGCTCTCGTCGCGGAGTCGTGCCAGGGCGGTGACCTGCTCAGCGGTGAAGTCCTCCTGCTGGACGTAGGCGTGCAGGTGCCGCGGCTCCTGCGGGTCGGGGTAGGGGTTGGCCTCGACCACCTGGCGCCACTCGTCGGCGGTCAGCACCACGACGAGCGGGGCGAAGCCGAACTCCTCGTCGATCGCGGCCTGCAACTCTGCCCCCAGGACGGTCGGGCTCGCCCCGCGCGCGGGCGTCATGACCAGGTTGCCGGACTGGATGTAGGTGGCAACATCCGTGTGACCCAGGCCCGTCGCCAGGTCGCGCAGGGACGCCATCGGCAGCTTGTGGCGGCCCCCGACGTTGATGCCGCGGAGCAGTGCGAGATGACTGGGCACGGCACCAGGGTAGGCGCGCCCGGTTACGGGGACACACCGTCCGCCCGTGCTCGTGCACGCGAGGGTGGCGTGGTTAGGGTGATCCATGGCCAAGTTCCTGGACATCCATCCCGTCGACCCGCAACCACGCCTGGTGGAACAGGTCGTGGCCGCGCTGCGCGAAGGCGGGCTGATCGCCTATCCGACCGACTCCCGCTACGCGCTCGGGGCCCAGGTGGGCAACCCCACGGCGCGGCAGCGGATCATCGACATCCGACACCTCGACGACCGGCACCACTTCACCCTGGTCTGCCGGGACTTCGCCCAGCTCGGCCAGTACGTCCAGCTGGACAACGCGGTCTTCCGCGCCGTCAAGTCGGCCACCCCCGGCCCCTACACCTTCATCCTGCCGGCCACCCCCGAGGTGCCCAAGAAGCTGTTGCACCCGAAGAAGAAGACGGTCGGCGTGCGGATCCCCGAGCACCGGATCACCCAGGCGATCCTGGCCGAGCTGGGTGAGCCGATCCTGTCGAGCACCCTGTTGCTGCCCGACCACGACGAGCCGCTGGAGCAGGGGTGGGACGTCAAGGAGGCGCTGGACCACCAGGTCGATATCGTGATCGACGGTGACGTCAGCGGCAGCGAGCCGACCACCGTCATCGACTTCTCCGACGGGACGCCCCAGGTGACCCGCGAGGGCGCCGGGGACACCAGCATCTTCGTCTGAGGAGGTGCGGCCCCGGAGGAGGCGGCCACCATGATGTTCTCCAACGTCGACCTCGACCGGATCGTCGCCGGCGAGGTCGACGTCGTCTTCCGCACCTGGAAGCGGCCGATGCACCGGGCCGGCGGACGGCAACGCACGTCGCGGGGCGTGATCGCGTTCACCTCCGTGGAGCCGGTCGAGCTCGAGGACATCACGGACGAGGACGCACGCCGGGCCCGGAGCGACCGGGCGACGCTCGTGGGCTTCCTCACCCGCAAGGAGGGCACGGCATACCGGGTCGGGGTGCGCCCGGCCGGGCCCGACGAACGGGTGACGCTGCGGGAGCAGGCCGACCTGTCCGCCGAGCAGCTGGCAGCGCTCGCGGCCACCCTCGCGGGCATCGACTCCCGCAGCCAGAAGGGGCCCTGGACCCGCCGCTATCTCGAGCTGATCGAGGCCCGGCCCGCGGAGCTGGCCGAGACCATCGGCGCCTCCATCGGCGTCGAGCGGCGCCCGTTCAAGGCCAACGTGCGCCGGCTCAAAGAGCTGGGGCTGACCGAGAGCCTGCCGACCGGCTACCGGCTCTCCCCGCGCGGCCAGACCGTCCTCCGGCACCTCAGGGCAGGCGACGCAGCAGGGTGAGCACCTCGAGGTGCTCGGTCTGCGGGAACATGTCGAACACCCGCGCCCGGACCGGGACGAAGCCCGGCATCGCCGCGATGTCCCTGGCCAGCGAGGCGACGTTGCAGCTGGAGTAGAGCACGTGCCCGGCGCCCGAGGCCTCGATCCGTCGGGCCAGGTCCGGGCCGATGCCCCGCCGGGGTGGGTTGACCACGACCATCTCCGGCCCGTCCCCGTGGGCTAGGGACCCGGTGGCGTCGGCGGCCCGGAAGCGCACCGCCAGACCCAGCGCCGACGCCGTCGCCCGGGCGCTGTCGACCGCGTCGGCGGAGGACTCGATCCCCAGGACCTCGCGTGCCGTGCCGTCCGGCCGGAGCGCGGCGTGCAGGGCGAAGCCGCCGACGCCGCAGTACAGGTCCCACAGGGAGGCGGGGTCCACCTCGTCCACCCAGCTGCGCGCCTGCCGGTAGAGCCCGGCAGCGACGGCCGTATTGGTCTGGAAGAAGCTGCGGGGCCGCAGCCGCAACGGCACGCCGTTGACCCGCATGGTGAGCTCCTGGTCCCCGGTGAGGACGATCTCCTCAGGCCCCTCGAGGACGGCGGCGTGGGCCGGCTGGATGTTCACCGAGACCACCCGCGCGCCCGGGTACGTCGCCACCAGGTCGGGCAGCTGCCGCCGGATCCGCCCCACCTGCCCGTGCGAGCGCAGCACGAACCGCAGCATCAGCTCGCCGTCGGGGGAGTGGGTCACCAGGACGTGCTTGAGCTCCCCGGACCGGGCGGGCACGGCATACGGCACCAGACCGAGGTCACCGACCACGTCGGTGAGCGACCCCACCACCTCGTCCAGCCCGGCCTCGTAGAGTCCGCACCCGCTCAGGTCGACGCCGTGCTGCCGCCCGTCCAGGATCCCCAGCGTCGGCCGTGCGCGGGTCCCACCGGCGACCAGCTTGGCCTTGTTCCGGAAGGCCGCGGGCCGGCTGGCGAACGGCGCCGCCCACTCGACCGGGTGCCCCGCCAGGGCCGCCTCGGCGCGCGCCTGCTTGTCCGCGAGCTGCCGGTCGTAGGGCGTGCCCAAGAGGGTGCAGGACCGGCACCGCCCGGCTGCGTGGTAGGCGCACTGCAGGACGAAGGGCTCGGGCACCCGGCCCAGGGTAGTGCGTAGTCTGTGGCCGTGGCCGAGCACGAGGAGTTCACCCTGCACACCACCCGGGTCGGCGACGACGGACCGCGGGTGGTCTTCCTGCACGGGCTGTTCGGGCAGGGGAAGAACTTCACCACCATCGCCAAGGGGCTGGCACCGGACTTCAGCTCGCTGCTGGTGGACCTGCCCAACCACGGTCGCTCGGGGTGGACCGACCGGATCCGGTATGCCGAGCTGGCCGACATCGTGGCCGCGCACCTGCGCACCGGGTTCGCCGCGCAGGGGCCGATCCACCTGGTCGGCCACTCGATGGGCGGCAAGGTCGCGATGGCGCTCGCGCTGCGCCACCCCGACCTGGTCGACCGCCTGGTCGTCGTCGACATCTCGCCGGTCGACTCGGCCGACATGAGTGAGTTCGAGCACCTGCTCGGGTCCCTGGCGACCCTCGACCTGGCCACGCTCACCAGCCGCGGGGAGGCCGACCGGCAGCTGACCGAGCGCATCCCGAACCGGACCGTGCGCGGCTTCCTGCTGCAGAACCTGCGCTCCGGCGACGACGGCTTCTTCTGGCAGGCCAACCTCGACCTGCTGCTGCGCGAACTCCCGTCCATCGCTGGCTTCATCGACACCGACGTGACGCCGTTCGACCACCCGGTGCTGTGGGTCGCCGGTGCGAGGTCCCCCTACGTCAAACCGGAGTACGGCCCCGCCATGCGGGAGCTGTTCCCGCGGACCCGCCTGCTGACCGTCAAGGACGCCGGCCACTGGGTGCACTCCGAGCAGCCGGCCGCCTTCACCTCGGCGCTCAAGGTGTTCCTCGCCCAGGACGCCGGTGGCTGAGCGGATCACCGCGGAGTGGCGCCGCCCGCTCGTCGCCGTCCTCGCGGCCCTGGCGCTGCTGTGCGCGCTGCTGGTCTGGCGGCCCTGGGACGGGTCGGGTGGGGACGACCGGTCGGGGAGCGGGACGGTCCCGGATGGCCCCCCGGGGGCCGCAGCCCTGCGGGGCGTCGACTGGTCGACGGTCCGGGCGGTTCCCGAGGAAGCGTTCACCCGCACGGGGGACTACGTCCCGGCGACGCCCGAGGCCGCCGACGGTGACCAGCCCGCCTACTACGCCGACGATTGCCACCTGGAGCGTGAGGACACCGGGATCAAGGCTTGCACCTACGGCGACGAGGACGCCACCGTGGAGGTCGCGGTCGTGGGGTCGTCCAAGGCGGGTGTCTGGGTGCCGGTGCTGGACGAGATCGGCCGCCGCGAGGGGTGGCGGGTCTCGGTCTTCACCAAGAGCTCGTGCGCCTACGACCCGCCCGTCGCCACCGACAGCTACCCGGAGTGCGCCACCTACAACACCGCGCTCGAGGAACGGTTGCTCGCCGACCCACCGGACATTGTGGTGACCTCGGGCCAGGACACCGACGCCCGGCAGCTGGAGGCCGCCGCCCTCTCGGCGGCCTGGCTGCGTCTCCTGGAGGCCGGCACCGAGCACGTGGTCGCGGTCTGGGAGGTCCCGACGCCGTCACGTCACGTGGCGGGGTGCCTCGCGGAGCTGCCCCGGCAGGGCTCGGGGGACTACGTCGAGGCGTGCTCCTACGAACACGAGGACGGGCCGGGAGCGGACATCCTGGGGGAGGCCGTCGCGCAGACCGACGGGGCCGAGCTGCTCGATGTCAAGGACTGGGTCTGCCCCGACTCCACGCTCAGCCCGCGGTGCCCACCGGTGATCGGGGCAGTGGTCGTGCTCGGGGACGGCGCCCACCTCACCGACACCTATGCCCGCACGCTGACCGACCCGGTGCACCAGGAGTTGTCCGACCTGGGGATCGCCACCTCGCAGCCGACCGACCCCTGAGCCTGTGATCCTTCGATATACCTGAGAATCACGCTCACCGTGCGGTGACCGCGGGGTCGAGTTCCGGACTCCCGTATGCCGTCTCCGCCGGGCCGACGCGACCGGATACTCCGATTGACCATAAGGTGGGCCGGTGGACACCACCCGCGCCGTCGCACCCGGGCCCAGCCGCACCGAGCGCCTGGACGACCTGCCGTTCACCCGCAAGCACGGGCGGCTGCTCGTCGGCTCGGGCATCGGGTGGGCGTTGGACGCGATGGACGTCGGCCTCATCTCCTTCATCATGGCCGCCCTGGCCCAGCAGTGGTTGCTGACCGACACCGAGCTGTCCTGGCTCGGCTCGATCGGTTTCGTCGGCATGGCCGTCGGCGCCTCGCTAGGTGGGCTCCTGGCCGACCGGATCGGGCGGCGCTCGGTGTTCGCGCTGACCCTGCTCGTCTACGGCCTGGCCACCGGGGCGTCGGCGCTGGTCGGGGGACTGGCGGCGCTGCTCGTGCTGCGCTTCATCGTCGGGCTGGGCCTGGGCGCCGAACTGCCGGTCGCCTCCACCCTGGTCAGCGAGTTCTCCCCGACCCGGATCCGCGGCCGGATGGTCGTCGTCCTGGAGTCCTTCTGGGCGGTCGGCTGGCTGCTCGCCGCGCTGGTGGCCACCTTCATCGTGCCGCTGTCCGACGACGGCTGGCGGTGGGCCTTCGCGCTGGGCATCGTCCCTGCCGTCTACGCACTGGTGATCCGTCGGGGCCTGCCCGAGTCGGTCCGGTTCCTGGAGGCCCGGGGTCGCACCGCCGAGGCCGAGTCCGTCGTGCGGGAGTTCGAGGCCGCGGCCGGCCGGCCACACCCGGAGGCCGCCGCCGGGGGAGGGCAGGCAGATCCGACGCCGGCGACCACCGCCGGGTCCCCGCCCGGTATCGCCAGCCTCTTCGGCCGCGCGCTCCGGCGCCGGACCATCGCGCTGTGGGTGACCTGGTTCGGGGTGAACTTCGCCTACTACGGGGCCTTCATCTGGCTCCCCACCCTGTTGTACGCCCAGGGTTTCTCGCTGGTCCGCTCCTTCGAGTTCACGCTCTACATCACCCTCGCCCAGCTGCCGGGGTACGCCCTGGCCGCGGTCCTGGTCGAGGTGTGGGGCCGGCGGGCGACGCTGGCCACCTTCCTGCTCGGGTCCGCGGTGGCGGCGGTGCTCTTCGGCCGGGCCGACACCGAGACGACCATCCTGATCGCCGGCTGTGCCATGTCGATGGCCAACCTCGGAGCCTGGGGCGCACTGTATGCCGTGACCCCCGAGGTCTACCCGACGCGGGTGCGGGCCACCGGCGCCGGCAGCGCGGCCGCGTTCGGCCGGATCGCCTCGATCCTCGCGCCGCTGTCCGTGCCGCTGATCCGGGACGCCGGCGGCACCCCGCTGGTCTTCGTGGTCTTCGGCGCGGCGTTCCTGATGGCGGCCGGGGCGGCCCTGCTGCTGCCGGACCTGGCGGGCCAGGACCTCGCCGAGGAGTTGCCCCCGGAAGGCGACTGATCGGCATACCGTCGCGTTTGAACCACCCCAAGATGGCGTAACCTCGACGCAGCGCCTTGCGGGGCGTCCGTGGGCCCTGCGCCCGGAGCGACCGAGGAGAGATCATGCCCGAACCCACCCTCACCGAGCTGGCGTCAGCACTGCGGGACCGGCAGCGTCCGCTCAAGGCCGGCTACCGGGAGGACCCGGCCAGCGCCGTGATCCCGGCGACCGCGACCGCCCGGGTCGACCAGACGGGCCTGAGTGCCACCGTGTCCACCTGGGCGGGCGACGTCGTGGCGGGGCTGCACCCCGCGGCCGGGGGCGACGGCACGCAGGCGTGCTCCGCCGACATCCTGATGCAGTCGTTGGTGGCCTGCGCGGGGGTCACCCTGTCCTCCGTGGCGACGGCACTGGGGGTGGAGCTGCGCTCGGCGCAGGTCCGCGCGGACGCCACCTGGGACGCCCGCGGGACGCTCGGGGTGGACCGCGCCGCCCCGGTGGGGCTGACCTCCGTCGACCTGGTCTTCGACCTGGACACCGACGCCGACGAGGACGCGGTGGCACGGCTGCTGGAGCTCACCGAGCGGTTCTGCGTCGTGGCGCGCACCCTCGCGCAGCCGCCGACGGTCACGGTGCGCCGGGCGTAGGACGCTCCTGCGGGCCTCCGGCTACTGCGGGGCTCCCGCGGCGGCGTGCTCCGGGACGCGGGCGTGCTCGAGGTCCGCGAAGATCCGCCGGTTCTGCTCGAAGCTCTCGACCGCGGCCTCGATGACCCGACCCCGCTGGAAGGGCGTCAGGTCGAGCGCGTCCAGCCGGGCGCGGTAGGCATCCTTGTACGGCTTCGGCTTCGGGATCTCCGCGAACCGGTAGAAGTGCAGACCCTCGTCGGGGATGCCGTAGTGCCGCCCGACCATCCGGGCGATGATCTGCCCGCCGGACAGGTCGCCGAGGTAGCGCACGTAGTGGTTGGCCAGCATCATCTCGGGGCTGTGGGCGGTCGTGAACGCCGTGGCGTATGCCGTGGTGGCGGGGCAGATCCGGATCTCACCGGTGGCCAGCCGGACGTCGTAGTCCGGGCCGAAGTGGTGGGCCATGTCCAGCTCCAGGGCCGGCACCCGGTCCAGCTTCCGGTCCGCGACCGCCCCCACCAGCGGGTCGTCCAGGTAGTGCCGGTGCAGGACGTCCTCCATCGCGCGGTAGAAGACGAGTTGCTGGGCCACCAGCGCGGTGAAGGCCGGCGCGCAGGCGCCCCCGGCGATCAGCTGCTCGACGAAGGCCGAGTCCTCGGCACGGGTGTGCGCGGCAGCGGTCTCGGTCTTCAGGGCCTCGGACAGTGGCGTGGGCATCAGGCACCTTCCTGGGGAGCGGCGGCGACGCGCCGGGTGAGCCGACCCTAACCGACCAGGGGTGCGGTGCGCGACAACCCGTTCAGGACCGGGCCGGCCGGGCCCGCACGTGGGCCCGCTCGCCCTGGGCGCCGAACAGGCTGAGGAACTCCACCGGCCGCTCGTCCGACGCCCCGAACCAGTGCGGCACCCGGGTGTCGAACTCGGCCGCCTCACCCGGCTCCAGCACGATGTCGTGCTCGCCGAGGATCACCCGCAGCCGGCCGTTGAGCACGTAGACCCACTCATACCCCTCGTGGGTCTTGGGCTCCGGCGCCCGGCGCTTCCCGGCGGTGCCCGGCACCACGAACTTGTAGGCCTGGATCCCTCCCGGCCTGCGGGTGAGCGGGATCATCGTCATGCCGTGGGCCTGCACCGGTCGCAGGTGGACGCGGGGGTCGCCGGTCGGCGGCGCGTCGACCAGTTCGTCCAGCGACACCCCGTGGGCGCGGGCCAGGGGGAGCAGCAGCTCCAGGGTCGGTCGGCGCGCGCCGGACTCCAGGCGCGAGAGCGTGCTCACCGAGATGCCGGTCGCCCGGGACAGGTCGGCCAGGGTGGTCGTGCGCTCCTGGCGCAACGCCCTCAGCCGGGGGCCGACGCCCGCCAAGGCCAGGTCCAGATCCGTGTCCATCCCCAGAGTTTGCCATACCAGCAACAGGACTTGCGATAACGGTTCTCAAAGGATCATCCTCGACCCATGGACACAACGAACACCGGGAAGACCGGGACAGCAGAGTCGGACGTCATCGTGATCGGCGGGGGAGCGGCCGGGTTGAGCGCGGCCCTCCTGCTCGGCCGGGCACGGCGCTCCGTGCTCCTGATCGACGGCGGCGAGCCCCGCAACGCACCGGCCGAGGGGGTGCACGGCCTCCTGGGGCACGACGGCGTGCCCCCGGGGGAGTTCCTGGCGCGGGGCCGGTCCGAGGTGCAGGAGTACGGGGCAGTGATCGTCCCGGGCAGGGTGACGGCGGTGAGCCGGGAGGGGAACCGGTTCGCGGTGGTCACGGACGACGGGTCGACCCGGCGCAGTCGTCGGGTGGTCGTCGCGACCGGTCTGGTGGACCGGCTGCCCGACCTGCCGGGGGTCCGGGAGCGTTGGGGCCGGGACGTGGTGCACTGCCCGTACTGCCACGGCTGGGAGGTCCGCGACCGCGCCGTCGGCGTCGTGGCGACCGGGCCGATGTCGCTGCACCAGGCCAACCTGTTCCGGCAGTGGACCCCGGACGTGACCGTCTTCAGCCACACCGCGGCTCCGCTGGGCGCGGAGCAGGTCGAGGAACTCACCGCCCGGGGCATCCGGATCGTCGACGGTCCGGTCGTCGGCCTGGAGATCGTGGACGACCGGCTCCAGGGCGTCCGGCTGGCCGACGGCACGGTCGTGGCACAGGAAGCGGTGGCCGTCGCCACCCGGATGGAGGCGCGCGTGGACTTCCTCGAGCCGCTCGGACTCCGGCCGGTGGAGCATCCCTCGGGCATGGGCACCCACCTGCCGGTCGACCCGCAGGGCCAGACCACGGTGGCCGGGGTCTGGGTCGCCGGCAACGCGACGGACCCCTCGGCCCAGGTGATCGACTCGGCAGCCGCCGGGGCCGCGGTCGCGCGGTTCGTCAACGCCGACCTGGTGGGGGAGGAGACGGCCGCAGCGCTGGCCCACCACCGGGAGCACAGCGCTGCGGGCACGGTCCCCGCATGACCTTCGACTCGGCATACTGGGAGGACCGCTACCGGACCCACCCCGGCGCGGGCTGCCACCCACCGAGCCCACACCTGGTCGGGCTCACGGCGGACCTGCCGGCGGGCACCGCCCTGGAGGCCGGCTGTGGCGAGGGCGGCAACGCGGTGTGGCTCGCCCGGCAGGGGTGGCGGGTGACCGCCGTCGACATCGCCCCGTCGGCCCTGGACCGGGGTCGACGGTATGCCGGGGAGCAGGGTCCGACGGTCGCGGACCGCATCCGGTGGGTCGAGTCCGACCTCACGACCTGGCAGCCCCCGGACGACGGCCCGGGGTACGACCTCGTGACCTCGCACTACGTCCACCCCGAGGGACCGTTCGAGGACCTGGCCATCCGTCTCGCCTCGGCCGTCGCACCCGACGGCCTGCTCGTGCTCGTGGGCCACGACACGGCCGACGCGCACTCGGCCCAGCACGCTCCGGGGCACGCCTCGTGGCGGCCGGACGACATCGCCCAGGCGCTGGACGTGGCGGACTGGGAGGTCCTGGAGGCGGGGACCCGGACCCGCACGGCGGGCCACGGACGCCCACTGCACGACGCCGTCCTCTTCGCGAAGCGGGCGGGCGGGCGGTCGCCTCGTGGGTGAGGCCTGACCGGACCTTTGGGTGGCACAGGGACCGGCCGGGCACTGGCCCGGTGCGGGTGCCCCCGGGTGCGTGCAATCCTCGGCAGTCGCAAACCTTCGGGAGGGCGGGGGACAACTACTGGTCGGTTCCCTTGTCCGACAGGGGCCCGCTCCCTAGCGACACAGGCACCCAGACGACCCCTTCCCATGAGGTGATCCGCATGCGAACGTCCCTGTCCAACAGAGGCACCAGGAGAGGGGGCGTGCGCACGGTGGTCTCCGGCCTCGGCGTGGCGGCCCTGCTCACCGGCTCTCTCGCAGCCGCCGAACCCTCGGCCCCGGATGACGTGCCGTTCCCCTCGGCCGTGGAGCCGGAGGAGGACCCCATCCCGGCCGCCGGCCCGCCCGCAGCACCCCAGCCGGACTTGCTTCGGGCTCCGCTCAAGGAGGGTGGCGCCGCCGCCGAGGCGCCCGCCCAGCCCGCGGTCGACGGACCCCGGACCGGCTTCGAGGAGCGTGGCGGGTCCTCCTGGACCACGCTCGAGGAGGAACAGTCGTTCCTCCGTGAGGTCGACGACCTCAGCGACCGGGTCTCGATCAGCCGGGCCGGCACCACCCTGGAAGGTCGCCCGATGGACCTCGTCCAGATCGGTGCCGAGCCGCGGACCAAGGGGGAGGTGGCCGCGGGCAGTTCCGTGCTCTTCGCCTGCACCCAACACGGGAACGAACCCGCCGGACGCGAGTCATGTCTGCAACTGATCCGCGACCTCGCCCTGGACAACAGCCCGGCCACCCGCCGGCTGCTGGACCGCTCCACGATCCTGGTCATCCCGACCGTCAATCCCGACGGGGTCGCCGCCAACACCCGCGGCAACAGCGAGGGCGTCGACATCAACCGGGACCACCTGGCCCTTCAGACCAAGGAAGCGCAGGCGCTCGCCCAGGTGCTGCTGGACTACGACTCTCAGGTGGTCCACGACGCACACGAGTACAGCGGCCGGGCGGACGTCTACGAGCGGGACCTGATCCGGCTCTGGCCCCGGCACCTGAACGTCAACCAGGGGATCCACGACCTCGCGGTCGAGCTCGCCGAGGACTACATCGACCCGACGGTGGAGTACGAGGACTTCACCACCGGCGACTACGGGATCTGGTACGACGCCGGTGGCCGGCAGATCGCCCAGGTCGCCGGCAACGAGGACGAGCGGATCATGCGCAACACGATGGGCCTGAAGCACCGCGTGGGGCAGCTGACCGAGAGCCGGGTCAACGACTTCTCCGGCGAGGAGTCGCAGACGGAGAACAACATCCGCCGCGTGCGGACCCACCTGCTGGCCAATCAGTCCACCCTGGACCTGATGCTGGAGCAGGGGAGCGCCATCAAGGCGGCGACAGCCGACGCCAGAGAGGCCGCCACGGAGGCGGGTGCCAGCGGGGACCAGCCGTACTCCTTCGCCGGGGCCGACAACGCCCTGCCGCCCCGAACGCCGTCGACCTCGCACCACCGTGCGCCTACGACCTGACCCAGGAGCAGTTCGGCCAGGTGCGTCCCACGCTCGACCTGCACGGCGTGGAGACCACGCAGGAGGGTCAGTCGATCCGGGTCTCGATGGCCCAGCCCGCCCAGCCGCTCATCCCGCTGCTGTTGGACGAGCGGGCGAACTTCGCGATCACCGAGGGGACGCCCGTGACATGTGACTGACCCGCCCCGCCGCGCTCGCCGTGGGCGCATGATGGTGTCATGACCACTTCGGGCTCCACCGTGCTCACCACCCTCCTGGGCCTGCGCCAGTCGCGCCGGTTCCTGCCGACACCGGTCGACCACGAGGACCTGGCGCAACTGCTCGAGGTCGCGCGCTGGACCGGCAGCTCGAAGAACTCCCAGCCGTGGCACCTGGTCGTCGTGACCGACCCGGCGACCAACGGGGCGCTCGCCGAGTGCGGGGCTTTCGCGGGATTTCTCGAGGGCGTGACCGCCTCGATCGTGGTGGCCGTGGAGGGGGAGGGACGTGCCGTGGCCTACGACGACGGTCGCCTCCAGGAACGGGTGATGCTCGCGGCCGCCGGCCTCGGGCTCGGCAGCGGCACCGCCTGGTTCAGCGACGGCGAGTCACGGAAGCGGGTCCGCGAGCTGCTCGGCCTCCCGGCGAGGTTCGAGCCATGGTCGGCGATCGGACTCGGCTACACCGACCGTGGGCAGTCCCAGGCGTCACCGCGGCTGTCCGGGCGCAAGCCGCTCGAGGAGATCGCGAGCTGGGGCCGCTACGGGCAAGCAGCGCCCCACCGTCCGTCCCGTAGGCCATGAGCTCCCGGTCAGCACGGTCCCTGGGGGCCCGCCTCCTGCAGACGCGGGCCTTCGCCCGTGCCCCGGTGCCCGCCTTCCGGGTGGGTCTGGGGTTCCTCTTCACCCGGCGCCTGCTCATGCTGGAGCACGTGGGACGGTCGACCGGGGCCGCACGGTATGTCGTGCTGGAGGTCGTCGAGGACTCAGGGACCGGCTCCCTGGTGGTCGCATCGGGCTTCGGCCCCCGGGCGCAGTGGTTCCGCAACCTGGTGGCGCAGCCCCGGTGTCATGTCAGCACCGGCCTCAGACGGCGGGTGCCGGCGCTGGCCACGGTGCTGGATCCGGCGGAAAGCGCCGCGGTCCTGGCGCGGTACCAGGTCGAGCACCCCGCAGCGTGGGAGAAGTTGTCGGCGATCATCACCGAGGCCACCGGCTGCGCCGATCCACAGATCCCGCTGGTGCGACTATCGCTCGAGCGATGAAAGGCCCTCAACGTCCTCGGTCGACCCTGGCCGATCGAAGTCCGCGCCGCGCCCCAGCGCGAAGACTGCCAGGTCGATCGCCGCGGTATTGCCGGCCCCCAGTGAGGGCATGTCGCCGACCTGGCAGGCCAGCAGGCCCCAGCCCATCTCCGCCACGGTCGCCGGGGCCACCCGGGCGGCCTCCTCGATGTGCCGCCACAGAACGGCGACGCGTTGCCCGTCGTGCTCGACCACGTAGTGCCCGAAGCAGTCGTTGAAGGCATCCCAGTTCTCGCCGCACCAGTCCGGGAATCCGAAGGCCGCGTGCAGGCACCGGTGCGCCGCCCCTCGGGAGGTCATGCTTCGGCCGTCGAGCTCCACCCGGAGGTAGTCCCAGCGGTCCAGGTACGCGTCGAGTTCCGGCCAGGCGTCCTCGTGCACATGGGACAGCGGGCCGGACCTCAGGAAGGGGAGTCCACCGCGCACCCACGGTCGGTCAGACATGTCGGTCACCCTATCCGGCGCAGCGGGCATCTGAGTTGCCATATCGGAAAGTCATTTGTGGCGTGGAGGGCATGGACACCACACCGACCGGCAAGGCATCGCGCGATCAGGCGGCCGCGCACCTGGCGTCCCTCGAGCAGGACCGGGGGGCCCTGGAGAAGCGTGCGGCATCCCCGAACTGGCTCTACCCGACCCTCGGCATCGTGCTGGCGCTCTTCGCCATCTCGCCCGTCCTGAACGACGGTGGCAGCGCGAACTTCCTCGTCACCGGCATCGCCGTCCTGGGACTGTTGTGGTTGGCGAACCGCGAGCGGGGGATCCGGTTCACCGGCAGGGGGGTCGCCGGGAATCTCTACCTCGTCGCCATCCTGGTCCTGGTGCTGCTGATGCTCAGCGACTCGTTCGGCATCGCCGCCTCGGCGCACTGGGCCTGGCTGGGCGTGCCGGCGGTCCTCACCTTCGTCGGGGTCACCGTGCTGGGTCGGGCGGCGGACCGCGCCTTCGCCCGGGACGCCGCAGCGGCGTGAATACCACGGACCCCGTCTTCGACGAGGTGATCCACCCCCCGCTGCGACTGCGCCTCTGCGGACTGTTGCGTCGCACCGAGGCGGTGGAGTTCGGGGTGCTGACCGAGACGCTGTCCGTGAGCGCCCCGACCCTGTCAAAACAGGTCAAGGTGCTCGTAGGCGCCGGCTACGTCACCCAGAGCAAGACCGCCTCACCGACCCGCGGCGATTCCCGGAGGATTACCTGGGTGCGCCTGACCCGGGAGGGCCGGGCCGCCTTCGACGGGCACGTCGCAGCACTCCGTCAGATCGCGGACGCCTGAGGCGCCGTGGGGGACCGGCTCACGACGTGACGATCCGGGCGAACTCCGCTGGCTGGTCGCCCGGGGCGACGTAGGAATAGGGCTGGTCGCTCGGGTAGATGGCGCGTTGACCCGCAGTGAGGTCGACGGTCCCGTCGCGGCGCTCGATCCGTACGCGCCCCGCGGTGACCAGGACGATCTCGTGCCACCCGCCCGGGTCGGGCTCCGCGTCATACCGGTCTCCCGGGGCGAGCCGCCAGACCCAGAGCTGGGCCTCCGTGGAGGCGGGCGCCGAGCCCAGCAGGGTCGCCGAACTGTCCGCGGACTGACCGCGCCACAGGATCTCGTCGATCTCCGTCTGCGGGGTGGACGGCGCCTTGACCAGGTCGGTGAAGTTGGTCCCGAGGGCGTCGGCAACGTGGTCCAGGCTGGCCAGACCGATGTTCGCCTCGCCGGCTTCCAACGCGATCACGGTCCGGCGACTGATGCCGGCCCGCTCCGCCAGGGCGAGCTGACTGAGCCCGGACTCCTGACGCAGTCGACGCACGTTGCTCGCGAGGTGACCGAGGACGGGGGAGGGCTGACTTGACATGTGCATCATTCTGCACCCTAGAGTGTGCAGAATGTTGCACAATCGGTTTGTGGGGCGTCCCCAGACCCCGAGCCGTCAGGAGATGGCGCTCGTGGGGATCACCGCCATCTGGGGCTCGACCTTCGTCGTCGTGCACCTAGCGGTGCAGCACAGCGGCCCATGGTTCTTCGTCGGCATCCGCTTCCTCGCGGCGGGGCTCATCGCGGCGGCGATCTTCCACCGGTCGCTGCGGCGTATCAGCGCGCGTGACCTGGTCGCGGGGGTATCGATCGGGGTGTGCCTGTTCTCCGGTTACGGGTTGCAGACCTTCGGACTCCAGACGATCACCGCCAGCACGTCGGCCTTCATCACGGCGCTGTACGTCCCGCTCGTTCCGCTCCTGCAGTGGGCGGCGTTCCGCAAGCCTCCGGGGCGGATGGCACTACTCGGCGTGACGCTCGCCTTCGTCGGACTGGTCCTGCTCGCCGGCCCCGAAGCCCTGCGCATCGGGTTCGGGCCGGGGGAGACCGCCACCTTGATCGGCGCGGTGGCGATGGCTGCCGAGATCGTCCTGATCGGGGTCTTTGCCGGTCGCGTGAGCCTCGGCAACGTCACGATCATTCAGCTCCTGACCGCCGGCGCCCTCGGTCTGATGACATTTCCACTGGCGGGGGAGTCGGTCCCCGCGTTCTCCTGGGGCTGGCTCGCACCAGCGCTCGGCATGGCGGCGGCGAGCTGCCTGATCCAGCTCACGATGAACTGGGCACAACGATCGGTCTCACCGACCAGGGCCACCATCATCTACGCGGGCGAACCCGTGTGGGGCGGCATCTTCGGCTGGTTCTACGGAGACCGGCTCGGCGTCATCGCCGTCGTGGGCGCTGCCTGCATCGTCGCGAGCAATATCCTGAGCGAACTCAAACCCGGACGTCGCGCGAGGGAGGTCGACTCAAAACGCGGGCCGACCGAGCACCCGGATCTTGAGGAACACGCGAGTGGGGTCAGAGGAGCGGACGCCGGCATGGTCGAGACGGTCTGATCCAACCGTATTTGACATAATGTGCATTATCGGCGAACCACCCATGACCACATCTCGACGGCCGCGACGCCCCCGACCGGGCCCGTTGGTGCCTTTCGTGACGTTCTGACAGGTGAGCGCTGACATGGGCGGAAGTCAGCTGGCAACCAGGGCTGCGCGCACGGCCTCGGGCATCGAGGTCGCGGGACGGCCCAGCAGGCGGGCGAGGTCGCCGGTGTCCGTGTGCAGCGCGCCGTCCCGGATGCCACGGTCCGTGTCAGCCAGCACCGTGGCGAACGACTCGGGCAGACCGGCCCCGACGAGCGCCTGCTGGAACTCCTCGCCCGGCAGGTCGCGGTAGGTCACGGCCGTACCGCTGGCCACGCTCACGGCCTCAGCGAGCTCAGCCAGGGTGAACGCGTCGTCCATGCCCAGCTCGTAGACCTTGCCGGTGTGCGACTCGTCCAGGAGGACGGTCGCCGCGGCTTCGGCCAGGTCGGCCCGGGTGGCGGCACTGATACGGCCCTCTCCGGCGCTGCCCAGGACGGCCCCGTTCGCGACGTAGTTCCCGATCTGGTCGGTGTAGTTCTCGAGGTACCAGCCGTTGCGCAGGACGGTGTGGGCCAGCCCGGAGCCGGCAAGCGCCTGCTCCGTGGCCACGTGCTCGGCCGCCAGCTGGAGGCCTGCCTCCCGGGCGTTGACCAGACTGGTGTAGACGATCCGGCCGGCACCGACCGCGACCGCGGCGTCGATGACGTTCTGGTGCTGCTGCACCCGCTGGCCGACCTCGCTGCCGGAGACCAAGAGCACCGTGCCCGCCCCCTCGAGGGCGGTGCGCAGGGCCTCGGGGTCGTCATAGCTCGCGGCCCGCACCTGCACGCCGCGCTCGGCGAGGTCGCTGATCTTGTCGACCGAACGGCCGACCGCAACGACGTCCGCAGCAGCCACACCGCGGGCCAGGAGCGTCTCGATGACGTGGCGGCCAAAGGGGCCGGTGGCTCCGGTGACGACGTAGTTCATGGTGGGGTCCTCTCAGGTTGGTGGGATGGGTGCGCCGCGAGGGCTCACTCAGCACAACCGTCCCGGCCGCCAGGCACTTCCCGATGGAGAGTACGCACTTTCAAGTAAGGTACTCACATGGCAGTGAGTTCCCAGGTAGCAGTCCTGCAGAAGGTCTTTCCGGACGGAAACTTCCCTGCGAACTGCCCCACGCGCGAACTGCTCGACCACGTCACCAGCAAGTGGGGCGTGCTGATCCTGACGAGCCTGTCGGAGGGTCCGCACCGGTGGAGCCAGCTGCGGCGCCGGATCGGGGGGATCAGCGAGAAGATGCTCGCCCAAACGCTGCGCATCCTCGAGAACGACGGCCTGGTGCACCGTGAGGCCCAGCCGGTCATCCCGCCGCGAGTCGACTACAGCCTGACCGAGGGAGGTCAGGAACTGGCCAGCCTCGTCATACCACTCCTCGCCTGGGCCGCCGAGAACGCGGTGCCACCGGTTAAGGAGTAATCCATGAGCGTGTGCAGAAGCGTCGTCGCGGCCGTTGCCATGCTGCTCGCGGCTTCCGGGTGCTCTGCTGAGAAGCCGCAGGACGTCGACGTCGGCAACAGCGAGACGCCGCCGGTCCAGGACACGAGCGCGTCGACTGTTGGCCCGCGGGATGTTGCGTTGATCGGCAGCGGTCCGAGCGTCCTGGCCCGCAAGGAGGCTCCCGATCCCTCGGACGGCCGGCATGCCAGCGCGGTTCAGGGGTCGGTCGGCGTGTCGGACGGTGGGTGCCTCGTCCTCGTCGACGAGGGCGATCACGCGTGGACCATGGTGCTCCCCTATGGCAGCGAGCTGGTGGACGAGCGGGTGACGCTGCCTAACGAGGAGGGCTTCGTGGTCGGCGACGTCGTCGACCTGCCAGGGATGTGGGCCGACCCGGCAGCGGTGGTCCTCCCCGACGATGCACACGGGTGTCCGACGGACGGGTACGCCCTCCTCTTCCCGCCGGACGCCGAGGACGGGTCTGCTGGGACCTAACGGATCAGCGCCGCGGGCAGTCCCGCTCATCCTCCACGCAGCGGACCCGAGCATCCGGGAAATCGGGACGGTCAGACGTGGGGGCCGGTCTCCCCCAGCAGGAACGGGTCGACGACACCATGAAAGGCGTCCCGGCCATCACGACGGACGCAGTGACCAACCCCGTCAAGGGCCGCGACCTGGATGAGCGGGTTGGTCACTAGGGCTCGATGCCGTGCGGTCTCCCCGTCGGCCGGCACCACCAGCAGAGTCGGCGTGATGCTGTCCTGCAAGAGTGCGACCGCGTCCAGCGGGCCCAGGCTCAGGTGGTCGATCAATGCGCGATCCACCAGGGTCTTGCTCAGGGACCAGGCCTCGATCTCCGCAGCGGACCAGTTGGTCGCTGCGTGTGCCCGGGCCCGTTCCCCCACTCCCCCGTCGGCAAAGGCGTCGAGGAACTGGTGCTGTTGCTCAGCGAAACTGGCCGGGGCAGCGTCCAGGCTGGCCAGTACCGGATCCTCGAGGACCAGCCGGTCCACGAGGTCGGGCCGAGCGGCGCTGGCGATCAGCGCAAGCCGGCCGCCCAGGGAGTGGCCGAGCAGAATCGCCGGTCCACGGCATACGGCCTCGAGCAGGCCGATCACGTCATCGCGGAGCACGGCCATCGGGTCACTCAACTGTGCGGCCGTGAAGCGGGGCGAGTGCCCGTGGCCGCGTAGGTCGGGGGCCAGGATACGGAAGTGGCTCCCCCACCGCTGGACCGCGTCCGGCCAGGTCGTGCCGGCCTCGGTCAGGCCGTGCAGCAGCACGAGATCCCGGGCATCGGGCGTGCCGAACTCATGCACCACGTTGTTCATCGACCTACCTTCGCACTCGGAGCCGTCCCACCATGGACCATGAGCCCCCGGTCAGGGTCGGTGGTCGGGAGGGGGGTGAACGAGCCAGCAGCGCCGACGCATCACAACTCCTTCGTGAGCAACTCCGACGTAGAGACGAATCCCAACCGCTCGTAGGCCGGCACCGCCCGCCGTCCCGAGTGCACGGTCACCCGACGGGCTCCGTGACGCCCGGCTTCCTCGGTGGCCGCCCGGACCAGTGCCGAGCCGATGCCCCGACCACGGTGTTCCGGGACGACGAAGACGCTCTGGATGTCACCTGTGGACCGATCCAGCACGCCGGGGGTCTGGGCACCCGCGGGAGAAGGGCCACCCACGCCATCCCGACGGGCACTCCCCCGTCGTCGACGGCGATGAAGGCACGGTGCGACTGCTCGTGGGTCGACCACCACGCTTCGAGGTCGATCCGGAACGATTCGATTGTCTGTGCGGCCTGTTCCTCCGGCGCTGCGTTCAACCAGACCAGCCGGGCCAGGGCCGGCAGGTCGGCACGGTCCGCCCGGCGGATCTCCAGGTGGCCACCGCCTCCGGGTCCGGGCCGTCGCGGGGGCACGGTCTCAGATCACCCCGGCGGCACGGGCGGGCTCGGCGTAGGCCGTGGCGAGGGAGGCGATGGTCTCGTGCGCGTTCAGCCCGCTCGGGTTGGGGACCACCCAGAGCTCGGCCCCCTCCAGCGGCTCCGGCTGCCGTCCGGTCCGGGCCCGACGAACACCAAAGGCGCTGCGGTATGCCGTGATCCCGGCCACCGCGACCACCGCGGGCGCGAGCCGGCGGACCGTGGACCGCAGGCGTTCACCGCCCTCACGCAACTCATCGGCAGACAACTCGTCGGCGCGTGCGGTGGCCCGGGGCACCAGGTTGGTGATCGCGATCCCCCGGTCGATCAGGTGCCTGCGGTCCGTCTCGCCCATCCCGGCCGCGGGGTCGACCGGACGGTCGATGATGCCGGCCCGGAGCAGCGCCGGGTAGAACCGGTTGCCGGGGTGGGCGAAGTGGGTCTGGGTGGCAGCCGTCCACAGTCCGGGGTTGATGCCGACGAAGAGCAGCCGCACCGGCGGATCCGTTCCGGGTTGGTCGCCCACCAGGTCCGGGACCACGGCATCGCGGTAACTGTCCAGCTCGGCTCGGGTGAAGGTAGGCACGGGCAGATCACTCCTGACGGGTCATCAGGACGATATCCGGAGCGTCTGACGGGACCTCCACGAACCCCAGTCGGGCGCAGACCTCCCAGGGCAGATGGGCATCCCTCGTCAACTCCAGCACCGCCTGCTTCTGCTGCGCGTCGATGTGCCGCACGGCCTCGCGCAGCAGGAACCGGGCCACACCCGCCGCGTGCCGGTCGGGTCTCACGAAGAGCCGGCCGATCACGAGCGTCCCGCTCGCCGTCAGACCGGGGGTGCCTTCCAGCGCGTGGACCAGGGGCTCCGCGCTCGGCCGGTAGATCTGCGCGTGCCCGATCACGTTCTTCGTCGGCGCCACGGTCACCGGAGCCTGGTCGAAGACCCAGGACAGCTCCGACTCCTGACCGACGAGCCACCCCCGCAGGTCGTCCGTGGAGAGCCCGGGCCGGGGATGCCCCATCGCTGTCAGGATCGCGCAGAGCCGATCGAGATCCTCATCCCGCCGGTCCCGGATCACCGTGCCACTCCCCCTCACGTCCGTGGTCTGGAGCGCACGTTACCCGGCGTCGTGGGCCGCCTCCCACACGTAGCCGTCCGGGTCGGTCAGCGGACCAGCGCCACTGGCCACCGCGATCCGGTGCGATCCGGCGCCCTCCGGTGAGACACCGACCTGCTTGCCGATGGCCCTGCGCCCGTACAGGGCAAGCTTGACGGTGCCATCGGGCGCCTCGAACTCGACGTACTTGCCGCCGAACGCCTTGCCGACCGTGAGGCCGTGGTCGGCGTAGAACCGTTTGGTTGCCTTCACGTCCACGACGCCGAGCAGCAGGACGGTCTCGGTGACGTTCGTGCTCGCGGGGCCGTGGTCCTTCTTGGACTCGGACGCGACCTGCCAGACGGTCCCGTCCGGCGCCCGGAACGCCGCCCCGTAGCCCCAGAACGACTTGGCTGGCGGCTTCAGGGTCTCGGCACCGGCCTCGACCGCGGCCCGGACGAGGAGGTCGACGTCCGCCGGTTGGGAGGTGATCAACGAGAGGGCGAAGCCGCGGAAACCAGCGGTGGAGTCGTCGGCTTCACGGAGCCTGATCCCGCTCGTCTCCGGGTCCAGGCCCAGGGCCTCGTAGTAGAAGCGGGAGGCGGCCGGAACGTCGGCCACCTCGAGCGTGACATGGTTGATGTGGTTCATGCCCACGAATGTAGGAGCGGGCTCGTGCGTCGTGCTTCTTGATTCCTGACCGATGTCACGACCGGCTATCCCTCACCCGCGTCCTGCGGCGCCCAGACCTCCATGACCGCCTCGGCGAGTCGGGCCGGCGCCTGCACACAGTAGGAGGCGACGAGCAGCTCGGCCACCTCGTCCCAGTCGGTAGCCTCGTCCAGCACGAGGCCGACCACGTTCGTGCCCCAACCGGCGCGGAAGTAGGGCTCCCCCATCGCCTCGAACGCCATCACCTCCTCCGGGTCGGCGCGGAACACGACGCGGAACCGTTGGTCCTCACCGCCGAACAGATGGGCGACCGTGGCGCTGCCGACCCGCCACCGCACCCCGACCCACGCGTCCTCCGCGGCGCACCGGGGCAGCGAACCCAGCACCCGGTCGCACCGCTGCGCCATCTCCTCGGGGACCTCGGGTCGCTCTGCCACAGGGCCACTCTCCCCCACGGGTGCGACAGAGCCGCGGTCAGGACGTCCGGTGGTCCGGAGCGTCGGTGCTCAGGAGGGCTGGTCGATCGGGTGGCAGTCGTTGCCGCAGGCCGACTGCGGCTCCTGGTCCTGCGGGCCGTGCGCTGCCGCGCGGTGCAGGACCGCGTGGGACGGCGTGATCCGCAGCACCTCACCGTCGAGGACGGCCTCCCCGTCCACGATGAGTGTGTAGCCGGCCCGCTCGCGGGGCGGCAGGAGCACGGTGACCGTGGGGTGCTCCCCCACCACCCTTCGCGCGGTGCGCCCCGGTTCGTCGAGCAGGATCGCCCCGTCGACCAGCCGCGGGAAGACCTCACCGACGTGGGGTCGTCCGGCTCCGCCGGTCAGCAGGTATGCCGTGTCGTGGCGCCCGAGCGCCTCCTCCAGTGCTGCCAGGTCCACCGGGATGCTCATGGCGCCATCTTCCCCGACCCGTCCGCCACGTACTCGGCCAGGTGCTCCCCGGTCAGCGTCGAGGCGGCCGCCACGAGGTCGGCGGGCGTCCCCTCGAAGACGACCCTGCCCCCGTCGTGGCCCGCGCCCGGGCCGAGGTCGATGATCCAGTCGGCGTGGGCCATCACGGCCTGGTGGTGCTCGATGACGATGACCGACTTGCCACCGTCAACGAGCCGGTCCAGCAGGCCGAGCAACTGCTCGACGTCGGCCAGGTGCAGCCCGGTCGTCGGCTCGTCCAGGATGTAGACCTCGCCCTTCTCCCCCATCTGGTTCGCCAGCTTGAGCCGCTGCCGCTCACCGCCGGAGAGGGTGGTCAGCGGCTGCCCCAGGCTCAGGTAGCCCAGCCCGACGTCGGCCAGCCGGTCCAGGACCTTGTGCGCCGCCGGCGTCCTCGCCTCCCCCTCGGCGAAGAACTCCTCCGCCTCCGCGACCGACATGGCCAACACCTCGGCGATGTTCCGTCCTCCGAGCGTGTACTCCAGGACCTCCGCCTGGAAACGCCTCCCGCCACACTCCTCGCACGGTGTCTCAACGGTCTCCATGATGCCGAGCTCGGTGTAGATGACGCCGGCGCCCTTGCAGGTGGGGCAGGCACCCTCGGAGTTGGAGCTGAACAGCGCGGGCTTGACCCCGTTGGCCTTGGCGAAGGCCTTGCGGATGGGATCCAGCAGGCCGGTGTAGGTCGCCGGGTTGCTGCGGCGGGACCCCCTGATGCCGCTCTGGTCGATCACCACGACGCCGTCCCGACCGGCGACGGATCCATGGACCAGGGAGCTCTTGCCCGAACCCGCCACGCCGGTGAGCACGCACAGCACCCCGGTCGGGATGTCGACGTCGACGTCCTGCAGGTTGTGGGTCGTGGCGCCCCGGACCTCCAGCACCCCGGTGGCCTCCCGGACGCTGTCCTTGAGCACGGCCCGGTCGTCCAGGTGGCGCCCGGTCACCGTGCCACTGTGGCGCAGCTCGTCGACGGACCCCGTGAAGGTGACCTCCCCGCCGTGCACCCCAGCCCCCGGGCCGAGGTCGACCACGTGGTCGCCGATCGCGATCATCTCCGGTTTGTGTTCCACGACCAGGACGGTGTTGCCCTTGTCGCGCAGCTGGAGCAGGAGCACGTTCATCCGCTGGATGTCGTGCGGGTGCAGGCCGATGGACGGCTCGTCGAAGACGTAGGTCACGTCGGTCAGCGAGGACCCCAGGTGCCGGATCATCTTGGCCCGCTGGGCCTCTCCTCCGGACAGCGTCGCCGAGGGGCGGTCCAGCGACAGGTAGCCCAGGCCGATCTGGACGAAGGAGTCCAGCAGGTGCTGCAGCCCGCGCAGCAGGGGCGCGGCGGACGGTTCGTCGAGGTCGCCGATCCACTCGGCCAGGTCGCTGATCTGCATCTGGCACAGTTCGGCGATGTTCTTCCCGTTGACCGTGGAGGCGAGCACCTCGGCCGTCAGGCGGGTGCCGTCGCACTCGGGGCAGGTCTGGAAGGTGATCGCGCGTTCCACGAAGGCCCTGATGTGCGGCTGCATCGAGTCGACGTCCTTGGACAGCATCGACTTCTGGATCTTGGGGATGACCCCTTCGTAGGTGAGGTTGACCCCCTCGACCTTGATCTTCTCCGGCTTGCCGTAGAGCAACTTGTCCAGCTCGCGCTTGGTGAAGGTGCCGATCGGCTTGTCCATCGGCAGGCCGGCACCGGCGAAGATGCGGCCGTACCAACCGTCCATGCTGAAGCCGGGCACCTTCAGCGCGCCCTCGGACAGCGACGTGGACTCGTCGTAGAGCGCCGTCAGGTCGAAGTCGCTGACCGCACCCTTGCCCTCGCACCGGGGGCACATGCCGCCCAGGTACACGGCGTCCTTGACCGTGGCACGCTCGACCCGGCCGTCCTTCTCCGTGGACATGACACCACTGGCCCGGCGGGTCGGGATGTTGAACGAGAACGCGGTGGGCGGTCCGACGTGCGGCTGCCCCAGTCGGCTGAACAGGATGCGGAGCATCGCGTTCGCGTCCGTGACGGTGCCGACCGTCGAGCGGGGGTTGGCGCCAATCCGCTCCTGGTCCACGATGATCGCCGTGGTCAACCCCTCGAGGTGGTCCACGTCGGGCCGAGCCAGGGTCGGCATGAAGCCCTGCAGGAAGGCGCTGTAGGTCTCGTTGATCAGCCGCCGTGACTCCGCCGCGATCGTGTCGAAGACCAGCGAGCTCTTGCCGGACCCGGAGACCCCGGTGAAGACGGTGAGCCGTCGCTTCGGGATGTCGACGGTCACGTCCCGCAGGTTGTTCTCCCGGGCGCCCTGCACCCGGATCAGGTCGTGCCCGTCCGCGCCGTAGCTCCCGTCGGTCCCCTGCTCGGTCGTCGCGTCGCTGCTGGGTGCCTTACTCATCTGTCGTCCACTCCTTCGTCGGACCGCGCCCGCGGCACCGGCCCATATTCTGCATCCCTGCGGGGACCGGAACGACGGTCAGCGCGCACCCTGGATGCGCAGCTCGTTGCCGGCCGGGTCGCGGAAGGCACAGTCGCGCACGCCGTAGGGCTGGTCGATCGGCTCCTGGGCGACCTCCGCCCCTCCTGCCTGGAGCGACTCGAAGACCGCGTCGACGTCGTCGGCGATCAGGTTCACTCCGAAGTAGGTGCCCTTGGCGACCAGTTCGAGGAGCGTGCGGCGCTCGTCCTCGGTGATCCCGGTGCTGCTGTCGACCGGGTGCAGGACGATCGAGGTCTCCGGCTGCCCGGGCGGCCCGACTGTGATCCAGCGCATCCCCTCGTAGCCGACGTCGTTGCGGACCTCGAAGCCGACGATGTCCCGGTAGAACGCCAGCGACTCGTCGGGATCGGTGTGTGGCAGGAAGCTCGAGTGGATTCTCAGGTTCATGCCCGTCACGCTAGTGGGCCACGTCGGCCGGCGCTTCTCGATTCCTGACCGGTCTGGTGACCTTCTTGGCGACACAGGCCAGCATCCCGGCCGTCCCGTCCGCGGCCTGTTCCCGGTACCTGCTCGGCGGCATCCCGACCAGCTCGGTGAACCGGGTGCTGAACGTGCCGAGCGAGGAGCACCCGACGGTGAAGCAGACCTCCGTGACGCTCAGGTCGCCCCGCCGGAGCAGCGCCATGGCCCGTTCGATCCGCCGGGTCATCAGGTAGGAGTACGGCGACTCGCCGTAGGCCAGCCGGAACGCACGGCTCAGGTGTCCGGCCGACATGTGCTCGCCGCGGGCAAGGGCGGTGACGTCCAGCGGTTGGTCGTACTCCCGGTCCATCCGGTCGCGGATGCGGCGCAACCGGGCCAGATCCCGGAGCCGTTGGGCTTCCGCCGCCGTGATGCTCACGCGCCTATCCTGCCACTCCCTCCCAGGCCGCGGTGAGTTCCCGCACCAGGGCCTGCAGCGCCGGCCGCTGGTCGCTGTCCCGCCGGTAGGCGATCAGGATCCGGCGGGTGGGCGGGTCCACCAGCGGCACCGCGACCACGCTGTCCGGCAGGGGTTCCCGCCCCAGCCGGGGCAGCAGCGACAGGCCGAGTCCGTATGCCGTGGCGCACACCTGGGACTGGTAGTCGTCCAGCACGCAGCTGATCCGGTAGTCCAGCGCCCGGTCGCGCAGCGACTGCAACAGCTGGCGACTGCAGATCCCCGGGGAGTCGTTGACCCAGTTCTCCCCGTCCAGGTCGGCGATGTCGATGATCTCCTGGCCAGCCAGCCGGTGGCCGACCGGGAGCACGAGGTCCACCGGGTCGGTCCCCAGGTGGGAGGTCACCACGCCACTGGGGATCTGCAGGTGGTCCTCGGTCCAGTCGTGGATGAGCGCCAGGTCGAGGTCGCCGCGGGCCACCCCGGCGAGCCCCGGCTCCGGCGGCGCGTCCCGCAGCGTGACGGTGACGCCCGGGTGGCGTTCGTGCAACGCGGCGATCGCGGCGACCGAGATGCCCCGGACCGCGGTGGGGAACGCCCCGAGCGTGATCGCCCCGGACACCCGGTACGTCAGGAGCTCCAGCTCCGCCCGGGCCCGCTCCTCCAGGGAGGCCATCTCCCCCGCCACCCGCACCAGCACGTGGGCTGCGTCGGTGGGCACGATGTTGCGTCCCTGCTTGCGCATCAACACCTGTCGGGCATCGGACTCCAGCCGGGCCAACTGCTGGCTCACCGCCGACGGGCTGTACCCCAACCGGGCCGCCGCGGAGGCCACGGTGCCGTCCTCGACGACGGCCTTGAGGGTGGCCAGTTGATCCAAGTTGAACATGAAGCAATCCTACCGGGTATCCGACACAAACGTGCGCTGGTGCTTTGTGGTTGACCCTTGGAGAATTGCTGCATGACCGAGATCCTGCTCAGCATCAGCTACGTCCTCCTCCTGGCCGGGACCTTCCTCGCGATCGGCCGGTTCAGCGTCCCGGCCCGGGAGCGGCTGCCGCTCCAGTCGGCCCGCGACCTCGCCCAGACCATCCGCCGCGGCGTCTGGACCGTGTACCAGGTCGGGGCCGCCCACACCTACCCGGTGAAGGTGGAGATCCGCCGGGACCTCACCCCCGCGAACTGACCCGGGCTCAGGCGCCCGTCGCGATGACCACCCGGGAGCCCACGTACATGGCCCCGGTGCTCCACAGCAGGTCCATCGCGGCGGTCGAGAGCCGGCTGCACCCGTGCGAGGCGGGGTAGGTCGGGATCGACTCCGACCCGTGCACCGCCCACCCGCTGTTGTAGTACATGGGGCGCCACATCCGACCCAGGTCGCCGTTCTGCCACCCGCCGCTGTAGGACGAGTAGACGTTCCAGGTCCCCGTCGGAGTGGTCGCCCGGTAGCGCTTGCCGCGCAGCCAGTAGTACTCCCCGTTGCCGGTGCTGGTGTTGAACACGCGCTGGGTCTTGCCCCCGGACACGACCAGCAGCAGCTGCTTCTTCAGGTGGACCTCCACCCGGGCACCCGAACCGCCGACCGGACGGGGCAGCGGCCCGTGGGACAGGGCGTTGCGGGTCAGCGGCCCGACGACGCCGTCCTTCGCCAGGCCGTTCTGCTTCTGCACCGCCCAGGTGGCCTGCTGGGTGAGGTGCCCGAACGTCCCGTCGGCGGTCCCGCACCAGTAGCCGTGGTTGGCCAGCGAGTGCTGCCACGCCTTCACGTAGCGACCGGTGTCGCCGCGGGACAGGGTGCGCCCGTCCGGGCCCAGGTCGGCGACCAGCTCGGCCGCTCCCCCGGCGCGGGCCGCCAGCGGCACCGCGGCCAGTCCGGCGGCCACTCCCAGTCCTCCCCGGACGATGCTGCGACGGCTCACCTGGGCATGCGAAACAGAACTCATGACATGTTCCCCCTGTCTGTGACCGGCCCCTCGCCGGTCCTCGTTTCTCCCTCTCTACCCAGGACGCCGCGGGCGTGGCGTGACGTTGCACGCCGGGCGGTCGGTTATCCTCGGTGCTGTTCGCGGGTGTAGTTCAGTAGCAGAACAGCCTCCTTCCAGGAGGAAGACGTGAGTGCAATTCTTGCCACCCGCTCCACTGCACGACCCGGCCCCACCGCATACGGTGTGTCGATGGACATCTCCGCCCACCGCAGGCTGAACGACGGGACGACCCTGCCGCCGATCGGCTTCGGCACATACCCGATGACCGGTGAGGACGCCGTCGGCGCGATCCGGTCCGCGCTCGAGGCCGGCTACCGGCTGCTCGACACGGCGGTCAACTACGGGAACGAGGCGGAGGTCGGCCTGGCCGTCCGCACCAGCGGGCTCCCCCGCGAGGACATCCAGGTCACCACCAAGGTGCCCGGGCGCAGCCATGCCCGCGACCTCGCCGTGCGGTCCGTGGAGGGCTCGTTGCTCGAGACGGGGTTGGACTACCTGGACCTGGTGCTGATCCACTGGCCGAACCCGAGCGTGGACCTGTATGTCGAGGCGTGGGAGGGCCTGATCGAGGCCAGGGAGCGCGGGCTGACCCGGTCGATCGGGGTCTCCAACTTCGCCGCGCACCACCTGCGCCGGATCATCGACGCCACCGGCGTGGTGCCGGCGGTGAACCAGCTCGAGGTCCACCCGCTGTTCCCGCAGGAGGAGATGCTGGCGGTGAATGCCGGGCTGGACATCCTCACCGAGGCGTGGAGCCCGCTGGGCAAGCGCAGCGCACCGTTCGCCGAGGAGCCCGTCGCCGCGGCGGCGCAGGCGCTCGGGGTCGACCCGGCCCAGGTCATCCTGCGGTGGCACCTGCAGCGTGGTGTGCTCCCGGTGCCGAAGTCGGCCACCCCGGAGCGCCAGCGGAACAACCTCGCGGTCTTCGACATCGAGCTGACCCCCCAGCAGATGGCCGACATCAGCGGCCTCGGTCGACCCGACGGCCGGCTGTTCGGCGGCGACCCGGACACCCACGAGGAGATGTAGCGGGGCAACTGCCCGCCCGCCGGTCCCCCGCTCGTCCACAGATCCGGTCGATCCACCCCACGGCCCGCCCCGGTAGGCCACGATGGACCCAACGGGCGGCAGGGGGCCGCCCCGGACCGAGGGGGCCAGGGATGGCGACAGCGACGGTGGCCGAGGACAGGGGGCCGGAGCCGCTCAACGCGGTGCAGCTGCGGGGTCGGATCAGCGCGGTACCCCAGACCAGGGAGTTGCCCAGCGGCGACCTGGTGGTGACGTTCCGGGTGGCGGTGCCGCGACCACGGCGCCGGGGAGGCGGCAGCCGGGCGGTCGTCGACGCCATCGACATCGCCTGCTGGACCGCCCGCACCCGGGGGTATGCCGTGCGGCTGGCCGTCGGGGATGCGGTGGAGGTCGAGGGCGCGCTGCGGCGCCGGTTCTTCGCCAGCGGCGACGGCCGGGTCTCCCGCTACGAGGTCGAGGCCAGCACGCTACGGCGTCCCCGCCCCGTTCGCCGGGGGTGATCCGAGCCACGCTGGCCACCCACGGCGCGTTCCGGGGCGGTTCGCCGTAGTGTCGGGCCATGCCCCAGACAGACAGGCACGACATCCCGCTGCGCGACGGGAGGTTCACGGCATACGACCACGGCGCCCAGCTCGGTGGGTGGGAGCACCACGGTCAGCCGGTGCTCTACCTCAGCAGCCTCGCGGCGACCGGTGCCGGCGCCGCCATCCGCGGCGGTGTGCCGCTGTGCTGGCCCTGGTTCGGACCCGGCCGCGACGGACGGCACACCCCCGGCCACGGGTTCGGCCGGGTCGCCGACTGGCGCCTGGTCGACCGGCAGGAGGACCCCGCCGGCGCGCGGCTGACCTGGGAACTCACGCCCGAGCAGGTCGCGGACCTGCCCGGCCGGGAGCTGTGGCCGCACGACTTCCTGGCCCGGTGCGAGGTGAGCGTCGGCGACGCGGCCCGGGTCGCCCTCACCGTGACCAACACCGGCAGCCAGCCGTTCGACTACGAGGTGGCGCTGCACAGCTACCTCGTCGTCGGGGACGTGGGCCAGATCGTGCTGACCGGGCTCGACGGCAGCACCTGGTTCGACAAGGTCGTGGGCGGGGTGCACCGGCAGGACGGCGACCTGCGCCTGGACGGCGAGACCGACCGGATCTACCACACGGCGGGGCCCGTGGAGGTCCACGACCCTGTCCTCGGGCGCACCCTCCGGGTCACCGGGGAGGGCACCACGGACACCATCGTGTGGAACCCGGGGCCGGAGAAGGGGCAAGATATCGGTGACATGGCGCCGGACGACTGGCGCACCATGGTGTGCGTCGAGTCGGGCGCGGTCGCGGACAACGCGATCTCGCTGCCACCCGGCGCCCGGTGGACGACGGCGACCACGATCACCATGTCCACACCGATGAGGGGAACCAGATGAGCAACGAGCCCGCCGAGGCATCCGAGAGCCCGTCCGCGAGCGGGCTGGACCACGGGCCCTACGGGTCACCGGCACCCCTGGACAACACCGGGACCGACCGCGCCGTCGTGCTCGGCTACGGGTTCCGGGTGCTCGCGGCCTGGTCCGGCCGGTTCATCCTGATCGCCATCGCCGGCGCCATCCTGCTGTGGCTGCTGGCCCAGGCCTGGGTCGGCGTCTTCCCGGTCATCCTCGCGCTGATCGTCGCCACGGTCCTGTGGCCACCGGTCGCCTGGCTCCGGGCCCACCGGTTCCCGCCCGCCCTGGCGGCCGCGACGGCGCTGCTGGGCGCGATCGTCCTCATCGTCGGGGTCCTGGCCTCCATCGCGCCGTCGGTCGTCTCCCAGGCCTCCGACGTCGTCGACTCGGCCAGCGAGGGGCTGGTGCAGCTGCGCGAGTACGTGTCCGGTCCGCCCCTGGAGCTGGACAACGACCAGCTGGACGACTGGGTCGACCAGGCCGTGGCCTTCCTCCAGGGCCGGGCCAGCGACATCGCCGCCGGCGTCTTCACCGGCGTCTCCGCCGTCGGCTCCGGCCTGGTCACGATGGGTCTGGTCCTGGTGCTGACCTTCTTCTTCATCAAGGACGGCCCCAACTTCCTGCCGTGGGTCCGGCGCAACGGTGGCCGGACCGTCGGCCGCCACCTGACCGAGGTCCTCACCCGGGTGTGGCGCACCCTCGGGGGATTCATCCGGACCCAGGCGATCGTCAGCGCGGTCGACGCGATCTTTATCGGGATCGGGCTGCTCTTCCTCCAGGTGCCGCTCGCCCTGGCGCTTGCCGTGCTGACCTTCTTCGGCGGCTTCATCCCGATCGTCGGAGCCTTCGTGGCAGGCACGCTGGCGGTGCTGGTCGCCCTGGTCACCAACGGCTGGCAGACTGCCCTCGCGGTCCTCGTGCTGATCATCGTGGTGCAGCAGGTCGAGGGCAACCTCCTGCAGCCCTTCCTGCAGGGGCGCAGCATGAAGCTGCACGCCGCCATCATCCTGCTGGCCGTGGCCGCCGGCGGCACCCTGTTCGGCATCGCCGGGGCCTTCCTGGCGGTCCCGGTCGCCGCGTCCCTGGTGGTGGTGCTGCGCTACCTCGGGGAACAGGTGGACCTGGTCTCCGGCGACATCAGCGTCGCCGACGTCCAGTTCGCGACACCCGAGGGTGCGCTCCTGGCCGAGCAGGCCTCGCAGGACGCCGCGCGTTTCGCCGAGGAGCTGGGTGCCGACGACGACCCGGAGGCCGAGTGGATCGTCCCCGTCCGTCAGGGTGGCCCCCTGGGGTGGATCAAGCGACTGTTCGGGAGGGGCTGAGGCCGCTCGGACCCCAGGCAACGCCCGGGGGGGGCCAACAGACGGACGGCGGGGTGCCACCGGTGACCGGTGGCACCCCGCCGTCGTCGTCGGGTGCGGCTCGAGAGCCGGGCGCGACCTACTTCGTCGCGTCGTTCCAGGCGTCCTTGCCCTTCTCGACCGCCTGCTTGGCGTTGGCCTCGACCTGGTCGCCGACGCCCTCCGCCTCGAGACGCTCGTTGTCGGTGGCGTCCCCGGCGGCCTCCTTGACCTTGCCCTTGGCCTCGTTCACCGCGTTGCTGATCTTGTCGCCGATACCCATGCTGTGCTCCTTTGGTCGGGGGTGGATCTCCCTCCACCTTTACCCTGCCGCCGACCGGACGCAAGTCGGAGCTCGGGCGAGCACCGGCGTGGACACACCCCGGCGGCCCTCCGGTGTGGCAGGCTCCGACCATGACCGACGCGCCGGTGGTGGCCGACCTCTCGCACGAACGCACCCGGGCGCACCAGCGTGCGTGGAGCTGGTACGACTGGGCCAACTCGGCCTACGTGACGACCACCGGCACGGTGCTGTTCGCGCCCTACCTGACCGCCGTCGCCGAGCGTGCCGCCTGTCCCGACCTGGCCGACGGCGCCCGCTGCACCGAGATGCTCAGCGTCCTGGGAGTGCCGATCGCGGTCGGCTCGCTGGCCTCCTACACGATCACGGCGGCCACCATCATCTCGGCGCTGGCGCTGCTGTTCGTCGGTGCCATCGCCGACCGGGTCGCCCGGCCCACCCTCCTGATGGGCGGGATCGCCTGGGTGGGCTCCCTCGCGGCGATGCTGATGTTCTTCCTGACCGGCACCAACTGGCAGCTGGGCGTGGCGCTCATCATCATCGGCAACCTGTGCCTGGGCGCCTCCACCGTGGTCTACGACGCCCTGCTGATCCGGGTGGCCGATCCCGACGACCGCGACAAGGTCTCCTCCCAGGGGTGGGCCCTGGGGTACCTCGGCGGCGGCCTGCTCCTGGCGATCAACCTGGTCGTCCTCACCGTCTACGAGTCGCTCGGCCTGACCTACGAGATGGCGATCCGGCTGAGCCTGTTCTCCGCCGGCCTGTGGTGGGCGGTGTTCACCCTCATCCCGGTGCTCGGGCTGCGCAAGATCCGGGGAACCACCGCCGTGCAGGTCGACCGGTCCGCGGGCGTCCTCGGGGGGTCCCTGCGGCAGCTGGTCACCACGCTGCGCGAGCTGCGGCACTACCCCGTGACGTTGACCTTCCTGCTGGCCTACCTGTTCTTCAACGACGGCATCCAGACGGTGATCGCCTCATCCAGCCTCTACGGCACCCGGGAGCTCGGGTTCGAGGCGAGCCAGATGATCATCACCATCCTGGTCGTCCAGTTCGTCGCCTTCGGTGGTGCCCTGTTGTTCGGCAGGGCCGCCCAACGGTTCGGCGCCAAGCAGGTCGTCCTGGTCGGCATCGCGCTGTGGACCGCCGTCGTCGCCTTCGCCTTCTTCGTCCCGGCCGGCGCCTTCGTCATCTGGCTGGTCTGCGCGGTCTGCATCGGCATCGTGCTCGGGGGCACCCAGGCCCTGTCGCGCTCGATGTACTCCCAGCTCATCCCCCGCGGCAAGGAGTCGGAGTTCTTCAGCCTCTACCAGGCGATGGAACGCGGCACGAGCTGGTTCGGGACCCTCCTGTTCGGCCTGATCTACCAGTTCGCCGGCTCCTACCGCCTGGCGATCATCTCGGTGGTCATCTTCTTCGCCATCGGCGGCCTGCTGCTGACCAAGGTCGACATGCGGCGCGGCATCCGCGAGGCCGGGAACGCGCAGCCCGCAGTCGTCTGACGTGCACGGGTGGACCGGGCGCGCCGACCCTGGATATCATGGTCGACGCTCCCGATCTTCCTATCAACGCCGCTTGGCGCACCCCGTCCGGAAGACGGACCGCTCAGTCTCGCGGATCGGGAACACCACACCGTTCGTGGACGTTGAACCTGGCGAGTCCACATTCAGCACCACCCTGTTCCTGGCAGAGGGGAGTTCAACATGGCCGAGAGGTCGTTGCGCGGCACCAACCTGAGTTGGTTGTCCTTTGAGAGTGATGAGGGCGTCACCTTCAGTGAGCGCCAGATGGTCAGTTACACCTGCCCCGAGGGCCACGTCAGCGAGTTGCCGTTCTCGGTCGAGGCCGAGATCCCGCCGCTGTGGGAGTGCCGTTGCGGCCTGGACGCCAAGCTGAACGACGGTCCCGAGCCGGAGGCCAAGGCGGTCAAGCCGCAGCGCACCCACTGGGACATGCTCCTGGAGCGTCGCACCATCCCCGAGCTCGAGGAGCTCCTCGAGGAGCGTCTGGCGCTGCTGCGCGAGAAGCGTGGCGAGAAGCCGCGCCGTCAGCGCACCGCCTGACCTCACCACGCGCACAGAACGCCCCGACCGGTCCACCGGTCGGGGCGTTCTGCGTCTCTGGCGTGTATGGCGATGGTTCCGGCGCGCGCACGGCGTGCCCGTGGCGGGGTCACCGCCCGGGCGGAGGGTCCTCGTCGATGATCTCGCCCTCGATGATGTCGCCGCCGCGGCCGCCGGTGGGTGGGCCGAAACCGGTCGGACCCGCACCCTCGCCCCGGCCGGGGGTCGGTCCGTAGACCGTGCCCGGGACGACACCGTCCAACACCCGGCTACCGATCACCGCGGCCAACCAGGCGCGGGTGATCGGGCGGGTGAGCGGCAGGATCAGGAAGAGCCCCACGACGTCGGTCACGAACCCGGGGACCAGCAGCAGCAAGCCGCCGACCAGGACCAGGGCGGCGTCCGCCACCTCCCGTCCCGGCACCCGACCGGAGTCGACCGCCCTGCGCAGGGACTTCCAGGTGCGGGCGCTCTCCCGCTTCACCAGGACGGCACCGATCAGACAGGTGGCCAGCAGCGCGAGCAGGGTCCAGCCCGCACCGATCTGCCGCCCGACCAGGATCAGCACGATCACCTCGACCAGCGGCACGGCGAGGAAGCCGGCCAGGATCCACCGGGCCCGTCGGGGCGCGCGTGGACGGCGTCCGGCTCCGCCGGAGGACCGTCCCGAGCCGGCACCGCCCGCTCCGGGAGGCCCGTTCAGTCGGCCAGCTGGTGCCACCGCTGCTCACCGCCGATCTTCTCCCGCGCCCCGCGGGTGAGCTCGCGGAACTGCCGGGCCCGCCGTGCGGCACCCCACACGGTCACCCGGCCCAGGGCCTCCAGGACGATGTCGCTACCCATCTTGCTGTCCCCCAGCGTCCGCTCGACGAAGTCGATCGGCACCTCGGTCACGGTCAGCCCGCGGTCCAGGGCGCGCAGCGTCAGGTCGACTTGGAAGCAGTAGCCCTGGGAGGCGATCTGCTCCATCCCGATCTCCCGCAGGGCGCTGAGCCGGTAGACCCGGTAGCCGGCGGTGGCGTCCCGCACGGGGACGCCGAGCGCGAGACGCACGTAGAGGTTGCCCCCCAGGCTGAGCGCCCTGCGGGAGGTCGGCCAGTTGTGGATCGCCCCGCCCGGGACCCAGCGCGAGCCGATCACCAGGTCCGCCGAGTCTGCCGCGGCCAACAGGCGCGGCAGCTGCTCGGGCTGGTGGGACCCGTCAGCGTCCATCTCGACCACGGCGTCGTAGCCGTGGTCGTCCGCCCAGGCGAAGCCGGCCAGGTAGGCGCGCCCCAGCCCCGCCTTCTCGGCACGGTGCAGCACGTGGACGTGGTCGTCTCGAGCCGCCAGTTCGTCCGCGAGCACGCCGGTGCCGTCCGGGGAGTTGTCGTCAAGGACGAGCACGTCGGCGTCCGGGGTGTGGGCGCGCACCCGGGCGATGACCCCCGGGAGGTTGGCCCGCTCGTTGTAGGTGGGGATCAGCACGCAGACGCGGTGCAGTGCTGCTCGCGTGCTGCTCATCCGGTGACCGTCCTGCCTCGTGCGACCCGCCGGGTGCGTCCGGCGCTCATCTTCCTGACGAAACCCTAACCCGCATTGTTCCCGCGACCCGTATCACCAACAGCAGGGCCAGGGCCCCGACGGCGACCCCCTCCGGCCACCCGCCGAGCCGGACGGCGAGGGTCAGCTCGGTCCGCCGGGGCAGTTCGCCGGCGATGATGTCCTGGGTGAACAGCTCGGTCTGGTCGTGGACCCGACCGTCCGGGGTCACCAGGCCACTGACCCCGACCGTGCTGATGTGCACCACCGACCGCCCCAGTTCCACCGCCTTCACCCGGGAGGCGGCCAGTTGCTGCACCGACTCGTCGGTGAAGCCGAAGGTCGCGTTGTTGGTCGGCACGAGCAGGAGCTCGGCCCCCTCCCGGACGTTCTCCCGCATCAGGTCGTCGACGACGACCTCGAAGCAGATCGCCACCCCCACCGGCAGCGACCCCGAGGCCAGCGGGACGTCCAGCCGCCCCACCTCGTCACCGGGGTAGAAGTCCCGGCTGACCAGGTCCACCTTGTCGCTGAAGAGGCGGAAGAAGTCGCGGTAGGGGATGTACTCGGCAAAGGGCACCGGACGCTGCTTGACATAACGGTCCACCACGCCCTCCCCCGGGAGCCAGAGCAGGCTGGCGTTGCTCACGTAGCCCTCCGGTTCGCGGAGCACCGCGCCGACCACCACCGGCGCCCCGATGCCCTCCACCGCCTGGTTGATCACCTGCTCCGCGTCCGCGTTGCGCAGCGGATCGATGTCCGAGGAGTTCTCCGGCCAGACCACCAGCGCGGGCTGCGACAGTTCCCCGGCCGCGACCAGGTCGGCCGCCGCCAGCGTGGTCCGCGCGTGTCGGTCCAGCACCTCCCGCCGCTGGGCGTTGAACTCCAGGGTCATCTCGGGCACGTTGCCCTGCACGCCCAGGACCTGCACCGGTGTCCCGTCGACGGGGCGGGGCACGGTCGTGGGCGCCAGGACGACCACCACTGCACCGACCATCGCCAGCACCCCGGTGGCGGCACCGGCCCGTCGGACGGAGTGCCGCCCGGCCGCGAGCTCCTGGACGGCACGGGCGAGCAGGGCGCCGGCCAACGCCACGAGGAAGGTGACGCCGGGGGTCCCCAATAGCGAGGCCACCCCCAGGACGGGCGAGTCCGCCTGGCTGAACGCCAGGCGCCCCCACGGGAAGCCACCGAACGGGGTGGTGCTCCGGGCCAGCTCGCTGGCCACCCAGGCCAGCGATGCGCCGAGCACGGGGACTGGGACCTCCCGCGGGCTGCCCCGCCGGGACAGTGCCCCGACGACGGCCCCCAGCAGGGCGATGTAGAGCGCCTCGAGGGTGGCCAGCGCCAGCCAGGGCAGTGCCCCCACGTAGATACCGGACCAGGACAGCAGCGGCACGAAGTAGCCGAGACCGGCGACGAGACCCACCAGGAACCCTCCGCGCACCCGGGCACCGGTCGCCGCCAGCGCCACTCCCCCGGCGCCGACCACGGCCAGCGGCCAGACGCCGTGCGAGGGGAAGGCCAGGTACATGCTGACGCCCGACAGCAGGGCGAGGAGGAGGCGGGCCGGCACCCCGCCAGCGTAGGCGAGGAGTCTGCACCGCAGACGGCGGGCGCGCCCGCGGCACCAGGGCACCTCGGAAGACCACGGCCCGGGGGACTAGCCAGGGCCCGCGCGCCGTTGGGGCCGAGGGCATGTCGACGGGCTGACGACACGACCCCCGTTGTCTACTAAGCGCACGGGCCCTAGCTGTCCACACCGTTCCCTCTGACACGGACCCGACCACGGGCACGACCGTTGGTAACGATGGCGCAGTGCCACGGCCGGTCCCCTGGTCAGGGCACGCAACCGCCTACTGGTGGTGCAGGCGATGCGGACTTAGCAGACAAATCTAGTGCTCCGGCACGGACTGTCAACTGGCCGCTGACCTGCGCAGACACGCGTTAACGCAGGTCAGCGGCGGGGCTCACGCCGGCAAAACATCGGGTCAATTTTTGACAGGTCGGCGTGTCGCTCTCGACACGCCGACCAGACCACCTGCGCCCGCTAGAAGCGCTCGCGGTCGAAGACCAGGTGGCCGTCCACCACCGTGCGGGTGGCCGACGGGAGGTCGGCGTCCCGGTCGGACAGGTCGGGCAGCCCGTCAGGACGCAGCTCCGTCCCGTCCGGTACCTCCCAGACCACGTAGCTGGCGGGCTCCCCCTGGGCCAGCCGGCCACCGGGGCGCCCGGCCAGCTCGTAGCCCTCGCGGGTGTGGGCCGCGAACGCCTCGTCCACCCCGATCCGCTGCCCCGGGTTGTGGTGCAGGACGGCGGCCCGGACCCCGGCCCACGGGGCCAACGGGGTCACCGGGCTGTCCGATCCCAGGGCGACCCGCACCCCGGCATCGAGCATGCTGCGCAGCGGGACGGCGGCCAGCGCCCGCTGCGGCCCCAGCCGTGCGGCATACATGCCGTCCTCACCGCCCCAGGCGGCGTCGAAGGAGGACTGCATGCTGGCCCAGATCCCCAGCTCGGCCATCGTGGCCAGCACCTCGGCGTCCGGCAGCTCGACGTGCTCCCACCGGTGGCGGGCCGCCCGGACCGCCTCGCGGCCGACGACGTCGGCCGCCTGCCGGAACCCCTCGGCCATGGTGTGCAGGGCGGCGTCACCGATCACGTGTCCCCCGGCCTGCAGCCCCGCCCGGGTGCAGGCGACCACGTGGTCGCGCACCTGCTCCACCGACAGGTAGCCGTAGCCGTGGTGCTCCCCCGGGGTTCCGTCGTCGGTGAGGTAGGGCTCGACCACGTGGGCGGTCCGGGAGCCGAACGACCCGTCGGCGCACAGGTCGCCGGCCAGGCCGATCACCCCCAGGTGACGGGCCAGCTCCCGCGCCTCCTCAGCCGAGTCGGTGAGCATCCCCCAGTACGCGACGGTCCCGACCCGGCCCGCCCCCTGGCCGGCCTCGAGCACCGCCCGGACGTCCTCGAAGTTGGTGAGGTGGTCCGCCCCCGTCTCGTGCACCAGGCCGATCCCCCGCTCGGCGGCGGCCCGCAGCGCCAGGTCGAGGTAGTGCTCCCGGTCGGCCGGCGTCATCCCGGAGGTAAACGCGTTGGTGACCGCCGCGAACGCGTCGCGCTCGACCACGCCGGCACCGTCCCAGCCGTCCAGGCCGTGCACCCGGGCCACCGCCGCCATCGAGGAGGACACGCTCGCGGAGTGGGCGTCCACCCTCGGCATGTAGACGACACCCCCGTATGCCGCACGGTCCAGTTCCGCGGCGGTCGCCGGGCGCCGCTCGACCCAGTTCGTCTCGTCCCATGAGTGGGCGTAGACCGGTCGGCCCCTGGTGTGCCGGGCCGCGGTCTCGATGAGCCGCAGGGCCTCGCTGAGCGACCGGGTGCCGGACAGGTCGATGCCGTCCAGGCCCTGGCCCGTCATCGTCAGGTGGACGTGGGAGTCGGCGAAGGCCGGGGTCACCAGGGCACCCTCGAGCTCGACGACCTCCTCGACGGAGTCCTCGTGCCCGGCCGCCTCGGCGTCGGTCCCGACCCACACCACCTCGGTCCCCCGGGTCAGCAGCGCCGTGGCGCCGGGGTGGCCTGGGGACACCACCCGCCCTCCGCGCAGCAGGCGGGCTCCGGGGGTGGGCGTCGGGGACGGTGTCGGGGAGGTCACCGGGACAGTCTGCCTGACCGGGGTCTGCGCGCCGCAGGGACGGTGCGACCGGGCCCCTGCGCGTCCCCTCGCGGAGCCAACCTCCGGCATACGTCCTGTCAATGACGCGCTGGACCGGAGGATTTACGGTGCCTACGTGCTTTCGCCGGAGAATGTCCGTAGCATTATCGGTATGAGTGCAATGGAGCAGCCCTACCAGTATCAGCAGCAGCCACTGGTCGAGCCGGACTGGACCCGGTTCCCGGGATGGCGCGAGGTGACCGCCGAGGAGTGGGCCGACGTGCAGTGGCAGCGGGCCCACTGCGTGAAGAACATCAAGCAGCTGCGCGAGCTGATGGGCGACCTGCTCACCGAGGACTTCTACGCCGACCTCGAGCGGGACCAGCTCGAGCGGGCGACCATGTCGATGTTGGTGCCGCCGCAGATGGTCAACACCATGGTCAGCGAGATGACCTGGGCCGACGGGCGGATGCCGGCTGCCGGTGAGGAGTTCACCGCTGCCTTCCTGGCCGACCCGGTCCGCCGCTACATGCTCCCCGTCTTCTCCGACCGGCGCACCGACTGGCCCTCGCACCCCTACGCCGCGCGGGACTCCCTGCACGAGCACGACATGTGGGTCGCCGAGGGGCTGACCCACCGCTACCCGACCAAGGTGCTGGCCGAGCTGCTCCCCACCTGCCCGCAGTACTGCGGGCACTGCACCCGGATGGACCTGGTCGGCAACTCCACGCCGACCGTCACCAAGCTCAAGCTCGCCGGCAAGCCGATGGACCGGCACGAGGCGATGCTGGACTACCTGCGGCGCACGCCCACCGTCCGGGACGTCGTGGTCTCCGGCGGGGACGTGGCCAACATGCCGTGGAAGAACCTCGAGGCCTTCCTCGACAAGCTGCTCGAGGTCGAGAACATCCGCGACATCCGGCTCGCCACCAAGGCGCTGATGGGCCTGCCCCAGCACTGGCTGGCACCGGACACGGTGGAGGGCGTGGCCCGCGTGTCGGCCACGGCCCGCTCGCGCGGCGTCGGCCTGGCGATCCACACGCACGTCAACAACGCGCAGTCGGTCACCCCGCTGGTGGCGCAGGCCTCTCGGGCCATGTTGGACGCCGGCATCCGCGACGTGCGCAACCAGGGCGTGCTGATGCGCGGCGTCAACTCCACCAGCGCCGACCTGCTCGACCTGTGCTTCGCGCTAGCCGACGGGGCGAGCATCACGCCCTACTACTTCTACATGTGCGACATGATCCCGTTCGCCGAGCACTGGCGGCTCTCCCTGTCGGAGGCCCAGCACCTGCAGCACTCGATCATGGGCTACCTGCCCGGCTTCGCCACCCCGCGGATCGTCTGCGACGTCCCGTTCGTGGGCAAGCGGTGGGTGCACCAGGTCGACAAGTACGACGTGGAGCGCGGCATCTCCTACTGGCGCAAGAACTACCGCACCAGCATCGAGGGCGAGGACGTCGACGTCACCAGCGCCGAGTACGTCTACTACGACCCGATCTACACCCTGCCGCAGTCCGGCCAGGACTGGTGGCGCCAGCACAGCGCCGCGGACGCCGAGGCGGCCCACGACGCGGCGACCGCCGCGGCGAAGTCCTCCCGCGACGCCTCCCTGGCCCAACTGTCCTAGGCCGGTCCGGCTCACTACGCTGGCCCCGTGGCCCGCTCCAAGAAGCACGAACGCGCCGGCGGCACCCCCGCCACCGTGGCGCTGGATCGCGCCGGCGTGACCTACGCCCCCAGGTCCTACACCCACGACCCGGGCGCCACCTCATACGGGCTGGAGGCGGCCCAGGCGCTCGACGTCGACGCGGCGCGGGTGCTGAAGACCCTGCTTGTGGAGGTGGACGGCGGGCTCGGGGTGGGCATCGTCCCGGTCGCCCGGCAGCTGGACCTCAAGGCCGTCGCGGCGGCCCTCGGCTCCAAGCGGGCGGTGATGGCCGACCCGGGCGTCGCCGAACGGGTCACCGGCTACGTGGTGGGCGGGATCAGCCCGGTCGGTCAGAAGAAGGCGCTGCCCACCGTCCTGGACGAGTCCGCCCTGGCCTTCGAGACGGTGCTGGTCTCCGGGGGCCGCCGCGGCTTCGACCTCGAGCTGGCACCGGCCGACCTGGTCGAGGTCACCGGGGCGAGCACCGCCCCGATCGCCCGCTGAATCCTCAGCCGGACTCCGGCAGGTCGACCGGCCGGCCCTCCCAGGGCGTGGAGAGCACCACCGTGGTGCTGCTGGCACAGTTGGCCGCCGACCGGATGTCGGCGAGCAGTTGCTCCAGGTCCGAGGGTTTGGCCAACCGCACCTGGATCACGTAGTTCTCCCGCCCGGCGACCGACCAGCAGGAGTCGATCTGCGGCAGGTGCTCCAACCGTTGGGGGATGTCGTCCGGGGATGCCGGGTCGAACGGCGAGAGCGCGATGAGGGCGGTGAGCGGCAGCCCCACCTGCTCGAAGTCCACGACCGCGCGGTAGCCGGTGATCACGCCCCGCTCCTCGAGCCGCTTGACGCGCTGGTGCACGGCGGAGGTCGACAGCCCGGTGCGCCGACCGAGGTCGGCGTAGCTCATCCGTCCGTCCTCGGCCAACAGCGAGACGATGTGGCGGTCCAGCGCTTCCATGGGGACAGACTAGTGAGCAGCCGCCCCCGGCGGGACGTTCGGTCCCGGCGTGCCCGCCCCCGTCAGGGCAGGTCGGCCACCACCTCGGCCTTGAAGCCCGCCCCGTTCTCCAGCCACCCGGCGTAGTGGTCGGGTCCACCGGCGTGCGGGTAGCGGTCGTGGTAGAGCGGGCGCCATCCGTGCTCCGGCGCCTGCGCCATGAGCGCGTCGACGTCGGCGGGTCGACCGCCCCGGAAGGCCAGGTGGTTGACGCCCGGTCGCCGTCGGTCGTGCGCGGGGGAGGCGAGGTTGGGCGACGTGGTCAGGGTCAGGTAGGCCCCTCCCGCCTCCCACGACTCCCCCTCGGCCCACTGCTGCACCCGCTCGAAGCCAAGGCGCTCAAGCAGCCAGCCCCATTCCTGGGTAGCGGCGGCGAGGTCGGCGACCCAGACCTCGACGTGGTGCAGGCCCGGCATGGCGCGAGGCTACCGCGCGTCGACGGCCCCCGCAGGCGGCGGGTGCGTCGGCCGCTGGTCCATCAACCGGAACGAGCGCAGCGCGAAGGGCGCCAGCGCCACGAGCACGTAGGCGCCACCGAAGACCGACAGCGCGGCCCGGACCCCCACGAGGTCGGTCATCGCTCCGGCCACCAACGGCCCCAGCGGCACACCCGCCCACGCGACCGCCTTCACCGCACCCAGGACGCGGGGCAGCATCGGCTCCGGCACCCGCTCGAACTGCACCGCCCCCACGACAGGGTTGATGCCACCCCCGGCTAGCCCACCGGCCGCCGCGACCGCGACCACCACGGGCAGGGGCGCCCCGAACGCCAGGACCAACAGCAGCGGGGGGCCGCCCACCAGGAAACCCACGGCGTAGGTAACCCAGCGTCGCAGCCGCGGCGCCAGCCACGACCCGAGCAGACTCCCGATCAGCCCGCCGAGGGCCAGCGCACCGGCGACCGTGCCGACCGCGGCGACCGGCAGTCCCTGATCCCGCACCCAGGCGGGCAGCAGGACCCCGGCCAGGCCCATCGAGATCAGGTTGGTGACGGCGATCATCACGACGGGGCCGCGCAGCACGGGTTCGTGCGCCAGGAAGCCGAGCCCCTCGGCGAGTCGGGTCCGGTATGCCGTGGGCCGGCCGCTCCCGTCCGACGCCGGGCTGGGTGCGCCGACCGACCGCGGCACGCCCAGTGCGACGACGAGACCGGCCAGGCAGATACCCGACCCGCTGACCGCGAGCACGAGGGCGGGGTCCAGGACGGTGAGCAGCAGTCCGGCCAGGGGCGCCCCGACGAGGTGTCCGCCCTGCGACACGCTGGCGTGCAGGCCCGCCGCCCGCTCCAGCGCGACCCCGGCGCGCCCCGCGGTGCCGGGGACGAGCGGCGCGCTACCGCAGTCGGCCACGCCGCGCAGGCCGCCGACGACGGCAACCAGCCCGAGCAGGACCTCGAACCGCAGCTGCCCGGTCAGGTGCAGGGCCGGCACGAGGAGCAGGACCGCACCGGCAAGCAGGTTGCCCGCCCGGCTGGCCCGCCGCGGCCCGAACCGCTCCACCCACGGCCCGGCCAGCGCCTGCATCACCACGTAGGGCGCCAGCTCGGCGAAGACGACCAGCCCGGTCCGGGAGGCGCTACCGGTCGTGGTGAGGACCAACCACGGCAAGGTGATCGCCGAGACCGCGGTGCAGGTCACCGACACCAGGTGGGCCGAGAGGACAGCACCCAGCGGCCGCCGACTCGGCGAGTGGCCCGGCGGGGCGCACCGACGCAGCGCTGCCTGGCTCGGGCCGCGGTTCACCGGGAGCCGCGCCCTCCGTGCTCGTCGGGGAGCAGCTGGAACTGCAGGACCGCCCGCTCCCGGTCCCCGGCCGGGTCCTCCTCGTCGGGTCCTCCCGGCCCGCGGGCGATCCCCCGTTGATCGCGACGGAACTCCTCGGTCAGGGCCACCAGGCGGTGCGCGAACTCCCGGGCCTCCTCCCGGGTCAGGCTCAACGACATCTCCCCGAGTTGCCACGGCAGCCGCGACAACTCCTCGCCGCGGCCCGCGAGGCTGTCGACGTAGCCGAGGACGCGTTCGTAGGACACTTGGGCAGCTATCCGCAGATACTGTTCGGCGGCCTCCAACTGGTCGGCGTCGCCGGCCTCCCCCGGCACCCGGAAGCTGAAGGCCAGTCCCTCGCGCGCCACGCGCCACCACCGGTCCCGGCGGTTGCCGCGCCCCGAGTCCTCCTCGACCAGTCCCGCCTCCCCCAGCACCCGCAGGTGGTAGCTGGTCACGCCGCTGGACTGGCCGATCCGCTCCCCGAGTGCTGTGGCGGTCGACGGACCGTCCTCGCGCAGCAGCCGGAGCAGCCGCATCCGCACGGGGTGCGCGAGGGCCTGCACGTTGGTCGGTGTCACCAGCGCGTAGCGCTCAGGGTCGAACCACGGCGGCGGCCAGGAGTGCTCATCCCGGGTGTCGGTCACCGGCCCACCGCACAACCCCAAAGTCATTTTGCAAAGAGTCTTTGCGATCTGCAGAGCATAGGGTTCTGGCATGTCCCCGTCTGACCGACTCCTCCTGCTGGACACCGCGTCGCTGTACTTCCGCGCCTACTACGGCATGAAGGAGCCGCAGCCGGCCCCGGACGGCACGCCGACCAACGCGCTGCGCGGCCTGCTGGACATGACCGCGACGTTGGTGACCCGCTTCTCCCCCACCCACCTGGTGGCCTGCTGGGACAACGACTGGCGACCCGCCTTCCGGGTCGAGGCCATCCCCTCCTACAAGGCGCACCGCCTCCGGGAGGGCTCCACCGACGTGGAGGAGACCCCAGACGACCTGGTGCCCCAGGTCCCGCTGATCCGCCGCTCCCTGGAGGCCTTCGGCATCGCGGTGCTCGGCTCGGACGGCTACGAGGCCGACGACGTGATCGGCACCCTGGTGCACCGGCATCGCGGCACGATGCCGGTCGACGTGGTCACCGGCGACCGGGACCTGTTCCAGCTGGTCGACGACGCTGCCGGGGTCCGGGTGGTCTACACCGCGCGCGGGGGCGTGCGGGATGCCGACCTGATCACCGAGGAGACGCTGCGGGAGAAGTATGCGGTGGGCTCCGGCCAGGCGTATGCCGACATGGCCTGCCTTCGCGGCGACACCAGCGACGGGCTGCCCGGGGTGGCCGGCATCGGGGAGAAGACCGCCGCCGCGCTGATCAACAGCTACGGCACGCTGGCCGGGGTGCGGCAGGCCCTGGCCGACGGCGACCCCGCTATCAAGGGTGCCCGGCGCAAGAACCTCGAGGCGGCCTCGGCATACCTGGATGTCGCCCCCCTCGTGGTCCAGGTCGCCCGGGACGCACCCCTGCCCGATGTCCCCCTCACCGTCCCCCGCGAGCTGGCCGACCCCGGCACGCTGCAGCAGTATGTCGAGGCCTACGGGATCGCCGGCCCCGTCCGGCGGCTGATGGAGGCGTTGGGCGTCCCCGCCTGAGCCGCGTCGGGGTCAGTGGCCCCGAGGCCGGCGCGGCTCGGTGGGCGGGAACTCCCCGTCGTCGCTGCCATCGTCGTGCTGGTAGAGCAGGTTCTGCAGGGTCACCTGCACCTGCTCGACGTCGGGCACGTCGTGCAGCTCCAGCCCCGCCTTGTCGGTGGCGTCGGACACGATCAACGTCCCGCACCCCAGGACCCGGTCCAGCGGCCCCTTCTCGATCGCCACGTCGTTCACCCGGTAGAGCGGGATGTCCCGGCCGCGCTTGGTCAGGATGCCGGACCGGTGGCTGACCCGACGGTTGGTGATCACGAAGCGCGAGGAGTTCCACCGCCACACCGGGATCAGCACGAACGCTCCCGCCGCCAGCAGCGCCAGCACCCCGACGATCCCCAGCACCCACATCGACCAGTCGCTGTCCCGGGCCAGCCACCAGGCCAGCCAGACCACACCGATCAGGAAGAGGGCCAACGCGATCGGCGCGACGAGCGCCTTCCAGTGCGTCCGCATGTTCAGCACGATCTGCTCGCCTTCGGCGAGGTGCTTGTCTTTCAACGCCATGCCTGCATCCTGCCACCGTTCGCGCCGGGCGGGGCCCAGGTCCGTGCCGTGACCCCGGTCACGAGCGCTGCGTCGGGACCAGCGTGAGGTAGCCGAAGCCGAGCACGCCCCAGCGACCCCGCAGCCAACTCCTCCAGGATTCGTCCAGGGACTGCCGCACCGACGGTGCCTCAGGGTGCCCCGGGTGCGCGGCCAGCCACTCCTCCCGCTCCGCCAGGAACCCGGACTCGAACTCCTCCCACTCCCCCGTCGTCGCCGTCGACACCCCCACGGGTCGGAACCCGGCGACGATCGCCTGCTCGACCAGCCCGGCCAGGTCGGTGCAGTCCTGCGCGGACGCACCCTCCCACATCACCGCGAGTTCCTCCGGACCCGGTGGCCTGGTCCAGCACTCGGCCGCGAACAGCAGGCGGCCCCCGGGCCGGACCAGGTCGTGCAGGGCGGTCAACGCCTCGGCGATGCCGCCGAAGGCCTGGTAGGCGCCGATGCTGAGGACCAGGTCTGCGGGCTCGGGGCCCTGCGCCGCATCGCCGCACCGCAGGTCGACCCGGTCCTCCACCCCGAGCCCGGCCGCGGTCCGGGAGGCCCGGGCGATGTCGGGGGCGTGCACGTCGACCCCGACGCCACGGGCGTCCGGGACCGCCTGCAGCACCCGCAGCAACAGTTCCGCCCAGCCGCACCCGACGTCCAGCACGGTGCGCGGCCGGCGTCGGGCGAGTTCGTCGACCAGGGCGGCGGCCCGGGCCTCCGACAGGGGGGCGTTGAACATCAGCCGGGCCCCGGTCCCCCCGGGCGGTGGACCGGGGTGCTGGTCGGTGGTCGAGGGGTGCTTGCCGGTGGAAGCCATCTGGCGACCTTAGGGAGGCCCGCTCCGGGGAGCCAGTGGTTTGGCTGCGGCCCGCGGCGGCGGGCCGGTGCACTCAGTCGAGCCGGTCAGCGGCGACGACCCCGCGCAGCATCGCCTGGGCCGCGCGCGAGGCGGTGTCGGCCACCGGCCCGTCGGCGGCCTGGGTGATCTGGCCGAGCAGGTCGACCACCTGCTTGGCGCGACGCACGAAGTCGCCGGCGGTCAGCTCGGAGTCGCGCAGCACCTCCTCCAGCCCGCGCCCGCTGGCCCACCGGTGCACCATCCAGGCGATCCCCGCGTCCAGCTCGCCGGCCAACGGCAACCGGTGGTCGGCCTCCCGCTCGGTCAGCTGCGACCAGATCGCGAGCATCTCGTGGTAGGCCTCGGTGACCTCCCCGGTCGGCAGCTTCGGGGCGCTGATCTCCTCCCCGCGCGGCTCGTGGACCAGGATCGACACTGCCGCGGCCAACTCGGGCGCGTCCAACCTCCGCCAGGTCCCCTGAGCCAGGCACTGCGCCGCCACCAGGTCCTTCTCGGTGTAGATGCGGCGCAGCCGCTGGCCGGTCTCGGTCACCACGGTGCCGCCGTCGGACAGGTAGCCGAGCTCCTCCAGGAGCGCGCAGATCCGGTCGAACGTGCGGGCCACCGTGTTGGTCCGGGTGCCGACCCGCCGACTCAGGTCGTCGGTCTCCCGGCGCAGCCTCCACCACCGCGCGGCCCACCGGGCGTGGTCCTCCCGGTCGGGACAGTCGTGGCACGGGTGGGCACGCAGCCGTTCGCGCAGCTCCCCGATCCGCGCCTGGGCCTCCTCCTGCTCCCGGTCCGTCCCCGACCCGGTGTGTCGTGCCGCACCGTCCCGGACCCGCTCCGGCCGCCGGTTGGGCGGGGGCTCGAACGGAACCTTGGCGCGCAGCGTCGCCGCCAGGTCCTTGCGGGACTTGGTGTTGCGTGGGTTGAAGTGGCGCGGGATCGCCAGCTCCGCGACCGGCTCGACCGGCTCGGTCAGGTCGCTGACGGTGAGCCGGCGCATCTGGCCGTCGGCGGTCAGCACGGTCGGCTCCGGTGCCCGGCCGGGCTTGGTCGGGGCCGCCAGCACCACCGCCATGCCGCGGCGGCGGCCCGCCGGCAGCGAGACGACCTCGCCGGGGCGCAGCTCCTCCAGGCTGAGCGCCACCTCGGCCCGCCGCGAGGCGTTGCGGGCACGGCCGGCGGCCTTCTCCGCATCGGTCAGCTCGCGGCGCAGCCGGGAGTACTCCCGGAAGTCGCCCAGGTCGCAGTGCATCGACTCGGCGTAGCCGGACAAGGCCTCCTCGTTGCGGCGCACCTCGGTGGCCAGCCCGACCACGGCCCGGTCGGCCTGGAACTGGGCGAACGAGGACTGCAGCAGCTCGTGCGCCCGGTCCCGGCCGAACTGGGCGACCAGGTTGACCGCCATGTTGTAGGTCGGCCGGAACGAGGAACGCAGCGGGTAGGTCCGGGTGGAGGCCAGCCCGGCGACCTCGGCCGGGTCGACGCCGCGGCGGCACAGGACGACGGCGTGCCCCTCGACGTCGATGCCGCGACGACCCGCGCGGCCAGTGAGCTGGGTGTACTCGGCCGGGGTGACGGGGGCGTGCTCCTCGCCGTTGAACTTCACCAGCCGCTCCAGCACCACGGTGCGGGCCGGCATGTTGATGCCCAAGGCCAGCGTCTCCGTGGCGAACACCGCGCGGATCCGACCGGCGGTGAACAACTCCTCGACGATCTCGCGGAACAACGGCAGCATCCCCGCGTGGTGCGCGGCGAACCCGCGGGAGAGCCCCTCCACGAACTCGTGGTAGCCCAGCACCCCGAGGTCGGCGTCGGCCACCGAGGCACCCACCCGCTCCTCGACGGTGCGGCGGATCCGACGCCCCTCGTCCTCGGGCACCAGCCGGGTCCCCCGGCCGAGCAACTGCTGGACGGCCGCGGTGCACCCGGCCCTACTGAAGATGAACGTGATCGCCGGGAGCAGCCCCTCGCGATCGAGCCGTTCGATGACCTCCGACCGGCTCGCACCACCCCCTGGCAGGCTCCCCCGCGCGGGACGCCCCTCCTCGACGCGGCCGCGGTCCCGGCCGCGCGGTTTGCCGCGCCGCCCGCGCGGGCCGCCGTGGTCCTCCCGGCGCCAGGGCTGGTCGGAGCGCCGGGACGCGTGGATCCGCTCCCGCAACTCGGGGTTGATCCTGGTGTCGGACCGCGGGCCGGTCGGGTCCGCGACCAACTGCCCCCCGCCGTCGGTGACGAAGAGGTCCAGCAGTTCCTTGCCCACCATCATGTGCTGCCACAGCGGGACGGGGCGCACCTCCGAGACGATGACGTCGGTGTTGCCCCGCACCTCGCGCAGCCAGTCGCCGAACTCCTCGGCATTGCTCACCGTCGCCGACAGGGAGACCACCTGCACCGACTCCGGCAGGTGGATGATGACCTCCTCCCAGACGGCGCCCCGGAACCGGTCGGCCAGGTAGTGCACCTCGTCCATCACCACGTAGCCGAGCCCGCGCAGGGTGTGGCTCCCGGCATACATCATGTTGCGCAGCACCTCGGTGGTCATCACGACCACCGGTGCCTCCCCGTTGACCGAGGAGTCCCCGGTGAGCAGCCCGACGTTCTCGGCGCCGTGCAGGGCGACCAGGTCGTGGTACTTCTGGTTGGACAGCGCCTTGATCGGGGTGGTGTAGAAGGCCTTGCGACCGGTCTCCAGGGCGAGGGCCACGGCGAACTCGCCCACGATCGTCTTGCCGGCCCCGGTCGGTGCCGCGACGAGCACCCCCTTGCCGTCGGCGACCGCCTGGATCGCCTCCACCTGGAAGTCGTCGAGCTCGAAGCCCAGCCCGGCCCGGAACCGGCCCACCGGCCCTGCCCGCGCGCGGGACCGGCGCTGGGCAGCGGCATACCGCTCGGCGGGGGTGGACATGTCCCCAGGCTACGTCAGGAGACGGCCCCCGGCGGGACCACGACCTGCACCGCCCCGGGCAGCGTCGTGCAGGTCACCGGCAGCGGCCCGATGGGGTCGCCGTCCCCCAGGACGACCAGTTCCGGTCCCTCGACCCGGACCGTGGCGGCGCGCCGCACCTGCACCGAGGGGTGGCCGACGTGTCGGCCGGCGAAGACACCGGTGAGCAGGCCCAGCGCCTGCCGCGCACCCACCCGGCCGATGACGACGACGTCCAGCAGTCCGTCGGTGGGGTCCGCGTCCGGGGCGATCCGCATCCCGCCGCCGTAGACCGGCATGTTGCACGCGGCCACCACCAGGGCCTCGGTCTCCCAGGGCACGCCGTCCAGCTCCAGCCGGTAGGGCTGGGGCCGGAGGTGGCGCAACTCGGGCAGCGTGGCCGCCGCGTAGACGGTCGGACCGAGCCACTTGGGAAGCGTCGTGGCCCGGAGCGCGATGCGGGCGTCCAGTGCCGTGGGCACCGACCCCAGGACCACCCGGCCGGTGGGTGCCACCTCGATCAGGTCGACGGGGCGCCGCGCGTCGTGCAGCAGGGTGGAGATCGCCGCCTCCGTCCGGAGCGGTATGCCGAGGGACCGGGCGTTGTCGTTGCCCGTGCCGGCGGGCACGATGCCCAGCGCCGTCCCGGTGCCCCGGCAGGCCCCGGCCGCCAGTCCCACGGCCCCGTCCCCGCCGACCACCACGAGGACCTGGACCCCCTCCTGCACCGCGACCCGGCAGGCCTCGCGGGCGGCGTCGGCCGTGTCCGCCGCGAGCTCGTGGACCTGTTGCCCGGCGGCGCGCAGCGCCTCGGCGACCGCCACCCCGCGTTCCCCGGCCCGCCCCCGGCCGGAGCGATGCCCCCGGAGCACGGCATACCGGGTCACAGCGCGCTCGCCTGGTCGTCGGGGGTGGCCAGCCAGTCGGGGTCCCGCTTCCTGCGGCGGCGCTCCAGGAGCGCCGAGACCGCGACCGCGCACCAGTAGAGCGCGAACATCGGGATGGACAGGGCGATCATCGTCCAGGCGCTGGGGTCGGGGGTGACCAGCGCGGCGAAGATCAGGATCCCGACCAGGGCGATCCGCCAGCCCTTGATCATGATGCGCACCGGCAGCACCCGCAGCGAGTTGAGCCCGACCATGATCACCGGGAGCAGGAAGGCGATCCCGAAGGCGACGATGAAGTAGAGGATGAAGTGCAGGTAGACCATCGCGTCCTGCAGGTTGGCCGCACCCGTGGGGGTGAAGGACAGCAGCACCGCGACGGTCTGCGGCAGCGCCCACGCGGCCAGCGCGCAGCCGGCGAAGAAGAGTGGCACCGAGACCAGGAAGTAGGCCAGCGCGATCCGCTTCTCGCGGGGGCGCAGGCCGGGGAGCAGGAAGCCCCAGATCTGCCAGATCCAGACCGGGGAGGCCAGGACGACCCCGACGAAGATCGAGACCGTCAGCCGGACCGAGAACGGCTGGGTGATGCTCCCGCCGAAGTTGATGTTGACGAGGGCGTCACCGCGCTCGTCCCGGACCTCCAGCAGCGGCCGGAGGATGACGTCGAACAGGTCCTGGTAGTAGATCCACCCGAGCACCGCGCACACCAGCACCGCCAACGCCGCGATGAAGGCGCGGTTGCGCAGCTCGCGGAAGTGGTCGGCCAGCGACATCCGCCCCTCGGGGTGGCGGGGTCGGCGCAGCGACGGCACGGGCGATCAGGTGGTGCGGACAGGTCGGGGCTCAGGACCGGTGCGGGTCGTCGCCCGGAGGGTTCTGGCCGTTCGCGGCGCCGTCCGCCGGACGCTCGGTGCGGTGGTCCTCCCGGGCGGTCTCGCCCCGGACGGTGTCCTGGCTCGCGGCGCTCGGGTTGTCGTCCTTGTCGGTCATCTGCTGCACCTCGGACTTGAAGATGCGCATCGACCGGCCCAGGCTGCGGGCGGCGTCGGGCAGGCGCTTCCAGCCGAAGAGCACCACGATCACCAGGACGATGACGACGATCGACCAGGGACTGTCGAAGAGTCTGGCGAACACGGAGGGCCTTTCGTCGGGTGGTGCGTGAACTGTGTGGTCGTGCCGGTCACGGCGGGCTGCTCCCGCCCGCGGACCAGTCTATTCCCCGGCTGGCCCGGTCGTGGGTTGCCCGGCCGCGGCCGGCCCGTCCGGGTAGCCGTCGAGGGCCGCGGCCGCACCCTGCCGGATGGTCTCCACCAGGGAGGGCGGTGCGAGGACGGTGGCCGCGCCGCCGAGGCGCCAGACCAGCCGGACCACCCAGGCCGGGTCGGCGGCGCGCAGCACCACCCGGGCCGACCCGTCGTCGCGGTGCTCGGCGCTCTCGACCGGGAAGTTCTCGGCCACCCAGGCGGCGCGCGGGGCCAGCTCCAGCTCGACGACGACGTCCTCGGGCGAGGCCTGGAAGACCCCGGAGGTGACCTCCCGGGGCCGCGCCTGCACCGGTGGGGTGCCGTCGACGTCGAGGACCGTGGCCTCCTGCACCCGGTCCAGCCGGAACATCCGGACGTCCTCGGCCCGGTGGCACCAGGCCTCCAGGTACCAGCGTCCGTCGATCGAGAGCACCCGCATGGGGTCCACGTCGCGCTCGGTGCTCTCGTCGCGGGAGGCCACCAGGTAGCACAGGTGCACCCGGCGCCAGCGCTCCACGGCGTCCCTGACCAGTCCCAGCACCCGTTGCTCGTGTTCGTCGGTGTCGATGTCGATCCGCACCTGCGCCGACGCCTGCCCCGCCTCGCCGGAGGCCTGCTCCAGCTTGGCCAGCGCCCGGTCGATCGCGTCCCGTTCCTCGATCCCCGGCACCTCGGCCAGCGCCCGCAGCGCCACGATGAGCGCCAGCGCCTCGTCCCGCCCCAGGCGCAACGGCCGGGCGATCGTGTCGGCATTACCCAGGTGGACCCGCCCGTCCTCCCAGGACGCCTCGATCAGGTCGTCCGGCATGTGCCCCGGCGTCCCGCAGACGAACAGCAGCTCCAGGTCGTCGACGATCTGCTTCTGGCTCACCCCGAACTGCACCGCGGCCTCCCCGATGTCGATGCCTTGCCTCGTCAGCAGCCACGGCACCATCGTCAGCAGCCGCCCCAGCCGGTCCGTCGCCGTCTCGAACGTCCTGCTCACGGCTGGCCCTCCTGTCGGATTATCGGGTTACCCGATAATCCTGCGCTTCGTAGGGAACCTTCCCGGTCGGAAGCGCCAGGTTCCGGGGTGAAGCTCCCCTCGCCGGCGCCCCTCGCCGGCCCAGCCTCGCCCGCCGGTCCGTGGGCCTGCGCCACGGCATACAACGCCTCGCGCACCCGCTCGGCCAGCTCCGCGGGCTCCACCAGTCGGGCGTCCGGCCCGAGGGAGGCGACCTCCTCGACCAGACCCCACCCGGTATCGGCCTCGACGGTGAGCCTGTCCCACCGGTCGTCGACCTCGGTGACCCCGGTCGCCCGCCGGCGCAGCGTGTGGCCGGCGCCCTTGCGCACCGCGACCGTGCCGGTCACCGGGGCCGACGAGCTGCTGGAGGTGATCATCGCGCGCGGGTCGTGGTCCTCGGGGACTTGGTAGCCACCGGGCCGGCCCTGCGTGCGGACGGCCCCGACGATCCGGTCGACCCGGAACATCCGCGGCGCCTCGCGCCCCAGGTCGTGGCCGGTGAGGTACCAGTGGCCGTGCCAGGCGGTCAGCACCCACGGCTGGACCTGCCGGCTCGTGACCCCCGCTCCCCCGCTGCCCCGGTAGTCGAAGGTGATCGGCTGCCGGTTCAGCACCGCGTTCCGGACCGGCTCGAACGCCGGGGCGCTGGTGTGCAGCAGCGGCTCGAAGCCGGCCACCGAGGCATCGTCCCTGGTCAGGCCGTCGGTCTCCAACTTGCGCAGCGCCTGGGCCGCCGCCCCGGCGAGGCTGGCCTGCGACCAGGCGCGGCTGGCCAGGCCGATCACGGCGAGCTCGTCTGTGGCGAACTCGATCTCCGGCAGTGCGTACTCGCGGCGGTCGATCCGGTAGCCGGGTTCGTCGTCGAACAGCGGGTCGATCGTCTCGGTGCGCAACGGGATGCCCAGGTCGCGCAGCTCGTCCTTGTCCCGCTCAAACATCCGGTCGAACGCCTCGTCGCTGCTGTCGGCATACTGCGGCACCGCCTTGCGGATGCGTGCCTTGCTCATCGGCTGCCGGGTGTAGAGCAGGGCGATCACCAGGTTGAGCAAGCGCTCGGTCTTGGTGGATGCGGGGGTGCTGCGGGCCATGGCCCCGACGCTACCCGACCGCACCCCTCCAGCCCGGGTGGTTATCGTCGGCGTGTGATCCAGTGGCGAGAGGGAGAAGTCGTCGCCGTCGGGCCCCGCTGGGGTTCGGCCGCGGAGGTCGAGGTGGCGCTGACCGACGGCGGGTCGCCGGCGGGTGCCCCGGGAACCTCGGCCGGTGGCCGGGTCCGCGGGGTGGTGTATGCCGACCTGCTGGGTGAGGTGGTGGTCGGCGACCGGGTCCTGCTGAACTGCAACGCCCTGGCGAAGGACCTCGGCACCGGCGGCCTGGCCCTGGTCGTTGCCGTGCTCGGGCGCCTCCCGGACGTGGCGCCCACGGAGGTCGGCCACCTGGTGAAGGCGCGCTACACCCCCTTGCAGGCGGTGGTCCTCGGCGCGGACGAACAGGACAGCCCGCACCACGCGGTGCTGGAGGAGGCGGACAACATCGACGGGATGCCCGTCGTCGCGGCCGACCTGCACTCGAGCCTGCCGGCGATCCTGGCGGGGCTACGGGCGAGCAACCCCGGCGCGAGGGCGGTCTACGTGATGACCGACGGGGGCGCCCTGCCTGCCGCCTTCTCCCGGACGGCTGCGCAGCTGCGCGAGCACGGGTGGCTGGAGGCCGTCGTCACGACCGGGCAGAGCTACGGCGGGGACTTCGAGGCGGTCACGGTGCACACCGGGCTGCTGACCGCCCGGTTGGTCGCCGACGCCGACGTCGCGATCGTCACCCAGGGTCCGGGCAACCTGGGGACCGGCACCCGCTGGGGCTTCTCCGGGGTCGCGGCGGGCGAGGCCCTGAACGCCGCCGCCGTCGTGGGGGGCCACGGCATCGCCACGCTCCGCGTGTCGGGAGCCGACCCCCGCGCGCGGCACCGCGGCATCTCCCACCACAGCCTCACGGCATACGGGAGGGTGCTGGCGCGGTTCGCCGACCTGCCGGTGCCCGACCTGCGGGGCCAGCCGGGCGTGCCGGACGAACTGGCCGAGATGGTGACCGTGCAGGCCGCCGAGCTCGTGGGCGACGCGCCGCAGCTGCGCCGGCACGAGGTGGACCCCGCCGGCCTGATGGAGGCGCTGCGGGACTGCCCCGTCCGGCTCTCCACGATGGGCCGCGGGCTCGAGGACGACCCGGCCGCCTTCCTGGCTGCCGCGGCCGCGGGCCGTCACGCCGCCGCGGTGCTCGACCGGATCGACCTGCGGGGCTGATGGCGCCGGCGCGTCGGCCGGTGGCTTCACCCCGGAACCTGACGCCATCGACCGGGAAGGTTCTGCAACGAAGAGCAGGATTATCGGGTGACTGTGAGGATTCCCTTTGCAGCCTGATGGTGCTGGGCTGTTGGTCGGTGACCGTGAGTGTGACCCTTCGGGTGACTGGCTTTGTGCCTTTCTCGGGACTTGTCCGCTTGGGGTTGCCGGCCCCGGCCCGGTCGGAGCAGTTGGCCTGATCAGGAGCTTGACCGTCCGGTGTTCACGCACCGGTCGTGTCTCATCACAGTCCTGCCGAGTCTCCGCCCCGGACCGGAACCACATCCGCTCCCAGGCAAGGAGAGAACGCATGACCAGTGTGACCGATCTACGTGACGTCGTCGATACCGTCATCGGCGTCGACACCCACGTCCAGACTCACTCAGCGGCCGTGGTCGACGCGCGGACCGGCGGTGTGCTTGAGGAGATCACCGTCGAAGCCACGACCGACGGCTATGCCCGACTGGTGGAGTTCGCTAACGAGCACGCAGCACTGCGGGCGTGGGCGATCGAAGGCACCGGCGGGCACGGCGCCGGCCTGACCCGGCACCTCGAGCGCAACCAGGAGGTCGTGGTCGAGCTCGACCGTCCCGAACGCGCTAAGCGACGTAACGGCGCCAAGTCCGACCCGCTCGACGCGATCCGCGCCGCCCGCGAAGCACTGTCCCGCGCGAAGCTCGGCACCCCGCGCAGTGGCGGGGACCGCCAGGCGCTCTCGGTGCTGCTGGCCGCGCGCCGGTCCGCAGTCAACGCCTCCACCGACGCCCAACGCCAGCTGTTCAGCCTCCTCATCGCCGCGCCCGAGCCGATCCGCGAGCGGTTCCGCGGCCAGAAGGTCCCGGCGATGATCAGGACCGCGGCGAAAATGCGTCTGAACTCAACGTGGGACCTGGAGACCACTACGACCGTCAGGACCTTGCGCGCCCTGGCCCGGCGGGCACGTGCCCTGTCGAAGGAGGCCGCCGAGCACGAGAACGCCATCCGGGCGATCGTGCTGGCCTGGCGCCCCGACGTCCTGGCCCAGCCCGGTGTCGGGCCGATCGTGGCCGCGACCGTGCTGTGCGCCTGGTCCCACCCAGGCCGGATCCACTCCGAGGCCGCCTTCGCGATGCTCGCCGGCGTAGCCCCGATCCCGGCCAACAGCGGCCAGGTCACCACCCGACACCGCCTCAACCGGTACGGCGACCGACAGCTCAACCGGGCACTGCACACCATCGCGCTCTCCCGCATCCACTACGACCAAACCACCCGCGAATACGTCACCCGTCGCACCGCCGAGGGCAAGACCAACCGCGAAATCACACGCTGCCTCAAGCGCTACATCGCTCGCGATCTCTACCGCCTGCTCGAAGCAGGCCCGATCAGGCCTTGACGGTCCATAGGAGCGTCCCGATAATCCTGCAGTCTCCGCCGAGCCTTCCGGAGGCGGACTAGCGCACGTCCTCCAGGTCGACCACGAAGATCAGCGTCTCGCCGCCCTTGATGGCACCGCCGGCGCCGCGGTCGCCGTAGCCCAGGTGCGGCGGGATGGTCAGCTTGCGCCGGCCGCCGACCTTCATGCCCAGGATGCCCTGGTCCCAGCCCTGGATGACCTGGCCGACACCGGCCCGGAAGGCCAGCGGCTCGCCGCGGTTCCAGGAGGCGTCGAACTCCTCGCCGGTGGACCAGGCAACGCCGACGTAGTGCGCCAGGACGGTGCTGCCGGCCGTGGCCTCGGCGCCGTCACCGACGACGATGTCCTCGATCACCAGCTCGCCGGGCGGGTTGTCGCCGGGGAAGTCGATCTCGGGCTTGGTCTTCTCGCTCATCCGCGGTGCTCCTTGTGGTGCGGTCGTGGTTCTCGTATGCGGTCACGCCGGTCGGCGTGCCGCGCCTGCTGTGGGTGAGGGCGTCAGTCGGCGTCCAGGATGTCGACGACGAAAACCAGGGTCTCGCCGCCGAGGTTCGGGTCGTCGTCGCCGTAGGCCTGGTCCGGCGGGATGACGAGCAGCACCCGGCTGCCGACCTTCTGGCCGACCAGGCCCTCGTCCCAGCCCGTGATGACCTGACCGGCCCCGACCTGGAAGGCGAACGGCTCGCCGCGCTCCAGCGAGGAGTCGAACTGCTCGCCGTCGCTCCACTTCACACCGGTGTAGTGCACGGTGAGCTGCTGCCCCGCCTGCACCTCGGCGCCCTCGCCCTCGATGAGCGGCTGGACGACCAGGTCGGTCGGGGGGTCCTCACCGTCGGGGATGGTGACCTGCGCCGGGGTGGTCCCGTCGGCCTCCACGGTCGGCAGGCCCTCGACGGGGTCCACGTCGGTGCCCTCGGCCTGGCTCAGCGGCACGTGTGCGGACACGACCTCGATGTAGGCGATGAGGGTGTCGGCCCCGGTCACCCCGAGGTCGGGCTGCCCGCCCTCGCCGAACGCGTCGGCCGGGGTCATCGCGGTGATCACCTCGGCGCCGGGAGCCGTGCCGACCAGGGCGTTCTTCAACCCCGGCAGCAGGGTCTCCTGGGACAGGTCGAAGGTGACCTCCTGGTCGTCGGCCACCGAGTTGACGATCTCCTCGCCACTCGTGCCATTGACCATGATGTAGCGGACCCGGACGTGGTGCTCGGCGGTGATCTCCTCGCCCTCCCCGGCACTCACCTCCTGCACGGCGGTCTCGGCGGCGGAGAAGGGGACATCGCCCTCGGCGAACACGGTCCCGCCCAGGGTCAGGGCCGGGGCACCGTCGACCTCCTCCAGCGCCACGTCGGCGAGATCGCCCCGCGGGGCGATCGAGGTCGCGGCGGCGTCGTCGCCGGCGGTGGCCGTGCTCTGGTCGGTATCGGTGCCGTCGCCGTCACCGTCGCCGCAGGCGGTCAGGAGCAGCCCGGTGGCCAGGGCCACGCTGAGCAGCCGGAGTGTGGGAGAGCGCACGCGCCATCCTTGTCTGTCGCAGGTCGTTGGGAACACCCCAGGGTAACCCGGCGTGCCTGGGAGCCTGCTGAGCGGCTCAGATCAGGCGGTGTGATCCCGGTCGCGTTCCGCTGCGGATCGAGTCGATCAGGTCGGTGATCCGGTGGTCCTCGCTGACGAACGGGTCCTTGCACAGCACGGTCCGCTGGGCGGCGTCGTTGAGCTTCAGGTGCACCCAGTCGACGCTGAAGTCGCGCCGGTGCTCCTGGGCTGCCCGCACGAAGTCGCCGCGCAGCTTGGCCCGGGTCGTCTGCGGCGCGGTGTGCGTCGCTGTCTCGATCCGCTCCGGACCCACGACCGTGGCCGCCCGACCGCGCCGGGTCAGGATGCTGAACAGCCCCCGCGTGGGGTGGATGTCGTGCCAGGCCAGGTCCAGCTGCTGCACGCGCGGGTGCGTCATCGGCAGGTCGTGCGCCTCGGCATACTCGCGCAGCGTGCGCAGCTTCATCACCCACTCGACCTCGGTGTCGACCAGCGAGAAGTCCTGGGTCTCGATCGCCCGCAGGGTCCGCTCCCACAGGTCCAGCACCGACCGGTAGGGCTCGCGCTCGGCCAGCCCGGAGGACCGCGCGTACCGACTCACCCTGGCCAGGAACTCGGTCTGCATCTCCACGGCCGTCATGGTGCGCCCGTTGGACAACGCGAGGGTATGCCGTCCCTCCAGGTCCCGGGAAATGTCGCGGATCGCGCGGATCGGGTTGTCCAGGGCATAGTCGCCCAGCGGGGTGCCGGCCTCGATCATCTTCAGCACCAGGTCCGTGCTGGCGACCTTGAGCCGCGTGGTGGTCTGGCTCATCGTGGAGTCGCCCACGATGACGTGCAGCCGGCGGAACCGCTCGGCGTCGGCGTGCGGCTCGTCGCGGGTGTTGATGATCGGGCGGGACCGGGTGGTGGCCGAGCTCAGCCCGTCCCAGATGTGGTCGGCGCGCTGGCTGATCAGGTAGACCGCGTGGTCACCGGTGACGTGCAGCCGCCCGGCACCCGCGATCAGCTGGCGGGTGATCAGGAACGGGATGAGCGTGTCGGTGATCCGGCTCAGCTCGCCCTGCCGGCGGATCAGGTAGTTCTCGTGGCAGCCGTAGGAGTTGCCCCGGGAGTCCACGTTGTTCTTCAGTACGTAGACCCGCGCCGAGATCCCCTCGTCGGCCATCCGCTGCTCGGCGTCCAGCGCCAGGTCGTGCAGGATCGTCTCGCCGGCCTTGTCGTGGGCGACCAACTCGTCCAGGTCGTCGCACTCGGCCGTGGCGTACTCCGGGTGGGACCCCACGTCCAGGTAGAGGCGCGACCCGTTGCCCAGGAAGACGTTGCTGGAGCGGCCCCAACTGACCACCTTGCGGAACAGGTAGCGGGCGACTTCATCCGGGGCCAGCCTCCGCTCCCCCGTGAAGGCACAGTGGACACCGAACTCGGTCTCGATCCCGAAGATCCGGCGTTCCATGGCCTCACCCTAAGCGGTGGGTCCTGCCCGCCCGTGCTCAGGAGTCTTCCGGTGCGTCCTGCTGGGTCTGCGGGTTGCTGGTCGGCAGCCCCTCGCCGGCCGGTTCGGTGCCCGCGGGCCGCAGGTCCTCACCGGTCAGCGTGTCGTGGGGGCCGGGGCGGGCGTCGTCCTGCGTGGGGATGTCCGTGGTCGGGCCGCCGCGCTCCAGCAGCGCCTCGAGCAGTGGACCGCTGATCCGTCGGAACGCCCGCCGCGGGCGGCGCCGGTCCAGCACCGCCACCTCCAGGTGCTCCGGGCCGATCTCGCGCCGTTCGCCCTCCTGGTCCACGCTGAGCAGGTCGACGCCCAGGTGCAGCACGGCATCGAGCGCCAGGCCGGGCTGCCACCGCTCGCGCAGCGTCGTGGTGAGGGCCTCGCTCGCCCCGCCCATCGCGACGAAGCCGCGCTCCTCGGTCACCGACCCGTCGTAGGTCAGCCGGTACAACTGGTCCCCGTCCGGCTCGGCCCCGACCTGGGCCACGACGATCTCCACCTCGTACGGTTTGGACTCCTGGATGAAGACGGTGCCCAGCGTCTGCGCGTAGGCGTTGGCCAGCCCGCGCGCCGACACGTCGCTGCGGTCGTAGGAGTAGCCGCGCAGGTCGGCATACCGGATCCCGGCGACCCGCAGGTTCTCGAACTCGTTGTACTTGCCGACCGCCGCGAAGGCGATCCGGTCGTAGATCTCGGAGACCTTGTGCAGCGTGCGCGACGGGTTCTCGGTCACGAACGCGATGCCGTTGGCGTAGCCCAGCACCAGCCCCGAGCGGCCGCGGGCGATCCCCTTGCGGGCGAAGTCCGCCCGGTCCTTCATCAACTGCTCGGGCGAGACGTACATCGGGAAGTTCATCGGGCACCTCCGGGGTTGCCGCGGCGGCGCTCGACCAGGGCCGCGACCTGCTGTTCCAGTATGTCGTCCGCCACGAAGCGCACGCCGGCCGCGGTGACCACGGCGCAGGTGGGGAAGATCTGCCGGGCCGCGTCGGGACCGCCGGTGGCCGAGTCGTCGTCCGCGGCGTCGTAGAGCGCCTCCACGGCGACCGACACGGTCGACTCCTCGTCCATCCCAGGGTGCCAGAGCTTCTTCAGCGAGCCGCGGGCGAAGAGCGAGCCGGACCCGATGCTGTGGTGCCGCTGCTCCTCGTAACAACCGCCGGTCACGTCGTAGGAGAAGATCCGCCCCTCCTCCCGGCCCAGGTCGTAGCCGGCGAACAGCGGGAGGACGGACAGCCCCTGCATGGCGCCGCCGAGGTTGCCGCGGATCATCGCCGCCAACCGGTTGGCCTTGCCTTCCAGCGACAGCAGGGTGCCCTCGATCTTCTCGTAGTGCTCCAACTCGACCTGGAACAGCTTGACGATCTCGATCGCGACCCCGGCGGTGCCGGCGATCCCGACCGCGGAGTACTCGTCCGCGGTGAACACCTTCTGCATGTCCCGGTTGGCGATAAAGCTGCCCATCGTGGCGCGCCGGTCACCGGCGACGACGACGCCGTCGGTAAAGGTCAGCGCGATGATGGTGGTCCCGTGCGGCGCCGGCACGGCACCCTCTCCCACTGCCGGCCGTCCACCGGGCAGCAGGTGCGGTGCGTGCGCCCCGAGGAACTCGGTGAAGGAGCTACTGCCCGCGCTGCGGAAGCTGGCCGGCAGCTGGGACTCGGCACGCCCGGTCACTGGCCACCCTTCTGCACGAAGCCGTGCACGAACTCCTCGGCGTTGGTCTCCAGCACGCCGTCGATCTCGGCCAGCAGGTCGTCGACCTCGGCGTCCCGCTTCTGGTCCGCCGCCTGCGGCACCGCGGGGGTGGGCTCGGGTGGGGTGTCGGCGTCCTCGCGACGCTCGGGCCTGCGCTGTTGCTCCTGACCGGCCATGACCTCGTCCTCTCCGTGGTGCTCACCGTGTGTCACCCGGCGTCTCCGCCCGGTGGGTCGACCCTAACGTGTGCGCAGGGCCTCCAGGAGTGCGGCCGCGCCCGCGTGCGTCTCCAGCAGCTCGCCGGTGTCCTTCCGGGTGCCGAGCAACGGCTCGGGCAGGCTCACCCGGCGCAGCCCCCGGTCGCCCACCGCGAAGACGACCGAGTCCCAGGAGGCCGCCCGGATCTCCTCCGGGTAGCGGCTGACGCAGCTGCCGCGGAAGAAGGCGCGGGTGTCCTCCGGCGGGGTGTGCACGGCGGTCTCCACGGCGGCGGCGTCCACCAGCGACCGCAGCCGGCCGCTGTCGCGCATCCGCACGCCGAACCCGCGGGACGGGTCGAGGTCGGCATACTGGATGTCGATCGCGGCCAGCGTGGGGTCGCCCCACTCCAGCCCGCCCCGGTCGCGGTAGGCCTGCAGCAGCGACAGCTTGGCCACCCAGTCCAGCTCGCCGGCCAGGTCCATCGGGTCCCGGCCCAGCCGGGCGGTGACGTCGTCCCAGAGGTCCAGCACCTCGGTGGTGTCCGGGTCCGGCTCCCAGCCGGGGGCCTCGTCGGCCGCCACACCCGCCACGGCCTCCCGGTAGGCCGCGAGGATGTCCAGCGCGCGCACCTGTCGGCCGTCGGTGGTGGGGACGGTCGCCCGCAGCGTGGTGTCCCGGGAGAAGGTGCGGATCGCGGCCACCGGGTCGGCCAGCTCGAGGTCCGGCGCCCGGTCCTGCTCGATGAGACCGAGGACCAGGCTGGTCATGCCCACCTTGAGCAGGGTGGAGGTGTCGGCCAGGTTCGCGTCGCCGACGATGACGTGCAGCCGGCGGTACTTCTCGGCGGCGGAGTGCGGCTCGTCCCGGGTGTTCACGATGGGCCGCTTCAGCGTCGTCTCCAGGCCGATGTCGGTCTCCATGTAGTCGGCCCGCTGGCTGATCTGGAAGCCGGGCTCCTGCGAGCTCGTCCCGATGCCGACCCGGCCGGCGCCACAGACCACCTGGCGGGCGACGAAGAACGGGATCAGCGCCCGGGCGATCCGCAGGAAGGGGATCTCCCGGGGCATCAGGTAGTTCTCGTGGTAGCCGTAGGAGGCGCCCTTGCCGTCGACGTTGTTCTTGTAGATGCGCAGCTTCCGGCCCTGCGCGGCCAGCGCCTCGCAGGCCTGCCGCATCACCAGCTCACCGGCCCGGTCCCAGGTCACCGCGTCGCGCGGGGTGAGCACCTCGGGCGAGGAGTACTCCGGGTGGGCGTGGTCGACGTAGAGGCGGGCCCCGTTGGAGAGCACCGAGTTGGCGGTCGTCGGGTCGTCCTCGTCGGTCAGCTGGCTGACGTCCGCCAGCGCGCGGGCCATCTCGTAGCCGCGGGCGTCGCGCAACGGCGTCTCGTCGGCGTAGTCCCAGCCCGAGCCGGTCGGCAGCGCCCGGCCGGGACCGGCGGAGAGCACGTATGCCCGCACCGCCTGCCCGGAGAGCAGGATCGGGTTGGCCTGGGGCTCGCCCTGGGCGGTGATCCCGAACTCGGTCTCCAGACCCATCACCCGGCGCACAGTCATGGCTCTAGCCTAGGTGGCCGGTCCGACGATCCCGTCGATGAGGTCCTGGGCGAAGCGCCCGTACTCCCGCACCACCCGGTCGAGGTCGGTCGCGTCGGGCGGCAGCAGCCGGAAGGTCCTGGTCCCGGCCGCCAGGCCCACCATGAGACAGGCCAGCAGGTCCACCCGGTGCGCGCCCCCGGGGTTACGGTCCGCGGCCTCGTCGAACCGGGCCAGGAACCTGGCCCGGAAGTCGGCCCGCGCGGCCGTCGGGTCCGGGGCGTCGGCCACCAGGTAGAGCGCCCGCAGCCACGGCTCGGCGACCTCCTCCTCCCGCCGGGTCAGCATCCGGCGGACCAGCAGTTCCCCCATGTCCCCGAACGGGACGTCCGGCTCCAGCGGGACCGGCTCCAGCGGGGTCGCGTCGGCGTGCAGCTGCTCCTTGGAGCCCCCCACCTTCATCACCAGGGCGGCCGACACGCCCGCCTCCGCCGCGATCTCCCGGATGGTGACCGCACCGTAGCCGCGCTCCCCGAACAGCCTCCGGGCCACCTGGAGGACCTGCTCGCGGGTGCCCGACACCGCGGGAGGCCCTTCCCCCGGCTGCTCCGGCACGCTCACAGGGCCGCTCGCTCCGGGTGCGGCGGGACGCCGGTGAGCAGGTCGATGTCCAGGGTGCTGGAGGTGGACCCGACCTGCACGGCCCGCGACCGGGTCCGGGTGTTCACCGGCTCGACGACGGTCAGGACGTAGCGCCCGGGTGGGGGCAGCCCGATCTCGTAGCGGCCCTCGTCGTCGGCGTGCGCAGTGGCGACGTACTCGCCGCTGTGCCGGATCAGCGAGAGCATCACGCCCGGCAGCGGCACCCCGTCGTCCGTGACCAGCCCCGTCAGGGTCAGCCGGCGCACCATCCGGATCGGTTCGATCTCCTCCTCGCCCAGGTCCACCAGGCCCGACTGGGGCGCCCACCCGTCGGCCGAGGCGACGACGAGGTAGCGGCCCGACCCCGGCAGCGCCAGCGCGAACGCCCCGTGGTTGTCGGTGCGTCCCCAGTCGATGTGCCGTCCGTCGGGGTGCAGCACGGTCACGACCGCCTGCTTGATCGGCTTGTCGGACCGCCCGGTGACCAGACCGCGGACGATCAGTTCGTGCTCGGTGCCCTCGGGCTTGACCTCGGCCCGCTCGACGGACACCCGCTCGTCCGCCGGTTGGGCCTCACGGGCGGCCACCGGGACGTGCCGCCGGATGAAGGCGGCGATCGTGGCCCCACCCAGCGCCGCCGCCGTGCCGAGCCAGAAGACCAGCTGGTAGCCCTCGATGCTGGGCACCGGTGCGCCCTCGACGTCGATCACGGACGCGGCGAAGACGGCGGCCACGGTGGCGCTGGCGGTGGACGTGCCGATCGAGCGGAGCAGGGTGTTCAGGCCGTTGGCCGAGGCGGTCTCGGTGATCGGGACCGAGCGCATGATCAGGATCGGCATGGCGGCGAAGGCCAGGGCGGTGCCCAGCGACCCGACGGCGGAGGCCACGAGGACGTCCAGCAGGCGGCTGTGCAGGAAGACGCGCAGCACGAAGCCGACGCCGATCACCAGCGCACCGGCCATCAGCATCTCCCGCGCGCCGAACCGCCGGATCAGCCAGGCCGCGACCGGGGACATCGCCACCATCAGGATGCCGCCGGGCAACATGGCCAGGCCGGTCTCCACCACGGAGAGCCCGAAGCCGTAGCCGGTCGCCGCCGGCATCTGCACCTGCTGGGCGCTGGTCAGGAAGTTTGTGAACATCGCGAACCCGATCAGGATCGACGCGGCGTTCGTCAACAGCACGGTCCGCCGGGTCGAGGTGCGGATGTCGACCAGCGGCTGCCCCGAGCGCAGCTCCCACGGGACCCACGCCGACAGGATCAGCACCGCCAGGACCAGCAGCACGATGGTGCGCTCGGAGGTCCAGCCCCAGCTCCCGGCCTTGGAGATCGCCAGGAGCAGGCTGGAGAGCGCGGCCGACAGCAGCACCGCCCCGAGGTAGTCGAAACGTCCGCGGGTTCGCACCGTCGACTCCGGCACGACCCAGACGACCAGGGCCAGCATGAGGACCGCGAACGCCCCGGACACCCAGAACAGGGCGTGCCAGTCCAGGCCCTCGTAGATGACGCCGGCCAACGGCATACCGACGGCGCCGCCGATCCCGAGGGTGGCACTCATCAGGGCCACGCCGGACCCCACCCGCTCGGCCGGCAGGTGGTCCCGCATGATGCTGATCCCGACCGGCACCAGGCACGCGCCGAAGCCGGTGAGCCCCCGCCCGGTGAGGACCAGGGGCAACGACGGGCTGAGCGCGGCGATCAGCGAGCCGAGGATGACGGTGACCAGGCAGACCACCATCATCAGCCGCTTGCCGAACATGTCGGCCAGGCGCGAGACGATCGGGGTGCCGACCGCCGCGGTGAGGAGGGTGACGGTCACCAGCCAGCTGGCGTTGTCGCTGGAGGTGTTCAGGATCTCCGGGAAGTCCGGCAGGAGCGGCAGCACCAGGGTCTGCTGCAACGAGACCAGGGTGCCGCACAGCGCGAGCACGGTGATGACCAGCGCCGTCGACGGTTGTTTGCGTCCGGTGGGCTGGCTGCCTGACGGGGAGACGGCCTCGCTCGGTGGGGCGGACCTGGGCACGATCCTCCTAGGGGCGGTGAACGATTGTTCACCCGGAGTCTAGCGGTCCCTGGTGCCCTCCGGGGCGGGGTGTGATCCGTGCTCCACCGCACCGCGCCGGGCCACCGCGAAGACCCGCCGGAACGGCAGGACGGTGCCGAACGGCTGGGCCGGGTAGGCGGCCCGCAACCGCTCCTGGTACTCGGCGACGAACCGAGGGCGCAGGTCGTCCGGCAGGGCCTGCAGCACCGGCCGGGCACCCGTGCCGCTGATCCACTCGTAGACCGGGTCCTCCCCCTGCAGGACCTGGTAGTAGGTGGTCTCCCACGCGTCCACGCTGCACCCCAGGGCCGACAGTGCGGTGAGGTAGTCCCCCGGCCCGGGGAGGCTGAACCGGTCCGACGCCGCGGCAGCGTGCTCGGCATACGGTTCGGTGCGGGCCACCTCCCGCAACAGGGCGTGCAACGGCGCGTCGTGGTTGCCGGGGATCTGCACGGCGAACCAGCCACCCGGCCGCAGCAGGTCCACCAGGTCGGGCAGCAGGTCCAGGTGGTCCGGCACCCACTGCAGGGTCGCGTTGGTCACGATGACGTCGTATGCCGAGGAGTCGGCACCCGCGATCCAGTCCCGCAGGTCCTGGTGCAGGAAGGAGAGCCGGTCGGTCCCCCGGTCCCGCACCAGGTCCCTGGCGCGCCCGATCATCTCGGCCGAGGAGTCGACCCCGACTACCCGGGCGTGCGGCCAGCGTGGCAGCAACGACGCGGTGAGCGTCCCGGGCCCGCAGCCCAGGTCGACCACCGCCTCCACCTCCTCCCGGCCGGCACCGACCCGGGCCACGAGGTCGTGGAAGGGGCGGTCCCGGTGGTCGGCGAAACGGACGTACTGCTCGGGATCCCAGGTCGGCATCGGCCGGTCCTCTCGAATCGACAATGTATCTTGACGTCAAGATACATTGTCGTCCGCCTAGGGCAGGCGGTAGGCCGAGTCCGGTGCGTCCGTGACGAACATGTGGCCCGGCGCATGGGTGATCGCGAAGGGCGGACGGGAGGCCATCAGTGCGGCCTGCGGGGTGACGCCGCAGGCCCAGAAGACCGGCACGTCGCCGTCCTGGGCCTGGATCGACTCGCCGAAGTCGGGCCGGTCCAGGTCCGCGATGCCCAACCCCTCCGGCGCGCCGACGTGGACCGGGGCACCGTGCACCTGCGGCATCCGCCCGGTGACCTGCACCGCGACCGGGACCAGGTCCCCCGGGACCGGACGCATCGAGACCACCAGCTCGCCGGACAGGCGCCCGGCCGGGCGGCACTGACGGTTCGTCCGGTACATCGCGACGTTCCGGCCCTGTTCGATGTTGCGAACCGGGACGCTGGCGTCCAGCAGCGCCTGCTCGAAGCTGAAGGAGCACCCGATGAGGAAGGCGACCAGGTCCTCGCGCCAGAGGCCGGTGATCTCCGGCACCTCCTCGACCAACTCGCCGTCGCGCCAGACGCGGTAGAGCGGCAGGTCGGTGCGCAGGTCGGCGCCGGGGGCGAGGTCGGTGTGCGGCGACCCCGCGTCGGTGACGTCCAGCAGGGGCACCGGCCGGGGGTTGCGCTGCCCGAAGAGCAGCATGTCCCAGGCCCAGTCCTGCGGCAGGATGACCAGGTTGGCCTGGGTGTGACCCGGCGCGTGCCCGCTGGTCGGGGCGACGAGACCGGACCGGTATGCGGCGCGGGCGGCCGAGGGCGTGGACAGCACGGGTGCTGCCCCTTGGGTCTGGCTCATCGGCGGGATCCTTCCTCGAAGGCGCGCAGGATCGCGTCCTCGGAGTCGGCCAGGTAGGCCTCCAGGTAGTCCCCCGCCTCGGCATACTGCCCGTCGACCAACATCTCGTAGAGGTGACGGTTGCGCTCCACGAACGGCTCGTAGAGGCGGCGCGGGTCGTCGATGACCGCGAACACCAGCCGGAGCTCGGCGGCGAGCCGGCGCATCGTGGCATCCAGCCGCGGGCTCCCGGCCAGCGCGACGAGGCCGCGGTGGAAGTGCATGTTGGCGGTGCCGACGTCGGACCAGCGCAGCTCCGCGACCGCCTCGTCCGCCTCCTCGACGGCGGCCCGGAGCGCCCCGAGCCGGTCCGCGTCGGCCGGCACGAGGGCCCGGACCACGGTCGGCTCCAGGAGCCTGCGGATCCGGTAGACGTCGCGGACGTCTGCGCCGGTGAGCTCGGCCACGAAGGTCCCCCGGTTGAACCGGTGGACCAGCAGCCCGTCGTGGGCCAGCACCCGGAAGGCCTCCCGCAGCGTGTTCCGGGAGATGCCCAGCTCGGTGACCAGCCGTTCCTCCGACAGCCGGGTCCCCGGCGGCAGCCGGCCCTCGGTGACCCACTCGCTGAGCTCGGCGGCCGCGCGCACGGCCTGCCCAGCACCGCGGCGTGCGGTCGGGGCTGCGTCGGTGGCGGTCGTCGGGGTCACGCCCCCATCATGCCCGGGAAAGAATTGTTGAACAACCCTGGACAGATTGTTCAACAATCGCTACCGTCGGTCTGCAACGCGGACCTCCCCGGACCGCAACTCAAGGAAGAGGTGCCCATGGCCGAGCACGACACCACCGCCCCCAGCTCCGGCACGAAGGCGGCCATCCCCACCGGCAGAGGCACCCTCCTGGGCGCCATCTTCCTGATGGCCACCTCCTCGATCGGCCCGGGCTTCATCACCCAGACCACCAGCTTCACGGTCGAGCTCGGCGCCGCGTTCGCGTTCGCCATCGTGATCTCGATCCTGGTGGACATCGCGATCCAGACCAATGTGTGGCGGGTGATCGGGATCTCCGGCCGCCGCATCCAGGAGCTGGGCAACATCGTCGTGCCGGGTCTTGGCTTCGTGATGGCCGCGCTCCTGTTCATCGGCGGCCTGGTGTTCAACATCGGCAACGTCAGCGGCGCGGGACTGGGCGCCAACATCATGGTCGGGGTGGACGCCAAGGTCGGGGGCACGGTACTGGCGCTGGCAGCCGTCGCGATCTTCCTGTCCAAGCGGGCGGGCATGGCCATGGACCGGGTCGTCGTCGTGCTCGGTGCCCTGATGATCGGTCTCACCGCCTACGTCGCGGCGACCTCCTCCCCGCCGGTCGGCACCGCGCTGAAGAACTCGGTGCTCCCGGACGAGATCAGCTTCCTGGCCATCACCACCCTGATCGGCGGCACCATCGGCGGCTACATCATCTACGCCGGTGCCCACCGGCTCGTCGACGCGGGGGTCACCGGCCCGGACCGGATCTCCGAGCTCAGTAGGAGCGCGGTCATCGGCATCCTGGTGACCGGCGTGATGCGGGTCATCCTGTTCCTGGCGATCCTGGGCGTCGTGCACAGCGGGGCGAGTCTGGACCCCGAGAGCCAGGCCGCCTCGGCCTTCCAGGCCGCGGCCGGGGCGGTGGGCTACCGGATGTTCGGGATCATCTTCGCCGCCGCCGCGCTGACCAGCGTGATCGGCTGCTCCTACACCACGGTCACCTTCCTCACCTCCAGTGCGAAGACCTCCCGGCGCACCACCAACCTGCTCGTCATCGGCTTCATCGCGCTGTCCACCGTGCTCTTCCTGGTGATCGGCGCCGCCCCTGTCCAGCTCCTGGTCTTCGCCGGCGCCTTCAACGGCATCCTGATGCCGGTGGGCATCGGGGTGATCATGTGGGTCGCCTGGCGCCGCAGGGACCTGTTGGCCGGCTACCGCTACCCGGTGTGGCTCGCCGCGCTCGGCACGGCAGCATGGGTGCTGACGATCTACCTGGCCGCCAACTCGGTGAAGCCGGCCATCGCGCTGATCACCGGATGACCGCATCGACCACTGGGAGGACACCATGAGGACCGTCGACCTGAACTCCGACCTCGGCGAGGGGCTGGGCAGTTGGGGCATGGGCGATGACGACGCACTGCTCGACATCGTCACCAGCGCCAACGTGGCCTGCGGCTACCACGCCGGGGACCCCAGCATCATGCGGCGGGTCAGCGAGCACGCCACCCGCATCGGGGTGGCCATCGGGGCCCACGTGGCCTACCGCGACCTGGCCGGTTTCGGCCGCCGGTTCATCGACGTCGACGCGGCCACGCTGCGCGACGAGGTGACCTACCAGATCGCGGCACTGGCCGGGATCGCCCGCCTCGCCGGCGGGACGGTCAGCTACGTGAAGCCGCACGGCGGGCTCTACAACGCGATCGTCACCCACGAGTCCCAGGCAGCCGCCGTCGTGGCCGCGGTCAAGGACTTCGACCCGGGCCTCACCCTGATGGGGCTGCCCGGCTCGGCCGTGCTCCGGCTGGCGCAGGAGGCAGGACTGCCCGTCGCCCACGAGGCGTTCGCCGACCGTGCCTACACCCCGGAGGGACACCTGGTGTCCCGCAAGGAGCCGGGCGCCGTGCTGCACGATCCCGAGGAGATCGGCCGACGGTGCATCGCGATGGCCACCGGGGAGCCGATCCAGGACATCAACGGCGACCCGTTGACCCTGCAGCCCGACTCCATCTGCGTGCACGGCGACACCCCCGGCGCGGTTGCCATCGCCCGGTCCCTCCGGTCGGCCCTAGAGGGCGCCGGGGTCGGCCTCTCCCCGTTCACCCGGGTCGGATGAAGGTCCTACCCAGCGGGGCGCACGGCCTGCTCCTAGAGTTCGCCGACCTGGACGAGGTCCTCGCGCACTACGCCGCGCTGCGCGAGGCGGACCTGCCGGGCGTGCTCGACCTCGTCCCTGCGGGGGCGACGATCCTGGTCGTCACCGACCGCGACACGGACCTGTCGGCCCTCGGGCACCGGCTCCGGCGCGTGCCGCCCGCGTCCCACCGGCGCACCGAGACCCGTCCGGTCGAGGTGCCGGTCCGCTACGACGGGGAGGACCTGGGCGACCTCGCCGACACCCTGGGGCTCACCGTGCCGGAACTGGTGGAGCGGCACCGGGAGGAGGAGTGGACGGTCGCCTTCTGCGGCTTCGCGCCCGGCTTCGGTTACCTCACCGGTTCCCGGCACGACTGGGACATCCCCCGTCGTTCCACCCCCCGCACCAAGGTGCCGGCCGGCTCGCTGGCCCTGGCCGGCGCGTTCACCGGCGTCTACCCGCGGGAGTCCCCCGGCGGGTGGCAGTTGATCGGGCACGCGGAGGTCGACGTCTTCGACCTGGACCGTGATCCTCCGGCGCTGCTGGTCCCGGGGGCCCGGGTCCGCTTCGTGGAGGCGTCATGACGACCGCACGCACCCTTCGCGTGCTGGAGACCGGGCCGCTGACGACCGTGCAGGACTTCGGCCGCCCCGGGCAGAGCGCGCTGGGGATCGGCCGGTCCGGCGCCTGCGACCGGGCCAGCCACCGGCTGGCCAACGCCCTGGTGGGCAACCACCCCACGCTCGCCACCCTCGAGGTCACCTTCGGCGGCCTCGTCCTGGAGGCCGACGAGCCGCTGGTCCTGGCCACCGCCGGTGCCAGGTGTCCGGGTGCGCCGCACCTGGCGCCGTTCACCCTGTCCCCGGGCGAACGGCTCTCGCTGGGCACCCCCGCCGCCGGGCTCCGCACCTACCTGGCCGTCCGCGGCGGCATCGACGTCGACCCGGTGCTGGGCTCCCGGGCCACGGACGTACTGTCCGGTCTCGGCCCCCCGAAGCCCGGGCCCGGGGACGAGCTCCCGGTGGGCGACCCGGCCCGGCCGCACCCCGGCGTGGACGTGGCCCCGGTGCCCGAACCCGACGCGGGCCGCCTCACCGTCCGGGTCACCCCCGGGCCCCGCTACGACTGGTTCGGTGACGCGGGCTGGCAGGAGCTGACCGGGCAGGTCTACACCGCCACCAGCGAGTCCAACCGGGTCGGCGTGCGTCTGGACGGCGACCCGCTCACCCGCCTGCGCGAGGGCGAGCTGGTCAGCGAGGGCATGCTCCGCGGAGCGCTCCAGGTGCCGCCCTCCGGACTTCCGGTCCTGTTCCTGGCCGACCACCCGGTCACCGGTGGCTATCCGGTCATCGGGTACGTCGACGACCTCGACGTGGACCGGTGCGCCCAGCTCCGCCCCGGCCAGGAGCTGCGGTTCAGCGCCACCCGGCAGCGCTGACGGCCGGCCCGCGACCGGCTGCGCGGCGTGTCGCCGGCAGAGCGCGAGCGGATTCACGGGGTCCACACGCACACCAGGTCCACTCGAGCCATGGGTGACTGCCCCGCCCTGTGGGGCAGTCACCCGTGGCCGGATGACACGTGGCGCTTCACCGCGACGGCACCGATGGGCGTCCGGACCACCCGGGCCGGTCGACCTACCGGGCGGGACGGGGCCCACCCCGTAGGGTCAACCCCCATGGGCACCGCCATCGCCATCACGATCGGTGTGATCGTCATGGCCGGCGGCGCGGTGCTGCTGGGCTGGCTGGTCCGGTCCCGGCTCGTGCTGGGTAGCCCGGAGGACCAGGCCACCTACCGGGTGCTGCACATCACCAGCCTGGCCACGCCAGAGCTGCGGGCCGGGCTCCACGCCGGGGCCGGCCGGGCCGCGCGCCACCTGAGGGCCCTGCTCGGCACGGAGGCCCTGGCGCTGACCGACGGCCGGGAGCCCCTGGCCTGGGACGGTGTCGGTGAGGACCGACACGCCGCGCAGGCACCGGGACACGCCACGGACGCGGTGCAGGACGGTTCCACGGCGGTCCTCGGGCCGGAGGCGGTGGCCTGCGGCGACCCGGAGTGCCCGGTGAAGTTCGCGATCACGGCCGCGCTCACGACCGAGGACCACGTGGTCGGCGCGCTCACGGCATACACCGCGGGTCGCCCTTCCGCACGACTGGTCCGGGCCGTCGAGGAGGTGGCCCGATTCGTCTCCGGCCAACTCGAACTCGCCCAGCTGGACCAGTCCCGGGCCAAGCTGGCCGAGGCCGAGATCCGCGCCCTGCGCGCCCAGATCTCCCCGCACTTCGTCTACAACTCCCTCGGCGCCATCGCCTCCTACGTGCGCACCGACCCCGAACACGCCCGCGAGCTGCTGCTCGAGTTCGCCGACTTCACCCGCTACTCCTTCCGCCGCCACGGCGAGTTCACCACCCTGGCCGAAGAACTGCGCTCCATCGAGCGCTACCTGATGCTGGAGCGCGCCCGGTTCGGCGAGCGTCTGGAGGTCACCCTGCGGGTGGCGCCCGAGGTGCTGCCGGTGGCCGTACCCTTCCTGTGTCTCCAGCCGCTGGTCGAGAACGCAGTCCGGCACGGGCTGGAGGGCCAGCCGGGCACCGGGCGGATCGTGATCGTGGCCGAGGACGCGGGGAACGAGGCCACCATCAGCATCGAGGACGACGGCGTCGGCATGGACCCGGACCACGTGCTGGCCACCCTCGTCGGGGAGAGCGGCGACCACGTGGGCCTGGGGAACGTGGACGAGCGGCTGCGCAGCGTCTTCGGGGACGAGTACGGGTTGGTGGTCGAGACCGCGCCCGGGGCCGGGACCAAGGTGAGTATGCGGGTGCCCAAGTACTCCCCCGGCGTCCACGCCAGCTGAGGGCCGGGCCGCCCTGCCACCGGCCGCGGTGACGCTACCCTGCCGGTATGCCGTGCGTCCTCGCCGTCGACGACGAACCGCCTGCCCTGCGCGAACTCGCGCACCTGCTGGGCGGCGATGAGCGGGTGGACCGCGTGCTCACCGCCGCCGACGGGGCCGCCGCGCTGCGCGTCCTGGAGCAGGAGGACGTCGACATCGTCTTCCTCGACATCCGGATGCCCGGCCTCTCCGGCCTCGACCTGGCCCGGGTGCTGGCCCGGTTCCGGCAGCCGCCGGCCGTCGTCTTCGTCACCGCCTACGACGACCACGCCGTGGACGCCTTCGACCTGCGCGCCGTCGACTACGTGATGAAGCCCTACCGGCCGGAGCGCCTGGCGGCCGCGCTGGACCGGGCCCTGCACCAGGTGGAGGGCCCGGAAGAGGCCGGACGGACCGACGACGAGACGATCCCGGTGGAGCTGGGCGGCGTGACCCGCTTCGTCGCCCGCCGGGACATCGTCTACGTCACGGCCCAGGGCGACTACGCCCGCCTGCACACCGCCGAGGGCAGCCACCTGTTGCGGGTTCCGCTGGCCACCCTGGAACAACGGTGGGCCGACGCCGGCTTCGTGCGGATCCACCGCAGCCACCTGGTCGCGCTGCAGCACGTGCAGGAGATCCGGGTGGAGGGCGGGCGCTACACCGTGGTCGTCGGCGGCGAGCAGCTCTCGGTCAGCCGGCGGCATACCCGCGACCTGCGGGACCTCCTGGTGAACCGGGCGGGCGGGTGAGCGAGCGGGTCACCGTCACCCACCCGCGGCGCAGCCGTCCCCGGGTGCGCCCCGCGACGGTCCGCGCCGAGATCGACGAGCAGACCGGCCTGGGTGTCGTCTACATCACCTCCCTGGTGCGCTCCCAGCTCCGGCTCGGGGTCGCCGTCCTGGCGGTGTCGCTCGGCGTCCTGGCGCTGCTGCCCCTGGTGTTCCACCTGTTCCCGGCCTCCACGGCGGTCCAGGTCTTCGGGATCGCGCTGCCGTGGGTCCTGCTCGGGGTGGTGGTCTACCCGGCGCTACTCGCCGCGGCCTGGTTCTACGTGCGCAACGCCGAGCGCGTCGAGCGCGACTTCGTGGACCTCGTCGACCGCCGATGAGCCCCACCCTCGGCCTGGCCGCGATCCTGGCCACCGCCGTGCTGACCATCCTGGTCGGGGCGATCGGCGTCCGCGCCGCCCGGACGACCAGCGACTTCTACGTGGCTTCCCGGTCGGTCACCCCCTGGTGGAACGCCTCCGCAATCGGCGGGGAGTACCTGTCCGCCGCCTCGTTCCTGGGCGTCGCCGGACTCGTGCTGGCCTACGGCGCGGACATGTTGTGGTTCCCGGTCGGTTATACCGCTGGATACCTCGTCCTGCTGGTGCTGGTCGCCGCCCCGTTGCGACGGTCCGGCGCCTACACCCTGCCCGACTTCGCCGAGGCGCGGCTGGAGTCGCTGACCGCCCGGCGAACCGCCAGCATCCTGGTGGTCACCATCGGTTGGCTCTACCTGCTCCCCCAGTTCCAGGCGGCCGGGCTGACCGTGCGGACGGTCACCGGCGCCCCCCGCTGGGTCGGCCCGGTGCTCGTCGCGGTGGTCGTGCTCGTGGGGGTGCTCGCGGGCGGGATGCGCAGCATCACCTTCGTGCAGGCCTTCCAGTACTGGCTCAAGCTCACCGCCCTGGCCCTGCCCGCCGTCTTCGTGCTCCTCCTCTGGCGGGCCGACGGGGCGCCCACGCTGCACCAGGACGGCCTCCCGACGTTCACCGAGACCACCACGGTGGAGGTCGCGACCGGCGTGTCGGTCTCGGTGGGCGACCCCGTCCGGGTGGTCGTCGACGGTGAGATCGACGGCACCGTGCACGACGGACCCCTGCTGCTGGAGCGCGGGAGCCACGCCATCGCCAGCGGCAGCGAGCTCACTTTCCCCGCCGGCTCGGCCATCCCGCACGCCGACGCCCTCCAGCCGCTGGCCGGCGAGGAGTGGGTGCTGCCGCTGCGGTCGGCCACCGACTACCCGCTCTACGCCACCTACTCACTGATCGTCGCGCTGTTCTTCGGCACGATGGGCCTACCCCACGTCCTGGTCCGCTTCTACACCAACCCCGACGGCCGGGCCGCCCGGCGGACCACCCTGGTGGTGCTCGGCCTGCTCGGCATCTTCTACCTGTTCCCGACCATCTACGGCGCGCTCGGTCGGCTCTACACCCCGGACCTGCTGCTCACCGGCCGCACCGACGCCGTCGTCCTCCTGCTGCCCGGGCGGTTGATCGAGGGCACGGCCGGGGACGCCCTGTCGGCGCTGGTGACCGCCGGTGCCTTCGCCGCCTTCCTGTCGACCTCCTCCGGTCTGACCATCTCGGTCGCCGGCGTGCTCTCCCAGGACCTGATCGGCCGGCGGGTGCGCAACCCGGTCACCGCCTTCCGGCTCGGGGCCTCCCTGGCGCTGGTCGTACCGATCGCGCTCGCCCTCGTCAGCCCCTCCCTCGGGATCGCCGACGTCGTGGGGCTGGCCTTCGCGGTGGCCGCGTCCTCCTTCTGCCCGCTCCTGCTGCTGGGCATCTGGTGGCGCCGGCTCACCTCCGTGGGTGCCATCGCCGGCCTGGTCACCGGCGGCGGGCTGTCCACCCTGGCCGTGGTGGCCACCATCGTGGCGTCGCCGGCCGGGGGCTGGTGGGCCCCGCTGCTGGCGCAGCCGGCCGCGTGGACGATGCCCCTGGCGTTCCTGGTCATGGTACTGGTGTCGCTGGCCACCCCGGGCCGCGTGGCCGCCGGGGTGAACCGCACGATGGTGCGGCTGCACACCCCGGAGAGCGTGGACCTGGACCGCGGCGACTGGGACCCCGAGGACCGCTGGCGGTCCCGGACCAGCTGACCGTTCGTCCGCCCGGGGCGACCGTTCGTCGCGACCCAGGTGTCCGCATACCGATGCCTTATGCCGTCCACCGTCCGTCCCGCGCGGCAACCTCCCGCCGGCACCGCTCCCGCCCCTAGCGTGACCGTTGTCACACCGCCGTGACCCGGCGGACCCGACCCGCGGAGGAGTTCCTGTGCATCCCACCGTCCCGCCGAAGCCCGAGGTGAGCTGATGGACCAGCAGCAACGCCAGCAGTACTGGAAACGCAACCTGCGCCTGATGGCGGTCCTACTCACCATCTGGGCCCTGGTCTCCTTCGGGGCCGGGATCATCTTCGTCGAGCCGCTGAACAACGTCTCGTTCCTGGGCGTACCGCTCGGCTTCTGGTTCGCCCAGCAGGGCTCGATCATCACCTTCCTCATCCTGATCGCCGTCTACGTCTGGCGGATGGACAAGCTCGACGCCGAGTACGGCATCACCGAGTACGAGGAGGAGGTGCGCCACTCGTGAGCGACGTCCAACTGTGGACCCTGATCTTTGTCGTGGTGTCCTTCGGCCTGTACATCTACATCGCCTACGCCAGCCGGGTGAACACCACCTCCGGCTTCTACGTCGCCGGCGGCGGCATCCCGGCACCGGCCAACGGCGCCGCGATCGCCGCCGACTGGATGAGCGCCGCGTCGTTCATCTCGATGGCCGGCATCATCGCGTTCAGCAGCAACGGCTACAGCGGATCGGTCTACCTGATGGGGTGGACCGGCGGCTACGTGCTGCTGGCCCTGCTCCTGGCGCCCTACCTACGCAAGTTCGGCAAGTACACGGTGCCCGACTTCGTCGGTGACCGGTACTCCGAGGCCGCCCGCCTGGTCTCCGTGGTGTGCGCGATCGTGGTCTCCTTCGTCTACGTGGCGGGCCAGATGTCCGGGGTCGGCGTGGTGTTCCAGCGCTTCCTGGGCGTGGACACCACGGTCGGCGTCATCATCGGCATGGTCATCGTCTTCGTGTATGCCGTGTTCGGCGGCATGAAGGGGATCACCTGGACCCAGGTGGCCCAGTACAGCGTCCTGATCGTGGCCTACCTGATCCCGGCCTTCGCGATCTCCCAGAAGCTCACCGGGATCCCGGTGCCGCAGATCGGTTTCGGTCAGATCATGGACGAGCTCAACGGGTTGCAGAACGACCTGGGCCTGGGCGAGTACACCTCGGCGTTCACCCAGATGAACATGCTCAACATGATCCTGATGACGGCAACCCTCATGTTCGGCACCGCCGGCCTGCCGCACGTCATCGTCCGCTTCTACACGGCCCGCAGCGTTCGTGCCGCCCGGTTCTCGGCGTTGTGGGCGCTGTTCTTCATCGCATTGCTCTACACGACGGCGCCGGCGATCGGGGCGTTCAGCAAGTTCAACGTGCTGAACCAGATCCCGGGGACCGGGGTCGACGACGTGCCCGAGTGGTTCGCCTCCTGGCGGGACGTCGGGCTGATCACCGTCAACGACCTCAACGGCAACGGCGTGATCGACGTCGACGGCGGCATGGGCGACGCGTTCGAGCTGGCGATCAACAACGACATCGTGGTGCTGGCCACCCCCGAGATCGCCGGCCTGCCGGCGCCGATCATCGGTCTGGTGGCCGCCGGCGGTCTCGCGGCCGCTCTGTCGACCGCCTCCGGCCTGCTCCTGGTGATCTCGTCCTCGGTCGCCAACGACGTCTACTACAAGAAGGTCAACCCGCAGGCGACCGAGGCCCGACAGCTCATGGTCGGCCGGATCGCCATGGGGTGTGCCATCGTCGTCGCCGGCTACCTGGGCATCAACCCTCCGGGGTTCGTGGCGCAGGTGGTCGCCCTCGCCTTCGGCCTCGGGGCCGCGAGCTTCTTCCCGATCCTCGTCCTGGGGATCTTCTGGAAGAAGTGCACGGCGGCCGGGGCGACCGCGGGCATGGTCGCAGGTCTGGGCACGACCCTGGCCTACCAGGTCTGGACGATCGATATCTACGGCGGCAGCGACGGGTTGTTCGGCATTTCCGAGACGAGCTTCGGCGCGGTCGGGATGTTGATCAACTTCGTGGTGACGATCATCGTCTCGCAGTTCACCACGAAGCCGACGCCGACCATGCAGAAGCTCGTGGAGGACATCCGCTACCCGGGACGCAGCGAGCTGGTCGCGGCCCACGCCAGCGGCAGCCTCGAGGAGGAGCAGCTCCACGGGGACGGCCCGGACGGGGAACCGTCCGCGACCTGACCCACCCCGGTGGTGCGCCGCGCGGTCCTGTCACCGCGCGGCGCACCATCCACCACCACGTCGAGCATCCGCACCGACTGACACCCGCACCCGCTTCCGGCGCCGCCGGGAGCCCCTGACGTTAGGCTGAGACCGATGGCCACCCAGACCGCCGCTCCCACCGGCACCCGCCGGCGCAAGATGCCCGGCCAGTGGAGGTTGCTCGCGGCCTCCGCGATGATGCTCGTCGGCGCCTTCCTCCCGTGGCTGTACACCCCTGCCGGGCCCGTCTCCGGCATGCAGGGGCCCGGCATGTGGACCGCGACCTTCGGGATGATCGCGCTGGCCGGTGCCCTCGTCCCCGTGCGACGGCTGGCCGCGTGGCAGGCGCTCGCCAGCGCCGCGATCGCGCTGGCGCTGCCGGTCTGGCAGTTCGTCCACGTCTTCGGCAAGGTCGGCATGCAGGGGTGGATGCCGGGGCCGGGTCTGGTCCTCACCTTCGCCTCCGGCGTGCTGTGCGCCGTCGCGGCCCGGCAACTGTTCAGCGCCCGTCCGCGTCCGGCCTGAGACCGCCCCGCCTGCCGGACGTCAGAGGTACTGGCCGGTGTTGCCGCGCTCCAGCGACCGGCCGGGGCTGGCGCCGTCCTTGCCCGACACGAGGGTGCGGATGTAGACGATGCGCTCCCCCTTCTTGCCGGAGATCCGGGCCCAGTCGTCCGGGTTGGTGGTGTTCGGCAGGTCCTCGTTCTCCTTGAACTCGTCCACGCAGGCCTGCAACAGGTGGTCCAGGCGCACCCCGTGGGCGCCCACGGTGAGCAGGTCCTTGATCGCCATCTTCTTGGCCCGGTCCACGATGTTGTTGATCATGGCGCCGGAGTTGAAGTCCTTGAAGTAGAGGATCTCCTTGTCGCCGCCGGCGTAGGTGACCTCCAGGAACTTGTTCTCCTCGATCTGGGCGTACATCCGCTCGACCGCCGCGGCGATCATCGCCTCCAGGGTCTCGGCCCGGTCGTCGCCGTGAGCGGCGAGGTCGTCGGCATGCAGCGGCACCGTGTCGGTGAGGTACTTGCTGAAGATGTCCCGGGCGCTCTCGGCGTCGGGACGCTCGATCTTGATCTTCACGTCCAGGCGACCGGGCCGCAAGATGGCCGGGTCGATCATGTCCTCCCGGTTGGAGGCGCCGATCACGATCACGTTGTCCAACCGCTCGACCCCGTCGATCTCGGCGAGCAGCTGCGGGACGATCGTGGTCTCCACGTCGGAGGACACGCCCGACCCGCGGGTGCGGAAGAGCGACTCCATCTCGTCGAAGAAGACCACCACGGGCGTGCCGTCGCTGGACTTCTCCCGGGCCCGCTGGAAGATCATCCGGATGTGCCGCTCGGTCTCCCCGACATACTTGTTGAGCAGCTCGGGGCCCTTGATGTTCAGGAAGTAGCTCTTGGCGTCCGTCCGCCCGTTCTTCTCCGCGGTCTTGCGGGCCAGCGAGGCCGCGACGGCCTTGGCGATCAGCGTCTTGCCGCACCCGGGCGGGCCGTAGAGCAGGACCCCCTTGGGCGGGCGCAGCTGGTGCTCGGCATACAGCTCGGTGTGCAGGAAGGGCAGCTCGACGGCGTCCTTGATCTGCTCGATCTGGCTGGTCAGCCCGCCGATGTCCTCGTAGGAGATGTCCGGCACCTCCTCCAGGACCAGCTCGCTGACCTCGGACTTGGCGATCCGTTCGTAGACGAACCCGGCGCGTCCGTCCATCAACAGACCGTCCCCCACCCGGAAGGTGCCGGGCTCCAGAGAACCGGCGACCCGGCATACCCGCTCCTCGTCGCCGCGCACCAGGACCAGGACTCGCCCGTCATCCATCAGTTCCTTGACGGTGACGACCTCCCCGATCGTCTCGTAGGAGGCCGCGGCCACGATGGTCTGGGCGTCGTTGAGCAGCACCTCGCGGCCGGGGGCGAGGGCGGCTCGCGGGATGTCCGACACGGCGCTGGTGCGCAGCTTGCGCCCGCCCAGCGAGATGTCGACCAGGCCGTCGTCGTGGCGCTCCAGGACGAGGGCGTGGCTCAGCGGCGGGTTGCCCATCGCGTCGAGGTCCTGGCGCAGGTTGAGGATCTGGGCCTTGGCGTCCTTGAGGGTGCGGGCCAGCTGCTCGTTCTGCGACTGCATCCGGCCCAGGCGCTGGCTGAGCGTCATCACCTGCTGCTCCAGGAGGCGCGCCCGCGCCCCACCGGTGGCCGGACCGGGCCGGGCCCCGTCCGCGTGCGGGTCGTTGGGTGTCGAAGTCACGACGCCTCCTTCAGCTGCGTCCTCCTACGCTAACCCGCCGGGTGGCGCCGGCCCCACCTGACCCACCCGCGCGCCGGGGCTACTCCGCGGACGCGTCCCGCGGAGCGCTCTGCGCCTGGCGGTCGACGTCGCGCCGGACGCGGCGGATCCGCTTGTCCGTGCGGGTCCGTTCGCCCACGTCCTCGGGGGTCCACTCGTCCTCGTGCGGGGTGTAGTCGGCGCCGTATGCCCCGGACGCGGGCCGCCGCTTGCGCGCCGGGGCCTCGGTGTCGGGTGCGAGCCGGCGCACGGTGAGCAGGAAGCCGGTATGCCCGTGCATCCGGTGCTCGGGACGCACCGCCAGACCCTCCAGGTGCCAGCCGCGCACCATCGACTCCCAGGCCTGGGGCTCGGTGTAGCCGCCGTGGTCCCGGGTCGCCTCGGCCACCCGGGACAGCTGGGTGGCGGTCGCCACGTAGCAGATGAGGACGCCGCCGGGGGTCAGCGCGTCGTAGACGACCTCGAGGCAGTCCCACGGCGCGAGCATGTCCAGCACCACCCGGTCGATGCTGCCCGCCTCGACCGTCGCCGGGAGCGACTCGACCAGGTCACCGACGGTGACCTGCCAGGCCGGGTGGTCCGCGCCGAAGAAGACCCGCCCGTTGGCCTGCGCGATCGCCGCGAAATCCTCCCGCCGCTCGAAGGAGTAGAGCCGGCCCCCGTCACCCACCGCGCGCAGCAGGGACAGGCTGAGCGCCCCGGAGCCCACCCCGGCCTCCACGACGCGCGCCCCGGGGAAGATGTCGGCCATGGTCACGATCTGCCCGGCGTCCTTGGGGTAGACCACCTGGGCGCCCCGCGGCATCGACAGGACGTAGTCGGACAGCAGGGGTCGCAGCGCCAGGTAGTCCGACCCCGAGCTGTGCGTGACCACGGTGCCGTCGGGGGCCCCGATCAGGTCGTCGTGCCGGATGTGGCCCCGGTGCGTGTGGAACTGTTTGCCGGCCTCCAGGCTGATCGTGTGCATCCGGCCCCGCGGGTCGGTGAGCTGCACGCGGTCCCCCTCCCGGAACGGACCGCGCCGCAGGGTCGCCCCGGTGGGGGCCTGGGCGGACTGGGGGCTGTGCTCGCTCGCGGGTTCGGTCACGGTCGGACAGTCTAGGTCGGGGAACGGCTCAGTCCGCACGCCCGTGGATCAGGCCGAGGACCCGGCCGGCACGGTCCCGCACGGCCACCAGCGGGGTCCCCACGGTCTGCATCGCGATCACCACCGGGGTGACCGGGTCGTCCGGGTCGGCGGTCACCACCCAACCGGCCGGTTGCCGGCGCAGCACCGCGTCGATGGGGGTGGCCCCGCGCGCCCCGGCGGGGACCTGCTCCACGGCACCGAAGTCGACGATGCCCACGGGGGTCCCCGTGGCGTCCACCGCGACGGTGTCGGTGTTCGGGTGGGCCGGGGGCAGCGCCGACACCGGGATGTCCGCCGCCACGAGCACGGCCGGTCGGCACACGTCCCTGACCAGGGTGCCCTCCATCCCCCGGCGCGCCTTGCCGACCCTGATCGCGTCGCTGGCCCCGAACCAGAGGAACCCGCCGATCAGCAGCAGCCACAGCACCCGGCTCATCTCGATCTGCTGTCCCCGCAGGAGCGGTAGGCCGACCGCCCACCACAGTCCGACCAGCACCACCAACCGTCCGCACCAGCCGGCGACCAGCGTCCCCAGGCCCCGGCTGCCGCTCAGCTTCCAGACCAGGGAGTCGACCAGGAACCCGCCGTCCAGGGGCAGCCCCGGCAGCAGGTTGAACGCGGCGACGAAGGCGTTGGCGTAGGTGAAGCCGGCCGCCAGCAGCCACGGGACGCCGGGCTCCAGGGTCTGGGTGACCAGCCAGCCCAGTCCGGCGAGCACGGCGTTGGCCAGCGGGCCCACGACCGCCACCAGGGCGCTGCGGCCCGGGGTGCTGTCGGCGGAGTCGTAGGCCGTGTGGCCGCCCCAGAAGTCGGCCACGATCCGGTTCACCCGGTAGCCGCAGGCCTTGCCGACCAGCGCGTGGGCGGCCTCGTGGACGAAGACGGAGAACAGCAGGAGCAGCGCGAAGGCGAAGGCCACGGCATACGAGCCCGCACCCAGCTCGGGCACCAGGCGACGGACCACAGGGCCGAAGAGGACGAGGATCACGACCGCCACGAGCACCCAGCTGGCCCCGAGGTACACCGGGACCCCGGCGAGGCGCCCCACGCGCCACCCGTGGCTGCGCCGCGCGGAACCGGTCATGGAGCGAGCCTAGGTGACGCACGGTCCGGGCCGTCGGTGGCGTTCCGTAGGGTGCCCCCATGTCGCCCGCACTGTCGCCGAGCCGCGCCTCGGACTTCATGCAGTGCCCGCTGCTCTACCGGTTCCGGGTCGTCGACCGCCTCCCCGAGCCGCCCAGTGCGGCGGCCGCCCGGGGGACGCTGGTGCACGCCGCGCTCGAGCGGCTCTTCGATCTCCCGGCGCCCGAGCGCACCCCGGAGGCGGCGGTCGCCCTGCTGGAGCCGCAGTGGGCCAGGCTGGTCGAGGCCGAGCCGGAGCTGGCGACCCTGCTGGTCGACGAGGAGGCGGGCGCCGACGCCTGGTTCGCCGGTGCCGCGGAGCTGGTGCACCGCTGGTTCACCCTGGAGGACCCGCGCTACCTGGAGCCGGCCGAGCGGGAGCTGTATGTCGAGGCGGAGGTCGACGGGCTCGTGCTGCGCGGGTACGTGGACCGGCTGGACGTCGCCCCCGACGGACGCCTGCGGGTGGTCGACTACAAGACCGGACGGGCCCCCTCGGAGACGTTCGAGGGCAAGGCGCTGTTCCAGATGAAGTTCTACGCCCTGGTGCTGTGGCGCACCCGGGGCGTCATCCCCACCGTGCTGCAGCTGGTCTACCTGCGCGACGGGCAGGTGCTGCGGCTGGAGCCGGACGAGGCGGACCTGCTCGCCACCGAGCGCAAGGTGCGTGCCCTGTGGCTCGCGATCGAGCGCGCGGCGACGACCGGCGACTGGCGTCCGCGGCGGTCCCGCCTGTGTGACTGGTGCGCGCACAAGCCGCTGTGCCCGGAGTGGGGTGGCACGCCGCCGCCGCTGCCGGAGGACTCCGCGCTCCTGGCGGTCGACCCCCGCCGGACCGGTGCGGCTACTCCGGCCGACGACGCAGCGGACTGACCGCCTCGGCCAGGTCGGCGGCGCCCAGCCCGTCCAGACTCGCGACCTGCACGCTCAGCGGGAGGTCGGGCACCGAGACCATGTGCGGCACGACGATCGTCGGGACCCCGGCAGCGGTCGAGGAGCGGGCGCCGTTGGGCGAGTCCTCCACCGCGACGCAGTCGCCGACCGGCACGCCCAGCGCCTCTGCGGCGATCTCGTAGGGGTCCGGGTGCGGTTTGCCCCGCGGCACCGTGTCCCCGGTAACGACCGCGGCGAAGGTGTCCTCGGGCAGGGCCTGCACCAGGACGTCGGCGAAGACCGTCCAGCTCATCGTCACCAGGGCCATCGGGATCCCGAGACCGGTGAGCTCCTCCACCAGCTCCCGGGCCCCCGGGCGCCACGGCAGGCGTTCCTGGGTGCGCCGGACAACCCCGTCGAGGAGCCGGCCCACGACCTCCTCCGGGGTGCCGGTGACGGGGGTGCGCTCCAGGATGATCCGGGCCGAGGTGAGCAGGTCGTTGCCCACCAGGTCCAGCCCGTCCTTCTCCGTCCAGGTGCCGCCGGCCTCCCCCACCATGGCGTGCTCCTCGGCCATCCAGTAGGGCTCGGTGTCGATCAACGTCCCGTCCATGTCCCAGAGGACGGCGGCGGGCAACGGGCGGGCGAGAGGTTCACGGCTCACCGGATGATCGTAGGTGCTGGCCGTCGGCGGTCGGGACCGTAGGGTGAGACCAGTAGGCACACGTCCGGAGGTGGTCATGATCGAACTCGAGGAGATCCCCGAGCTGCACGACCCTGTCGTCATCGCGGCCTTCGAGGGCTGGAACGACGCGGGCGAGGGCGCAACCAGCGCCGTGAGCCACCTGGTTCAGGCCTGGGACGCCGAGCTCGTCGCGGCCATGGACCCCGAGGACTTCTACGACTTCCAGGTCAACCGGCCCAAGATCGGCACCACCGACGGCAAGCGCACGATCTCCTGGCCGACCACCCGGATCCTGCTGGCCCGGGACACCCCGCTCGGCCGCGACGTCATCCTCGTGCTCGGCATCGAACCCTCGATCCGGTGGCGCACCTACAGCTCCGAACTCCTCGCGTTCGCCGTGCACCACGGCGCCACCCTGCTGGTCACCCTGGGCGCGTTGCTCGCCGACGTCCCGCACAGCCGGCCGATCCCGGTCAGCGTCAGCTCCGAGGACGCTTCCCTGCGCCATGCCCAGGACCTGGAGCGCAGCACCTACGAGGGGCCGACCGGCATCATCGGGGTGATCGCCGACCAGGCCCAACAGTTGGACCTGCCCGCCATGTCGGCTTGGGCCGCGGTCCCCCACTACGCCGGCGGCCCGCCCTCCCCGAAGGCGGCCCTGGCCCTGGTCAGCCGACTCGAGGAACTCCTCGGCTGCGTCATCGACGACGAGGAACTGGTGGAGGCCGCCCGCGCCTGGGAGTACGGCGTCGACGAGCTCGCGGCCTCCGACGACGAGGTGGCCGAGTACGTCCAGTCCCTCGAGCAGGCCCAGGACACCGCCGAGCTGCCCGAGGCCAGCGGCGACGCGATCGCCCGCGAGTTCGAGCGCTACCTGCGCCGCCGCGGCGGCGACAGCGGCGACAGCGGCCCCGGGACCCCCGGCAGCCCCGGCGGCTCCGAGCCCCGCTAGCCCCCACAACCCCCGACCGGACGCGCGACCTGGCGGCCTCCCACCCCCACCGGACGTCTCACCTGGCTGCCGTGCGGGGCCACCGGACGCGCGACCCGGCGACCCACCGGGACCTAGATTGGTGGCCGTGACCACCGACCGGCAGATCCGCAACATCGCCGTAGGACTCCTGGTCCGCGACGGGCACGTCCTCGCGGAGGAGTACCCACCGATCCCGGGGCACCACCGTTTCGTGCGGGCCATCGGGGGCGGCATCGAGTTCGGGGAACGGGCCGAGCAGGCAGTGCGACGGGAGTTCGCCGAAGAGCTCGGGGTCCAGCTCGAGACGACCCGACTCCTGGGCGTCAGCGAGAACATCTTCCAGATCCTCGACAGCCCCGGCCACCAGGTCGTCCACCTGTTCGCGGTCCGGTGCCGCGAACTGGCTGACCTCCCGCTCGACGGGCGGCGCCCCATGCTCGACCACGAGGCCACCGTGGGCTGGTACGCACTCGAGGACCTGGCCCGCGAGGCTCCGCCGTTCTATCCCGCCGGCGCGCTCGATGCGGCCCTGCGCCTCCACGACACGCCGGAGACCGGGCACTGACGCGAGGCCGCCACGCCACGAGGACCCGCAACGCACCGGGTCGCGCGTGACCACCGACCCTGCGCGACTGGCGTGGAAACTTTTCGGGCCTATGACCCCCATTCGTTTCCACACAAAGCCTCGAACGGCCAGGTGCACGGCGCCCACGGCCGGGCGGAGCTATACGCCACGGCGAGGAGAGCGTTCACGTCCTGCGCTACCGGGTGATCGGCCGGTCCACCGCCAGCGATGGTGCCCACGACTTGCGTGGAAGCTCTTCGGGCCTATGACCCCCAATTGTTTCCACACAAGACCTCGGGCGCCCGCGCGCCCCGCCCCCGCGGCCGCACGCACCGCACCTCCGGGCGGTCGGAACTACAACGCCACGCCGAGAAGGGCGTTCACGGCCTGCGCAACCGGGTGATCAGCCCGTCCACCGCCAGCGAGGGCGACCTGGCCAGCGCCAGCGGCCTCGCCAGGCCCACCGGACGCACCGACCACACCCTCGGCCCACACATCGACGAGCGCCAGCCCCCGCGGGGCATCCAGGTCATCGGCCAGCGCCGCACGCACGCCGGCAACCAGTTCGGACACGGCAGCGTCGTCGGCGGCACCGTCGTCGACCGCCCGGCGCCAGAGCGCCAGCCGCCCACGGGCGGCCTCGAGAAGGGCGGGGACGTACTCCCACTCGGCCCGGTAGTGCTGCGCCAGCAGCAGCAGCCGGATCGCCATCGGGTCCTCACCGTCGCCCCGCAGCCGGGACACGAGCACCAGGTTGCCCTTGGACTTGCTCATCTTCTCGCCGTCGAGGGCGACCATCGCCTGGTGCAGGTAGGACGACGCGAACGGGCGCCGACCCGTCACTGCCGTCGCCTGGACCGCGCTCATCTCGTGGTGCGGGAAGATCAGGTCGGTGCCGCCGCCCTGGATGTCGAAGGACATCCCCAGGTAGCGCAGCGCGATCGTGGAGCACTCGATGTGCCAACCGGGCCGCCCGTCGCCGAGCGAGTCGCCGGGCCAGCTGGGTTCGCCGGCGCGCGCCGCCCGCCACAGCAGCGGGTCGAGGGGGTCGCGCTTGCCCTCGCGGTCGGGGTCGCCGCCGCGGTCGGCGAAGACCTCCAGCATCTGCTCCCGGGTCCACCCGGACACCGCGCCGAAGGTCGGCTGGGTCGACAGGTCGAGGTAGACGTCGTGTCCCTCGCCCTCCCCCTCCGGCACCGGGACCCGGTATGCCGTGCCGTCCGCAAGCAGCTGGGTCACCGCGGACACGTCGTCGGGGATCCCCTCGACGGCGCCCACGTAGTGCTGCGGCGGCAGCACCTGCAGCGCCTCCATGTCGTCACGGAACAACTGGATCTCCCGGGCCGCGAGGTCCTGCCAGTCGACCCCGTCCCGCTCGGCACGCTCCAGCAACGGCTCATCGACGTCGGTGACGTTCTGCACGTAGGTCACCGACAGGCCGGCGTCCTGCCACACCCGGTTGACCAGGTCGAAGGTCACGTAGGTGGCGGCGTGCCCGAGGTGCGTGGCGTCATACGGGGTGATGCCGCAGACGTAGAGCCGCGCCTCGCCGCCCTCGGGGTGCACGGTCCGCACGGTCGCGGACGCGGTGTCGTGCACCCGCAGCGGACCCCCGTGTCCGGGTAGGCGGGGCAGGGAGGGAGCGTTCCACGACTTCACAGGTGGGAGCCTAACCGGCTCACCACAACGGCCACGGGAGCGGGTAGCGCTCGGCCGGTGGCAGGGGGAAGGTCCCGGCCTCCACCAGGTGCGCCACCCGGAGCGACAGCGCGGCCACCTCCTCCTCCGAGACCACCGACAGTAGCTCCGCACACCACGAGTAGTCGTCCAGCGCGCCCAGCACCCTCCGCAGGGACGCGAGCTCGGTCTCCGGGAGCTGCTCGCCGGCCCACCCCCACAGGACCGTGCGCAGCTTGTCCTCCCGGTGCATGCTCACCCCGTGGTCGACGCCCCACAGCCGGTCCTGGGCGGCCCGGAGCAGGTGCGAACCCTTGCGGTCGGCGTTGTTGATCACCGCGTCGAACACCGCCAGGGAGGCCAGCGCCGGGTCCTCGGCGTGCACGACCAGGAGCGGGTCCCCCTCGGGGCTCTCGGCCTGCAGCACGGGTCGCCAGCCGGGTCGGAGGTCCTCCGGCACGACGACCTCGAGGTAGCCGGCGCCCGGCGCAGCCGCGGGCTTCTCGGGCTGTTCGATCCACCACTGCACGGATCCGGACCCGAGCGGACCGTCGCGCAACACGGTGGGCGGGACCAGGTCCCAGCCACCCGCGGCCGAGATCAGGTATGCCGCCACCTCCCGCCCCGCGAGGGTGCCGGTGGGGAAGTCGTGGAGTGGGCGCTCACCGCGGACCGGCTTGTAGACGGCGGCCCCCGCCGTGCCGCCCTCACCGTCGCCCAGGGTGACCTTCAGGGTGAGGTTGGAGGCGTCCCGCAGCACGCCCTCGACCTCGATCGGGGCCTCCCGGAGCAACCGCTCCCACTCGGCGCCGGCGCTCACCGTCGGTAGCCGTTGGCCCTCGGGCAGATGTGGCCCGAGGGGTCCAACGGGTTGCCGCAGAACGGGCAGTTGGGTCGCCCGCCCTCGACCGCCCTGGCGCACCGCTCGGCGAACCCCCGGGCCTGGGCCGGGGCCAGCACGACCCGCAGGACCTGACCGTCACCGCCCGACTCGACCTCCTCGAGCTGCTCGGCGAGCTCGTCCGGCAGTTCCTCCCCGAGGGCCTCGCCGAGGGCCTGGAGTTGCTGGAGGTCCTCCGGCACGGACTGCTCCAGCGCCTCGATGACCACGACCTTGCGCTCCGGCTCCCAGGCCAGGCTCAGGCTCTGCACCCGGAACTCGTCCTCGATGGGGGTGTCCATCGGCGCCAGGTCTGGCAGGGCGTCGGCGGCCGCCGGTTCGATCTCGTCGGCCACCTGGTCCAGCAGCTCGGTGAGCCGCTCCCCCAGCACGCTGACCTGCTGCTTCTCCAGCGACACCGAGGTCACCCGCTTCCCCTGGGACGCCTGGAGGAAGAAGGTGCGCTCGCCGGGCGGGCCCACCGTGTCGGCGATGAACCGGTCCGGGAGGTCGTACTCGATCACCGGCATGCCAGCACCCTAGACGCTCCCCGCCCCGCCCCCGACCACGACGTCACCGGCCTCGCCGACCTGGTCGGCGGGCGGCGGCGGGAAGCGGAGGGGGTCGGCGCCGGAGTCGTTGACCCGCAGCACGACGGGGTGACGCCGGGTCTGCTGCACGATGCTCACCGACCCGGGATCGATCACGATGCGTTGGAACCGGTCCAGCGGCGTGCCCAGCGCGTCGGCGAGCAGCGCCTTGATCACGTCCCCGTGGCTCACCGCCACCCACACCGCGTGGGGCCCGTGCTCGGCGGCGATCCGCGCGTGCCAAGAGGCCAGCGCCTCCACCGCCCGCGCCTGCATCTGCTGCAACGACTCGTGCGCGTGCTCCGGGTGCGCGGGGAAGGTCACCGTGCTCGGCCGGTCCTGCACGGCCCGCCACAGCGGCTCCTTGGCGAGGTCCTTCAGCGCACGCCCGGTCCACGCACCGTAGTGCGCCTCGCCCAGGCGCTCGTCCGTATGCAGTGCCGGCGGCTCCGCGTCCGCGTTCGCCCCGTCCCAGGCATCCCGGATGGCGGCCGCGGTCTCCAGGCACCGCTCGAGGGGGCTGGAGACGACCGCCACGACCGGGGCGGCGGCGAGGCGGCCACCGAGGCGGGCCGCCTGGTCGCGCCCCGTGTCGTCCAGCACCACGCCGGGCGTCCACCCGGCGAGGAGGCCGTCGGCGTTGGCCCGGGTCCGCCCGTGCCGGGCGAGGACGACCACCGTCATCCGCGCAGGCCCGCCTGGTCCGCCGCACGGGCAGCGACCTCGAGCGCCTCCATCCGGGAGGCCAGGTCGCGGCCGGTCGGGGCGATCGACAGAGTGGTGACCCCGGCCTCGGCGAACCGGGTCATCCGCCCGGCGATCCGCTCCTCCGGGCCGAGCAGGCTGGTCTCGTCGATGAACTCCAGGGGCACCCGTCCGGCCGCGTCCCGCAGCTGACCCGACAGGTAGAGGTCCTGCACCTCGGCGGCCTCGGCCTCGTAGCCCATCCGACAGGCGAGCTGGTTGTAGAAGTTCTGCTCGCGCGACCCCATGCCCCCGACATACAGGGCGGCGTAGGGGCGCACCAGGTCGGCGCACGCCGCCACGTCATCACCGACGACCACGGGGACGGTGGGGTCGACCTGGAAGGCCTTGTCCGGGTCGGTCGACCGCGCCTTGCCGCGGTCGATCGCGGCCAGTTGCTCCCCGGCATACTCCGGGGAGAAGAAGACGCCCAACCACCCGTCGGCGATCTCACCGGCCAGCTCGAGGTTCTTGGGCCCGACCGCGGCCAGGTAGATCGGCACCTCGGTGCCGGTGGGCTTGGCGTTCATCTTTAGCGCCTTGCCCGGTCCGTCGGGCAGCGGCAGGGTGAAGAACTCGCCCTCATGGGTGACCCGCTCCCGGGCCAGCGCGGACCGGACGATCTCGACATACTCCCGGGTCCGGGCCAGCGGCTTGGCGAAGCGGACCCCGTGCCACCCCTCGGAGACCTGGGGGCCGCTCACCCCGAGCCCCAGGACGAACCGGCCACCGGACAGCCCGTCCAGGGTGGCCGCGGTCATCGCGGTGGCGGCCGGGGTGCGTCCCGGGATCTGCATGACCCCGGCCCCGAGCCGGATCCGCGAGGTGCGCGACCCGATCCAGGACAGCACGCTCGGCGCGTCGTAGCCGTAGGCCTCGGCGGCCCAGACCACGGAGTAGCCGAGCTCGTCGGCGCGCAGCGCCAGCGCCAGGTTGTCCGCGTCGTTGCCCAGTCCCCAATAGCCGCAGCTCAATCCCAGCTCCACGGTTCAGCCACGCTCCTGCTTGTCGGTGTCGTCGTCGAGGTCATTGTCATCCGAGTCGTCGTCCGCGTCGTCATCCGGGTCGTCATCCGGGTCGTCGTCGAGGTCGTACTCGTCGTCGTCGAGCCCGACGTAGGTCGGGACGTCGTCGAACTCGTCGTCCTCGTCGTCGTTGTCGAAGTCTTCGGCGAACTCCTCCTCGTCGATGAGCTCGTCCTCGTCGTCCTCGTCGTCCTCGGTGTAGATGTCCAGCGGCGTGACCTCGCCGTATGCGTCCAGCAGGGCGTCGTCGTAGGCCTCGAAGGCGTCGGCCACCTTCTGGTAGGCCGCCTCGACGGCGGGGTCGTCGTCCCCGCGGCGCACGGCCGCCAACTCAAGGTGGGTCTCCAGGGCGGCCACGAGGGCCGACAGCGCAGCACGCGGGTCGGATGTCATGGCATGACCGTAGCGTCACAACGCCCTCGCGCACACGGATTTGCAGCACGTTGCGCGCGGGTTCGCGCGGCCCCGGCGGTGCTGGTGGACAACAGGGCCCCCGACGTCGCAAGATCAGGGCGATGATCGAGTACGAGTTCCAGGAGCTGACCTTCGGGCGCGATGCGACCCGCGCCGAGGTGCGCCAGCTGCTCACCGAGAAGGCGGAGTACGGCAACTGGGAGCTGCACCGGGTCCGGCTCTACTGGGGCGGGGTGCGCAAGGCCTGGCTGCGCCGCAAGATCATCCGGGTGCAACGCACCGCCTGAGCGACCTCAGCAGTCCTCGATGAGCCGCTGCAGCACGCGCGCGCCGAACTCGACCGCATCGACCGGCACCCGCTCGTCCACCCCGTGGAACATGCCGACGAAGTCCAGCTCCGGCGGCAGCTGGAGCGGGGCGAAGCCGTAGCCGGTGATGCCGAGCCGGGACAGGTGCTTGTTGTCGGTGCCGCCGGAGAGGCAGTAGGGCAGCACCCGGGCGCCGGGGTCCTCCTTGAGCAGGGCCCGCTTCATCGATTCGACGAGCTCGCCCTCGCTGGGTGCCTCGAGCGCCACGTCCTTGTGCACGATCTCGACCTCGACGTGCTCCCCGGCCAGCTCGCGGACGGTGTCCATCAACTCCTCCTCGTGCCCGGGCAGGAACCGACAGTCGAGGGCGGCGGTGGCCGTCTGCGGGATGACGTTGTGCTTGTAGCCCGAGGTCAGCATGGTGAAGTTCGAGGTGTCCTGCAGGGTGCCCTCGACGAACCGGCGGGCGCCACCCAGGCACTCCAGCACGGGGCTGACGTCGTCCTCGGCCCAGGGACGGCCGGTGATGCCGGACACCCCGTCGAACAGCTCCCGCACCGAGGCCACGTAGCTGCGCGGCCACTCGTGCGCGTCGATCCGGGCGATCGCCTCGGCCAACCGCACGACGGCGTTCTCCGGGTTGGGCACCGAGCCGTGGCCGGCCCGCCCGTGGGCGTGCAGCCGGAGCCAGGCGATGCCCTTCTCGGCGGTCTGCAGCAGGTATGCCCGGATCGGGGCACCCGTCCCCTCCTCCTCGAGGGTGATCGAGAAGCCGCCGACCTCGCTGATCGCCTCGGTGCAGCCCTCGAACCACTCCGGGTGCTGGGCGACCACGTGCCCGGCCCCCTTGACGCCCCCGGCCTCCTCGTCGGCGAAGAAGGCCCACACGATGTCCCGCGGCGGCTTCTGGCCGGTCCGGGCCAGGTGGCGCAGGTTGGCCAGGAGCATGGCGTCCATGTCCTTCATGTCGACCGCTCCCCGGCCCCAGATCAGGCCGTCGCGGACCTCGGCGGCGAACGGGTCGACCGACCAGTCCGCTGCCTGCGCCGGCACGACGTCCAGGTGGCCGTGCAGCACGAGGCCGGGACGGCTGGGGTCGCGCCCCTCGGTGCGGACCACCACGCTGGCCCGGCCGGGGTCGGACTCGGTGAGCTGCGGGTCCAGGCCGACCTCGGTGAGCAGGCCCATCACGTACTCGGCGGCGGCCCGCTCCCCCGGTCCGCTGCCGTCGCCGTAGTTGCTGCTGTCGATCCGGATCAGCTCCCGGCAGATCTGGACGACCTCGTCCTGGGGTGACGGCACGTGGGTCGGGTCGATATCGCTCATGCCAGGAGACTAGCCCGGCCCGGGTCACCCGCCCAGCAGGCCCGCATACCGGTCCAGGTCCACGTTGCCGCCGCTGAGGATCACGCCCACCCGGCCGCGCGCGGGCACCGCCCCGGACCGCACGGCGGCCAGACCGAGGACACCGGTGGGTTCCACGACCGTCTTCAGCGTCGCAGCCATCAGGCGCATCGCGTCCACGAGCTGATCGTCAGTGGCCGTCGCGATGCCCGCGACGTGGCGCTGGATGATCGGGAAGGTGAGCGTGCCCAGGAACTGGGTCTGCGCCCCGTCGGCAATGGTGCGGGGGGTGTCGATCCGCACGATCCGCCCCTCCCGCAAGGACTGCGCCCCGTCGTCCCCGGCAGCCGGTTCGACCCCGTGGACCGCGCAGCCCGGCGCTAGCGCGGCCGCCGCCAGGACCGTCCCGGCCAACAGGCCGCCACCGCCGAGCGGCACGGCCAGGACGTCGAGGTCGGGGACCTCCTCGAGCAACTCCGCGGCGGCGGTGCCCTGGCCCGCGATGATGTCCGGGTGGTCGTAGGGCGGCAGCACCGTGCCACCGGTCTCCCCCGCCAGGTGCCGCGCGATCGCCACCCGGTCCTCGGCATACCGGTCGTAGCGCACCACCGAGGCGCCGTACCCCTGCGTCGCCGCGACCTTGCTGGCGGGCGCGTCGTGTGGCATCACGATCGTCGCGGGGATGCCGAGCTCGCGGGCAGACAGCGCTACCGCCTGCGCGTGGTTGCCGGAGGAGAACGCGATCACCCCCGCGCGACGCCGCTCGGGGTCGAGCCGGCTCAGCGCGTGGAACGCGCCGCGGAACTTAAAGGCGCCCATCCGCTGCAGGTTCTCCGCCTTGAGGAAGACCTCGGCCCCCACCTCCGCATCCAGCCGGCGGGAGCGCAGCACGGGGGTCCGGTGGGCCACGCCGGCCAGGTGCCCGGCCGCCTCGATCACGTTCTCGTATGTCGGCAGCCGGGTCATCGGATCATCCTGCCAGGGTCTCGGGCCGGGTGGGCAGGCCCGGGGAAGGGGCACGCCGGTCGACCCGCAATCCCGATCGGCCGGCGGTAGCGTAGAACCCCCATGAGCACACTGCGACTGAGCGTGTCCCTGACCCTGGCCGCCGCCCTGCTCACCGGGTGCGGGGGCGGAGACGACGCGGGGACCGATCCGGCTGGTGGCAGTGACAGCGACGTCGTGATCACGATCGTCGACTTCGACTACGACATCGCCGGACCCGTCGAGCCCGGTTCGGAGGTCACCGTGGTCAACCAGGACGAGGTGGGGCACACCGTCACCTCCGACGAGGAGGGGCTGTTCGACGTCACGGTCGCCCCCGGCCAAGAGGTCAGCTTCACCGCCCCGGACGAGGCCGGCGAGTACCCCTTCTTCTGCATCCCGCACCCCGACATGGTCGCCACGCTGGTCGTGGAGTGATCCGGTGCGTCGCCTCGAGCCGCTCCTGCGGTGGGTGGTCGTGGTCGCTCTGGGGTTCGACGCAGTGGTGCACCTGCGCTTCGCCCCGGCCATCCAGCTGGCGGCGCCGGGCGGGATCGGGGGCGGCTGGCTGTTCCGGCTGCAGGCGCTCGCGGCCATCCTCGCGGCCCTCTACCTGATCCTGCGCCCGTCGACGGCCGCCTACCTGGTCGCCGGCGCCGTCGCGCTGTCCGCCTTCGGCGCCGTCCTGCTCTACAGCCTCGTCAGCGTGCCCACCCTCGGCCCGATCCCGTCGATGTACGACCCGACCTGGCATCCGGAGAAGACGCTGAGCGCCGTCGCCGAGGGCATCGGGGTGCTGGCTGCAGCCGTTGGCGCCGGGACCCTGCGCGCCCCCGGACCGACCGACGAATAATGCACTTATGCAAAGTTGCAGAACTGCATAGAATGCAGGAGTGCAAACACAAGCTCCTCCGTCGCTCCGCGAACGCAAGCGCCTGGCCACCTCCCTGGAGATCCACGACGCCGCGGCTGACCTGACCCTGGAGCACGGCATCCAGCACGTCACGATCGAGCAGATCGCCGAGCGGGCCGGCATCTCCCAGCGCACCTTCTTCAACTACTACGCCACCAAGGACGACGCGGTCCTCGGGGTCCAGGAACCGTGCCTGTCCGAGGACACCCGGGCGGTCCTCTACGAGGAGGACGCCGGCGACGTGCTGACCCGGGTGGTGTTCATGCTGGCCGCCGTGTTCCGGTCCACCATCACGCCGGGCTCCTCCAAGCCCCGGCGCAAGCAGTTGATCCAGGCCTACCCCGAGCTCCGCTCCCGGATCACGACCCGGATCGGCGACGCCGAGCGGATGGTGCACAACGCCATCACCGAATCTACTGCGGGCGACAGGGACGTCCCCGCCGACATGCGCGACCTGGCCGCCCGACCCGAGTCGGTGCACGCCCTCTTCTACCTGGCGGGGGCGGTCGTGCGCTTCGTCCACTTCCGTGAGCCCGGGGGCGTGTCGTCGGACGACACCGACGCCATCCGCCAGGGCATCCAGACTTTCCGAGAGGTTGTTTCGTCCACGCTATGAGCACCCGCACTCAACCCAGCGGCGGCAACCCGCTGGACCAGAAACTCGACCGCAGCGTCACCCTGCTCTTCGCCGGGCTGATGGTCACCATGCTGCTGGCCTCGCTCAACCAGACCGTGCTGTCCACGGCGCTCCCGACGATCGTCGGCGAGTTGCACGGCGTCGACCAGATGCTGTGGATCATCACCGGCTTCATCCTGGCCTCGACGATCATGATGCCGATCTACGGCAAGATCAGCGACCTGCTGGGCCGCAAGCCGGTGCTGCTCAGCGCGATCACGATCTTCGTCGGCGGGTCGGTCTACGCGGCCCTGGCCGGCGACATGACCGACCTGATCGTGGCCCGTGTCATCCAGGGCGTCGGCGGCGGTGGCCTGATGATCCTGTCCCAGGCCGCGATCGCCGACGTCATCCCGGCCCGCCAGCGCGGCAAGTACATGGGCATCATGGGTGGCGTCTTCGCGTTCTCCTCCGTGGCCGGGCCGCTGCTGGGCGGCTGGTTCACCGAGGGCCCCGGCTGGCGCTGGGTGTTCTGGATCAGCCTGCCACTCGGCATCCTCGCCGCGGCGGCGACCATCGCCTTCCTGCCCGCCCCGCGCAAGCTCACCGCCCGTCCCCGGATCGACTACGCGGGGATGACCCTCGTGGCCCTGGCCACCTCCGCGCTCGTCCTGGTCACCACCTGGGGCGGCGGGGAGTACGCCTGGGGCTCCCCCGTGATCCTCGGGCTGATCGCGACGACCGTGGTGGCCGGAGCGGCCTTCGTCTGGGTGGAGTCCCGCGCGGCCGAGCCGATCATCCCGATGTACCTGTTCGCCCGCCGCAACTTCACGGTCACCACGATCGCGGCGCTGCTCACCGGTGTGGCCATGTTCGGCGCGATCAGCTACCTGCCGACCTACCTGCAGATGACCACCGGCCTGAGCGCCACCGTGGTCGGCCTCCTGATGGTCCCGATGATGGGCTCGATGCTGGTCACCTCGGTCATCACCGGCCGGATGGTCACCGCGACCGGTCGTTACAAGGCGCTGCCGATCTTCGGCTCGGTGGTCCTGGGCATCGCCCTGGCGCTGCTGTCCATGCTGCAGTACGACTCCCCCACCTGGCTGGTGTGCGTCTACATGGCCGTGATGGGCCTCGGCCTGGGATCGAGTATGCAGATCCTCACCCTGATCGTGCAGAACACCTTCCCGGTGACCCTGGTGGGCACCGCGACGGCCGCCACGAACTACTTCCGTCAGGTGGGTGCCACGCTGGGCACGGCCGTCGTCGGCAGCCTGTTCACCGGTCGACTCACCGAGCAGATCAGCGACCGGATCCCGATGGGCACCGGCCCCTCCGACGGCGCACACTCGCTGACCCCGGAGCTGGTCAACCAGATGCCGACCGAGCTGCGCCAGGTCATCATCGAGGCCTACCACGACGCGCTGATCCCGGTCTTCCTCTACATGGTGCCGCTGGCCGTGGTGGCCGCGCTGGTCCTGCTGCTGATCCATGAGAAGCCGCTGGCCACCTCGATCGAGGAGAACGTCACGCCGGAGTCGCTGGCCGAGGGCCAGCTCGTGGTGGACGACGCGGCGCCGGGTGCCGGCGTCGGGTCCGACACGTCCGGCACAGCGCGCACGGCGCCCCAGCCGGCCGGGCGCAGCTAGCCAGGCGTCGAGAGGGTGCGGATGGTGGCCCGGATGTGTTCCCGGGCCACCCGTTCGGCCGCGGCGCCGTCGCCGCGGCCGATCGCATCCACGATCCCCTGGTGCTCCGCGACCGCACGGCGGACCCGGTCGACCTCCAGCAGCCGGTAGGGCGCGAAGACGTTGGAGGTCATCTGCAGGAGTGCCGTGTGATCGGTCAGGTACTCGTTGCCGGACGCCTCCAGGATCGTCCCGTGGAACTCGACGTTCAGCGGCTGATACGTCTCGGGGTCCCACGGGTCGAGCGTGGCTCGTTGCGCGTCGACCAGCACCTGGAGCCGCTCCAGGTGGCGCGCGCCGTCGTCCTGTTCCGTCGTCAGGCGTGCCGCCAACCCGTCGATCACCTCGCGGACCCGGTAGGCGTCCAGCAGGACCGGGACGTCCCCCGAGACGACGGAGGCACCCGCCCCGGCCTGATCACCACCAGACCTTCCTGATCCAGCACTCCCACCGGGGAGTCGGCCCAGTTCGCTACGGACAAGCCCTATGGCTCCTGGGGAGCCTCACTGGCACTCTTCGACACTCCCGAGGGCATCGCCGCGGCCTGTGCACACTGCCAGGAGCCACTCAGCCTCGTGTCCTCGGGCTGGGAGTCCATCGCAGGGAAGATCGCGGTGACCCCTGTAGACCTCGGCGGTCACGTCACTGTCCACTCGGCCCTGAAGACTGTCCAGTACGTGTGCCCCCATTGCCTGACGTCCCTGTGGGTCGACACCGAGCCGGTCGACGGCCGGGACTGGCAGGATTTCTCGATCACGGGCTGACCATGCCGAGGCGCCTCCGGACGGCGACCCGGTGTAGCCCTGCACTCGACTACCCATGAGCGAAGCCCCCTCGGGTCACTGCCCCGCAGAGACCCGAGGGGGCCTTCGGTGGTCGAAGGCCCCGTACTCGGCGACGGAGGCGGACAGCGACTCACCCGGGTTCGGCATACCGGCCACAGCAAGGTGACGTGGCCCACCCTCAGGGGGCTGGCCGCCCGGCAGATGTGACGATGGGGCCATGGATGGCCACGAGTCGACCAGGGGACGGAAGCTGCCTCTCATCGCTCCGGAGGATGACCTGTGCGTGGCACGGGTGCCGCTCTTCCAGGGCCTGACCACCCAGCAGCAGCACAACGTGGCGAGCCTGGCCATTCCCACGAGAGTCGGTGCGGATGAGCAGATCTACTCGGCCGGCTCCGCGGTGTCGCAGCTGATGGTGGTGCACACCGGTCGCGTCAAGATCTCCCGGCTCACCGCCGACGGCCACGAGCAGATCGTGCGGGTGCTGGAGTCGGGCGACTTCATCGGCGAAGGTGCCTTCATCGACGGCAGCCGCCCGGACCACTTCGCGGTGGCGGTCGAGGCCGGCAGCCTGTGCGTCTTCCGCCACGCCGACCTGGGCCGGCTGATCGATGACCACCCGAGCATCGGCATGGCGATGCTGCGCACTCTCAGCCGTCGCTTGGACGAGACCGAGACCCGGCTGGCGGCGGTCATCTCCGGCGACGTCGCCTCGCGCTTGGCCGACTACCTGATGAGCCTGCCGGTCCGGCGCATCGACGGTGTCCCGACGGTGGAGCTTCCGATGGCCAAGAAGGACATCGCCTCCCTCCTGGACACGACACCGGAGTCACTGAGCCGTCAGTTGCGACGACTCAGCGACTCCAGGGTGATCCGTCTGCACGGCAGGCGCATAGCGCTCACCGACATCGGGACACTCACCTCACTGTCGACCCCGGTCTGACGGCAGTGACGACCGCGCTCTGACGACGGCGGTCACTGGCGGCCGCCACCTCGGCGGCGGCCTTGTCCCGGAACCGGATGAGGCGCATCGCGTTGAGGATGACCACAAGCACCGAGATCTCGTGGATGAGCATGCCTCCCGCCATGTGCACGATTCCGCCGACCACACCGGCCAGCAGGAAGGCGACCGTCCCGAGCGAGACCACGGTGTTCTGCGCCATGTTGCGCAAGGTGGCCCGCGCGACCGACCGTGCCTGGATCAACTGGTCGAAGCGACTGCCGACCAGGACGATGTCCGCGGTCTGCAGCGAGACGTCCGTGCCGCCACCCATCGCGATGCCCACGTCCGCCGTGGCGATCGCCGGGGCGTCGTTGACGCCGTCGCCGATCATCGCGACCTTGTGGCCGGCCTCGGTAAGCTCCGCGACCCGCGTGACCTTGTCCGCCGGGAGCAGTTGGGCGGCGACGATGTCCTCCGGCCCGGTGATCCCGACCTGTTCGGCGACCGCCTGCGCGGTGTGCGGGTTGTCCCCGGTGAGCATGACGAACCTGCGGATGCCGGCGCGGCGCAACGCCTCCACCGACGCCCTGGCCTCGGGCCGCACCTGGTCGGTGATGCCAACCAGTCCGACCACGACACCATCCACGGTGACGTAGGAGACGGTGCTGCCCCCGCGCTCCAGCATGGTGGCGCGGCTCACGAGCTCTGGCGGAGCCATATACCCGCTCTCCTCGAGCAGCCGGCCCGATCCGACGCCGACCACGTGGTCGCGACCATCCAGGGAGACGACGCCGCGGATCCCCGCGCCGGTCAGCACTTCCACACCGGAGGGCGAGGGCGCGAGCTCGAGGTCGCGGTCCCGGGCTGCACCGACCAGGGTGCGACCGAGCGGATGCTCGGACGCCTGCTCCAGCGAGGCGACCAGTCGCAGCACGTCCGCTTCCAGGTATGCCGCATCGGCGCTGACCACGTCGGTCACCTCGGGCCTGCCCTGGGTGAGGGTGCCGGTCTTGTCCACGACGACGGTGTCGACGCGGGCGAGCCGCTCGAAGGCGTCACCGCCCTTGACCAGGGCGCCGTGGCGCGCCGCGTTGCCCAGTCCGGCCACCAGGGAGACCGGGATGGAGATGACCAGGGCGCCGGGGCAAGCGATGACGAGGAAGGTCAGGGCGAAGCGCACGTCGCCGGTGATCAGCAGCGCCAGGACTGCGGCGACCACGATGGCGGGGGTGTACCAGCTGGCGAACCGGTCCAGGAAGCGCTGGGCCTTGGCCTTGGAGTCCTGGGCCTCCTCGATGAGCTCGACGATCTGCGCGAAGGTGGTGTCCTCGCCGACCCGGTCGGCCCGTATCTCGAGGTAGCCGGACTCCAGCAGGGTGCCGGACCAGACCTGCTCCTCCGTGCCCTTGACGACGGCCATGGGCTCGCCGGTGACGGTGGACTCGTCGACGGCGCCGGAGCCGTGGACGACGGTCCCGTCGACCGGGACCCGCCCGCCGACGCGGACCAACACCCGGTCGCCGACCTCGACCTCGTCGGCCGGCATGGTGACCGGCCCGTCGGCAGACATGACCTCCGCCTCCTGCGGCGCGAGATCCACAAGGTCACGGACCGAACGTCGGGTGCGGTCCAGGGTGCGGGCTTCCAGGTAGGAGCCGAAGACGAAGAGGAAGGCGACGACCCCGGACTCGACGTATTCGCCGATGAGGAGGGCGCCGATGACTGCGATGGTCACCAGGAAATCGATGCTGAAGGCGCGGGCCTTCAGCGCCCGCCAGGCGCTGAAGGCGATCGGGATCCCGGCGACGACCGAGGCGATAACGAGCAACGCGTCGCGAGCCGCCCCCGCCCCGGCCAGGTGCATCGCACCGGCCGCGAGCAGGAGCACGCCCGAGGTGCCGGCGACCCGAGCCCTACTGGTGAAGAAGGAGACGACCTGCGTCCTGAGGGTGATCACGGTGATGCCCTCAGGACCGAGCCTTGGCCTTGGGCGTCCGCACGGGCGCGACTCGGCCGATGCGGGTCACGGGGTAGCCCAGGTCGCTGATCACCGTGGCAATCTCGCCCGCCTCCAGCCGGGCCTGGTCAAAGGTGACGTCGACCTTGCTGGAGTTGAACCGGACGTCAACCTTCTGCACACCCGGCAGCCGCCCGACGGCCTTCTCGATCTTGGCGATGCACGAGGGGCAGGTGAACGGCTCGGTGCTGATCTTGACGGTTCTCAGCGTGTCGGCGGTGGTCGTGGTGGCGGTGAGCTGGTTGGCGCCCATCGGCGGGCCTCCTGTTCGGTGAGGTGTGGTGTCCTTCTGACACCCTCATTTCACCGTTTTCCCCACCCGATCTCCTTGACCTGGATCAAGTCCGCGAAGGCACCTCGGGCCACACGCGCCGGTAAACCACTCACACGGCGATATCCCCCGACCTGACCAGGGGTTTCGCGAAGTAGCAGGGCATCTCATCGGGAAATACCGTCGGTGTCCGGAGGGGGACTTGAACCCCCACGCCCGTTAAGGGCACTAGCACCTCAAGCTAGCGCGTCTGCCATTCCGCCACCCGGACGAGGGTGCGCGCCACCGAGCCTGTCGGTCGGTGGGCAACGACGGGAAAGATTAGCACGCTAGGGCCGGTTGTTCGCAGTCGAGGGTCGCCAGTCCGGTGGTTCCCCGCGCTGCAGCGCGGGGTCGTCTGCGTCGAACGTGCGGACGCGGCCCGGCGGGGTCAGCGGGCCCTCGAAGCGCACGCTGACCCGACCGCGCCCTGCGCCCCATACCCACCCCGGGCCGAACTCCTCGTGCACGACGTCCTGCCCCGTCCCCCAGGTCTCCCCCCGCCGGTCGATGACCGCGACCCGGTCCAGTTCCGTGGCGCCGTCGCCCTGCGGGTCCAGGTTGCCCCCGCTGTCGGGATACTCGATCACCGGGCCCGGCACGGGCGGGCCGGCGACCAGGTCGCTCCCGAGCAGCTCCTCCTGGGCGTGCGCGGTCAACCCCGAGACGCCGACCCCCAGCAGCCGCAGCCCCGAGCTGATGTCGATCGTCGCGAGCAACCGGCGCGCCTCGCGCAGGATCACCGCACCCTCGCCCGTGGCGTGCGCCAGTGTCCCGGAGCGGGTCAGCTGGGTGAAGTCGTGCTGGCGCACCTTGACCGTGATCGTCCGGCCGAAGTATGCCGAGGCCGACAGCCGGGCGGTCAGCCGCCGGACGAGGGCCTCGAGTTCGGTGTCCAGGCCGTCCCGGTCGGCGATGTCGGTCTCGAAGGTCTCCTCCACCGAGACGCTCTTGGTCTCCCGCTCGGCGGTGACCAACCGCTCGTCCCTGGCCCGCGCCAGCCGGTACAGCCCGCCGCCGTGCGCCTCGCCGAAGATCGACACCAGGTCCTCCCGGGACACCCTGGCCAGGTCGCCCACCGTCTCGACGCCGAAGGCGTGCAGCTTGCCGCCGGTGGCCGGTCCCACGCCTGGCACCGCCCGCACCGACATCGGGTGCAGCACGTCCTCCTCGGTGCCCGGGGCGATCACCGTCAGGCCGGCGGGCTTGCGCATCTCGCTGCCCAGCTTGGCCATCATCTTGGAGGTGGCGATCCCCACCGACGCGGTCAGCCCGCCCGTCTCCGCCTTGATCCGGGCCATCAGGTCCTCCCCCAGCCGGGTCAGGCCCTCGGTGGAGAAATCCACGTCCGTGGCCGCGGTCAGGTCCAGGAATGCCTCGTCCACCGACACCTGCTCCAGTACCGGGGACACCTCGCGCAGCAGGTCCATCACCACGCGGGAGGTCATCCGGTAGGCGTCGAACCGCCCACCCAGGAAGGCCGTCCCCGGCGGGCAGCGGCGCCGGGCCTCCGCGGTCGGCATCGCGGACCGGGCGCCGAAGACCCGGGCCTCGTAGGAGGCGGTGGACACCACGCCCCGCCCGCCGGTGCCGCCCACGACCACCGGCTTGCCCCGCAGCGAGGGCTTGTCCCGCTGCTCCACCGCCGCGAAGAAGGCGTCCAGGTCCAGGTGCAGGACACTCGCCTGGGGGTGGACAGAGGGCATGGTTCCACTGTTCCACAGCACGCCGACACCACCTGGCGGGGGCGGGAAAGCGCTTGCCCAGCCCGGATAGGGTGCGATGGTGCTCGACCACGTCACTGCTGTCCGCTACGTCGTCCCCCTCCGCGAGGGCGGCTCGATGCCCGGCGTCGTGGAGGCCGAGGACCTCGGCACCTACGTGGTGAAGTTCCGGGGCGCCGGCCAGGGGCTGAAGGTGCTGGTGGCCGAGGTCATCGTCGGTGAGCTGGCCCGTCGTCTCGGGCTGCCGGTCCCCCGGATGGTGACCCTGACCCTGCCGGAGGCGATCGCGCGCTACGAAGCCGACGAGGAGGTCCAGGACCTGCTCAACGCCTCCCCCGGCAGCAACCTGGGCATCGACCTGCTCCCCGGCTCGCTGGGTTATGACGGCTCACGGCCACCGGCACGTGACCTGGCCGCCCGGGTGGTCTGGTTGGACGCCTACACGGCCAACGTGGACCGCACCTGGTCCAACCCCAACCTGCTCACCTGGCACCGGGAGACCTGGCTGATCGACCACGGCGCCGCGCTCTACTTCCACCACGGCTGGCCGCGCAAGACCCCCGACCCCGACCGGTTCGCCCAACAGCCGTTCCGGGCCGAGGACCACGTGCTCGGCAGCCTGGCCGACCACGGCGACCTGCGCGCGGTGCACGAGGAGATGGTGGCCCGGATCGACGGGGCCCTGCTCGACGAGGTCCTGGCCCTCGTGCCGGACGAGTGGCTGGAGACCACCGAGACGCTGGCCGACGCGCAGGCGGTGCGCACGGCATACCGGGAGCACCTGCTCGCGCGGCTGGCGAACCCGCAGGCCTGGCTGCCCGGCGGTGCCGCGTGACCGAGCACCCCTACCAGTACGTCGTCATCCGGCTGGTCCCCCGCGTCGAGCGGGAGGAGTTCATCAACGTCGGGGTGGTGCTCTACAGCCAGCAGGCGGACTTCCTGGCGGGCCGCTTCGCGCTGGACGAGGCGCGGGCGCTGGCACTCGCGCCGGACCTGGACTTGGAGGCGGTGCGCTCCGCACTGGAGACCGTATGCGGTGTGGCCGCCGGCGAGCACTCCCCCACGACGCCGCGGCTGGACAGGCTGGGCCCACGGTTCGGCTGGTTGAGCGCGCCCCGCAGCACGATCCTGCAGCCCGGGCCGGTCCACGGCGGGGTCACCGGGGACCCGGCTGCGACGCTGGATCACCTGGTGCGCATCCTGGTGGCATGACTGCACCGTTGTCGCTGACCTGGCACCCGATCACCGAACGTCCCGACCTGCTCGCCGAGCCCGTGCGTGCCGCGCTGCTCACCTCGCCGTTGCGCGAGGACATCGAGGTCACCGAGATCGATCCCGACCTGGCCGACACGGCGGCCCTGGTCGAGGCGACGGACATCACCCTGGAGGAGTCGGCCAACTGCATCGTCGTGCTCGGGCGCCGGGGCGAGAAGGAGAAGGTGGCGGCCGCCCTGGTGCTCGCCCACACCCGCGCGGACGTGAACACCACCGTGCGCAAGAGCCTGGACGTGCGCAAGGCCAGCTTCATGCCGATGGAGCGCGCCGTCGAGGAGTCCGGCATGGAGTACGGCGGCATCACCCCGGTCGGCCTCCCCGCCGAGTGGCCGGTCCTGGTCGACGCCCAGGTCCTGGAGCAGCCTCAGGTGGTCATCGGTTCCGGGCTGCGCAGGTCCAAGCTGCGGATGCCCGGCGCCCTGGTCGCCACGCTGCCCACCGTCGAGGTCATCGAGGGGCTCGGGCGCTGACCCGGCGCAACCCGGTGGCTGCCCCTGTCACGGCCTCGCTCAGCCGGTCCAACTGTGCCGAGGCCAGCCGCCAGCGCTGCCAGTAGAGCGGGACGTCCCGGTACCCCCGCGCCACGCGCACCAGCCGCCCGTCGGCCAGGGCGTCGCCGAGCTGGTGCTCGGGCACCATCCCCCACCCGAGGCCGGCGAGCACCGCTGCCAGGAATGCCTCCGAGGAGGGCACCTCGTGCACGGGCGGACGGAGCCCGCCCCGCGCCGTGAGCAGCTCCTGCTGCAGGGCGTCCTTGGCGTTGAAGTCCACGACCGGCATGGCCGCCAGGTCCACCCGGCCGTCCCGGCTGAACCGCTCGACCAGGTCGGGCACCGCCAGGGGCAGGTAGCGCATCGCCCCTAGCTGGCGCACGCTGCACCCGGAGACGGCCACCGGGTCCTCGGTGACCGCGGCCATCACCTCCCCCTTGGCGAGCAGTGCGTCGGTCAGCTGCTGGTCCTCCACCCGCAGCCGGAGCACCGCATCGTCCCATCCGCCCGCCTCCCCGAGCACGGGTCGGAACCACGTGGCCAGCGAGTCGGCGTTGACCGCCACCGCCAACACGGCACGGCCGTGCTCCGGCCCCTCCAGTGCCGCCGCCACCTCCTGCTCCACGAGCTGCACCTGCCGGGCAGCCCGCAGCAGCACGGTGCCCGCCTCGGTGGCCCGGCAGGGAGTGCCCCGCTGCACGACGACGCGACCGGTGGCCGACTCGAGGGCCCGGATCCGCTGGCTCACCGCGGAGGGCGTGACGTGCAGCCGCCGCGCGGCCGCCTCGAACGTGCCCTCCTCGACGACGGCGAGCAGGGCGCGGAGCTGATCGTGGCGCATGAAGGGATTCTACGGATACCCCAGAATCATTCGCTTCCCTTCACGCCGCGACCGACCTACCGTCGGTAGCGTGCTTCCCGTCCTCGCCACCGGCTTCGCGACCGGTCTGTCCCTCATCGTCGCCATCGGCGCGCAGAACGCCTTCGTGCTGCGCCAGGGGCTGCGCCGCGAGCACCTGGGCGTGGTGATCGCGGTCTGCGCGGTCGCCGACTTCCTGCTGATCGGCCTCGGGACCGCCGGGGTCGGTGCCCTCGTCGCCTCCCACCCGCGCCTGCTCACCGCGATCACCTGGGCGGGCGCGGCCTACCTGCTGTGGTTCGCGGCCCGGTCGGCCCGGTCCGCCCTCCACCCGGTCGGGCTGACCCCCGACCGCCCGACCTCGCGCGGCTCGGTCCTCGGCACGGCCCTGGCCCTCACCTTCCTGAACCCGCACGTCTACCTGGACACCGTGCTCATGCTGGGCACCCTGGCCTCGGCCCAGGGCGATGCCCGGTGGGTCTTCGCCGGCGGGGCGATGGCGGCGAGCCTGCTGTGGTTCCCCGCGCTGGGGCTCGGAGCCAGGGCCCTGGCCCGCCCGCTCGCCTCCCCGACCACCTGGCGGGTCGTCGACGGCCTGGTGGCCGTGGTGATGGTGGCACTCGCCGCCCGGCTGCTGGCCGGGTGACGGCACCCCGATCTGCCGGGCCGTGCAAGGATCCCGCCCCCTTGGCCCGTCGTTCCCTGTGACGGCCCGGCCGGGGTGGCCGGGAAGGAGCGCCGGGGACGCAACGAGCCGGCGCATCAGAGAGGGGACACGATGAAGACGACGACCACCGCCAAGCTCGCCGCACTGGCCGCGGGGCGGCCATGCTGGTCGCCGGCCCGGTGCCGGCCGGGGCCGATACGCCCAGCAGCCAGGACGACCACGCCGCAGAACAGGCCGTGCACCGGGTCGACGGACCCGGTGCGTCCCAGTTCGCGGCCCAGGCGAACCAGGGGGGATACGTGCGCAACCACTGTGTCGGCACCAAGATCGACGGGGCCGACCTCACGAGCGGCACCGGACAACTGGTCGGGCGCGTGGAGCTGTGGTACTCCCCGTCGGGCCCCCCGGCGGGGAGAACTGTGTGATGACGTACAGCTACCTGCCCTACGACGCCCAGATCGGTGCGGTCGTGACCATCGAGGACGCCCCGAACTCGTGGCGGGACTCCTGGGACTACGGCGCCAAGGGCGAGTACGACTACTACGCCGGCGGTGTCTACCGCAACTACGTCAACGGCAAGTGCGTGATGTACTCCGGCTACGTCTACGGCAACGAGTACGACGACAGCGCCCGCTACCAGTCATCCTTCGCCCACTGCGGTTGAGCCCCGGGTGTCGGCACCAGACCGTCGCAGCGCCCAGAACGCGACGGCCGAGGCCGCGGCAACGTTCAGCGAGTCCACGGCGCCGGCCATCGGGATCCGGACCGTCAGATCCGCCCCGGCGATGGTCCGGGGGCCCAGCCCGTCTCCCTCCGTGCCGAGCACGAGGGCGAGCCGCTCCGGGGGTCGGGCGGCCAGGTCGTCCAGCGAGACGGAGTCCTCCTCGAGGGCGAACGCGGCGACCGTGAAGCCGGCCCGGCGCAGCAGGTCGATACCGTCCGGCCACGGGTCGATCCGGGTCCACGGCACCTGGAAGACGGTGCCCATCGACACGCGCACCGAGCGCCGGTAGAGCGGGTCGGCGCACCGGGGCGTCACCAGCACGGCGTCGACCCCCAGCGCGGCCGTCGAGCGGAACACGGCGCCGACGTTGATGTGGTGTCCGGCTACGATCGGCTGCAAGGAAACCGCGCCTGACCAGGCACAACGGCATAAGCGCTTATCGCATGAGCAATTGGATAGATCATACCGATAGCGACGACTCTGGCTTTTGTATCGCAGTGAGTGAGGATGCCGAAGCGCCGAACTGCGATGAGATCGAGACGGCTCCGGCACTTGTCCAGGTGGCGTGCTGACGGGGATGCGGGCCGTCCTGCAATGTAGATTGGAACGTCGGACACACCGAGCGAGGTGGTGGTTTCGCCGAACGGTGCCACACTGCGAGATCGCCGAGCATTCGAGGAAGGAGGGGCATTGATGATCAGCAGCCCGTTCAACACGAGCGCGTCCAACTTCGGCAACGCGGCGATGCAGACGGCCGACGTCCCGTGGGACACTCCTGTGAAGATGCGGCTGGGAGCCGACGGGCCCGGTGAGACCGGCGCGTACATCGAGGTCAGCACCACTCGTGGATTCGCCAAGCGGATCCCGATCGACGAGGCACGCTTGTCCGAGTGCCGGCAAGAGCAGGACGGTGCGGCCGGGATCGCGCTGTGCCAGCAACTCGTCGACGACCTGGCCGCGCGGATCAAGACGGCCGTGGCCGAAGCGGTGCGCGGTTGAACGGCCAGGCCGAGATGCTCGAACATGCCGCACCCTTGCGTGCCTGGCTGAATGCGCAGATTGTGGCGCGTGAGCGGCTGTGCCGCCAGCGCCCTTCGTGCTGACCTCAGTCCCCAGGCTCCCCACCCCCAGTGGCAAGTCCCCGGAACCGCTCGAAGAACCTGGAGAGCGCTTCGATGACCCGCTTCTTCTTGTCGCCATGGTTGGACTCGCGGTTGAACCGCGACACGGGTGGCAGGATGCGGGTGATCTCGGTGCCCGCTGTGCGCAGCTGTCCGTCCCGGAACGCGGCATCCACGAACGACCGCGTCTGCTCCAGCTTGAGCTTGTGCGTTTCGATGAGCTCCTGAAGCTCGGCCTCGCGCTTCGCGGAGATATACGACTGCCACTGCTCATCGACCGCGCCCTGCAGCGACACCGACTCGACGAAGTCCTCGACGAGGTCGCGCTTGCTGCGCAGGGTCGGGCTCGCGTCGACCGCGCGCGTGATCTCGGCACGGACTTCCTTATCGTCGCCGTCGCCCTTCTCGGCGCGGAGCTTCTCGACGAGCATGAGGATGTAGTCGACGTTGATCTCGACCTGCTTGACGAGCTCGATCTCGAACACGACGTCGTCGTTGATGACTTCTCTATCGCCGTCACGATCGCGCGTGAACTCATCGCGTAGCCGCAGGTAGACGCTGGTGTAGTCCTGCCGCTGTCGCTCGGTGAGCGGATCGTTGCCGTCGAAGTCGTCGAAGGACGTGAGGATGTTCTGCAGCCGCAGGATCGCGCCGAACAGCTGGATGAAGTCCTTCTGCGCCTGCTCCCCCACGATCTGCTGCCCGATCGGGAAGTGCGTGAGCAGTTCGGTGACCTTGTCGACGTACTCGCCGTAGTAGTCGCCGTACGGTTTCAACAGGACGACGCCGCGGGCATCCTTGTTGCCGAACAGCTCCAGCGCAGCGTTCGTCTCCTCCTCGAGATCGCGGAAGGCGACGATGTTGCCGTAGGTCTTCACCGAGTTGAGGATGCGGTTCGTGCGCGAGTACGCCTGGATCAGGCCGTGCGCGCGCAGGTTCTTGTCGACGAACAGCGTGTTCAGCGTCGTCGCGTCGAAACCGGTGAGGAACATGTTCACCACGATGACCAGGTCGATTTCGCGGTTCTTCATCCGCTGCGACAGGTCCTTGTAGTAGTTCTGGAACCGATCCGCGCTCGTGTCGTAGCTGGTCCCGAACATGTCGTTGTAGTCCTGGATCGCGTCTTCCAGGAACGACCGCGTGTCAAGGTCGAGCGCATCGGTGTCGAACGCTTCATCATCGAGGATGCCGTCGGCTTCAGCCTCGTTCGCACCGTAGCTGAAGATCAGCCCGACCTTCAGGCGCTTGTCTGGCGGCAGCTGCTCCATCTGCAGCTGAAACTGGTTGTAGTAACGGCGTGCGGCATCGATCGACGCGGTCGCGAACAGCGCGTTGAACCCACGCACTCGCTTCCGCTCCTTGAGTGCCTCCGCCTGACGCCGGCCCCGCACCGAGTCGGCGACGTTCGTCACCACGCCGTGCTCGTAACTCGACGACCGCTTCGTCTTCTGATCGAAGTGCTCCAGCGTGTACGCCACGACATCGCGGATCCGGCGCACGTCCAGGAGAGCTCTCTCCCGGTCGATCGCTGACACCTGTGAGTCGTCGGGGTTTCCGACCTTGATGGTGTTGATGTAGTCGATCCGGAACGGCAGCACGTTCTTGTCGGTGATGGCGTCGACGATCGTGTACGTGTGCAACTTGTCGCCGAACGCCTGCTCGGTCGTGCGCAACTGAGGGTTGCCACCGCTGCCGGCGTTCGAAGCAAAGATCGGCGTACCGGTGAACCCGAAAAGGTTGTACTTCTTGAACGCCCGCGTGATGTCGGTGTGCATGTCACCGAACTGCGACCGGTGACACTCATCGAAGATGATCACCGCGTGGCCCGAGAAGACTTCGTGGCCCTTGTTCGCCTTGATGAACGTCGACAACTTCTGGATCGTCGTGATGATGATCCGCGCACCTGGATCCTCCAGTTGCCCCTTCAGCACCGCCGTGGATGTGTTCGAGTTCGCCGCGCCCTTCTCGAACCGGTCGTACTCACGCATCGTCTGATAGTCGAGGTCTTTGCGGTCCACGACGAACAGCACCTTGTCCACACTCGGCATCTTCGATGCGAGCTGCGCTGCCTTGAACGAGGTGAGCGTCTTACCCGACCCTGTGGTGTGCCAGACGTATCCGCCGGCATCGAGTGTGCCGAGCGTCTTGTAGTTCGTCGAGATCTGGATCTTCTGCAGGATCCGCTCAGTCGCAACGATCTGGTACGGCCGCATCACCAGCAGGTCGCGCTCCGCGGTGAGCACGCAGTACTTCGTCAGGATGTTCAACAGCGCGTGCTTCGCGAAGAACGTCTTCACAAATGCCGTCAGCTCGGCGATCGGCTTGTTGTTCGCGTCGGCCCACCAGCTGGTGAACTCGAACGAGTTGCTCGTCTTCCTGCCCTTGCTGGTACTGCCAGTCTTCTTCTGCTCGGCCAGGTGCTTGTTGCGAGTGCTGTTGGAGTAGTACTTTGTGAGCGTGCCGTTGCTGATCACGAACAGTTGTACGTACTCGAACAGGCCCGAGCCCGCCCAGAAGCTGTCGCGCTGGTACCGGCTGATCTGGTTGAAGGCCTCCCGGATGTCGACGCCTCGGCGCTTCAGTTCGATGTGCACCATCGGCAGCCCGTTGACGAGCACGGTCACGTCGTAACGGTTGGCGTACCTCGCCCCACCCTCGACGGCATCACCCTCGCCACGCGCGATCTCGTACTGGTTGATGACCTGCAGTCGATTGTTGTGGATGTTCGTCTTGTCGATCAGCGCGATGTTCTTCGTCGTCCCATCGTCGCGCCTGAGGATCTGGACGTGATCCTCCTGGACACGCGCCGTCTTCTCGATGATGCCGTCGTTGGCACTTGCGATCTTCGTCGTGAAGAACTGCTCCCACTCGGCATCCGAGAAGGTCATTTTGTTGACCTTCTCGAGCTGCACCCGGAGGTTGGCAACCAGATCTGTCTCCGATGTGATCGGCAGGTAGTCGTATGCCTGCCCCTGCAGGAGTCGGATCATCTCTTTCTCGAGCGCAGACTCCGACTGATACGCATCAGCCTGCGACGGATCGTGAACGTATTCAGCGACGACCGTGCTCTCCGACGAGATCGCAATCGGATCGAAGGTGCGTGCCGGTGAATCGCTCATGCCGCATCCGCCCATCTGAACGTCTTCAGAAACTCCTGGAACTCGCTCTTAAAAGCGTCCTTGTACTCTTCGGCTACCGCGGACGTGTCGATATCAGCGAATCGGTCATGACTGTATAGATTGAGGATCTTGGTCATCAGGGAGGCATCTGGCCCGACCAGCAGTTCGCCCCAGCCTCCTGTATGGCCGAGGAAGTTCGCCGTCTTCTCGAGCAGCGCTCGGAACTGATTGAAGTGAACTCGCTCGATCGCATTCTCAGATATCGCCTTTTGTATATCCTTGACGATCCCAAGATGGTAACTGAAAGGTGCGTCCTTCGACTGCTTAGCAAGCGTCCATCCCTCTGCTGTGCTTTGTGCAAGGACGTACGCTCGGTCACTCCTCCGACGGAGCGAGTTGAACAGGACATTAAAGAAGAGAGCGTGGTGAGTGGCGATAACAAACTTCAAGTCCAACTCTGATGCTCGCTTAACAAGCTCCGCCAACGCAAGAGCCACTGATACGATTCGCACATCATCCATGGATGACACCGGGTCATCAATGACAGCAAGCGTCAGCTGGTCGTAGTTGGGCGTAGAACGCAGCTCGGGGTTATCACGAAGCGTCTCAACCGCCTCGCTCAATACAGAGTAATAGACACTCCAAACAAATATGCTCTCTTCGGCTCTAGATATCTTGATGCCGTCTGTCGAACTGTCGTCGCCCTTGTGTATGCCAAAGCCAACCTCGCCGCTTTCGAAGTCGAGCCTTGGTTCAATTCTGCCGCTCGTGAAAGCTTTGAAGTTGTCGATGATCGCACTGTCAAGGCCTTGGGTAACGATCGTTTCTAATAGCTCTGACGCGGGGTTTACCTTGAGCACAACTCGCTCGTTGTCCCAGGTGAACACGTCTTCTATAAAAGAGTTGTAGAGAACCACGCCATCTGGATCGCGCTCCTTTAAGTACTGCGCCAGCCGAGTCTTACCGATCGTGTTCGGGGCGTATATCAGGGCGGTACGCGACCCGGCAAGGTCGTTTAGTATCTCGTCGGCCAAGCTCGCGACCGTTTCATGAACGTTCGTCATCTAGACAGTCTCCTTGAACGTCAGCAGGCGGTCGCGGTAATACTCGTACTGCTTGCGACGTACAGCGAGCTCGGCTGGGAGCCCGATTCTGATGTCGTTGACGAGGGCATCAAAATGATCAAGAAGATCGATCACGCGCTTCTGCTCAGCGCGCGGCGGTACCGGAATCACGACGGATCGAACGATGTCCGCGTTCAGATTTTTGACCGTGCCAGCGCCGGCCCTGCGCGCAAACTCTTCCTGTACAGGTGTCGAGCGCAGCAGGTAGTAGAGATAGTCGCGCTCAAACGAGTCCTCGAAGGCGCTGATCGCCAACCATCCGTCATGGATGCATCCCTCAATCTGCGAGACATAGGGACGACCGAAGCTCATGGAGTTCGAGAGCACAAAGTCACCAGGCAACACACGACGCGACTTCGCAGCCCCCTCGATCGTCACGCGCTGTGCTGTGCTGGTGATGTACTTGCCGTCGGCGGGAACGTCACCGATCTTGATCCACGGAACGCCTTCAGGGTCAGAAGTGATGAACTTCTGGATTGGTCGCGGTGACGCCCCGCGAACGATTGTCGCGACATCGCCAATGCGCACCCGACGGACGCCTTCATCGATCGTCAGCAGCTCACCCGCGTAGTAGTCGTACTGGGCGCGTCGGGCTTCCAGCTCCGCTTCCAGCTCCGCTTCCAGCTGAGTGAACTTATCCAGTACTCGCACGATCTCGCGCTGCACCTCGAGAGGCGGCACGGGGAACTTGAACTGCTTAAAGCCGGACATGTCGACAGAAGCGAAACTCGATGTTGTCGTATTGTTGCGACACCATTCATTAAGCACGAAACAGTAATAGAAGACGAACTTGATCTCGAATCGATCAACGAACTCGGGCTTTAGCGTGAGTGAGGTGAACCTCTGGTTCGAAAGGTGCGGAACCGTAATAAGTGCGTGCTCGCCGATCGTTGCCGACGTCGCGACCAAGATCGAATTAGCAGGGAACAGCCTTCCACCTTTGACTGCGCTCTCGTTGATCTGCTGCAGCGACGACCCCAAAACGCGCCCATTATCGCGAATGTCTTCCATCCGAAACCATGGAACCGTGCCATCGGCCCAAGCGGTCGGATCGTTCTTCGACGGTGTATAGCCGCCTTTGGTCGTGAAGACAGCCTGAAGCTCCGCGAACTCCACCCCATCTGGGCAAAGTTCCTGAATCAGGTTATCAATGCGGCTCATGCGAAGAAGTCCTCGTCGATCTCTATGACCTTATAGGTCTCTTTCACTTGCACGCCGACGCCGTACCGGATCATGAGGCTGGTGAGGCGCTTGCCGTCGATCAGGATGATGCGGGTCGGTACGTTCTCGGCGTAGGTACGTGCGCCGTCGGAGAAGCGGCTGGTGGTGATGAAGACGCCGCTGTCGGCTTTGCCGCTGAGTGCTCCAACGAACGCCTGGAGGTCGGGGCGTCCGACAGTGTTGCCGTCTTGGTAACGCTTGGCCTGGATGTAGACGCGGTTGAGGCCGAGGATGTCCTGGTCGATGACACCGTCTATGCCTCCGTCGTTGCTGAGCTGGGTGACGCTGCCGGCCCCGGTGGTGCCGCCGTAGCCCATTGACAGCAGGAGATCGACAACCGCCTGTTCAAAGAAGCCTGGGTCTTTGTCCTGCAGCCGGGCGAGCAGCTCGACCGCGATCTCGTCGTGGATTCGCTCGATGCCGCTCTGCACCTGCTCGGTAGGAGTCATCGACGACTCTTCTGTCGGAGCGGTCGTTGCAGACTCGCTCGTCTTGCGGGTCGTGGTCGCTACGTACTCGCGGATCGGCGAGCTGGGGTCCGCACCGAGCGCCTTGATGTCACGTTCCTTGGCACCGTTCGGAAACAGCTCGATGAGCTGCTTGCCGGCATCAGTGATCTGGTAGTGACCGCGTTTCGGACGCCTGAGCGCGCCGACGTTCGTCAAGAACGAGACGCCCCAGCCAATGCGGTTCTCATACTTGAGCGCGCTCCCGGACGGAAGCATCTCCTTCCTCTGCTCATCGGTGAGCTGCACCTGATCAGCTACGAGAGGCTGAAACTCGCGCCAGTGGCGGATGATGCCATCGCTCATTACCTTGAGCGTCGGGATCATGAAGCCTTCCCAGTTGGGCATGTCCGTCATGACCACGCACCTTCCAGATCCGCCACGATCTCGTCGATCGCTGTACGAAGCTCTGCCTGGCGCGCGACGATGCGCGCGATCTCGGCGTTCAGCTCCGTGATGTCGACTTCCTCGCGGGTATCCTCTGCCTCGACATAGGACGACACGGCGATGTTGTAGTCATTCGCCGCGATGTCCTCGTTGCTCACGACGGCGGTGAAGTAGTCCTCGAGCTCGCGCGTCGTGAACGCCTCGAGGATCCTCTCCTGATGCTTCTCGAGCAGCTTGTTCTTGTTGCCAACGCGCTTGAACTCGGCCGACGCATCGATGAACAGCACGTCACTGGTCTTCTTCGACTTCTTCAGCACGAGGATGCAGGTCGCGATCGTCGTGCCAAAGAACAGGTCCGGCGGAAGCTGGATGACAGCGTCGACGTAGTTGTTGTCGACGAGGTACTGGCGGATCTTCTTCTCCGCCCCGCCGCGGTACAGCACGCCAGGGAACTCAACGATCGCCGCCGTGCCGTTGACGGCCAGCCAGCTGAGCATGTGCATCGTGAAGGCCAAGTCGGCCTTCGACTTCGGCGCGAGGACTCCTGCCGGTGCGAACCGCTCGTCGTTGATCAGCAGCGGGTTGGCGTCGCCCTCCCACTTGATCGAGTAGGGCGGGTTGGAGACGATCGCCTCGAACGGTTCGTCGTCCCAGTGCTGTGGATCGATCAGGGTATCGCCGTGGGCGAGGTTGAAGTCGGCGTAGTTGACGTCGTGCAGGAACATGTTGATCCGCGCGAGGTTGTACGTGGTCAGGTTGATCTCCTGGCCGTAGAACCCCTGGCGGACGTTGTTCTTGCCGAGCACCTTGTCGAATTTCAGCAGTAGCGAACCCGATCCGACGGCGGGGTCGTAGACCTTGTTGACCTGTGTCTTGCCGACCACCGTGATGCGCGCCAGTAGCTCGGAGACCTCCTGGGGCGTGTAGTACTCGCCACCGGACTTGCCGGCGTTGGCGGCGTACATCTGCATCAGGTACTCGTAGGCGTCACCGAACAGGTCGATCGAGTTGTCTTCCCACCGCCCCAGAGGCAAGTCACCGATCGCGTCGAGCAGCTTCACCAGCTTCTGGTTGCGCTTGGCAACCGTCGAGCCCAACTTGTTGCTGTTGACATCCAGATCATCGAACAGACCCTTGATGTCATCCTCACTATCCGTCCCCAGCGCCGACGCTTCGATGTTCTTAAAGACCCGCTCGAGCGTCTCGTTGAGGTTCTCGTCGCCCGCGGCACGATCGCGGACGTTGGCGAACAGGTCGGACGGCAGGATATAGAACCCCTTCTCCGCGACGACCTCGTCGCGCGCGAACTCCGCGTCAGAATCCGCCGCCAGCCGGTAGTCGAACGACACGTCACCCGCATCGTGCTCGTTCTTGTTGAGGTACGCCGTGAGGTTCTCGGAGATGAAGCGATAGAACAGCATGCCCAGCACGTAGGACTTGAAGTCCCACCCATCGACGCTGCCGCGCAGGTCGTTCGCGATGCGCCAGATGGTCCTATGCAGCTCGGCACGCTGCGCCTCTTTGGTGGTCGGTGCCATAGGTTTGTCTCCTCCGCGCCACTGCGCAATTACGGTGCTAGGTGGTTTGCTCTCACGATATCGGGCACGACTGACACTCGGGATTCCCGCATCATCACCTCGTCGCGTAGAACGCCACGGCCGCTGCCGCTGTCACGTTCAACGAATCGACGCCACCCATCATCGGGATCGTGACCCGGCGATCGAGCAGTGCGTCGGTCTCCGGTGTGATGCCGTGGCCTTCGGTGCCGAACACAAGGGCGAGCTTCTCGTGGTCCTCGGCCACCAGCTCGTCGAGGGTGATCGCGCCTTCCCCCAACGTCATGCCGGCCAGGACATAGCCAGCCGCCTTGAGCTCCGCAATGCCCTTTGTCCAATCGGGGATCCGTGTCCACGGCACTTGGAAGACCGTGCCCATCGAGACCCGTACCGAGCGCCGGTACAGCGGGTCAGCGCAGGTCGGAGACACCAGCACCGCATCGAGGCCCAAGGCGGCTGCATTACGGAAGGCGCTGCCGACGTTGGTATGGTCAACGAGCCCCTCCAGCACCGCGATCCGACTGCGTCTGCGAGGCTCGGCGGCGGGTTCCGGATGGGCTAGTTTGGGACCACACCCGTTGGTGTGGTCCACGATGTCCTCGAGCACGGCCACCCGCCGGGCCCCGGCGAGCAGTTCCGCCGGGTCCGCGAGGACCGGGCGCTGCATCGAGCCCAGCGCGCCGCGGTGCAGGTGGAAGCCGGTCATCGCCTCGATCACCGGGGCGGTCGCGGCATACACCGGTATGCCGTCGGCCGCCGCCCGGGCCACGAGGTCACCGAGGTCGGTGAGCCAGCGGGGCGCCATCAGCAGCGACCTGGGCCGGTGGCCGGCGGCCAGCGCCCGTCGGATGACCTTCTCCGACTCCGCGAGGTAGAGCCCGCGCTCGGGTTCCAGCACCCGTCGCAGGGCGACGTCGGTCAGCGAGAAGTAGTCCGCCACCCGGGGGTCGGCGGCGTCCTCGATCCAGGTCACGCCGTCCGGCAGGGTCTCCGGGCGATCACCGGGTGCGGCGCGCCGCGTCATACAAGCAGGACCACGATGGCCACGGTGCCGATCACGACGATGACCGCGCGCAGCAACCAGGCCGGCATGGCCCGTCCCACGCGGGCCCCGATGAACCCGCCCATCAGTGCCCCGATCGCGACGAGCCCGGCGATCGTCCAGTTGATCTGCGAGGGCTGGACGATGACGAAGGTGAGGGCGGCCACGAAGTTCACGATGAGCCCGAGCACGTTCTTGATGCCGTTCAGCTCCTGGATGCCCAGCGGCAGCAGCACGCTCATCAGGCCGATCAGCAGCACCCCCTGGGCCGCCCCGAAGTAGCCGCCGTACATCCCGGCCACCAGGACCCCGACGATGAGGGCGACCCAGCGGCCGCGGGTCATCCGGTGGGCGTGCTGTCCTGCCGCCCACCGGTTCAGCCGCGGGCCGGCCACGACCAGCACCAGGGCGAGCGCGATGAGGACCGGGACGATCGCCTCGAAGGCGGACTCGGGCAGCACGAGCAGCAACAGGGCCCCGATGACGGAGCCGGCGAAGCTGGCCGGCGCCAGCTTGCCGAGCATCCGGCGGGAGGTCACCAGTTCCTTGCGGTAGCCCCAGGCGCCGGACAGCCCGCCGGCCACCAGGCCGAGGCTGTTGGAGATGTTGGCCGAGACGGGCGGGTAGCCGAAGAACAGCAGGGTCGGGAAGGTGATCAGGGTCCCGGACCCGACGATCGTGTTGATGGTGCCGGCCCCCATCCCGGCCAGGATGATGACGAGGGCCTCGACCCAGCTCACGGACGGTCGCCGGCGCGGGCCGCCCAGCGCCTGCCGTGCCGGTCCACGACCAGCGGGAGACCGAAGGTCTCCGACAGGTTCTCGGCGGTGAGCGTCACCTCGATCGGACCGGCGGCGACCACCTTGCCGTCGCGCAGCATCAGGATGTCGGTGAAGCCCGGGGGGATCTCCTCCACGTGGTGGGTGACCAGCACCATGGCGGGCGCCGTGACGTCCTCGGCCAGGGCGCGGAGCCGGTCGACCAGGTCCTCCCGGCCGCGCAGGTCGAGCCCGGCGGCCGGCTCGTCGAGCAGCATCAGCTCGGGGTCGGTCATCAGGGCACGGGCGATCTGCACGCGCTTGCGCTCCCCCTCGCTGAGCGTGCCGTACTGGCGCTGCGCGAGGTGGGCGACCCCGAGCGCGCCCAGCAGGTCGGTCGCCCGGTCCACGTCGAGGCCGTCGTACTCCTCGCGCCACCGGCCGGTGACCGCCCAGGACGCGGTGAGCACCACGTCCGAGACCGTCTCCTCCACCGGGATCCGCTCGGCCAGGGCCGCGCTGGACAGGCCGATCCGGGGTCGCAACTCGAAGACGTCGACGGTGCCCAGCACCTCACCGAGGATGCCGGCCACGCCGGTCGTGGGGTGCATCCGGGCCGCCGCGACCTGCAGCAGCGTGGTCTTACCGGCCCCGTTGGGACCGATGACCACCCAGCGCTCCCCCTCCTCGACCGACCAGTCGACGTCCTGCAGGAGCGCGTTGTCACCGCGCCGCACCCCGACTCCGGCGAATTCCAGGACATCGCTCATGGCTGGCAAGACTAGTTGGCGCCCACTCGTGCGCCACCTACCGGGTCCAGCGCGTCGGTCGGCATACGATGCCGCCGTGGCAGTCCTCCCAGCCAGTGTGCGGGTCGCGTTGTGGGCCAGCGCCGCCTTCGCCGGCCGCGTGCCTGTCGAGGACGTCGCCGACCGGGCGATGCCGGACCTGGACCACTGCACCGGGCTGACCGACCGCCTCGGCCTGTGGCGGGACCTGGGTGAGCAGGTGCTCCTGGTGGCGCTCCCCCGCCCCGGTGACCTCACCGGGATGCCCGCAGGACCACCCGAGATGGTGACCGCGGCGCTGGACGCCGAGGAACTGGTCTTCGTACCCGGCGTCGGCGGGGCCCTGGTGCCCACCATCGAGGAGTTCGGTCCGCCGGGCGACCGCGGGTGGCAGGCGCGGTGGACCGGCTACGACGCCGACCCGGTCCCCAGCCACGTGGTCCAGGCGGTGGCGCTGCCCGACGTGGAGCTGGCGCTGCGCCGTGCGGCCGCCGACCTGACCGGTCGGCTGGCCGAGACCTCGGGGGCCCCGCTGGCCGGCGAGGGCCTGGAACGGCTGGCCCGGCGCACGGTCGCGCAGGACTGGGGGGTGCCCGAGGGCCTGCCCTCCCGCGCGGTCCGGGTCATCGAGCTCGCCGGCTCGCTCACGTCGCTGGCCGAGATCGGCCTGGACGGGCGGCTGCAGAGCGTCGACTCCTCCACCACGCTCCAGCGCGAGCGGATCCTGCAGGAACTGCACGACCGGGCCGCGCAGGCCCTGGTGGCCGCGACCAACGTCGCCGCCCTGCACCTGGCCGGCTGGCGCTGACCGCTCAGCCCAGGACGTGCCGGTAGACCTCGAGGGTGCGCTCGGCGACCGTGGTCCAGGAGAACTGCTCGATGGCCCGCTGCCGGCCCGCCTCACCCATCCGGGCGGCCCGTTCCGGGTCGGAGACCGCGTCGGTGATCGCCGCGGCCAGGTCGGCCACGAAGGCGTCGGGGTCCAGCGGCGTGCCGGTCCCGTCGGTCACCTGCGCGATCGGGACCAGCCAGCCGGTCTCCCCGTCCACGACGACCTCGGGGATGCCGCCGGTCGCGGTGGCCACCACCGCCGCACCGCAGGCCATCGCCTCCAGGTTGACGATGCCGAGCGGCTCGTAGACGGAGGGGCACAGGAAGACCGTGGCGTGCGACAGGAACGCGATGACCTGCTGGCGCGGCAGCATCTCCTCGATCCACACCACGGTGGAGTCCGCGCCCCGCTGGGTGCGCAGCTCGTCGGTGAGTCCCTTCACCTCGGCCGCGATCTCCTTCGTGTCCGGGGCACCGGCCAGCAGCACGACCTGCACCTCCGGCGGGACCTCGCGCAGCGCCCGCAGCAGGTAGGGCAGCCCCTTCTGCCGGGTGATCCGGCCGACGAAGACGGCGCTGGGCCGGTCCGGGTCGACCCCGTGCTCGGCCAGGACCGCCCGCGCGGCGTCGCTGGTGTCCCGCTGCCACAGCTGCGAGTCGATCCCGTTGTGCACCACGTGCACCTTCGCCGGGTCCACCTGGGGATAGCTGGCCAGGATGTCCTCGCGCATGCCCGCCGACACCGCGATCACCCCCGCGGCACCCTCGTATGCCGTGCGCTCGGCATACGAACTCACCGCGTAGCCGCCGCCCAGTTGCTCGGCCTTCCACGGGCGCATCGGCTCCAGCGAGTGGGCCGTCAGCACGTGTGGGATGCCGCCCAGCAGACCCCCGAGGTGACCGGCCATGTTGGCGTACCAGGTGTGCGAGTGGACCAGGTCGGCACCGGAGGTCGCGACGTCGTCGGCCATGGCCAGGTCCACCCCCAGCGTCCGCAGGGCCGCATTCGCCTCGCGCACCGTGTCGGGGACGCCGTACCCCGTGGTCCCCTCCTCCTGGACGGGCTCGTCGAAGGCGCGCACCTGGACCTGCAGGTCCGGCAGGGCTCGCAGCGCCCGGGTCAGCTCGGCCACGTGGACCCCTGCGCCACCGTAGATGCGGGGCGGGTACTCGCGGGTCAGGATGTCGATTCTCACGAGGCCCACGCTAGCGGTAGGCGCAACCCCTAGAGGAGATCCCGGAGTTGCCCTAGGTTGGGGCCATGGTGACCCGAGGAACTGCGCGCCCCAAGGTTCTGGCAATCGTGCTCGCCGGTGGCGAGGGCAAACGGCTGATGCCGTTGACCGCCGACCGCGCGAAGCCGGCCGTCCCGTTCGGCGGTATCTACCGATTGATCGACTTCGCCCTGTCCAACGTGGTGAACAGCGGCTACCTCAAGATCGTCGTGCTGACCCAGTACAAGTCCCAGAGCCTGGACACCCACGTCACGAAGACGTGGCGGATGTCCAACCTGCTCGGCAACTACGTGGCCCCGGTCCCCGCCCAGCAGCGCCGCGGCAAGAGCTGGTTCGAGGGCAGCGCCGACGCGATCTACCAGAGCATGAACCTGATCCACGACGAGAAGCCGGACATCGTGCTGGTCCTCGGCGCCGACCACGTCTACCGGATGGACTTCTCCCAGATGGTGGCCCAGCACATCGAGACCGGGGCCGGCGTCACGGTCGCCGCGATCCGGCAGCCGATCTCGCTGGCCGACCAGTTCGGGGTGATCCAGGTCGCCGACGACAGCGACACCAGGATCGAGGAGTTCCTGGAGAAGCCCACGGACCCCAAGGGCCTGGCGGACAGCCCGCACGAGGTGCTCGCCTCGATGGGCAACTACGTGTTCAGCGCCGAGACGCTGGAGGAGGCGATCACGGCGGACGCGGACCTGCCCGGCTCCAAGCACGACATGGGCGGCGACATCGTGCCTGCGTTCGTGGCGCAGGGCGGTGCCCACGTCTACGACTTCAAGGGCAACGAGGTGCCGGGCACCACCGAGCGCGACCTCGGCTACTGGCGCGACGTCGGGACCATCGACTCCTACTACGAGGCCCACATGGACCTGGTGTCGGTGCACCCGATCTTCAACCTCTACAACGAGGAGTGGCCGATCTACACCGACTACGGCTACCACCCGCCGGCCAAGTTCGTGCACGGGTCGCAGGACCGGGTCGGCAACGCGGTCAACTCGGCCGTCTCCCCCGGGGTCGTGGTCAGCGGCGCGTCGATCAGCGGCTCCGTGCTGTCCCCGCGGGTGCGGGTGCACAGCTTCAGCGCGGTGTCCCAGTCGGTGCTGTTGGACGGTGTGGACGTGGGCCGCAGCTGCCAGATCCACCGCGCCATCATCGACAAGAACGTCGTCATCCCGCCGGGGGTCAGCATCGGGGTCAACCACGACGAGGACCGGGCTCGGGGCTTCACGGTGACCGATTCGGGTCTCGTGGTGATCGGCAAGGGCACGATCATCCAGGGCTGATCAGATGCACGGAAGCGGGCCCGGGACGCAATAGAGTGCGTCCTATGTCTGCGCCGGCACCGCACCAGTTCCCCAGCCCACCCGACGTGCGTCGCACCCTGTTCATCATCGGCGGGGCCGAGGACAAACGGCGCCGGCTGGTGGTGCTGCGCCGGTTCGTCCGGCTTGCGGGCGGGCGGAGCGCCCGGATCGTGGTGATCCCCACCGCCTCGTCCATGGCCGCCGAGGCCGTCGAGGTCTACGGCGCCGTCTTCGGCCGGTTGCACGCCCCGGACGTGACGGAGGTCAACCCGGCCACCCGGGCCGAGTCCAGCGACCCCGAGCTGATCGAGCGGATCGACGGGGCCACCGGCATCTTCATTACCGGCGGCAACCAGCTGAAGCTGGGGCAGCTCATCGTCGGCACGCCCCTGCACGACGCGCTCCGGCGCGCCTACCAGCGGGGGGCCGTCGTCGGCGGCACCTCGGCCGGCGCCTCGGTGCTCAGCCAGTTCATGATCTCGATGGGCGAGGAGGGCGTGGTCCCCCGGCAGCGCACCAGTCAGCTGACGGCCGGGCTGGGCCTGCTGTCCGGGGTGATCCTGGACCAGCACTTCGACCAGCGCACCCGGTACGCCCGGCTGCTGTCCCTCGTGGCCGCCTCCCCCAGCCTGCTGGGGATCGGCATCGACGAGGACACCGCCGCCGAGATCACTGACGAGAACGACCTCACCGTGGTCGGCTCCGGCGCGGTGTATGTCGTGGACGCGCGGCAGGCCATCAGCGACGCCCACGAGGCCCGCCGGGACGCCCCCCTCATGGTGTCCGGTGCCGTGGTCCACTCCCTGCCGTACGGCTCCTCGTTCGACCTCGGCGAGGCCCGGCTGACCGATTTCGTCGAGATGCACGCGGAGGTCGCCGTGGTGACCTCCCCCACCGACGTGCACGACACTGCCAACGCCGCAGCGGCCATGCGCCGCTGAGATCAAGGAGAAACGCCCGTGACCGACACCCAGGCCACCCCCGTCCGACCCGCCGCACCGGAGCTGCGCATCGTCGAGAAGCGCGTCTACCGTGGGCCGAACGTCTGGAGCTACGAGCAGGCGATCCACCTGGTGGTGGACCTCGGCGTGCTCGAGGAGTACCCCTCCAGCACCGTCCCGGGGTTCACCGAGCGGTTGCTGGAGTGGGTGCCCGGGCTGTCCCGCCACGTGTGCTCCCGCGGCCGGCAGGGCGGCTTCGTCGAGCGGCTGCACGAGGGCACCTGGATGGGGCACATCACCGAGCACATCGCGCTCGAGCTGCAGAACGAGGCCGGTCACGACCTGCGCCGGGGCAAGACCCGCCAGGTCAAGGGCAAGCCGGGGCACTACAACGTGATCTTCGGGTTCGTCGACGAGCGGGTCGGCCTGGCCGCCGGCGAGTTGGCGGTCCGGATGGTCAACGACCTGGTCCAGCACGACGAGTCGTTCGACTTCACCGAGGAGCTCGACAACTTCCTGCGGCTGGCCCAGCGCACCGCCTTCGGCCCCTCGACCGCCGCGATCCTGGAGGAGGCTGCCAGCCGGGACATCCCGTTCATCCGGCTCAACACCGCCTCCCTGGTCCAGCTCGGCCAGGGGGTGCACGCCCAGCGGATCCGGGCGACGATGACCTCCCGCACCGGTGCCCTCGCGGTGGACATCGCCGGCGACAAGTCGCTGACCAACACGCTGCTGAGCTCGGCGGGCCTGCCGGTGCCGCTGGCCGACACCGTGCGCACCGAGGACGGCGCCGTGGCGGTCGCCGAGCGGATCGGCTACCCCGTCGTGGTGAAGCCGCTGGACGGCAACCACGGCCGGGGCGTCGGCATCAACCTCGGGGACGAGGCCGCGGTCCGGGCCCACTTCCCGGTCGCGGCGGCCCAGTCCCGGCGCGGGGTGATGGTCGTCGAGTCGTTCATCACCGGCAACGACTACCGCTGCCTCATCGTCGGCGGCCGGATGCAGGCGATCGCCGAGCGGGTCCCGGCCCACGTCATCGGCGACGGGACGCACACCATCAACGAACTGGTGGAGATCACCAACGCCGACCCTCGACGCGGCGTCGGCCACGAGAAGGTGCTCACCCGGATCACCGTGAACGAGCAGGCCGAGGAACTGGTCCGGATGCAGGGCTTCGAGCTGGACTCGGTGCCGCCCGAGGGCGAGATGGTCAAGCTCGCGCTGACCGGCAACATGTCCACCGGTGGCATCTCGGTCGACCGCACCTTCGACGCCCACCCGGAGAACGTCGAGATCGCCGAGGAGGCGGCCCGGATGATCGGGCTGGACGTAGCCGGCATCGACTTCATCTGCCCGGACATCTCGGCCCCCGTCCGGGAGACCGGCGGCGCGATCTGTGAGGTCAACGCCGCCCCCGGGTTCCGGATGCACACCCACCCGACCATCGGCGAGCCGCAGTTCATCGCCAAGCCGGTGGTGGACCTGCTCTTCCCGCCCGGCTCCCCCTCCCGGGTGCCGATCGTGGCGGTGACCGGCACCAACGGCAAGACCACCACCTCCCGCATGGTGGCCCACATCATGAAGGGCCTGGGCCGCCAGGTCGGGATGACCTCCACCGACGGCATCGTGATCGACGAGCGGCTGGTCAAGCGCTCGGACGCCTCCGGCCCCAAGTCGGCCCGGATGGTGCTGCAGAACCCGCGCGTCGACTTCGCGGTCATGGAGGTGGCCCGCGGCGGCATCCTGCGCGAGGGCCTGGGCTATGACCGCAACGACATCGCCGTGGTGACCAACGTCGCCGCCGACCACCTCGGGCTGCGCGGCATCGACACCGTCGAGCAGCTGGCGGCCGTCAAGCGGGTGGTCGTGGAGGCCGTCCCCCGGGACGGGTTCGCCGTGCTCAACGCCGACGACCCCAACGTCCGGGAGATGCGCAAGCACTGCGCCGGCAACGTCGTCTGGTTCTCCCTGCAGCCGCCCGGCTCCGAGGAGCGGGAGTTCATCGAGGTCCGGCTGCGCCGGGGCGGGCGTGCGGTCGTGCTCGAGCCGACCGACCGTGGCGAGATGATCGTGATCCGGCACGGGCGGCGCAGCATGCAGCTGGCCTGGACCCACCTGCTGCCGGCCACCTTCGGCGGGGCGGCCCGGTTCAACGTGGCCAACGCAATGGCCGCGACCGGTGCGGCATACGCCGCCGGCGCGCCACTGCACGACATCCGGCAGGGGCTGCGCACCTTCACCACGACCTACTACCTGTCCCCGGGCCGCCTGAACATGCTCGACGTGCGCGGCACCACGGTCTTCGTGGACTACTGCCACAACCCGGCCGGGATGCGGGCGCTGGGTGACTTCGTCAACAACTACGCCGAGCAGCGGGCCGTCCAGGCCGATGCCACCCGGGTCAGCCGGATCGGCGTGGTCGGTGCCGCCGGAGACCGGCGCGACGAGGACATCGTCGAGCTCGGTGCCGTCGCCGCGGACTACTTCGACGTCATCGTGGTCCGGGAGGACGACAACCGGCGCGGTCGGCCCGTGGGCCAGGCCGCCGAGCTGGTCGCCCGCGGCATCCAGCAGCGGATGGACGAGGGTGCCCGGTGCCGGGTGGTCGAGATCGTCCCCGAGGAGGACACCGCGGTCCGTCACGCGATGGTGCTGGCCAACGCCGGCGACCTGGTCGTGATGTGCGTCGACAAGCACGCCCGCGTCCTCAACGAGCTGGAGGAACTGAGCCAGTCCGCCTACGCCGGCGCCCGCGCCGACGAGGACCGGGCCGGCGACCCGGACCTGGACCCCGTGGAGCTGCACGAGGCCGCCGAGGCGTCGGCCGAGGAGGCCCGCAGCGACTACACCGAGGCGGAGGCTCCGGCGGCCGAGTCCCCCTGACCCCCGGTGGGGGGCGTCCCCCGGCCGATGATTCCCGCCGACCCCGGCGGTCTACCTCGTCGTCACACAGCGACACAGGAGGAATCATGGGCACGGTCATCGCGGCCATCACCGTCTCCGTCGACGGGTACGTCGTCGGGCCACAGGACGGTCCCGAACACGGCCTGGGCGTCGGCGGTGAACGGCTGCACTACTGGGTGATGGGCGGTCCCTGGAGCCACGGCGACACCGACCGCGACCCCGCAGGTATGCAGGGTGCCGACCGGGAGTTCTACGCGGAGGTGACCGCGGGCCCGGGCTGCGGCATCGTCGGGCGCGGCATGTACGAGTCCGTCGGCGCCTGAGGCGGTCTCCCTCGGCGGGGGTGCCGACCTGATCCGCCAGGGTCTGGCCGCGGGTGTCGTCGACGAGCTGGCGATCTCCACCGCGCCGGTCGTGCTCGGCGGCGGCAAGCTCCTGTTCGCCGGCTTCGGGCAGGACCTGGACCTGGAGATCCTCGGCACGTGGAGCTCGCCCTACGCGACCCACGTGCACTACGCGCTCGCCGCGGCCTGCTGACCGGCGTCGGCTCAGCGGGCGTCCTCGCCGCGCAACGCCGCGGTGAAGCGTTCCAGCTCCTGGGCGTAGTTGCGCATGGCCCGGCGGTAGCCGCTGTCGTCGGAGCCGGTGGCGTGCTGCATGACGTACTCCACCAGTCGCGCCACGCCGACCCGCGGGTTGTCCTGGTCGGCGTCGACCAGGGCCTGCAGGACCACCACGACCGCGCTGTCGGGCCGGATGGCGGCCAGTTCATCGAGCAGGTCCGCCGCCTCCGGCTGCTGGTCCAGGTTGCGCAGCGTCGAGGCCAGCCCGACCTGGGCGCGGAACCGGTGCGGCTCCCGGAGCCCGCCGGCCAGCGCCCGGCGGTAGTACGTGACGGCCTGGCTCTCGTCACCGGCATGGTCCAGCGCCGAGGCGAGCTCGTAGATCAGCCGCGGGTCGTCCGGCGACTGGTCGAGCAGCGTGCGGGCCGCCTCGACCCGCTCCTGGACCGGCCGCTCACCGATCGCGTTGAGGACCGCCTCGAGCTCATGCTCACCGCGGGCGGCGATGACCTTCTTGCGGATCTGGCGTCCCCCGTCCGGGGTCGCGCCGTGCTCCTCGAGCCACTCGACCACCGCGCCGCGCTCGGCGTGGCACATCAGGCAGACCACGTCCCCGTCGGTCATCGAGTCGACCATGGCGGCCAGGCCCTCGACCTCGGTCGGGGAGGATCCGCTGGCCACCGCGCCGACGTTGGCCAGCCCCCGGACGAACTGCTCCTCCAGGTCCTCCACGCTCCGGCCGCGCAGGTAGTGGCCCTTGTGGGTGATCTGGACCCGGTCGGCCCGGCGTCCGGCGATCTCGCCGAGCCCGCCCAGGATCTCGTCGGTGCGGTCGCCGACGCCGCCCAGGCCCAGGTGGATCCGGGCCCCGGGAGGACGCAGCCCCTCGGCGACGTCGCACAGGGCCTCGAGGCCGGCTTCGTTGTGCGCCAGGTCGACGATGACCGTGCCGCTCCCGCCACCGGGGACCGGGATGGTCCAGACGTTCATCCGGCCCGGGTTGTGCTGCAGGTCGGGGGTGAAGGTGCGCAGGCCCTCGACCACCCCCTCCCGCGGCAGCCCTAGGGCCAGTGCCGCCGCCGTGGCCGCGAGGGCGTTGGCGATGTTGTGCTGGCTCAGCCCGGACAGGGTCATCGGGACGTCCAGCACCCGGATCAACCGGTCGGGGTCGGCGTCCCGGCGCAGGATCACGATGGCGTCCTCGAGCACGGTGATGCCGCGGCCACACTTGTCGAGGGTCTCCCGCAGCGCCGGGGAGTCGGGGTGCAGGCTGAACATCCAGATCCGGCCGCTGGCGCTGGCCGCCATCGACCGGACGCGCGGGTCGTCCCCGTTGAGGACGACCCAGCCGTCCTTGCGGGTGACCCGGGTGATGATGCTCTTCACCTCGGCCAGCTGGTCGACTGTGTCGATCCCCTGGGTGCCGAGGTGGTCGGCGGTCACGTTGGTGACCACCGAGACGTTGTTGTGCGCCACGCCCATGCCCTTGAGCAGCAGCCCGCCCCGGGCGGTCTCCAGTATCCCCACCTGCACGCTGCGGTCCGCCAGCACGTGGCGACCGCCGGAGGGGCCGGAGTAGTCGCCGGCGACGACCTGGTCCCCCTGGATGAAGACGCCCTCGGTGGAGCTCCACCCGGTGCGGTTGCCGCAGGTCATCGACATGTGGGCGAGCAACCGGGTGGTTGAGGTCTTGCCGTTGGTCCCGGTGACCGAGACCACGGGGATCCGCGGGCGCACCAGGGTCGGACGGTCACCGGGCTCCGCGCCGGTGACGGCCGAGGCCGCCTCCGCGAGCGGCCCGGCGGGATCTGCCCCCGCCAGCAGCTCGGTCAGCGCGGGCTGCAGCGACTCCCCCATCGCCAGTGCCCGTCCCCGGTGCCGCCAGGGGAAGGCGACCACGATGCTGTCCAGGTCCGACGTGGGGCGGCCGCGCACCCCGAGCCGGGTCCCGCTGGCCTCGGCGATCCGTCGCACGACGGTGCTGACCAGCCGCACCAGGAAGCGGTGCCGCTGCTCGGTGTGCGGCTTGCCCGGGGCGACCCGGCGCAGGCCCAGGCGGTCGGCCAGGTCCTGCATCTGCCCCTGGCTCGCGGACTGGTAGCCCGGTATGTCGATGCTGACCTTGACCGTCGGCCGCGGGAAGTAGAGGTTGGGGCCCTCCAGCAGCCGGACCTCACGGACGTGCACGGGGGCCGCGTCGGGTGCGCTCTCCTGGGGCACTCAGAACCCCATCGCGTGGAAGCCGCCGTCCACGTGCACGATCTCGCCGGTGGTGGCGGGGAACCAGTCGGACAGCAGCGCGATGCACGCGCGGGCGGCCGGCTCCGGGTCCTTGATGTCCCAGCCGAGCGGGGAGTGCTCCCCCCACCGGGCGAACTGGTCGAACATCGGGATGGACTTGGCGGCGGTCGTGGCGATCGGACCGGCCGACACCAGGTTGCACCGGATCCCCTTGGGTCCGAGGTCCCGGGCCAGGTAGCGGCTGGTGGACTCGAAGGCCGCCTTGGCCACGCCCATCCAGTCGTAGACCGGCCAGGCGTAGCTCGCGTCGAGGGTCAGCCCGACGACCGAGCCGCCCTCCTTCAGCAGCGGCAGCGTGGCCACCGACAGCGCCTTCAGCGAGAACGCGGAGACCTGCAGCGCCGTCGCCGCGTCCTCCCAGGTCGCGTCGAGGAAGTTGAATGCGCCCTTGGGGGCGAACCCGATGGAGTGCAACACCCCGTCGAGCGCGTCCACGTGCTCCCCGAGGCGCTCGGCCAGGGTGTCCAGGTGCTCCTGGTTGGCCACGTCCAGTTCGATCACCGGGGCCTCCACCGGAAGACGCTTGGCGATCGACTGGGTGATCCGGAAGGTCCGGCCGAACGAGGTCAACACCACCTCCGCCCCCTGCTCCTGGGCCAACTTGGCCACGTGGAAGGCGATGGATGACTCCATCAGGACACCGGTGAGCAGAAGCTTCTTGCCGTCGAGGAGCATGGGGGCAGAATAGTCGTCCCGGGCCACTTCTCAGTGACCCATGCCGAGGCCGCCGTCAACGGGCACCACCGCACCGGAGATGTAGGCCGCGTCCGGGCCCGCCAGGAAGCGCACCACGCGGGCGACCTCCTCGGGCGAGGCGAAGCGTCCCGCGGGGATCGCGCTGAGGTACTGCTTCTTGCGCTCCTCGGGCAGTTCGCCGGTCATCTCCGTGTCGATATACCCGGGGGCGACCACGTTGGCGGTGATGTTGCGGCTGCCCAGCTCCCGGGTGATCGAGCGGGCGAGCCCCACCAGCGCCGACTTGGACGCGGCATAGTTGGCCTGCCCGGGCGAGCCGTAGAGGCCGACGACCGAGGAGATCAGGATGATCCGCCCCTTGCGGGCCCGGATCATCCCCTTGGCGGCGCGGCGCGCGCACCGGAAGGCCCCGGTGAGGTTGGTGTCCAGCACGGACTCGAAGTCCTCGTCGCTCATCCGCATCAGCAGGGTGTCCTTGGTGATGCCCGCGTTGGCCACGAGGACCTCCACCGGCCGGCCGAAGATCTCCTCGGCCTGGGTGAAGGCGGCGTCGACGCTGTCGGAGTCGGTGACGTCGGCGATCACGCCGCGCAGCCCCTCCGGCGGCTCCCCGCTGCGGTGGGTGATCAGGACCTCGTCCCCGGCGGCGGCGAACTCGCGGGCGATGGCCAGGCCGATGCCCCGGTTGCCTCCGGTCACCAGGACGGTCCGGGCAGATTCTTCTGGATGCTGGGTGCTCACCCCGCACACGGTAGTCGTATCGTGGAGGGGTGCGCAGGTCCCATACCCCCCAGTCGGTCACGAGCGTGGCAGCATCGCCCGCCGAGGACCGCAGGAAGCGGATGCGCACCTACCTGATCGCGATGGCTTTCCGGACCGTCTGCTTCCCGCTGGCGGTGTGGGCGCTCGTCAGCGGGTGGGCCGTCGTGGGGTGGACCCTGGGTCTGGTGGCCGTGGTGATGCCCTCCTTCGCCGTGATGCTGGCCAACGCCGTGGACCAGCGGCGCCGGCCGGCCGGGACGGTGCAGTCACCGAACCAGGCCCTGCCGCCCGCACCGTGACGGCAGCCAACACCCCGGGCCCCGAGCTCGTCTGCAGCGCGCGCGGCTGTCGCGACCGCGCGGCATACGGCGTCGTCTGGAACAACCCCTCGGTGCACGCGCCCGACCGGCGCAAGGTCTGGTTGGCCTGCCCCGAGCACCGGGAGTCGCTGTCCGGCTTCCTGTCCCTGCGCGGGTTCCTGCTCGAGGTGCTCCCGGTCGCTGAGCTCGGGCCCGAGGACGGCTGACCGAACGTGCTGCGCACCCTGATGAGCCGGCAGTGGGCCGGCGCGCTCGCCCTGGCCGCGGTGTTCGCGGTCGTCGCCGTGCTGCTGGGCAACTGGCAGTACTCCAAGCACGTGGACAAGACGGCCAACAGGGACCGGGTGGCCGCCCACTACGACGCCGAGCCGCGGCCGCTGGGCGACACCGTCGACCTCACCGAGCCGGTCACCCAGGCCGAGGAGTGGACCCGGGTGACCGCGACCGGGAGCTACCGCGCGCAGGACCAGCTGATGGTCCGCAACCGGCCGTTCGACGGCACCTTCGGCTACGAGGTGCTGGTGCCCTTCGTCCCGGACGACGGCTCCCCCGCCGTGCTGGTGAACCGGGGGTGGCTGGCCAACGCGGAAGACGCCTCGACGCTGCCCGAGGTACCGCCCCCGCCGGAGGGGACGGCCACGGTCACCGGGTGGCTGCGACCCGGTGAGCCTGACCTGGGCCGGGACCTGCCCGCGGGGCAGCTGGCCTCGATCAACGTCGCCGGCGCCCAGGCTGCGATCGGGCCGGACCTGCCGCTGCTGGACGGCTACCTGGTGCTGGGCGAGGAGTCGCCCGAGGTGGAGCGCCCCGTGCCGATCGCCCGCCCCCGCACCGACCTGGGCCCCCACCTCGCCTACGCGATCCAGTGGTGGTTCACCTCCCCGATCGGGTTCGTCATGGTCGTCGTCTTCGCTCGCCGGGACTACCTGGACGCCCAGGCGCAGGAGCGGACCGCGACCGACGGCACGCCCGTCCCCGCCCGCCCCAAGAAGGTCCGGATCTGGGACGAGGAGGACGGCTAACCGGCTGCGCCCCGGTGCCGGAGCCGTTCGCGGCTGCCGGAGGTGTCACCGTCCGCGACTAGGAGAACGTTCGGGGCACTGGTAGCACGGTCGACCGTGCCACCAGTGCCCCCAACCGTCTACCAGTGGGCCTCGCCCGTCAGCCCCGGCGCTCGCGGGGCTGCTCCCGGAACTGCGTGTCGTGCAGCACCCGGTAGAGCCCGCCCTCGGCCAGCAGCTCCTGGTGCGTCCCGCGCTGCACGATCCGGCCCCGGTCGAGGACCAGGATCTGGTCGGCGTCCCGGATGGTGGACAGCCGGTGCGCGATGACCAGCGAGGTCCGGCCCTCGAGCGCGGCGTCCAGGGCCCGTTGCACGGCCGCCTCGGACTCGCTGTCCAGGTGGGCGGTCGCCTCGTCCAGCACCACCACCCGGGGTGAGCGCAGCAGCAGCCGGGCCAGCGCGAGCCGTTGCTTCTCGCCCCCGGACAGCCGGTGGCCCCGGTCCCCCACCACCGTGTCCAGGCCGTCCGGCAGCGAGGACACCAGGGCCTCGACCTGCGCGGCCCGCAACGCCTCCCAGATGGCGTCCTCGGTGGCCGCGGGGTCGGCATACAGCAGGTTGGCCCGGATAGAGTCGTTGAACATGTGGGCCTCCTGGGTGACCACGCCCACCGTCTCCCGCAGCGACCCGAGCTCGACCTCGCGCAGGTCCACCCCACCGACCCGGACGGTCCCCTCGCTCGGGTCGTACAACCGGGGGACCAGGTTGGTCAACGTGGTCTTGCCGGCGCCGCTGGGGCCGACTAAGGCGACCAGCTGGCCGGGCTCGATCCGGGCGGTCACCCCGCGCAGCACGGGCCGTCCGTCCTCGTGCTCCGCGCCCGGCCGCTGCTCGAGGGAGGCCACCGACACCTCCTCGGCGGAGGGGTAGGCGAAGGTCACGCCGTCCAGCTCCACCCCGACCGGCCCATCGGGGACTGCGGTCGGGTCGGGAGCCTCGGTCACCAACGGTTCGAGGTCGAGCACCTCGAAGATCCGCTCGAAGGAGACCAGCGCGGTCATGATGTCGACCCGGGCGTTGGACAGCGCCGTGAGCGGCCCATAGACGCGCCCGATCAGGGCGGCCATCGCCACCAGCGTGCCCACCGACAGCTGGCCGGCGACGGCCATCAGCCCGCCCATCCCGTAGACGAGGGCGGTCGCGAGCGCGGCGACCATGGCCAGGCCGGCCATGAACACCGCCCGGTTCAGCGCGATCGAGACCCCGGCGTCGCGGACCCCGGCCGCGCGTGCCGCATACTCCCGGTTCTCCTCCTCGGGGCGGCCAAACAGCCGCACCAACAGGGCGCCGGCCACGTTGAACCGCTCGGTCATCCGGGTGGCCAGCTCGGCGTTGAGGTTCATCTGCCGCCGGGTGAGCGCGGAGAGCCGGTCCCCCATCAGCTTGGCCGGGACCAGGAAGACCGGCAGCAGGAGCAGCGCCAGCAGGGTGATCTGCCAGGACATGGTGACCAGCACGCCGAGCGTCAGCGCCAGCGACACCAGGTTGCTGACCAGCCCGGACAGGATGCTGGTGAACGCCTGTTGGGCGCCGATCACGTCGGTGTTCAGCCGGTTGACCAGCGCGCCGGTCTGCGCCCGGGTGAAGAACGCGATCGGCTGGCGCAGCACGTGCGCGAAGACCTCGCTGCGCAGGTCCAGGATCAGGCCCTCCCCGATCCGGGCCGAGTAGAGCCGGATGGCCACGGTGAGCAGGGCCTCCAGCAGCGCGAGCACCGCCACGAGGCCGCCGAGCACGATCACCACCCGCCGGTCCCCCGGGACCACCCCGTCGTCGATGATCGCGCGCAGCACCAGCGGCACCGCCGTGACCAGGGCCGCGGCGAGCACGGTGAGCACCAGGAAGACCGTGATCTGGGGAAGGAACCTCCGGCCGTATGCCGCCACGCGCCGGACCGTGCCGCGCTGCAGCCGGTGGTCGGTGACCGCACCGTCCTTGGTGAAGCCCCGGACCACCGCTCCCGGTCCCTGACCCCGTCCGATCGTCACCGGCGCCTCACCTCCTCGTCGCGGCCCTCAGGCGAGGGCGATCAGGTCCAGGTAGTCCGGACCCCAGTGGTCCTCGTCACCGTCGGGCAGCAACAGCACACGCTCGGGCTCGAGTGCGGCCACCGCCCCCTCGTCGTGGCTGACGAGCACCACGGCCCCGGCGTAGGAGCGCAGCGCGGCCAGGACCTCCTCGCGGCTGGCCGGGTCCAGGTTGTTGGTGGGCTCGTCGAGCAGCAGCACGTTGGCTGCCGAGACGACCAGCATGGCCAGCGCCAGCCGGGTCTTCTCCCCGCCGGACAGCACCCGGGCGGGCTTCTCGACGTCGTCGCCGGAGAACAGGAACGAGCCGAGCACCTTGCGGGTCTCGGTCTCCCCCAGGTCCGGGGCCGCCGACTTCATGTTGTCCAGCACGCTCCGCGAGACGTCGAGCGTCTCGTGTTCCTGCGCGTAGTAGCCCAGCTTGAGCCCGTGGCCCGGGACGACCTCCCCGGTGTCCGGTGCGTCCAGCCCCGCCAGGATCCGCAGCAGCGTCGTCTTGCCGGCACCGTTCAGGCCCAGCACGACGACCTTGGAGCCGCGGTCGATGGCCAGGTCGACGTCGGTGAACACCTCCAGCGAACCGTAGGACCGGGACAGCCCCTCGGCCGTCAGCGGCGTCTTGCCGCAGGCCGCCGGGGTCGGGAAGCGCAGCTTGGCGACCTTGTCGCTGACCCGCTCCTGCTCCACGGAGGCCAGCAGCCGCTCGGCCCGGCGGGCCATGTTCTGCGCGGCCACCGCCTTGGTCGCCTTGGCCCGCATCTTGTCGGCCTGGGCCAACAGGGCACCGGCCTTCTTCTCGGCGTTGGCCCGTTCGCGGCGGCGGCGCCGCTCGTCGGTCTCCCGCTGGACCAGGTACTGCTTCCAGCCCATGTTGTACTGGTCGATCTCGCCGCGGTTGGCGTCCAGGTGGAAGACCCGGTTGACCACGGTCTCGATGAGCGCCACGTCGTGCGAGATCACCAGGAGGGCACCTGGGTAGGTCTTCAGGTAGTCGCGCAGCCAGGCGATCGAGTCGGCGTCCAGGTGGTTGGTCGGCTCGTCCAGCAGCAGCGTGCTGGCGCCGGAGAACAGGATCCGGGCGAGCTCCACCCGGCGCCGCTGACCACCGGAGAGCGTGCGGAGCGGCTGGCCGAGCACCCGGTCGGGCAGGCCCAGGCTGGAGGCGATCGAGGCGGCCTCGGACTCCGCGGCATACCCGCCCCGGGCGTCGAACTCCGCGTCGAGCCGGGCATACCGGTTCATCGCCCGCTCGCGGACGGTGTCCTCCCCGCTGGCCATCGCCCCCTCGGCGACCCGCAGCTCGCGCAGGATGGTGTCCAGCCCCCGGGCGGACAGGATGCGGTCGCGGGCCAGCACGTCGAGGTCACCGGTCCGCGGGTCCTGGGCCAGGTAGCCGACCTCCCCGGACCGGGTCACCGTGCCCGCGGCGGGCTGCCCCTCACCGGCGAGCACCCTGGTCAGGGTGGTCTTGCCGGCGCCGTTGCGCCCCACCAGTCCGACCCGGTCCCCGGGCCCTACCCGGAAGGTCACCTCGTCCATCAGCAGGCGTGCGCCCGCACGCAGCTCCACACCCGTTGCCACGATCACCGAAACTGCAACTCCTCATATGTCGTGTCTGAAACGGGCCGACTGGTTAGTCTACGCGGGACGCGACTGTTCTGTCGCCGCCATATCCTGGGTCACACCCAGGATCCGGATCCGCACCCGCACGGAGGCAGGATGACGTTCAAGGAGAATGCTCGGCTCGACAGGTCCCAGGTCGGCGGGGGCGGAAGTGGCGGCCGCCGCGGCGGTGGTGGCATCGCGGTCGGTGGCGGCGTGGGCGGTCTGCTCCTGGTCATCCTCTACATGCTCATCCAGGGCCTGGGCGGCGGCGGGGGCGGCATCGGCGGCGCGCAGGGCCCGTGGAACTTCAGCACGAGCAACGTGGTGGACGACCAGGAGGACGCCACCGGCGACTTCTCGCACTGCCAGACCGGCGCGGACGCCAACGAGCACGCCGACTGCCGGGTGATCGGCACCGTCAACAGCGTCCAGCAGTACTGGAACTCCGCGGCCGACGGCTACCAGCCGGCGAAGACCATCATGTTCTCCGGGGCGGTGCAGACCGGCTGCGGCGCGGCCAACAGCCAGGTCGGGCCGTTCTACTGCCCGCTGGACCAGCAGGTCTACATCGACGTCAGCTTCTTCCAGCAGCTGGAGCAGATGGGCGCCGACGGCGGACCGCTCGCCCAGATGTATGTCGTGGCCCACGAGTACGGCCACCACGTCCAGAACCAGCTGGGGCTGCTCAACCGGGCCCAGCAGGACCCGCAGGGCCCGGAGTCCGGCGCGGTCCGGGTGGAGCTGCAGGCCGACTGCTTCGCCGGCGTGTGGGTCGCCCACGCGGACGGCACCCGCACCGGCGACGAGTCCGACGCCATGCTCGAGCGGGTCACCGAGGACCAGATCTCCTCGGCGCTGTCCGCGGCCGAGGCGGTCGGCGACGACCGGATCCAGGAGCAGATGCAGGGCCGGGTCACCCCGGAGAACTGGACGCACGGCTCCTCGGAGCAGCGCAAGCACTGGTTCATGACCGGATACGAGAGCGGCGACCCGAACGCCTGCGACACCTTCGCGGCCGACGACCTGGGCTGACCCGGGACCGCCGGTGGGTGGTTCCCCGGCCGGGCGCGTCAGCCGCCCGGCCGGGTCTCAGTCGCCTACCGCGGAGGCGGACTCCCGGAGCCGGACGCGGACGGCCCGCCCCCGGCGCAGCGCGTGCTCCAGCACCGTCAGGCGCGGGTCGGGGATGTCGTAGAACTCCCGTCGTGGCAGCCCGGTCAGGTCCGCCAGCCGGGGCTCCGCCAACACCTGGCGCACCAGGGCCTTGTCCCCGCCCGCCACCAGCCCCTCCAGTCCGGCACCTCCGAGACGGTCCAGGACCAAGTCGGTCACCGTGCCGACCAGGGCGTCCGCCTGGTTGCCCCGTCGCCGGGCGAAGCGCTGTTGGGACCAGCCACCCGCGGCAGTGCGGGACTGCACGTAGCGGGTGCCGCACTTGTGGTCCACCAGCCGGTCCCCGCTCGCCCGGCCCACGGCATACCCGCCCCTGCGCAGCAGCACCAGGCCCAGCGTCTGCGGCGGACTCCCCCACCCCACCAGTTCGCGACGGGACGTCGGGACGGCGGCACTGTCGGGCGCCGGCCAGGTCTGCAGGTCCGCGACCGAGCCGTCGTCGGCCACGAGCCGGACCACGCCGGGCTCCCCTTCGGGAGTTGTCCAGCGCAGCGTCCCGTGCCGCTCGGCGAAGCCGTCGACCCAGCGCCCGAGCCGGGCGGGGTCGACCTCGATCAGCCGGGGCGCCGGCGCGCCGGGACCGGTCAGCGTCTCAGACGTTGAAGCCCAGGGCGCGCAGCTGCTCGCGGCCCTCGGGGGTGATCTTGTCCGGCCCCCACGGCGGCATCCAGACCCAATTGATCCGGTGGCTGCTGACCAGGCCCTCCAGTGCCTGCTCGATCTGCTCCTCGATCACCTCGGTGAGCGGGCAGGCCGCACTGGTCAGGGTCATGTCGATGACCGTGTGGGACTGCGCGTCGACGGTCACGCCGTAGACGAGGCCGAGGTCGACGACGTTGATCCCGAGCTCGGGGTCGACGACGTCGCGCAGGGCCTCCTCGACATCGGCGACGTTGGGCGGGGTGGTGGCGGTCTGGCTCATCGCTCCTCCTCAGGGACGAGGTCGTGTACTTCTCAGGATGTCACGTCGGCGGCGTCAGGGACGGCCGCGCCGGCTCGGGCGAGGGCATCGGTGAAGGCCGCCCAGCCGAGCAGCGCGCACTTGACCCGGGCCGGGTAGTTGGAGACCCCGGCGAAGGCCACGCCGTCACCGATCTGCTGCGGGTCGCCGGGATCCTGGCCCTTGCTGGTCAGCATCGCCCGCATCGCCCGGTAACTGGCCAGGGCCTGCGGCACGGTGTGCCCGATGGTCTCCTCGGCCAGGACGGAGCTGGAGGCGATCGAGATCGCGCAGCCCATCGCGTCGTAGGACACGTCGCGCACCACGTCGCCGTCCAGTCTCACCCGCAGGGTCACCTCGTCACCGCACGTCGGGTTGACGTGGTGCACCTCGGCGTCGAAGGGCTCGCGCAGCCCGGCGTGCTGCGGCCGTTTGGAGTGCTCGAGGATCAACTCGGCATACAGGTCCATCAGGCGCTCACCCCGAAGACCCCGGGCACCAGGTCCAGCGCGGCGACGAAGGCGTCGATCTCCTCCGTCGTGGTGTAGACGTGGAAACTGGCCCGGGTGCTCGCCGGGATCCGCAGCCGACGGTGCAACGGCCAGGCGCAGTGGTGTCCGGTGCGGACCGCGATGCCCTGGTCGTCCAGGATCTGCCCGACGTCGTGCGGGTGGACGCCGTCGACGGTGAACGCGACCGCGCCGGCCCGGAGCGCCGGGTCCGCGGGACCCAGCGTCCGCACCCAGGGGCGCTCGGCCAGTGCGGCCAGGGTGTAGGCCGTCAGCTCGCGGTCGTGCGCGGCGACCCGGTCCATGCCGAGCTCGGCGAGGTACTCGCAGGCGGTGGCCAGGCCGACCGCCTGCGCGGTCACCGGGACCCCCGCCTCGAAGCGCTGCGGCGGCGGGGCGTAGCTGGACCCCTCCATCCGGACCACCTCGATCATCGAGCCGCCGGTCAGGAACGGGGGCATCGCCGCCAGCAGCTCGGTGCGCCCCCAGAGCACGCCGATCCCCGAGGGGCCGAGGACCTTGTGCCCGGTGAACGCCAGGAAGTCCACCCCGAGGGCGGCCACGTCGACCGGCAGGTGCGGCACGGACTGGCAGGCGTCGACCAGGGTCAGCGCCCCGACCTCGCGGGCCGCGGCCACCAGCGGGGCGACGTCGTTGACGGTGCCCAGCACGTTGGAGACCTGGGTGAAGGCGAGCACCTTGGTGCGCGGCCCCACCACCTCGCCGGGGTCGCCGAGCAGGCCGTCGTCCGTGACGCCGATCCATCGCAGGGTCGCCCCGGTGCGCCGGGCCAGCTCCTGCCACGGCACCAGGTTGGCGTGGTGCTCCATCTCGGTGACCACGATCTCGTCACCGGGCCCCAGTCGCAGCCGGGCGGCCACCTCCGGGTCGGCCCCGTCGACGGCGCCGGGCGCGCCCGCGTTGCTCATCGCATACGCGACCAGGTTGATCGCCTCGGTGCCGTTCTTGGTGAAGACGACCTCCCCGGGCCGCCCACCGATGAACCCGGCCACGACGGCCCGGGCCCGCTCGAAGGCGTCCGTGGCCTCCTCGGCCAGCTGGTGCGCGCCCCGGTGCACGGCGGCATTGTGCTGGGTGTAGAACTCCTGCTCCGCGTCCAGCACGCATCCCGGCTTCTGCGAGGTGGCGCCGCTGTCCAGGTAGACCAGCGGCCGCCCCCCGCGCACGGTCCGGGACAGGATGGGGAAGTCGGCCCGGATCCGGGCCAACTCCACATCCGTGAAGGCGGGCATGCTCAGGCCTGCACCGTGAGGTAGCGGTCGTAGCCCTCTTCCTCGAGGCGGTCGGCCAGCTCGCGCCCACCGGACTCGGCGATCCGCCCCTCGATGAAGACGTGCACCTGATCGGCCTGGATGTAGCGCAGGATGCGGGTGTAGTGGGTGATCAGCATGACGCCGAGCCCGGTGTTCTCCTTGACCCGGTTGACGCCCTCGGAGACGACCTTGAGCGCGTCGACGTCCAGACCGGAGTCGGTCTCGTCGAGGATCGCGATCTTGGGCTGCAGCAGCTCCATCTGCAGGATCTCGTGGCGCTTCTTCTCACCGCCGGAGAAGCCCTCGTTGACGTTGCGCTCGGCGAAGGAGGTGTCCATCCGCAGGGCGGTCATCGCCTCCTTGACGTCCTTGACCCAGTGCCGCAGCTTCGGGGCCTCGCCGTCGACGGCGGTCTTGGCCGACCGCAGGAAGTTGGAGACCGTCACGCCCGGCACCTCGACCGGGTACTGCATGGCCAGGAACAGCCCGGCCTGGGCGCGCTCATCGACGCCCATCGCGAGCACGTCCTCGCCGTCCAGGGTCACGGTGCCGCTGGTCACGGTGTACTTCGGGTGGCCGGCCACCGAGTAGGCCAGGGTGGACTTGCCGGAGCCGTTGGGGCCCATCAGGGCGTGCGTCTCACCGGAGTTCACGGTCAGGTCGACGCCCTTCAGGATCGGCTTCGGGCCGGCCTCGGTCTCGACGCTGACGTGCAGGTCACGGATCTCAAGAGTGGTCATCTGTTCTTCGTCCTCGTTGTGTCGGTATGCCGTGGTGCCGGCAGGTCTTCAGTCGTTGATGGCGACGTAGACGTCGTCGCCCTGGATCTTCACGGTGTGCACGACGACGGGTTGCGTCGCGGGCAGGCTGGTCGGGCGCCCGGAGACCATGTCGAACCGGGAGCCGTGCAGCCAGCACTCGATGCTGGTGCCGTCGACCTCGCCCTCGGCCAGGGAGATGTTCTCGTGCGTGCAGGTGTCGTCGAAGGCGTGGACCTCCCCGCGGGAGTCCCTCGCGATCGTGACCATCCTGCCGTCGAAGTCGGCGCGCACCGCACCGACCTCCGGCAGGTCCTGCAGGGTGCAGACCCGCACGAATCCCCGGTCCTCGGGCTGGGCGCTCATGCCGGCTGGACCGTCTCTCCCATGTCCTTGGCCAGCTCTTCCTCGATGGCCGTCATCAGCTTGTCGACGACCTCGGGGACGCCGATCTTGGCGATGATGTCGGCGAAGAAGCCACGCACCACCAGGCGGCGCGCCTCGGCCTCGTCGATGCCACGGGACATCAGGTAGAACAGCTGCTCGTCGTCGAAGCGACCGGTGGAGCTGGCGTGACCGGCCCCGGCGATGTCGCCGGTCTCGATCTCCAGGTTCGGCACCGAGTCGGCGCGGGCGCCGTCGGTGAGGACCAGGTTGCGGTTCAGCTCGTAGGTGTTGATCCCCTCGGCCTCCTTGCGGATCAGCACGTCGCCGACCCACACGGTGCGCGCGGTCTCGCCTTGCAGGGCGCCCTTGTAGGTGACCAGGGACTCGCAGTGCGGCGCGTTGTGGTCGATGAAGGAGCGGTGCTCCAGGTGCTGACCGGCGTCGGCGAAGTACACCCCGAGCAGCGTGGCGTTGCCGCCGTTGCCGCCGTAGGTGACGTTGCTGTTCACCCGGACGATGGAGCCGCCGAGGGTGACCGCGATGTGCTTGTAGGTCGCGTCGCGCCCGACCCGGGCCTCGTGCTGGCCCAGGTGCACCGCGTCGTCCTCCCACTGCTGCAGGGAGACGACGGTGAGGTCGGAGCCGTCCCCGACGACGACCTCAAGGTTGCCGGTGTGGTCCGCGCTGCCGGTGTGGTTGAGCACGACCAGCGCCTTGCTGTGCGCACCGGTCTCCAGCACGTAGTGGGCGTTGCTGCGCCGACCGGCGCCGTTGCCGTGGACGGTGATCCGCAGCGGCTCGGCATACTCGGCGTCGGCGGGCACCTTGACGTGCAGCGCCTCGGCGGTGTTCGCGGAGGCGACCACGGCGCCGCGGTCCTCCGGGACCAGCACGGTGCCGCGGGGCGCCTGCCCCAGGGCCAGTCTGTCGACGGTGACGCCCTCGGGCACCTGGACGTCGAAGTCCGCGGCGTGGTCGCCGGACCGGTCGTCGGTCGCCTCGTCGGCGAAGACGCCGCCGAGCCGGTCGATCGGGGTGAAGCGCCATTCCTCCTCGCGACCGTTGGGGACCGGGAAGTCCGCCACGTCGAAGGACCGGGTGCGGGCCGCACGGGACTCGTCCGGCACCCGTCCCACCTGGGACTGTGGGTCGGTGTGGTCGGTCGCGCGGGGCGCGTTGGTGGTGTCGGTGACCAGGGTCATCAGCCGACGGCTCCTTCCATCTGCAGCTCGATCAGGCGGTTCAGCTCGAGGGCGTACTCCATCGGCAGCTCACGGGCGATGGGCTCGACGAACCCGCGCACGATCATGGCCATGGCCTCGGTCTCGGACATACCGCGGGACATCAGGTAGAACATCTGGTCCTCGGACACCTTGGAGACGGTCGCCTCGTGGCCCATCTGGACGTCGTCCTCGCGGACGTCGACATACGGGTAGGTGTCCGAGCGGGAGATCTGGTCGACCAGGAGGGCGTCGCAGACCACGCTGGACTTGCTGTGCGCGGCCCCGGCCAGCACCTGCACCAGGCCCCGGTAGGAGGTGCGGCCACCGCCACGGGCCACCGACTTGGACACGATGGTCGAGGAGGTGTGCGGGGCGGCGTGCACCATCTTCGCGCCGGCGTCCTGGTGCTGGCCCTCACCGGCGAAGGCGACCGACAGGGTCTCCCCCTTGGAGTGCTCTCCGAGCAGGTAGACGGCCGGGTACTTCATGGTGACCTTGGAGCCGATGTTGCCGTCGATCCACTCCATGGTGGCGCCCTCGGCGCAGGTGGCGCGCTTGGTGACCAGGTTGTAGACGTTGTTCGACCAGTTCTGGATCGTCGTGTAGCGCACCCGGGCGTTCTTCTTGACGATGATCTCCACGACGGCCGAGTGCAGGCTGTCGGACTGGTAGATCGGGGCGGTGCAGCCTTCGACGTAGTGCACGGAGGAGCCCTCGTCGGCGATGATCAGGGTCCGCTCGAACTGGCCCATGTTCTCGGTGTTGATCCGGAAGTAGGCCTGCAGCGGGATCTCCACGTGGACGCCCGGCGGCACGTAGACGAACGAGCCGCCACTCCATACGGAGGTGTTCAGCGAGGCGAACTTGTTGTCGCCGACCGGGATGACCGAGCCGAAGTACTCGCGGAACAGGTCCTCGTGCTCGCGCAGCGCGGTGTCGGTGTCCAGGAAGAGGACGCCCTGCTCCTCCAGGTCCTCACGGATCTGGTGGTAGACGACCTCGGACTCGTACTGGGCCGCGACGCCGGCGATCAGCCGCTGCTTCTCGGCCTCGGGGATGCCCAGCCGGTCGTAGGTGTTCTTGATGTCTTCGGGCAGCTCGTCCCAGGTGGTGGCCTGCTTCTCGGTGGAGCGCACGAAGTACTTGATGTTGTCGAAGTCGATGTCGGACAGGTCCGACCCCCACGTCGGCATCGGCTTCTTGCCGAACAGGCGCAGCGCCTTGAGCCGGATGTCCAGCATCCACTCGGGCTCGTTCTTGAGCCGGGAGATGTCGCGCACGACCTCCTCGTCCAGGCCCCGCCGGGCGGTGGCGCCGGCCGCATCCGAGTCGGACCAGCCGTACTCGTAACGGCCCAGGTCCTTCAGACCTGGGTTCAGCTCTTCAATGTTGGTGCTCATCGCGAGGACCTCTCTTCGTGAGTCGACTCGGTGGCCGGTGGGGCATGGACAGGGTCGGGACGCTGGGCAACCGCCAGCGCCCCGGTGGGTACGAACGTGGTGCAGACGTGCTCGCCGCCGGCGAGCGTGGCCAGGCGCTGCACGTGCACGCCCAGCAGTCGGGAGAACGCCTCGGTCTCCGCGTCACAGATCTGGCGGAACTCGGTGGCCACATTGCGCACCGGGCAGTGTCCTTGACACAACTGTATGCCGGTCAGGCCCGTTCCCTCACCAACAGGGCGGGTACTGGCGGCATACCCCGCGGCCGACAGGGCCGCGGCCAGCGCCTCGGTGCGGGCCGTGATGTCCTCGCCCGCCGCCTCGACCACGGACACGAGGCGCTCCTCGAGCTCGGCGACCTGCTCCTCGGCGAACGCGACCACGGCGTCCTCCCCGGCGTGCTCGCCGAGGAACCGCAGGGCGGCCGTGGCGATACCGTCGTAGCTGGTCTCGAACTGCTCCTGACCGATCCCGGTCAGGACGAAACTGCGGGCCGGGCGCCCACGGCCGCGGGACCCGCCCGCTACCGTCGCCTCGTGCTCGGCGATCATCCCGGCCTCGCTCAGCGCGTCCAGGTGCCGGCGCACGGCGGCCGGGGTCAGTCCCAGGACCTTGGCGAGTTCCCGGGCCGAGACCGGCCCCTGCTCGCCGATGGCACGACGGACGCGGTCCCGCGTGCGGGATTCGGCAGCGCCGTCGGCAATAAACACAAGCCCAGTGTGACCTATTTACGCCGGCGGAACCAAGCCAGGGAAGCCTAACCTTGGGGGGGTGCTCGGGCGGTCGGGACGCGGTGCCTGCTCCCCCGCCGTCGTCGCCTACAGTTTCCCTTCGTGATCCGCTTGCACGAGGTGACCCGCCGCTTCGGTTCGGTCCGCGCCCTGGACGGTATGTCGTGGACCGCCGCCCCCGGTCAGGTCACCACCCTGCTGGGGCCGAACGGCGCGGGCAAGACCACCTCCGTAGAGATCGCTGAGGGGCTGCAGCACGCCGACTCGGGCCGGGTCGAGGTGCTCGGCACCGATCCCTGGCAGGCCGGCCCCGCGCACCGCGCCCGGGTGGGCGTCATGCTGCAGGACGGCGGGCTCCCGCAACAGGTGCGCCCGATGGCGTTGCTGCACCACCTCGCCACGTTCTACGCCCGGCCCGCCGACGTCACCGAACTCGCGGAGACGTTGCGGATCCCCGAGTTCGCCGGCACCACCATCCGGCGGCTGTCCGGGGGCCAGCGGCAGCGGGTGGCGCTCGCGGCCGCGCTGGTGGGCCGCCCTGACGTGCTCTTCCTGGACGAGCCGACCGCCGGGCTGGACCCGCACGTCCGCCGGGACGTCTGGAGCCTGATCCGCGAGACGGCCGCCGCGGGCGCGACCGTCCTGGTGACCACGCACTCCTTCGAGGAAGCCGACCGGCTCGCCGACCACGTGGTGATTGTGACCACCGGCCGCGCGGTGGCCGAGGGCACCGTCGCCGAGGTGTCGGGCGACGGGAAGCTGGAGGACGCATACTTTGCGCTGACCGAACTGGCGGACGCGGGATGACGGCCGGCACCGACACCGCCCGCTCCGGACACGCCGGTCCGGCCACGCCCTCGCGACGGGTGCTGGCCCAGGCCAGGTTCGAGGCCACCGGCCTGTTGCGCCACGGCGAGCAGCTCCTGGTCTCGGTGGTCCTGCCGCTGATGGCCCTGGTCGGGCTGGCGATGGGCTCCACCCCCGACCTCGGGTCCGGCCGACGGGTCGACCTGGCCGCGGCGGGTGTCGCCGCGATGGCCGTGATGTCCACCGCTTTCACCGGTCAGGCGATCCTGCTGGCCTTCGAACGCCGCTACGGCGTGCTGCGCCTGCTCGGCACCACGCCGCTGGGCCGGTCCGGGCTGCTGGCGGCCAAGGCGCTGTCTGTGCTGGTGGTGCTCGCCGTCCAGCTCCTGGTCCTCGGGGTGACCGCGCTGGCGCTCGGCTGGCGCCCGGACCCCGTCGGGATCCCCCTGGCGCTCCTCGTCGGCCTCCTTGGGACCGCGGCCTTCGCCGGTCTCGCGCTCCTGCTTGGTGGCACGCTCCGCGCCGAGGGCGTGCTGGCCCTGGCCAACCTGATCTGGATCGTGCTCGTGGCCGGTGGCGGTGTCCTCGTCCCGACCGAGCAGCTCCCCGGCGCGCTTGGCCCGATCGCCCGGATGCTGCCGTCCGGCGCGCTCGGCGACGGCATGCGCGCCGCCCTGGTGGAGGGGCGGCTGGACCTCGTCGCTGCCCTGGTGCTGCTGGTCTGGGCGGCCGGCACCTCGTTGCTGGTGACCCGCGTCCTGCGCTGGAGCGACTGACCTACCATGAGGCAGTGACCCCCACCTCCCCCTGGCTGCGCCGGATCCTGCTCGCCAACCTGGTCCTCCAAGTGCTCATCGTGGTCACCGGCGGCCTGGTCCGGCTCACCGGGAGCGGCCTGGGTTGTCCCACGTGGCCGGAGTGCCACCCCGGCTCCTACACCCCGGTCCTGGAGGACTCGGCCAGCTACCACCCCTACATCGAGTTCGGCAACCGGATGCTGAGCATCCTGGTGGGTTTCGCCGCCCTTGCCGCGGTCGTGGGGGTCTGGCGCTGGGCTCGGCACCGCCGGGGCCTGCCGCTGCTCGCCGGCCTGATCATCGGATTCACCGTCCTGCAGGGAGTGCTCGGCGGCATCACGGTGCGCACCGGTCTGCACCCGACCACGGTCATGGCGCACTTCCTGATCTCGATGGGCCTGGTCGCGATCAGCACCGCCCTGGTGTGGCGCGAGCGCCAACCCGACGGGCCGCCCCGCAGCCTCGTCCCGGTCATCGTGCAGCGCCTCGGCTGGCTCACCGCCCTGGTCCTGGTCGCCGTGCTGGTCCTCGGGACGGTCGTCACCGGCTCCGGGCCGCACTCCGGTGACGCGAACGACCCGGCCCGGTTCGGCTTCGACCCGCGGACCATCTCCTGGCTGCACGCCGACTCCGTGATGCTCTTCATCGGCCTGGTGCTCGCGATGCTCGTGGCCACCACCCTGGTCCCCGACGCGCGCCGGTCCCGGGAGATCTGGGGCTACGTCATGCTGATCTCGCTGGCCCAGGGCCTGATCGGCTACACCCAGTACCTCGCTGGCCTCCCCGAGTTCCTCGTCCTCGTCCACATGCTCGGCGCCGCCCTCCTGACCCTCACCGTCACCCTCGGCATCCTCACCCTCAACGAGCACGCCACCCCCAACCCCCGACCAGACGCGT